>CBFHSD010000046.1:0-17960 GCA_965658375.1 Salibacteraceae bacterium
GCTTGAAGTAAACCTCTTGCTCACATTTCCCGTCTAGCCATCTAAACCTAAATATTTAATCTTATGCTATCAAAAGTATTGGGCATATCTGCCCTTCTTTTTATTTTCACATTACAAAGCTGCATCTTATTGACTGGTCCTTCAAAAGATGAAAAATATGCACAAGAGAACTTTACTGTTGAAAATGGTTGTATTCCCCCAGAGTTTAGCAAAACCGAAGGCACCTTATTGGTGATTTTGAAGAACAGCGAGAAATACGACAAACGCGTAAAAGAAAGTTTTGCCGAATACAACGGCAAACATGAGTTTGTATTTTTCAAACAATTAGAGAATGTACCCTACACCGATTTAGATGAATATCAATATGTATTTAGTTACAGTAGTGAGAGCAGAAACTACACCAATGAAGGCGCTTCTGGTCAAATGGAACAAGGAAGCTTCAATGTAAGAAGGTTCTATGTACTAGACAGAAAAGACGAAAAGTATTACCGAGCAAATACAACATCAAGCTTTTTCTATAGCTTGATAAATGGATACGTTTACAACCTAAACCTAGAATTGGCCAAATAATGTAATTAAGCCCTCTGTAATGTGTTACCGAGGGCTTTTTTATTGACTGTTCGTTCTTAATTCCATCTAACAGTCATAACGGTTGAGAAAGGCATCTAATTCCTATTCAGAACATCAGGTTTCGGAATGAATCTTGTAGCCCATTCCTCAGAAATGAGTAAGTTCAGGTTTCTAACTTTTGTCATTTTTAATAATCATCCATTTGAAGTACTATTGAAGAATTATGAGAAAGATTACTTTTTTATTGTTGCTAACTATTGCATTTACACCTGTTGCCTCAAACGCTCAAGAAACTTCAAGTGAAGAAGACCTATTGGGTCTGCCTGGAGACAACCTAGACCTTTATGCCACCCTAGATTTATTTCAAAACTCAAAAACCATTGAAGATTTTGAAAAAGACTTAAATGATGAAGAGACAGGAATTAACAATTTAGATCTTGATCTAGATGGAAATGTAGATTTCATAAAAGTATCTACGATCAAAGAGAATGACGATTTTACTTTTGTTTTACAAGTAGATATAGAAGAAAAAGAAACACAAGATGTTGCGGTTATTCTTCTCACAAAAGATGATGAAGAGAAATTTAACCTTCAAATGGTTGGCGATGAAACACTCTACGGAAAAGACTATGTTGTAGAACCCAAACCAAACGCCACAGGAGCAACAGCAAACCCAGCCTATGTAGGCAGAGACACAGTGACTGTTGAAGCCGAACCAGAAACAGTTTATGTAGCCTCCGAACCAATTGTAGAATATGTATACTCACCTGGGTACGTGCCATATGTTCCTCCATATTACTACGGCTATTATCCTCCTTATTACAGGCCCTACCCTATTGTTTCGGTGAACATTTACTACAGCAGACACGTGTATTACCGAAGCCACTATTATGGGCCTTACAGAGGTGGAACAACGGTAGTTGTGCATAACCACCATCACTACAACAACTACCACCATTCTCATAGAAGAAGCTCAACAACAGTTGTAAACCACAGGAGCAACGGAAGCTACAAAAAGCACTATACTCCAAGCAATAATCAAAATTCAGGAAAACGTCCAAGTCAAACGCCAGCATCTAAACCAGGGCAAAAGCCTGGCAATCAACCAGCATCGCGTCCAGCTGTTGAAAAGCCTAACACTAAACCTGCACAGAAACCAAGTACTACTCCTGCGCAAAAACCAAGTACACAACCCGCCCAAAAGCCAACTACTAAACCTTCTACTACTCCCGTTCAAAAGCCGAGTGCACAGCCAGCTCAGAAACCAAGTACACAACCAACAGCTAAACCAGCTCAACAACCAGCTAGAACAAGGCCTAGCCAACCTATTCAAAGACCTGCTCAAAGACCTGCAAGTACTCGACCTGTGAGAAGACCACGATGATTTTTCATTAAAATAAAGGCGCAAATAGAGCAGGTTGAAAAAACGGACTGCTTTAATTTTGAAATTGCAAAGAGAAATTGATAGTTGATAGATTTCCCTTCGTAAGTATGGGTAACGAATGCATTTATCCTTCAAATGCAAGAAATTTCAGTATTCAATTAGCTTTAGTTACGAAAGCAACTTATCCAACAATTTCTTCGACTATTCTATTGAATTTTATTAATTTCCAGATTCCCAAATTCACAAAGAATATAAGTATGCACGATCATTTAATCCCTTTAGAAGGAATCCATGCGGTGATTGAAGACGACACCAATGCAGCTATGGATTTTTTCAAGCTGTTGTTCAAGCATACTGGAATGAAGAGTAACTTTTTCTCAATCTCCTGAAACTGCCCTTGAATTCTTAAAAAAATCTTCTTCCGAAATTGATATAGTACTCCTAGACATCATGATGCCTAAGATGGATGGATATACCTTAGCAAGGGAAATAAGAAAATTTGACACGACTATCAAATTGCTGGCGCACACCGCATCTCCAGAAAGAGACATTGATCAAAACTGTAAAGATGCAGGTATAGATGACTACATACTATCACCAATTTTCATGCATAAAATACATGAGAAGTTTACGGCTCTTTTAGAACATAAATAGCCCTTTTTTATGCTTGAATAACCAACGCTTCAACAGCAGAGACTCATAATTCAAGCGAATGCTCAGAACACTTTTCTTTTAACGCTTAAAGTTGATTTTTACGTGTATTCAGCATTAATTATTGAGCTAAACAAAAAACCCCTCGATTGCTCGAGGGGTTTATTATTTCTAATTGAACAAGTGCTTACTTCACTTCTTCAAAATCTACATCAGTAACTTCTGCATCGTCAGCTCCACCAGCATCTCCTGTAGGCTCACCTGTTGGTGCTCCTTCTGCGCCACCAGCTTGTTGCTGTGCATTGTACATTTCTTGACTAGCCGCTTGAAAAACAGTGTTCAATTTCTCCATTGCTGTGTCAATAGCAGGAATATCTTGAGAAGCATGCGCTTTCTTCAACTCTTCTACCGCTTCTTCAATAGGCTTCTTCTTGTCTTCTGGAAGCTTATCTCCAAATTCTTTCAACTGTTTCTCAGTTTGGAAAATGAGGCTATCTGCTTGGTTCAACTTCTCAACGCGCTCTTTGGCTTGTTGATCGGCATCTGCATTGGCATCGGCTTCTTTTTTCATTCTGTCAATTTCTTCATCACTCAATCCAGAAGATGCTTCAATACGAATGCTTTGTTCTTTGTTCGTTGCTTTGTCTTTCGCTGAAACGTTCAAAATTCCGTTGGCATCAATATCAAAAGTCACTTCAATTTGAGGTACGCCACGCTGTGCTGGTGGAATGTCATTCAAATGAAACTTCCCAATTGTTCTGTTATCATTTGCCATAGGACGTTCTCCTTGCAATACATGAATCTCAACAGAAGGCTGGTTATCAGCAGCTGTAGAGAAAGTCTCAGACTTCTTGGTAGGAATTGTAGTATTTGCTTCAATGAGCTTGGTGAATACTCCACCCATGGTTTCAATACCCAAAGAAAGTGGAGTAACATCTAGAAGCAATACATCTTTCACCTCTCCAGTTAATACACCACCTTGAATGGCAGCACCTAAAGCTACAACCTCATCTGGGTTCACTCCTTTTGAAGCCTCTTTCCCGAAGAAAGCCTTAACGGCATCTTGCACTGCAGGAATACGTGTAGAACCACCAACAAGAATAACCTCATCAATGTCTGAGTTAGAAAGGTCTGCATTCTTCATTGCTTTTCTACAAGGATCTATGCTTCTCTCTACCAAATCATGCACAATCTGCTCAAATTTTGAACGACTCATTGATTTTACCAAGTGTTTTGGTATGCCATCAACAGGCATGATATAAGGTAAGTTGATTTCTGTATTTGTACCAGAAGACAACTCAATTTTCGCTTTTTCAGCAGCTTCTTTCAAACGCTGCAAAGCCATTGGGTCTTTAGATAAATCTGCTTGAGCTCCATTTTCTGCTTTAAACTCTTCCACCATCCAGTCAATGATGCGTTGGTCAAAGTCATCTCCCCCAAGGTGAGTATCACCATCTGTAGCCAATACTTCAAATACTCCATCTCCCAATTCTAGGATAGAAACATCATGCGTACCGCCACCAAGGTCAAACACTACAATTTTCTTGTCAGAACCGTCTTTGTCAATTCCGTAAGCTAAAGATGCAGCTGTCGGTTCGTTGATGATACGTTTCACTTCCAAACCAGCTACTTGACCAGCTTCTTTCGTTGCTTGACGCTGAGAATCGTTGAAATATGCAGGAACTGTAATTACTGCTTCGTCTACTGTTGTACCCAAGTAATCTTCAGCCGTTTTCTTCATTTTTTGAAGAATCATTGCAGAAATTTCTTGCGGAGAATACATCTTTCCGTCAATATCAACACGTGGAGTGTTATTGTCTCCTTTTACTACTTTATAAGGTACTCTTTGAACTTCTTGAGAACTCTCATCAAAGCTGTTCCCCATGAATCTTTTGATAGAGTAAATTGTTTTGTGCGGGTTGGTAATTGCCTGTCTTTTTGCAGGATCTCCAACTTTGCGCTCGCCTCCATCAACAAATGCTACTACAGAAGGTGTAGTGCGTTTTCCTTCGCTGTTAGGAATTACAACTGCTTCACTACCTTCCATTACTGCAACGCAGCTGTTTGTTGTTCCTAAATCAATTCCAATAATTTTTCCCATTCTATATTCGTTTGATTGATTTCTTAATTTGATTGGAGGAGGTCAATCCTTATGCCAACAGGAAAAAAGGTATTTCTTCGGTTCATATGTCAGAACCCCACGAAAATGAGCTTAAATAGTGTCAGATTAGCATGACATTATTTCCGTTTGCTCTTTTCAGACCATTCAACTTTGTCGTGAAGATTACAGAGGTGGTGGTTTTCAATAGAATTTACTTCAATTGCAGCTGAACCGAATAATGAATTTGTTGTTCTTTAGTTGAAGAGTTATGAAAACAATCATCGCAATTTGCATTTTTGCCACAGCTTCTCTAGGAGCTTGCAGCCAGCCAACCAAGGTAAACAACCAACAAAGCATGGAACTTAAAAACGATACGAGCTTCAACGAGCTTACACCTGAAGAAGAATACGTAATCTTAGACAAAGGAACCGAGCGCCCGTTTACTGGTGCTTATGTAGAAAATAAAGACGCGGGAGTTTATACTTGCAAACGATGTGATGCGGCTTTATACAGATCTGAAGATAAATTTGACTCTCACTGTGGCTGGCCTTCTTTTGATGATGAAATAGAAGGGGCTGTACTTCGACAAGTAGATGCAGATGGAAGAAGAACAGAAATTGTGTGCAACAATTGCGGTGGACACCTCGGCCACGTGTTTATGAATGAAGGATTCACAGATAAAGACACTAGACATTGTGTAAACTCTATTTCTCTTAAGTTCATTCCAGCTAAAGATTGGAATGCTTTAATCGAAGAGAAGAACAAGCAATAAATCAATGCACTTTAATCAATCGTATCACAAAATCTTTATAGCCTAGCTCAAAACTGTAGATTCTATCGTAAGACTGATTTTCTGGTAGCATAGAATCAATGGTCAGGTAATAATTTCCGGACTTATATTTTCCCTTTATTTGAAGAATTTGGTCTTTCTCTGTGCCAATATAATAGCCAAACTCTTCATACATTGGAGTGTTTTTATATAGGTAAAGCGGAGCATCTTGAGTAAGCTCTACCAGCTTTTTGGATGTTTCTTTTCTAAACACATATTGACTTTGCTCCACATCTACCCTATACGGTAAAACATATAGATCAAAGCCAAGTCGAAACAGAGCAACAAAAGCAAGAGATGCCCAAAGCTTGTACTTTGGTTTGAACCAGAAAAATGCGCATCCCGCTCCAATGACTAACATCAACAATACTCCCCAAATATGAAAAGGCTTTTCACTAAAATAATCTACCGAAAAAGTATATAAAGGAGCAAGTGCAACAGCTACTCCAAAAACTAAGAAAAACCCAAGTATCCCATTGTTGAGCTTGGCCCATTCGTCCTTTCTCTTGAAATAAGCATCTGCCCCAAGAATAAACAGCAAAGGATAAAGCATGAACAAGTATCTAGGATAATACCCTGGAGATAACCAATAAGGGATGCTATTAATGGCGAGAACCAAAAAAGTAAAAGCCATAAAATCATCTTTGAGCCAATTGCGCACGGTATCCTTCTTGAATAGAAAAAGAAGAAACAGAGAACTGGGAAACAAATGGCCGAAATTCTCAATAGGAAATGTGATCAATTGGAGTACATTCTCCCACCAAGCATGTTCAACAATAGTCCGTTGACTTGACTGAAAATAGAGCTCGTTGAAATAAGTTTCTAGAGAATTGTATTGTGAATAAGCATAAAAGTATCCTACAATAATGCCGGCAAAGAGGAGAAAAGAAACAATGTGTTGAACCGAGAAAAGCCTTTTAAAATCTTTGAGGTAGATGCTCCACACAAACAAGGTGGCACCTTGAAAAATGAAAGAGGGAAGCCCCTTCATCAAAACTCCAGCTGCCGCCAATAAGTATGAAAAGAGAAAGAGTTTCCAATAGGCTTTTCTTTTCCAGAAGTACCAAATAAGGTAGAACTCGATAAAGGTGACCCATGAATAAAAAATATCAATATGGCCCAACATGGAGTCTCTAGAGAGCAATCTGCCACTTAAAATAAATAGAAAAGCCGCTAATAAAGCAGGTTTAGATCCAATTTTGCTTTTGGTTACATACCAAATTGTGGCTCCAAACAGAAAGAGAGGAATGACAGAAGGTAGGCGCAAAACAAACTCGCTGTAAGAGTTGGTGAGGTAGAAAAAACCAATCATGATCCAATTGTACAAAGGCGGTTTGCGATAGTAGTACCAACCAAACTTTGAAGGAACAATGTAGTTTTCGTGTTTCATCATTTCAAATGAAACAGTACCGCGAATACCCTCATCACCAAAAAGAGGAAATAGACCTAGATTTAAAAAATGAACAACTATAGTAAACACGATAAGTGCAGCAATAAAATACAGTTCATTCTTTGTAAACTTCATGCGAAAGTTTTGATGCAAAAATGCAATTCTAATTGCAATAGGTCACACCTGGAGCTACGAGATCTATAAATGGACTGAGATAAGGGATATTTAGGTTCAAACCACGCACTACCAACATTGCACCCATTAGAAATAAGAAAACCGGAATGAGGGATCTCAATCTCCTTTTAGCTTTGTTAGATAGCCAATTGCCTGCATAAGAAGCAAACACCATCATAGGTATGGTTCCTAAGCCAAAAGCATAATATTCCCAAAAGCAAAACCCGCAACACCCAACTTGATGATCATCTTTTTATTGGAGGTGTTCTTATCTTTTTTCTCTTCTCCGCTATGAAGAGATATGACCGGCTCATAGCCAATACTCGACATCAACTCAACCACCTCGCGAAGTTTTATCTCCGTTTTATTGTAGGTGATGTAGACCTCTTTTATCAGAAAATTTACCTGAGACTGAATGACCCCATCCTTCAATTGATGTAACTTCTCTAGCAGCCAAATGCAAGAACTGCAATGAATATGAGGAACATAGAATTTGATTTTGGCGACATTGCCTTCATCAAATTCTAAGAGGTCTTTTTCAACCTCTTCATGATCTAAAAAAGCAAACTTTACAGATGACTTTGGCTGAACCAATTTGATTCCGGGTGAATTCTCAATATCATAATAAGAACATAAACCGCTCTCATCCAAGATTTGAAAAACCAGATGACAACCATCGCAACAAAATGATTTCTCCTCCACTTCAATCCTTACTTCATCACAGGGGTTACCGCAATGGTAACACGCCACATCTTCCCCAACTTCCACTTTCGTTTTCTTCATCTATACAAGCGCAAATATCTAACGCTTCTATGCTGCTTTGAAATGACAATTGTCACGTTTCAATAAAGCAACTAAATTTGAAGCATGCGAATCATTGTTCCTATTCTCCTATTTTTTATTTGTTCTGCTTGTAGCGAACCTGTTACACCAGAGAAAACAGTGCCGATTGAAAACCAATTTAGAGATACCAGCAGCCCTGAACTCACTAACAACGATTCAAAAGCCTGGAAGCTATTCAGTATCTACATAGATTCTATTGAAGTTGAAATACCAGAGTGTGAAACAGATGACCGCTATATTTTTGATATGACTGGCGCATTTCTCTATGAACCTGTTTTTTACTCTTGCGATTCATTGGGAGATGAAAACATTCAAGGAAGCTGGTATTTTACAGAAGAACAATCAATCCTAATCTTAGAAATAAACGGCAGTAAAACCTCACAAAATGTAATTCAATTGAGCAAAGACACATTTGAAATTCAAGGTATTGCTGCAGATTCCGTTGGAAACTACTTGGGAGCCCAATACACAAAGATGATTCCCGTACTCTAATGATGAAATGATTTTCTGATTTTTATCAGCCGAATACATTCCTTAAAAGTTTACTTTCGTTTGTAACAATTTAACAACTTATCACGTGATGAAAAAAATATTAGTTGCCTTAGCTCTACTTAGTGGATCATTTTCTGGAATGTCTCAAGAAATTCAAATGGGGGCTATGTATGGGTACTATTTTGGTGGAGGCTTATATGGATTATACGGAGAATCTAAGCTCATTGCTACATGGGCACCTCAATACTTTTTAAGCGTTTCTCCAAACGAATTCATGAGCATAGAATTCAATTACAGCGCTCAAGATACTGAAATGCGTTACGAAGAATATGGTTTTGATGGTGTAAGAGGCTACGCTGATATTAGAGCGGCTTATTGGAATTTGCACTTCTTAAGAGAAATAAGACAGTCTGATGCTTTTAGACCTTACGGCATGTTCGGTGTTGGTTTGGCAGAATTTAATTTTGACAACCCCACTTTTACAGATGACTACAGAATGAATATTGATGCCGGTGGCGGAATTAAGTACCTTTTGGGAGATTCTAAAAAAGTAGGAATCCGTTTACAAGCTAGACTTATTATGCCTATCTATTTTGCAGGAACCAGCTTTTATTTTGGAACAGGTGGGTCAGGAGCAGCATTAACTGCAGGCTCGGTCATGCTTCAAGGCGCTGTTTCAGGTGGTTTATTCCTGAATTTAGGAGAGTAAAAACTTTCAACATATTTTGTTTTAAAACGCCTAAATTTACTTGGGCGTTTTTTTTGTTTTAATCCGAAACCTATGTACAATCTTTTTGAAGGCAAACTTCCCAAAAAGTTAAGCGAAAATGAGCTTAAAACCATTCTCAAAGAGAAAAACTTACCCAATGCCACCATTCTTGACGCTGTCAATTATCATAAAGAGTTGGATCTTCTTCAAACAGAAATGGTCTATCTCCAAAATTGGATTGTAGAACAAAAAAAGCGTGTAGTCATTCTATTTGAAGGAAGAGACACCGCGGGAAAAGGTGGCTCAATCAAACGTTTCTACCAACATTTGAACCCAAGGCATGCAAAGATTGTAGCACTCACAAAACCCACTAATAAAGAAAAAGGCCAATGGTACTTTAGACGGTATATCAAAGAGTTACCTAACCAAGCAGAAATAGCTTTGTTTGACAGAAGTTGGTACAACAGGGCTGTTGTTGAACCAGTTATGGGCTTCTGTACTCCAAATGAATACTCAACATTTATGAATCAAGTGACAGAATTTGAAGAAATGCTATACGAAGATGGCATTCACTTGATTAAACTGTGGCTTTCCATCTCTAAAGATGAGCAGCAAAGACGTTTTGACGAAAGAGCCAAAAACCTTGTAAAACAATGGAAAATTAGCCCAGTAGACAAGCTTGCTCAAGAGAAATGGGATGATTACACCTTCTACAGCAATAAAATGTTTTCACTAACACATACCTTAATCAACCCATGGACCATTGTCTCAACTGATGATAAAAAGTCAGCACGCTTAGAGGCAATGCGCCATGTTCTAAATAGGTTTGAATACACTCATAAAGGAAGCACAGGAGTTGACCTCAACATTGACCCAAATGTTGTTTCTCGTTACAACAGAAACACGCTGAACAAATGAAAAACTTAGATAAAGATAGAATCAACATTCTCAATTCAAAAAAAGGAGTGAGAGCACTTATGTTGGCGCAAAAACCTGTAGATATTGAAGATCTTGCAGATCAATTACTAGCACAAAAAAAACTTGAAAAACTGCAGGCCAAAATGGTCACCTTACAAAGTAGTTTTATAGCGAACCAAAAAAGAGCAGTGATACTTATTGAAGGGATGGATACAACAGGAAAAGCTTCTTGTATTAAAGCCATCACGAACTTTCTAAACGCTCGTAACTACAATGTTGTAGCCTTTCCAAAGCCAAAACAAAACGAACCAAAATCTTGGTATTTTCAAAAATATATAGAGAAGCTTCCACAAGAAGAACAAATGGTTTTCTTCAATAGAAGTTGGTACAATAGAGCCGTATTAGAGCCAATCTCAAATATGTGTACCGAAAAACAATATGAATTATTCTTGAAGGAAACGGTACAGTTTGAACACTCATTGATATCTGATGACATTAAAGTAATTAAGATCCTTCTCAGAATTGATAAAAAGGAACAAGCATCTCGTATAGAGGCTATTAAAAACAATCCATTAAAATCTTGGAAGCTGAACTACTTTGATATGGCCATCAATAAAAAGTACGATACTTTTCTCGACTATGAAAACAAGATGTTAAAGGCTACCTCTACTCCACTGTCTCCATGGAAATTGATTGAAGAAAACAAGTCTATACAAGCTCAGATTCAGGTGGTTGATTATGTCTTAAAATTTTTACAAGACTAAAACTGGCCTTTAAACTCTCTTTTTAAACCTTTAATAGCCACTTCTGTGGGGATATTCTCCAACTGAGTCATCATACTCAAGACCATCTTACTCAAATCTGTTGCAGTAGACTGGTCTCCTAGTTTGGTAGCGGCTATGTTAATGAGTCGAATAGATTCATCTTTTGATTGTTTTACCAAACGCCATGCTTGGTTAGAGATGTACAGTTGTTGTGCAATATTATGGTCAAACTCTTGACGAATAGATTTAAGCATTTCAGAATGGTGAGCACGAGCACTCATCCCGCTTTTCTGAGTTCTCATTACTAAGTTCTCTGGTGATATACGCTCTAGAAGCAATATCAATCGCTCATAAGCTTGAATGGTTTGTGGAGTAGATTTTTCAATCGCCAATCTACGAACTTGATATTTCTCTAGTTTCTCTTTGTTCTCAAAATACTGCTTTAACGTGAAAAACGTAGAAGCAAAAACTGCCCCAGCAGAAATGGCAATCATTAAAACGATATAAATGGCATCCATTAAAAAAAGGGTTTAATGTTGATTTATGATGCAATATGCAATTTTACCTTGGTATAACGATAATTTGAAACACTTGTTGTAAGGCCAATTCATTAGATTTGCCAACTAGTTTATAGTTATGACGCAATTAGCGAAAAGAATTACAGAACTGAGTGAATCTGCCACTTTGGCGATGACTCAAAAGAGCAGAGAATTAAAGGCAAAGGGAATAGACATTATAAACCTTAGCATTGGTGAACCCGACTTTAACACACCTGACTTCATTAAAGATGCAGCTAAAACGGCTGTTGACAATAACTACTCTCATTATACTCCGGTACCAGGCTTACAATCTCTAAAAGAAGCTATTTGCATAAAACTCAAACGCGACAATAATCTTAGCTATACACCAGATGAAATCGTTGTTTCCACAGGTGCAAAACAATCGCTAATGAATGTGGTTATGGCACTCGTGAATCCGGGAGATGAATTGCTTTTGCCTACCCCTTATTGGGTATCATATTACGCCATGGGAGAAATGGCTCAAGCTTCTATCAAAGCTATCCCTACTGATATACACTGTGATTTTAAACTTACTAAAGAGCAACTTACTGCTGCTATAACAGACAAAAGCAAACTCCTTATTTTTTCTTCACCCTGTAATCCGAGCGGAAGCGTTTACAGCAAAGATGAATTACGCGATTTGGCCGAGGTGATCAAAGCTAATCCACAGCTCATGGTTGTCTCAGACGAGATCTACGAACTGATCAATTACTCCTCTCAACATGAAAGTCTCGCACAGTTTGACGAAATCAAAGACCAAGTCATTACAGTCAATGGGGTGTCAAAAGGTTTTGCCATGACTGGATGGAGAATTGGATACATCGCTGCACCAAAGTGGCTCGCTCAAGGAGCAACAAAAATGCAAGGCCAATTTACTTCAGGTGCCAATGCAGTTGCCCAAAAAGCGGCAGAAGCGGCCTTGTTAGAAAACCCGGCAGAAGTGAATTATATGCTTGATGCCTTTAAAACAAGAAGAGCATTTACTGTAGAAGCAATGCAAGCCATTGATGGTGTGCATTGTAATATGCCAGAAGGAGCTTTCTATGTATTCCCCGATGTGAGTAGATTTTTTGGCAAATCTTTCAAGGCATGGACCATTAATAATGCTACAGATTTGGCAGAGTTTTTATTAATGGAGGCTCATGTAGCACTAGTAACTGGCGAAGCATTTGGTAACCCTGACTGCATACGAATTAGTTATGCTACGGACATGGACACCTTAAAAATTTCTGTAGATCGCATTAAAGAAGCGCTGAACAAGCTATCATGATTTTCACGAAAGAGCACGTAAACGAGATTTTTGAATCTTTTCGACAGAAAAAGGTATTGGTCATCGGAGATCTGATGATAGATTCTTATCACTGGGGTGATGTCTCACGCATCTCACCAGAGGCTCCAGTACCAATTGTTCATTTAAAAACCATAGAAAACCGATTGGGCGGTGCCGCAAATGTGGGTCTTAACTTACAATCTTTAGGTGCCGAGCCTATCATGTGCGGTTTGGTAGGTAATGATCAAAACGGAAAAGACCTCAATGCCATCATGACCAAAGCGCAGCTAAAAACAGACGGATTGGTTATTAGCAATGATAGGCCCACTACTGTAAAAACGAGAACCATAAGCAACAGTCATCAATTGCTGCGAGTAGACCGTGAAGATGCTTCTGCGACTAAAAAGAGCGAAGAGTTACTGATTATAACCAAATTGAATGAGCTCTTTAACGCACATGATTTTGACGTTGTGATTTTCGAAGACTACGACAAAGGAGCTTTAAACCAAGCCATCATCCAACATGTTGTTCAAATCTGTAAGGCAAAAAATATTCCTAGCACTGTAGATCCAAAGAAGCGAAATTTCAATTCATACAATGGGGTTACCCTTTTTAAACCCAACTTGAAAGAAATGATTGAAGGAACTGGGCAAAAAGTTGACCCTAGCTCAATCTCATCCATTCAAGATGGTATTGTGTACCTCAAGAAAAGTGTGAACCATGACATCACGCTTCTTACCCTTTCAGAATATGGAATGTACATTCAGGACAACAATCGAGGTACACATGCCAAAGCGCATCTTAGGCAAATAGCAGATGTTTCAGGAGCGGGAGATTCTGTAATCGCAACAGCTTCTTTATGCTTGGCCTCATCGTTACCATTAGAAGAAACTTTGCATTTAGCAAACCTAGCAGGTGGCTTGGTGTGTGAATATGCGGGTGTAGTGCCCATTCATGCACAGCAGTTGAAAAAAGAAGCCCTTTTACTGACAAATCAATAATGGATATTGAAAAAATAAGAGAGCAGGTAAACCTTTGGATTTACGATAGTAAACCATTGGTTATGCGGTTTTTGAACATTGTTGGTTTGGTAGCGGCCTTGGTGGCCATTAGTTTCATCACTGTGCTTTATGGATTTGAGTTGTCTGATGCGGCTAGAGAAAACATCTTCATCAGCATTCAAGCGTCTTTCGTATTCTTTATCATTCGCTTCTTTATTCGTCTTTTTTACGACTTTCATCCACGGGCATTTCTAAAGAACAACTGGTTTGAAGCCGTGATGATTCTTCTTCTTATTCTAGAGGGATTGAGCTATAATATTCTTGGAAATTTACTCTTTGAAAGACTCTTTATCTTCATGAACATGGATGGATTAGAAGAGCTCTCAGGACTCTTTTTCCAAATTTACATCTTCATTATTTTCCTTATTGATTTAAAAGAACGAGGGAACCTTATCCCTGCCATTAAGATCAACCCTGCTGCATTTTTCATTTTCACCTTTATCCTATTAATAACTCTCGGAAGCGTGTTATTGATGATGCCAGAAATGACATCTGTAGAAGGCAGTATGGATTATTTAGATGCTCTATTTACAAGTACCAGCGCTGTTTGTGTTACTGGGTTAATTGTAGTGGACACTGGAACATTCTTTACGATGAAGGGGCATTTCGTAATTCTCCTGCTCATGAAACTCGGTGGATTAAACATCATCTCTTTTGGTGCTTTCTTATCTTTTTTCGGAAAGTTTGGGCTAGGAGTAAAGCACCATGACGTTGTAGAAGACTTTGTCTTTAAAGATTCTCTTTTCAGCAATAAAGGGCTACTATTCAAAATTATTATTAGCTCAATTACCATAGAAATTATTGGAAGCATTTTTATTGCTTGGTTCATGTTTGAAAAGCATCCTGAACTTTCTGTGAACGACACGGTATTCTTTAGCGTCTTTCACGCCATTAGCGCTTTTAACAATGCGGGATTCTCTACACTCACAGATGGCATGTACAATGAAATGTACAGGCATTTTTATTTACTCCACTTGGTGCTTACGGGACTCATTATTGTTGGAACCATTGGCTTTGACACCTTGTTTGATTTGTTTGATAAAAACAAGATGAGGGAAAGACTAAAACACCCTTGGAAAAGACCAAAAATTGGTTCGATGCTAAACGTATATACTTCATTGATCCTAATTTGTGTAGGAACCATTCTCTTCTACTTTTTTGAATCAAGCAACACCATGGAAGGCTATTCGATGATAGATGGATTGGTAACCTCTTTTTTTCAGGTAAACTCTTTGCGAACTGCCGGGTTTAGTTCAATAGATTTTCATGAAGTGGCAACTCCAGTAATAATAATGACCTTTCTATTCATGTTCGTAGGTGGTGGTTCAACCTCAACGGCTGGTGGTATTAAAACATCCACATTCAGTCTTCTGGCACTCAGCGCCTACTCTACAATTCGTGGAAAAAAGAGGGTTGAAGTATTCCATAGAAATGTAAATAGAGACATCGTTATGCGCGCTTTCTCTATTTTCTTCTTTGCTTTAAGCGGTGTTTTAATAGGTACTTTTTTACTTACTATCACAGAACAACATATTTTAGACATGAAAGACCGCGGATTGCTTGACATTTTGTTCGAGCAATTCTCTGCCTTCAGCACCGTTGGACTCTCTACAGGAATAACACCTTTACTCAGTAGCGCAGGAAAGGTGATTATTATTACATCCATGTTCATAGGCCGTCTTGGTACTCTTACCATTGCTTTTGCAATTAGTAAAAGCATAAAATCTACCAATTATAAATACCCAGAAGAGCACATGCTCGTGGGGTAATGAAAGTAATTATGACAGAAGGATCTCAAGTTAAACCTTACGATAAAGGTGGCAGTAAAAAAGAAGAAGTTGCTGAAATGTTCAACAACATTGCAGCCAACTACGACTTATTGAATCATGTATTGTCGATGGGTATTGATGTTTTGTGGAGAAAAAAAGCCGTGAAATTACTTGCTCCTCTTCAGCCAAAAACAATGCTTGATGTAGCTACTGGAACGGGAGACTTTGCCATTCAATGCCTAGCACTCAAACCTGATCAAATCATTGGTTTAGACATCAGCAATGAAATGCTTGAGGTAGGCAAAACAAAAATCTCGAAAAAGGGTAAGAGTAAAGTGATTGAAATGGTACTAGGAGATAGCGAAAACATCCCCTACGAAGACAATTACTTTGATGCGATTACCGTAGCATTTGGAGTTAGAAATTTTGAGCACCTTGAAAAAGGTTTAGCTGAAATGCTACGTGTTCTTAAGCCTGGAGGTAAAGTGGCAATTATTGAGTTTTCTAAGCCTACAGCTTTCCCTATTAAACAACTGTACATGTTCTACTTCAAGAATGTACTACCCACTATTGGTAAGCTTGTTTCAAAAGACCACAGGGCATACACTTACTTGCCAGAATCTGTAGAAGCTTTTCCATATGGCCAAACCTTCATGAACATTATGAATAAAGTAGGATACAATGAATCGCTTTCCATTCCGTTAAGCTTCGGTATTGCCAGTATTTATATAGGGAGCAAATAGAATCTAATGAAAGCCTCGCGCATCCTAATACTCTGTCTTCTTTTCTTTCCACTTTTTGGCATTGCCCAAAATCAAAGCGGACCAGTAAACCTATCTACCTTTGATAATAGAACGTGGCATTTTGGTTTTATGCTAGGTTTTAACGGGATGAATTTATCTACCCAAACAGATTTAACTCAAGGTGATAGCATCATTAGTTTAGAGACGAAAAACGGAGGAGGATTTAACATAAACATCCTTGCAGATTATCACATTGCTCCTAATTGGAATATTCGTTTTGTTCCAGGTTTATCCTTTGGTGAACGAAACATTGAATACCTCATGCAATGGAACGCTGGGAAAGAATTGGTGGTAAAGAACATTCAGTCTACGTATTTAGAGTTCCCGCTTCTTCTCAAATACAGGTCTTTTAGAGATGAGAATTTTGCTGCCTATCTTATTGGTGGGTTTAAATACAGTTTAGACCTTTCTTCTCAGTGGGATGTTGACAATGATGTAGCACCTCTAAATCAGTTGGTTATTTTAAATCGCCACAATACTTGGGCAGAATTAGGTGTGGGTTCTGACTTATTTCTGGAGTATTTTAAGTTTTCTGTAGAACTTAGGCTAAGCCTAGGATTAAATGATATGATTCTCCATGACAACTCCATGTGGGTACAACCTATAAATCAAGGTATTCCTAGAATGTTTTTGGTAGGCTTCTGCTTTGAAGGCTAATCAACGCATAAAATGGCTAGCCATCAATATACCTCCAGCAATTCCAACATTCAGTGATTCTGTTCCTCCACCAGGAATAATCACAGACTGATCTAAAAGGGCTTTTATGCTTGATGATATTCCATGAGACTCACTGCCCAATACCAAACAAGTTGATGTTGGCCAATGGTAATTGCTCAACTCCTCCCCTTCTAATTGCGCTCCCACAATTCTAATGTCTTTTTTCTCCTTTTTTATTTCAAGCAACCAGCTCTCCAAATCTGTATATTCAATATTCAACTGAAAAATGGCTCCCATGGTACTTTGGACTGCCTTTATATTGTAAACATCTGCAGTTTTTTCTGAGCAAATCACG
Organism: Salibacteraceae bacterium; assembly: GCA_965658375.1. Lineage (GTDB taxonomy): Bacteria > Bacteroidota > Bacteroidia > Flavobacteriales_G > Salibacteraceae > CBFHSD01. The sequence goes on from CBFHSD010000046.1 coordinate 17,301, forward strand.
TTCTTGATACCAAACCAAGCAGCTGTTCTTAAAATTGTTCCAAGGTTGCCTGGGTCACTAATATCATCTAAACACAAGAAAAAAGCACTTGCCGTAGGCACTCTATGGTTTGGAATCTCCGCTATTGCCAATACTTCATTTGGTGTTCTCAATTGGCTGCATTGAGACAATTCCTTGTTTGTAATTATCTCACAGTCAATGGTTGAGTTTTTATCCTTCCAAGACTGAAGGCCATAAATTCTCTGTATTTTTACTGAACTCTTAATGAGTTCGTTCACCATCTTCTCACCTTCCACAATAAACTTACCCAATTCCTTTCGGTACTTTTTCTGCGAGAGTTGACGAATAATCTTTAGTTCTTGTTTACTTAGCATCTGACTTTCCAACTTAGCTTTGCAAAGCTAATTATGCAGCGACAATACCTCTATATAATCCTATTTTTTGCTATAAGCCTTGGTTTTAGTGCTTGCAACGGAACCAAATACTTAGAAGAAAATGAGTACCTGCTTCTTAAAAATGAAATAAAAACCAACAATAAAAAACTTGATACAGAGCAGATTGAAGCACTGGTGAAGCAACATGGTAATCGGAAAATATTAGGAGTCAGGTTTTATCTATTCACTTACAACCTTTACGACTCAGATAAACTGGAAGAAAAGA
>CBFHSD010000047.1:0-17677 GCA_965658375.1 Salibacteraceae bacterium
ATGAAGCTAAAACGATTGATCAAGGCCGTAAATACAGCGTAGAGTTTGATTCCCTGGGGAAGATTGAAGACATCGAATATAAAATCTCCTGGGCAGCGATTCCCCCTTTGGCGAAAGCCAAAATAGAAGCCTACTTTGATCGTAAATATCAGAAAAAGAAAATCGTCAAAGTCCAAGTGCAAGTCAGCGGTCCCTCCCCTAGCTTGATTCAATGGATCAAGGACAAGAAAGTATCGCCGGAGATCATTACCAAATACGAGTTGGTTATCAAAGGAAGCAAAGCAAAACAAAGTCAAATGATGGAGTATCTGTTTACAGAAGCTGGCACAGTGGAACGAGCGTCAAAAATTGTCTTAAAAAACACCGACCATCTTGAATACTAGGTTGAAAATATTGATGCTTTTTTGCCTTGGGAGCTTGTGTGGTAGCATCTGGGCCCAAGAAAACACTTTGGGAACCTTGCCCAGTTTAAACCTCAATAAAACATTAAAAAACGACTGGCGACTTAACCTCAGCATACAAGCGCGAAATGGCATAACGGAAAGGCAGATCGAATGTGGGCGCCCTTCAACCTATGAATATATGCACACAGATTACACCTTGATCGCGGCTAAAAAAACGGGGCTAAACAATGCCTTGGCCGGCGGAATACTCTTGCGGTATCAGGACCAGGAGTTGATTGTACGCTACATTCAGCAGTTTACTCTAGTGAGAAAATACAATGCCTTTAGAATGGCGCATCGCTTTCGCATGGATCAAACCAAAAGCCAAACAGATCCCTTAAAATACCGCCTTCGCTACAGGGCAACCCTAGAATTACCCTTAAACGGAACTGTGGTTGACCCCAAAGAGTGGTACCTTAAAATCAATCACGAATACCTCAATGCCTTTCAAGCACAAACCCATGATCTTGAAGTGCGCCTTGTTCCCTTAGTAGGTTATAAGTTTAGCGAGAAAAACAAGCTGGAAACCGGCTTCGATTACCGTCGCAGTGCTTTTATTAACAACGCTGCCAATAATGATTTTTGGCTTAGCCTAAATTGGTATCTTATCCTTTAGTAAAGAGGATCGAAATATTCCTCTTAGCTGTATAAAGGATATACACCGAAGGTAAAATGATAAAAAAGGCTGTTTTTGAATATTTATCTTGTTAATTTTGCTAATTATTGTCAAACGCGCAACTGTATATACCCTGCGGGACACCTACCATACACAAAACCTTAGCTACAATTAAATAAAATGATTAAAACCGAGCATTTCGATAACGTTGAAATCACTTCTCAAGAAGGGTTCAGGTCGTGGTTGTTGAAAAATCACACTCAATCTGAAAGCGTTTGGCTTGTTACCTATAAGAAAAGTGAGCCAGACAAATACGTCTCAAGATGGGATGTACTTGATGAGTTGATCTGTTTTGGATGGATTGACGGTATTCGACGAAAGCTTGATGACAAAAAAACAATGCAATTAATCTCTCCACGGAAAGTTGAGCATTGGGCGAAAACCTACAAAGAGAGAGCAGCAAAACTGATTGACCAAAGTAAAATGCATGCGTCGGGACTAAAGACCATAGAAGACGCAAAATCGAGCGGACTTTGGAACTTTATGGATGATGTTGATAATTTAGTTGTCCCCGAAGACCTTTCCCAGGAGCTTTCAAAATTTGAAGGAGCTTCAGCCTTTTTTAATTCAATAAATCCTTCGAGCAAAAGGTTTGTTCTAAGATGGATTAAACTTGCTAAGGCTGATAAAACAAGAAAAAATAGAATCAAGAAGATTACTGAACTGTCTTCTAGAAGAGAAAAACTGCCAGGCAGTTAAAAAAGAAAAAACTACAGCGAAGGAGGTATATTGAGCATTGTCACCCTTCGGAACCGCAGTACACTATGTCAAACCCTTTATAAAAACTGCATATCATGATGCACAGGCTTGGAAGCTTTAATTCGTTAAGCCAAAACCAGTCCATTCATTGCCGAACCCTGAGGCGCGCGAAGGGTTTCACTCTTTCCAAAAAGTTTACTGCTGCAATAAAAGGGAGACAATGATCACAAAGCTTATCCTCTTTTCTTGTGGGATCCCTTTCAACAGGTAGTTGACAAGTGATAAAATAAACTACTTTCGATTTTCTTTGGTGAAACAGAACCCATCACCTATAGATAAACCCACGTAGCAATGATTTGGATTGCATCTTACCCAAGGTCGGGCAATACATTTTTAAGAAACATTTTTTTCGACACCTACGGTTTAGAGTCTACCTCTTACCCTAGAGAAGGAAAACATAGAGACGATGTGGATTATCAGATCACAAAAACGCATGAGCTTCCCGGTTTGATTCCTGATTTAAAACCCGATGATTTTGTGATTTACCTTGTGAGAGATGGACGTGACGCCTTTGTTTCCAACTCTTTTTATGGTAAGAACTTTTTAAAGTCAGAAGCAAGTCTAGACGAAATTACCTACCATCAAATAATGGCCAACGATGGTGCATTTTTTGGCGGATGGTCTGCCAATGTTGTTGAATGGTCTAAACGCGCAAACCTCATTTTGAGGTTCGAAGATTTAACCACTCAGCCTGAGTTGTGGACCAACAAAATAGCAGAGATGCTCGCTTTAGCGACACCTGATACTGAAAAAATTAAGTCGTTTACAGAACTAAAGAACAGTATCCCCAAGTATGGAAGCGGATCAAACAAAGGCAATCAAAAAGACTTTGTGCAACACTTCTTCAGAAAAGGTAAAATAGGCTCATACCAATCAGAAATGACACCCGAACATCAAAAGCTTTACTGGCGTATGCATGGAGATGTTATGATGCAATTGGGCTATTCTAAAAATGGAGAGATCAAAGATTTTTCTCAGGGCGAAATTCAAGCTAAAAACACGTTGGCCAAAACACTCCTTTTTCAGTCAGAACGCATCAAGCATAAACTGAAGAGCCGTTAATGGTATATGCAGCCCCTTTTTTTTAAAAGGGGCTATACACCTGACGTATCAGTAAGCTATACCTCTTTCCTAAAAACGATAAGGCTGCATTTTTAATTACACATAGAATCTCAAGCCCAAAAATGGCTTTGAAATAATCACTCTCAGGAATGATCTCCGCTGAACTTCGTTTCACGCGTGAGCGGGGGGTATTCATACACCAGAACGCTCTAATATTATTGGTTATTTCAATGATTCAATAACTAGTGTTCGCTCCTGTAGGTGCTTTCGCAGCAATAAGAAGAAAAACAACGAAGCTGCGTTTTTGCGAAGTAAAAAAAGAGCACGTAGTGGTTTTTCGACTGATTGAATGCAACGGAGTGAAATTCAAATTGCCTTGAAAGCACTTGATCTTTTTTGATTCTTTTTTGCATCAAGGTAAAAAACGAATGAGAAAGATCTGAGTATTTTATTTGTCCTTTTTCCTTGAAGCAAAAGGACCAAAAATTCAAGGCTGCCATCTCTTTTTCTTCATCTCCATTGTAAGTTCTAAGTGCGGCCGAGTGATTTTCGAGTCAAGCTCTCAACTTCTCGGTCTTACTAAGAACCTACTTCTGTTTCTGATTCAAAGTGATGAAGGCCAATGTTTTGAACGAGACAAATGGAAAAGCTACCGAAATCAGCCACAAAATCAAGATATGATTACTTCAAAAGGAACGCGAGGGGATTCGCACAATAGCGGGAGGATAAAAGAATATTATCATCATCTTTCATTCTTTAATTAAGTAAAACTCAACAAACCCCATTCGCTGATCACTAAGTTCATAATGAATCGAATCTTGAATTAAAAATAAATCATTAGAAAATCCATGATTATCAATTAAATAGTCAATTACATTTCTTGATCTCCGTACACCAATGAATCGATCAGAAGAATTCTCTTCTTTGGCTTATAAACTATGAACAACGACACCACATGAATCAACAATAAAACTATCTGACCATAGCAACTGAGCCAAACTGTCAAGTGACTTTTTATTTGTAGAATTTATATCATATATACCCGATTCAAACTCTAATTCTATCAGACCATTCACATCTTGTGCAAACAATCCGTTTACAGAGAAAAAGAACAAACTGAAAATCACAACTTTATTCATCATCTTGTTCTTTTTGTATTTCGCTCTCTTCAGTAACTGTTTCAGTATGAATATTACTTACATTATCAGAACGACCTGTAAACATCTCCCTCCCCGATAAATATTTTGTGTAATCGAATGGTTGGAATTGCAAAATATCGTTATGCGTCCTAGTCATCCCCAGCTACCGCGCTAAACGTAAGTTCATCGCAGCTAATTCTTTCGCGTTTACTGTTCTTTCAAAGCTAACACGAATACAATCTGAAACAAATAGCTCCTAACGGCTTTACACTCCACTTTCAAAAAAAGAGTTTTTAGGTATATTAGCCAGATGCAGCTCATTTACACCCGTTCCTTCTTTCTCAGCATCATATGCGCACTCGCCATGGGTACCCTTGAAGCACAACCTTTGCCAGAACCCACTATTCTAAGTGGTACCATCACCAATGAAAAAGGCGAGATTTTGCAGTTTGCCACCGTAGCAGTGCTGAACCAAAGTCGAGGAACCATTACCAACGAGCAAGGTTTTTTTGAATTGAGAGGTTTGCAACTCGGAGATTCTATTGCGGCTCAAATGCTGGGTTACCAAGCTTACTTCTTCACCTACCAAGGTCAAGAAAACCTAGCCATTCAACTTAAAATATCAGCTCAGGTGCTCAATGAAGTGATGGTGGTAGCAGATGATGACTACCTCTATAACCTCATAGACAAGTGCAAGAAAAAACTGGGCTATGAGGCATATTCGTCTAAATGTTACATGAGCTTAGAATCCTACAGCGTAGATTCCATCAACCCCAACAAAACAAAGCAAATTGAAATGCTAGAAGCCTATTACAACGGGGCTTTCAATGGCCCTAACCTCTCTGAGCTAGAACTGAAAACCGGTCGATTTGCTCTATTAAAATTTGATAAGCGCTTTTTCAATTCTACAGAAACTTCAAAAGCAGTTTTGATGCACGACCTTGTCAAGACCAACAATCATTTTCCAGATCAACCATTGAATATGAATGCGCGGCAACTCAAAAAGTCGTACGAATTGAACTTGATACGCTCCTTTTATGGAAGTAAGGGAAACATACTCGAGATTGGCTTTGAACCCAAAGAAGATGACAAAACTCTTTTTTCGGGAACCCTTTGGATGGATGAAAATCAGAACATTCAAAAGATAGCGCTCTACCAAGCCAACGCAAAATACCACCCTTTTGTGCCATTTGGCCATATTGAGAGCTTAGATACGGTAGATTTAAACATTACTAAAACCTTTGAAATTGTAAATGGAAAGCCGCAAATTCAGTCCATCACCTTCAATTATGAGTTAAGTTATCAAACACGACAGAACGAGCAACGCAAACTACTTTCAAAAGCATTCATCTACGCCTACAACTACAAAAAACTCTTTCAACTCCCTTACTTCCAATTCTCTAACGGATTATACAAAGACTACATTCAGATTAGCGCATTGCCTTACAACAGCTATTTCTGGGACAATTCTGTAGAGTTTACTGTGGGGAACCAATCCTCAAAAAACAGCCTTTTCTACACCCGCTCTTCTACCCTTACAAGCCAAGACATGTTCAATACCGGAAAGAACCCATGGCAAAAGGGCTTTTTCGAAAAACCTTACATCCAGTGGTCAAAAGATGCTCGACTAAACATGCGGGCGAACCCTGAAGAAAATGAGGAAGGAAGCCCAATTCCGAAATGCAGCATAGAAGCTCAGATGTACCTCGATATCACAACGGTTGAAGAAAAAACCTATGCCGTATCCAATTCGGTATACGACCCTTACCATTCACTTTGCAACCTTAGTGGCGACTCCATTTCAAGAACCTTTATCAACATCTATTTTGATTTGGTAGAGATTGAACGTAGAAAAATGATGAAAGCTATTGTAGATTTAACAGATAGCAAACTTGTTGATGCACAATACGAAATGACCTCAAAGCGTGCAAAGGCCAAAACCAAAAAATTCAAGCAAGAGGTAGATTACGGAAACAAAACCAAAACCTTGCTGAAATGGAATAAATACGTCTATCAAGAGCTGGGAATTGACAATGCATATTTGCAAGGCCTCACGTCAAAGCCCCTTAAATAAGCCCTATTTTTGCCCCAATGCACCAGATCAGCACACCTATAGAAAGAGAAGGAAGCGCGAAAAAGAACATCCGCTTTGTGTTCTTTCTCAATGTTGCTTTCACGCTTCTTGAGTTTATAGGTGGCTACTTGATCAACAGCGTGGCTATCATGTCTGATGCCATTCATGATTTGGGAGATTCCATTTCGCTTGGAACCGCTTGGTACCTAGAAACAAAAGCAGAAAGGCCGGCTAGCCCAAAGTACCCCTATGGCTACAAACGATTCTCTTTGTTGGGTGCCTTTAGCAACGGAGTAGTTTTGGTTTTGGGTTCCATATTTATCATTTACGAAGCCGTGGCCCGCATCATTGAACCTGAACCCATACACGCCACCGGAATGGTTGCTTTTGGAGTGCTCGGAATAGTGGTGAATGGGTGGGCAGTGCTGAAGCTCAAAACGGGAAAAACATTGAATGAAAAGGTGCTCTCTTGGCACTTATTGGAAGATGTTCTGGGTTGGGCAGCCATTCTATTGGTAGGTATTGCATTGCACTTTTATAACCTTCCTGTGTTAGATGCCATTCTCTCGATTCTCATCACCACTTTCATCCTATTCAACACCTTTAAGAGAACCATAGAAGCAGTTCATCTTTTCCTTCAAGGAACTCCTCATAACTTACACATTAACAAACTGAAAGAAGAAATAGAAAATGTTTCGGGAGTTTCTAGAGTGCTACATCTAAACGCCTGGTCACTTGATGGCGAAAGTCATGTAATAGAAGCTGAAATTCATGCCGATTTTTCCAATCCAGAGGAATATGCTCAGGTTTTTAACGACAGTAAAAAATGCCTTTCAGCCCATGGAAAAGCATTCGTATCTATCATACCAAAAGAGAAATGAGAATAAGCCTACTTTTCTTGTGTATTCTTTCTTTTTGGCACCTTCAGGTTCAGGGACAAGAATCAGAAGTACAGCATTACAAATGGCAAGTTTCTACCCAACTGCACCGCGGCTTTATTTGGCTGCATAGAGATGGTTTAGAGCACATTCCCGAAGAAGGCTCTCGTGGCATTGCATTAGACATCTCACAACAGAGCAATGGCTTTAAAGACTGGCATCTTTTATACAATCTCCCAAAAGTGGGTCTTAGCATCCTTTGGTTCGACTTTGGGTCAACTTACCTCGGCCAATCTGGAGCGCTTATCCCCTACTACGCCTTTACACATAAGAGAAAAGAAAAGCTCTTGTGGCGCAGTAAAATTGGCATGGGTCTAGGCTACATCAACACTACATGGAATAGAACCGAGAGTCATAAAAACGTAATGATTGGTTCACACCTGAACTTGGCTGTGCAGCTACAAACTGAGCTGGCTTGGAAGTTAACTGATCAATTGCATCTGGAAACTGGACTTTCTTTTACCCATTTTTCCAATGGCGGAACCACCAAACCTAACCTAGGCATCAATATGCCCTCTGCCTTTGCTGGCCTTAACTACGCTTGGAGCCCAATGAAAACAAAACAAGCCATAGCAAGAATTTACCAACCTATTCATAAACAAGAGCTTACTTTAGGTGTGGCAGGATTTTTAAATCAATACAAAGAACTTGGCGATCACTACCTCGCTTCAACCATTTCTCTTGAATACGCCCTGTATTCAAAGAACTCGAAAAACAGGTTTCACGCTGGACTTGATGGTTTTTACAATGAAGAAATATGCGATTCTCCAGACAATGTCGGGAAGAATCTAAATGCCTCAGACTTTTTTGAATTAGGCTTAAACGCAGGATACAGCCGCAATATCGGTAGAGTTTCCGGCATATTCTCACTAGGTATTTACCTTTATTCCAAGGAGTTGAAAGAGTCTCTTACGTATAACAGAATTGGTTTGCGCTACAACATCAATCGTTCTTTTTACGCTAATTTGACTACCAAGACACATCAGTTCAAGGCAGACCATTTTGAATTAGGCATCGGATACCGATTATGGAAAGATTAAAACACATTGCATATGGGCTTCTCCTCTTTTTGGCGGGATGCACTCCAGGAACCAGAAACGATTGCTTTCAGGGTCATGGCGAGCAAAAAGAAGAATTGAGAACGGTAGATGATTTTCAAAAACTGGTCATTTTTGGAGACTACACGTGCGAGATTGTTCCAGATTCAGTCAACTACGTTCAGATCGTTGGAGGAGAAAACTTTATTGGGCAAATCAAGACAGAAGTCGCAGACAATACGCTTTCTATTTCAGAAAACATCACTTGCAAGTTTGTGAGAGACAGAAACACACCTTACAAAGTTACCGTGCACGCGCGTCAAATCAACGAAATTGACCACTATGGCAGCGATTCACTCTATTGCCAAGATACTCTGTATGCCCAAACCTTTACTTTGAATAAGTGGGATGGCGGTGGTGACATTGAGCTTCTTTTACGCAGTGAATCTGCCTTCATAAAGTCGAATGCGGGTAGCGGGGACATTACAATTACAGGAACAAGCAAGGAAGCCTACTTTTTTCAAAGAGGATTTAATTTTAACTATTTCGAAAGCTTTCAAACAGGAAATTTAACAGTAGACAAAGGCGGAACTGGAGATATGCACCTAAGCTCTAGCGAACCTGCACAGATTTCTTTCAACTCTGAAGGATTCATTTATATTTACCACTCTCCAGAACCTATTGTTTTAGAAGAAAGCGGAAATGGTTCAATAATAGAAAAACACTGATGAATCAGGATTTTATGATTCTGGTCAGCTTTAAAATTTTATACCATACCGTTACCATTCTAAAAATACATTTGCTAACGTAAAACCCTTATAATCCATGGATAGATTAAATTTTTGTCATGTGTTGATTTCTCAGAAGTAGCTGATCACGCAGTAGCCGAAGGAATCAAACTAGCCGAACATGCAAATGCAGAATTGCACTTATTTCATGTAAACACTGGCAAGGCTGCTGATGCAGCATCAATTGAAGAAAAGTTCAAAACACTGATCTCAAAATACACAACAAACATCCCTGTCACTTATAACATTGTTTCACCAATTGGTTCCATATCAGAAACCATTGGAAACTATGCAGAAGGCATGAACGCTGATTTGTTAATTGCTGGTTATGAAGTAAAAAGTGGGTTAAAACGCTTGTTTGAAATCAGTTTGTCTAAAATTATTGACGAGACTAAAGTGGGGGTTCTTGCATTCAGAAAAGACCTCAGTCTAAGCGGAACTAAAACCATCCTATTCCCTATCATTGAAGATTCAGAATCGCGTCAAAAAACCAATAACGTAGCACGTCTTGCTAGCAAAATTGGCTTTAACGTGCATATTTTAACCATTTGGATTCCTGGTACAAATACAGAAGCTGCTAAGGGAAAACTTAAAGTCTACGCGAAGCAAGTATCTGAAAGAATGGAGCAAAACGGTGTTGATACACCATCGCACATTTAGATGGCAGGAATCCTATTGACATTGTAAATGCGTATGCCACTTTGAATAAAACCTCCATTATTTCTAAAGTTTTAGATGGTACTCAAACGCCATTATCTAAACTAGTTGGCACAGAAGAGGAAGATGTTCAAGCGCATAGTATCAGACCAATTTTCTATACTAGAACCATGAATGAAAAGGTTGACAAGTACAAGCAAACACAAAAAGGTTCATAAAGAACTTGAACAATATATTTAATGAAAGACGGCCTAGTGCGGTCTTTTTTTGTTGCAGTCCATGAATGATTTGTACTATTGCTGCGCATTAGGTTCTTCGCGAGAAGATGAAAAGGGAATCCTGTTTAAGTCAGGAGCAGTTCCCGCTGCTGTACGTTCGTAAAAGATACATTTCAAAGAGTCCACTGTTGGCACAACGGGAAGGAGAAATGTTGAGGACAAGCCAGAAGACCTGCCTAAGACATACCAATCTATTCTTGCGGTGAACGAGAAGACGATGATTCTCAGAGGGGTTCTCTAACTTTTCCTGTGTTTAGGTTGGTAGTAAATGGTTGATTATGATCAAGTACTGCTGTCTATTCGGTTTCTCAATGGCATTCGTGTTTCACACACATGGTCAGCCTGTGCCTGATACAAGCATTTCATTAGGTGCTTTTACCGTTACGGAACAAGTGTTTTCCACAGCAGGCGTAGGTTCGCCACAACAACAACTCGATAGTTTAGATCACATCATTTTTCAAACAGAAGAACTTTCGCAAGTTCTTTCTTCCAGAAGCACAATTTTTATCAAGAATTATGGGCCAGGAACCCTTTCTACTCCAGCCTTAAGAGGTAGCTCACCAGCACAAACAGCTTTGCTTTGGAATGGCGTTTTGATCAACAGTCCTATGAATGGTCAATTGGACCTCTCCCTCCTTCCTGTTCAGTTTTTTGAAGAGATTGAAGTTCATTATGGATCTTCATCTGCCATTTGGGGTTCTGGTGCAGTTGGTGGCGCATTAAAACTCTCTAACAATACTCAAACGTGGGAGCCTTTGAGCGCTGGTGCGTATTTTGGATATTCTTCATTAAAGAACCAACAAAGAGGTTTTCATTTCACCACAGGAAAGCACAGGCTCAAATTCAAACTCAGCGCCTTTCAACAAGACAATCAAAATGCATTCAAATACATCAACCCTTATTCTGAAGAGGAAGAAACCCAAATTCACAACCATAGAAAAAGCACTCAAGTTTATTCAAGTGCATCATACACCACCAAAAACGATCAATGGCTTCTTTCTGCACATTTCTGGCATCAAGCATTCGAGCGACAATTGCCGCCAACGCTTTTACAAGACACCAGCTCGGCAAATCAATATGATCAAGCAAATAGAGCCATGTTCACTGCAAAAACACTAAGTAAAAACCCTATAGTCTTCCAATATGCTTACATAGATGAATACATTCGGTATGAAGACGAAAGCATAAACGTGAATGATCCGAGCAGAGCAATATCACATATTGGGAACCTTTCTTATACCAATCAATGGAACGAGAAAAACCAACTTAAAATAGGTTTCAATTACACAGGTTCTCTCATGGATGGTGAAAACTACCCCGATTCTATCTCTTTTTTACCGCGTGCTGCTCTTTTTGCAGGAAACCAAACAAGATTCAATAAGCACCTTAGAATGAATGCTTTGCTTAGGCAAGAATATTTCAATGGAGTTTGGATGCCATTGTCTGGTTTTGTTTCTATGGTTTATGAGAAGCCAACATGGAGTTTACAAACTTCTGTTGCTCGAAGCTACCGCATTCCTACAATGAATGATTTGTATTGGGTTCCGGGTGGAAACCCTAATCTTGAAGGTGAATATGGACCAAGTGCTAACCTCACTTTAGCGTGGACAGCTTTGGAATGGAACACCTACAACCTTACATGGACCAATTCGATTTATGGTAGAAGAAACAAAAATGAAATTGTTTGGGTGAACCAAGGTCCTTATTGGACTCCCGAGAACTTAAAGAATGTAGTTGCATTAGGTTGGGAATCGTCTCTCCAAGCCACTAAATCGTTCAATCATTCAGATGTCTCTCTCTTTTTACAATCAGCATGGGTAAAAGCGGAAAACACACAAGCAAGTTCTTCAAGTGATCGGTCAGTGGGCCATCAGCTCATGTATACTCCACATTGGCTTTATAACGGTGAAATACGACACAAAAGGAAAAATACGTGGATATTCTTTAGACAAAACTTTGTAGGAAAACGGTATTACAGCACAGACAATGAGCATGAGTTAGAATCTTACAGTCTTTCTAGTGCAGGTACTGGATTCGCTAAAAGCTTTGGCATGCACCATTTTAGATGTTCTCTAGCAGTACAGAACATATTCAATACAGATTACCAAACCGTGGCGCAACAGGCAATGCCTCTGCGTTACTATCAAATCAATATCACGTATCAAATAACTCAACGAGATGAATAAACAATGGAAGTTTTTTGCGCTTAGCGCCATGTTTGCTCTAGGATTTACAGCATGTAACAAAGATGATGATGCTGGCGAAGACCCTATACCTGAGACTGGCTATCAAAATACCGTTTTGGTGTTCAATGAAGGGAGTTTTCAAGCAGGAAACGGTTCTTTGACACACTACGACTATGAGTCTGGCGAGAGCAGCCAAGCGGTATATAGCAGCGCCAATGGTATGCCTTTGGGAGATATTGTATACTCTGGAACCTACACAAATGACGCGCTGTATATTGTGGTAAACAACTCAGGAAAAGTAGAAAAACTGAATCCAGAGACTTTCGAGAGCATTGCCAAGGTTGAAGGTTTAACTTCTCCACGCTTTTTCTTACCCGTTTCAGAGTCAAAGGCCTATGTCAGCGATTTATTTGGCGGAGTGGTTTCTATCATCAACCCAACAGACATGAGCCTTACAGGTAGCATAGCTATACCTGGATGGACAGAGCAAATGTTATTGGTAGACAACACCCTTTGGATCACCAATCCCGGTGGTAACCAATTGTATGGCATTGACATCAACACAGATGCAATTACAGACAGCATCACCATAGAAAAGGATGCAACTAGTCTGGTTCAAGATGCAAATGGAAATGTTTGGGTGCTGTGTATTCCAGACTGGAATACACCAAGAGACCATGAAGCAGCCCTTTTCAAATTAGACCTGAATTCCAATATTGCTAGTATGAGAATGGATTTTAACGCTAGTCATTCTCCTTCCAGTTTATGCATTAACCAAGAAGGAAACAATCTGTATTGGCTAGACAATGGTGTATATAAAATGAGCACGAGTGCCTCTACTCTTCCAAACGCATCTTTCATTGCTGCTTATGGTATTCCTTACGGCTTAGCTGTTAATCCAAGTAACAATCAGATCTATGTGACAGATGGTGGCGATTTCTCATCAAACAGCGAGGTTCATCGCTTCTCTGAAAATGGAAACCTCTTGCACACTTTTGATGCTGGTATAGCTCCAGGAAATATCATATTCAAATAATTGTTAGAACTATTGGATAAACAGAATTGACTTGCCCATAAGGGTTCAAAGTGAGGATGTATCTTGTATCCTCACTTTTTTCAATTTCATATGGGAGATATAATCAACTTACTCAACGATATTATTTGGAGCAACGCATTAATAGCTCTTTGCCTTGGTGCTGGCGTATATTTTTCTATTCGCCTAGGCTTTCCACAAGTTCGTATGCTCAAGCATATGATTCAACTGCTTTTCAAGAAAAATTCCTCTGACACAGGGATATCTTCATTTCAAGCTTTTGCGTTAGCCATCTCTGGGCGTGTAGGTACAGGAAATATTGCTGGTGTTGCTACTGCCATAGCACTTGGTGGGCCCGGAGCAATATTCTGGATGTGGGTTATTGCATTTTTAGGATCTTCATCTGCTATTGTAGAAGCCACTTTAGGGCAAATTTACAAAGTGAAACAGGACGGTGAGTTCAGAGGCGGTCCTGCCTACTACATTTTTCATGGATTAAAAATCAAATGGTTTGCTTTTGTGTTCGCAGGTGCAACCATTGTTGCTATGGCCTTTTTCTTGCCAGGTGTACAATCCAATAGCATTGGCTCTAGTATGAATGAAGCTTTTGGGATTGAACCTTATGTTTCAGGGATTTTTGTAGCTCTAATGCTATCTCTAGTCATATTCGGAGGCGTAAAGCGCATTGCCAATGTCGCTCAAGTAGTAGTTCCTGTAATGGCCCTTGCATACATTTTAGTGGCCATGATTATTATAGGCATGAACATATCTGAGGTACCCAAGGTGTTTAGCCTCATCATCAACTCAGCTTTTGGTGCCGAAGAACTCTTTGGAGGCATCATTGGTCAAGCCATTATCTGGGGGGTTAAACGCGGCATTTACAGCAACGAAGCTGGTCAAGGTACCGCACCACATGCTGCTGCAGCTGCTCAAGTAGAACATCCTGTACAACAAGGCTTAGTTCAAGGTTTTTCTGTGTACATAGACACGCTTTTCGTCTGCACAGCTACGGCACTCATGATTTTATTTACAGGCTCATATAATGTTAGAGATGAAAGCGTTAGTAGCAGTGAACCTACTATGATTGTAGAAAATCTGCCAGGTGTAAGCTATGGACCTGAGTTCACCCAAATGGCTGTTGAAAGTGAGTTCGCTAGCTACGGAAAACCTTTTGTGGCAATAGCATTGTTATTCTTCGCCTTTACAACCATTATTGCCTACTACTACATTGCTGAGACCAATGTGGGTTTTATTGGTGGAACCAAACAACGTAGAAAGATACTCATCTTCACACTTCGCTTTGTGATCATTGCCAGCACAATCTACGGTGCTATGAGCAGTGCAGGTTATGCTTGGAGTCTTGGAGACATAGGTGTTGGTTTAATGGCATGGCTAAATATCATAGCAATGTTCATGCTGCAAAAGCCTGCATTGAGGGCTTTTAAAGATTATAAACGTCAACTAAAAAGTAAAGAACAGATTTCATTCTCTCCCAAAGAAATTGGAATTGAAAATGCAGATTATTGGGAATCTAAAAAGTAATCATCATGAGTGACAGTGTAAATCTACCTTCAATTGTTAGCGGAACGCATAAAGTACGCTTTCAAGATTGTGATCCTTTCAATCATTTAAACAACAGCAAGTACATCGATTATATGATCAATGTGCGTGAAGATGCGATTGAGGAGTCTTATGATTTTAACCTCTATGATTTAGCCTACAAACAAGGCATTGGATGGGTAATCGCAACCAATCAAATCTCTTACCTTAAGCCTGCGTTTTTATTGGAGTCTGTATTGTGTGAATCTCAGATTATTGCGTCTTCTAAACGCAGCATTACTGTTGAGCACCGCATGTACAACCTAGATAAGTCTCATTTGAAATCTGTGATGTGGAGCCAATTGGTTCATATAGACATCAAAAAACAACGTCCTATTGAACACAGCGAAGAATTCATGGGTTTGTTTCAACAACTTACAACCCCTGTTGATCAAGACATTTTTAAGCACCGGGTAATGGCCTTGAGACAAGCCAACCCTTAATCTAGGCTGGCGTCTCTCAATAACGTTACTTCTCCGATATACTCTTCTCTAAATCCATTGGATCTTTCTGGAGCTGCTACCCATACTCGGTAGGTGTATACTTCTTTTGGAGCAAATGAGCCATCGGGCATGTTTCCATCCCAACCAATAGTCGGATCATTTGAGTAGAAAATCTCTTCACCCCAGCGGTTGTAAATGCGCATGAAGAACTTCCCAGAGGTTTCTGGTATAACTGCCTTAAATTCATCATTTAAACCATCTCCATTTGGTGAAAAGGCTGTTGGAATATACACCTCTCCAAGAGGATAAATGAACAGTTCGCTGTAAGCAGAATCCCAACATCCCAACTCGTTTTCAATCTCCAGTCGAATGCGCTGTCTTCCGTGCTCTTCAAAAAGGTACTCTAAATCATCAGGATCTCCGGCCCATTGATTATTCACATACCAATCTGACTGAATGTAATTTTCACTCATGTTTTCAAAAAGCACATCGCTATTCACATACTGCACTCTGAAAGTATCTACAAAAGTGAAGTCCGCTATTGGATTAGGAATAACCGTGAAAGAGGTATCTCCATTCACAATACAGCCATCGTTACTCATAAACTGCCACCATACATTTTGAATACCCGTATCAGAGAAAGTCAATTCAGTCACACGAGTTGTAAAGGTATCTCCGTTCACGGCTGTCCAATATTGGCTTTGACCAGAAGGAAGAAGGAATTCATTCGTCTCATCTTCACAGAGCATCAAGTCTAATTCAAGCGGTCTATCTGTAACTGGGTGAACCGAAATTACTGGATACATTGTTTCTGGATAGACGCAACCATCAGATACTTTCACCCAATAATTGATTCCATCATTCACTTGCACCGTAATGGCAGAATCTGTTTGTCCATTGCTCCACTGGAATTCATAATTCCCTATTCCACCATTCGCTGCAGCATGAACAAGCATTGAATCCCAAGGACACGCTAGCCCTGCAAAAGGATCAATCTGAATCGGATTAGGTACTCTAAAAGTCATGGATAAGGTATCTGAACGACAACCAACATTATCCGTTACCCAGAATTCCATGGTTGTATCAACATCTGACTGAACCAATAAAGGAGCGTTATAATTGAAATTATATGGTGGAATACCACCTTGAGCACCAAAGTATTGTGCTGTTGGAGTAATCTTACAAATGTCAACCGTAAACAGACTATCTACAAATTTAACCGTGTCAGGAGAGCTCACATTGAAGTAGCTCGTGTCTTTACAGTATTGATCTTGTGCAACAACCGTATAGAAACCTTGCGGTAGATTGTTTAATGAATCGTCTTGGGTAGTTTGGAATAGAGCACTGTTTAAGAAATATTGATAAGTAACATTGTTTCCAATAGCCGAATCTACAGCAATGTAAACCGAACCTACAGGCCCTTCTCTAAAGCATTCTGGTGAGAACACACTTAATGAATCGATTACCACACCATTGATTTCATTCACGATCAAGGTAGTGTCTATTCTACAGCCATTGTTTTGATCAATCGCTTCGATGAAATAAGATCCTGCACTCACATTAAAAATGTAGGCCGTTGGATAGGATACCCCATTGATTAAGTACGACATGGCATTTCCATTTGTAGCTCCACTTACTGCAGCAAACACTAAACCGTCTGAACGGTCGCATTTCTCATCATTGACTTGGTAATTATTCCAAGAAAGATTATTCTGGATTGATATATCCAGCGTATCGGTTGCATGACACACCGCATGCTGCGGGTGTTGTAAGGTATAGGTTACAAAACCTTGATAGGCCAATGAGTCAATTTGTCCATAGCTAACGCTGGAAGAATCAACAGGAATGGAACCACCCCAGTTGAATATGTAACTGACATTCGTATCTAAATACTGAGGGTTTGTAGTGTCAATACCCACTTCTGCACCTATGCAATAAGGATTAAAATCTGTCGCTAGCTCTACCAAAGGTGCCTGTGGACTTACAATAACCGTATCAAAGCAAGTATCTGGTAAAGATGAACCCACCCCCACTATTCTTCTGACCCAATAGCTAGAGTCTGACAAAGAAGGACCCACGTTCGTAAACTGGGTTGTATCACCTGTACTCCACAAATTATCCACTGCTCCACAATTGGTTGAAATGGTAATTGAATCTAAGCCCCAGTGGTCAAAACCACTGCTGGTACTTGCATATTGCATCCATCTAATTTGAGTGGTTGCTGTCATTGCTCCCGGAGGAATAGGGTAACAATAGGTTGCCCATGCCGTATAATCTCCAGCATTTGCATATGCTGCATTTAAATTTCCGTTGGTATTTGGCTGAAAGTAAAAGATGGTTGTCCAGTTAGTTCCATTCGTTGAATATTCCAGTGTAATGCCTTCACCAGGTAAGTCTGGGCCTTCACACGGAGACGACTGTCCTTGAATAGCAAATTTGAGCTCAAAACAAATGTCACCCCCACAAGATAAATCCATTGGTAAAGTAGCCAAGTTTCTTGGTGCTGTAGCAGCATTTCCAAACCATAAATAAGTAGAGCTCTTAAATCCACAAGGATTGTTCAAC
>CBFHSD010000048.1:0-16219 GCA_965658375.1 Salibacteraceae bacterium
TACACTGGAACAGGAAAGCAAGCTAACGGAGAACCATACGTAGTACAAGGAAACGTAACTCTAGTTAGGTAATAAATAGAGCACATAAAAAACTAGAAATGGGGAATCGAAAGGTTCCCCATTTTTTATTTCATTCAAAGTGCAAACGAATGAGATGGTGGTTTTTAGCGAATAAGGTTGAATGCAAAGAGGGGTTATTTCTTGGTTCCCAGTAATTGTAAAAGATCGGCTTTGCCTTGATGGAAGGGACCCTCTTTAAGTATGCGTTGGTTTGCCTTTAGGGAGTTAATCTGGAGATCGTCAAAATCTTCAAGGAGTTGTTTTTCTGAATACAACATTGCTTTATTTGGTGGGCCTCCTGCCTTAGGGTTTTCCTGTTGATTTTTCATATGATCTGTGCTAAAGCCCTCAACAATCATGGTTCCGCCCCTTTTCAGGCGCTGAACAACCAAGTTGTACCAAGCTTTTCGGAATTGAGGTGGAAAATGAGCAAAAACCAAAGCCGCAGCATCGAAATGCTCCATAGGGTAAGAGATGTCCTCAATACTCATCACACGATAATCTATCCGAACACCATTTTCTTCTGCGAGTTTTTCAGCTTTTCGTTTTCCTTCATCACTATAGTCAAAAGCGTAAACTTCCCACCCTAGACGGGCGGCAAATACGCCATTTCTCCCCTCACCATCAGCAGGAAGCAATAGTTTCCCTGGTTTCAGTTTGGCCAGTTCATTGGCAAAGAAGAAGTTTGGCTCTTTGCCGTAAGCGAAAGTATTTTCTGAGTACCTCTGGTTCCAATGTTCTTTCATATACTAAGGAATATCTATGTATTTGTGGCTTTGTAAACTTAAATTCCAATGAGGGTTGGTCTTGATATATTCTATGATAAGTGGAAGTAACTTTTCCTTTCTAGACCATTCGGGTTGCAGATAGCACAAGCAATCATCAGAAACGAGATCGCGATGTTTTTCTGCCCATTTAAAATCATTTCTATTCGCAATTACCACCTTTAACTCGTGTGCTTTTGAATAACTTTCTGGCAGGCATGCTTTAAACTTTTTGGGAGAGAGTACAAGCCAGTCCCAATCTCCACTTATTGGGTGAGCACCACTTGTCTCCAACCAAGTATTTATATGATGTTCTTTGAGAGATGAAGTGAGTTCATCTAGCTGATACATGCATGGTTCACCGCCAGTAATTACCACATTTGGAGATCCTGAAGACAATGCATGTTCTACGATTTCCGCTGTGTCTTTTACAGGGTGTTCTTCTGCAGACCAACTTTCTTTCACGTCACACCATGTACAGCCTACATCACAGCCTGCCAAACGTACAAAGCAAGCAGGCTTACCAGCATTAAACCCTTCGCCTTGCAATGTATTGAATTGCTCCATTACGGGATACTGTCCTTTGCTTAAATCACCTCCTTCCATGTGTCAAAAGTAACACGATAATTCTTCTAATTATTAACATTAAAGTGGGTTTGAAATCTTGGTTTAAAGATTGCTATTTCTATTTTGCACCAAAATTGATTTCATGCATTATAAGCAGGCCTTTTCATTCTTATTTTTCTCTGCAATTACCTTTACTTTTAATTTGGTATATGCTCAATATCAAGACCATACAAAGAGCAAGAAGGCAATTGAAGTTTTTGAGGAGGGACTGAAATTCTATCAAGCCAATAATACCAATGCGGCCTATGAACAATTCACAAAAGCGTTAGAGAAGGATGAGAACTTTGTAGATCCTTATATTATCATGGGAGAAATTCAAAGAGATTCTGGAAACTATGATACTTCAAATGAGCTCTTTTACAAGGCTCTGGATAAATCTCCTGATTTTGCCAGTAAGCTACATTACAACATCGCTTTAAATTATTACGATAATTATGATTGTGCAGAGGCGATAAGCGCTGTTGACAAGTATTTAGTGCATAACGAATTGAGTAAAATAGCTGAAGCACGAGCAGAGACACTGAAGAAGAATGCTGGAATTCGTTTAGCACTACTTAATAGTCCTTCTGATTTTAGTCCAGTAAATTTAGGAGAAGCTATCAATACGGAATACCAAGAACACAGCCCATCGCTTACGGCAGATGATGCTTTCATGATTTTTACCCGTTTATCTCCAAAAACGATTCAAGGGCAAACATTTAAAGATGAAGATTTATACTATTCCACAAGAAACGATGATGGATCTTGGGTGCAGAGTAAAGTGTTTTCTAGCGAAGTGAACACCGAGTATCCTGAGGGGACATCTTGCATTTCACCAGATGGGAGATACGTTTTCTTAACACGTTGCGGAGATTCTAAGGGAATGGGATCTTGCGATATTTATTTGAGTGTTAGAAACGGAAAAACCCTTCAATCTCCAAGAAATTTGGGTGCGCCCATCAATTCAAGTGCGTGGGAATCTCAACCATCTTTCAGTTCTGACGGTAGAACACTCTTTTTCACAAGTAACAGAAGAGGTGGTCAAGGACAACAAGATATTTACATGAGTAAAATCACCGATAATGGTCAGTGGAGTGTTCCCGTAAATTTACCCATTAACACACGAGGAAGAGAACAATCTCCTTTTATTCACCCCAATGGGAAGCAACTGTTTTTTAGTTCTGATGGGCATGCTGGAATGGGGGGGACTGATTTGTTTGTTGTAGACATAGACGAAGAGGGCAATTGTAGCGATCCTGTTAATCTTGGATACCCCATTAATGAAAGAGGAGATGAGGTGAGCTTTGTAGTGAATGCAGATGGGTCTAAAGGTTATTATGCTTCAGAACGATCAGAGGGTTACGGCAGTTGGGATATTTACATGTTTGAGCTTCCTGAACACATTAAACCTGAACCCGTGAGCTATTTAAAAGGCCGTGCTCTAGATGCAAAAACAAACAAACCTCTGCAGGCTAAGTTTGAGATTCTTGATTTAGAAACTGGAAAACGAGTTGTTGAATCTTATTCTGATGCCGAAACGGGAGAGTTCTTAGTTGTATTGCCAGTAAACAGTGCATATGCCTTGAATGTAAGTAAAGATGGCTACCTTTTTCATTCAGAGCAGATCTTTATTGATGCAAACGAAACCAAAGAGCACGATGTTGCATTACAGCCGCTTCAAGTGGGAGAACGAATTGTTCTTGAAAATGTGTTTTTTGAAACGGGGAGTTACCAGCTTAAAGCATCTTCTGATGTTGAATTGAAGAAAGTAGTTGAAATGTTGAAGAAGAATCCAGAACTGAATGTTGAGATTGGTGGGCATACTGATAATGTAGGTTCACTTGAGTCGAATCAAAAACTTTCTGAGAATAGAGCTTTAGCAGTGAAAGATGCTTTGATTCGATTGGGGGCTGATGGTGCTAAATTATCTTCTGAAGGTTATAACTTTAGCATGCCAGTAGCTAATCATGAAAGCGAAGAGGGCAGAGCTAAACATAGAAGAACAGAATTGAAAATTATCGAATAAGTAAAAATTTGCTCTCGTAACTTTCTCCTTTCTGAGAAAATCCTTGTAGAATGTACATGCCAGGCTTTAGGTACTCAACATTAAAAGTCTTTTTATTTTCCTGCAGTTGCTCTATCAGTTGGCCTTTTGTATCAAAAACACGCAGTGTCTGAAGCTTTAAGTTGTGGTTGAGATGAAGCATGCCAGAAACAGGATTAGGATAAACACTAAATTGTATGAGTTGATGGTTTTTATCTAGTATGCCAACTATTTCTGGCGGAGTTGAATTGGTGGGTGGAGATTCAATGGATTCAACAAAAACATTCTCTCCAGAAGTCTTTCCATTGGTGTGATAGATTAAAATATCTTCATAATGTGCTCCAAAACCAGTTGTATGTCCTGCCATAACAAAGAATGTGTCATTTGGCACTCTTACTATTCCATAAGGTTCATCATCTTCTTTTGAACTTAATTGTTCACCAACAAACCCACCCGTAAATTGCCATTTGAAGTCTGTACCGCCAAAACCAAACCCACTTACTGAAGCTAAAACAATTGGAAATTCGCTGCCATCATTCGCTGTCGACCTACCTTCTCCATCCCAGTTATCATAAATAAGGTCCCCTTCGAAGAATAAGGAATCACCTAGAACACTGTAAATGATACTTCTTGTTTGCTTAAAGTTATCAGATGGACGTACTTGAAACCCGGTACAAACCACACGGAAATAATCTGGATTGTAGCGGATGTCATTGAATGCATCATCAGCAGATTTGCCATAGTATTTAACGTCAACTAAGTCTAAAAGGTCTGTGTACCTGGCAATAAAACCATCAAGCATACCAGAATCTCCTTGAGATGTAGCTCCTGTAAGCATGAGCGATCCATCAAAAATCACATCAAGAGAGGTGAAATAGTCTATAGAATCATTACCGAATGTTGCAGTTGCTATAGGTTTTGGATCAGCATTTTCATCATATGCAAGGAGGTAACCATCATTCATTCCAGAACCAAAACTGTATGTTTCAGCTGCTATAAAGAGTTTTCCAGGTGAAGCTTCTACTAAGTCTTTTCCAAAATCCCAGTCTTGTCCGCCATGAGACCAACTGTAAATATATTCTCCATCGCTATCTATCTTAATGAGAAATATGTCATAATCACCTTCAAAAACATTATTAGTATAGCCAACAGCAGCGTAGCCTCCATCATCTGTTTCTACAACTGCATTGAGGTGTTCATGATCTTCTGTGCCGTACACAGCAGACCATTCTACCATAAGGTTTGAGTCTAATTTAATGAAGTAGGCTTGTGCGTTTTCAAAACCAAAAGAAGAGGTAGATCCCGCTACTAAAAAACCTCCATCTGAGGTATTGATAATGTCTTTGGCAAAATCACTTCTATCACCGCCAAGCAAAAGAGCATAATTATCTGGTCTTTGCCCAAATGCCAATTGAACCGTTGTTATGAGTAGTATTAGAACCTTACGCATGCTGAAAAATATCCATTATTATTTCCAAACTCTGCCGGGAAGAGGAGTCCCTCTATATTTTGAGAACCAAGTGTAAATTGAAATCTTTTGTAATGGTAGTTAAGGCCTAAACCTACATGGAGAGTTTGGTATCCCCCATATCCGAGCAACGCATGAGCAGCAAACCTATTGGTAAAAGCATAGCTCTGCTGCCAATAAACGAAAGGAATACTTTCTGTAAACAATCTGGCATGGATACCCGCTTCAGTCGTCCATTGGTTCCATGAAGTCTGGGCAGAAAAAGTCAACCAACTGGATAAAGGAGATGTACGCCTACTTTGTGTAGCATTTTCCTCGACTTCATCTAAAATACTGTCGGGAGAAACATCTTCAAAACTGAGGTCTGTAGAAAAAAGTTCTCCTAATTGAAATCCTGTATACCTAATACTGGTATCTGCAGAGTAATTGATGGATTGATCATTCCAGGTTAAAAAACCAAGATCAAGTGCTTGAAACTCGAAGATTACTGGTTCTTTGCCTTCTCTCCTTAGCATGTATTGTGCTGCTAAATCTACAGATGCTCCTGTAGAAAACCAATTGAGTGATGTGCTGTTGGTGTCGTTTCGAATATAATCGCCATTTACATCTAGTTGTAAATACCTTGCTTGATTGGCAGTTTCTAATTGCAAATAGGGCAAATCAATTTGTTCAAACCGAGTACCCATATTTAAATTCAATACTCCTGAAAAAGTCCAGTTTTCTATTGTATTCAATTGTATTCCAAACCCTAACTGATTGTAGTTGATTTGACGCTCGAAAGCGCCATTCATATTGGTTCTTTCACCAATAAATTGCTCGTTCCCTAAAAATGCCAATTGGGCAACTGTTTTAGAATAAGAAATTTGATTGTGTTGTTTTGAACTGATACGAACAATGAGTTGTTTTTGCTTTAATGAGTCAAGACTGATGTTGGCTTGGATGGAGTTCATTGCATCTATTCCAAACTGATTTTTTTCGTTGAGTTTGCTTAAGCCATTTTGGATAGATTCATCACTAATGTGACCACCAAATAGAAAAGGGTGGATCATTTCATTATTTAATCCGTTAGAACCTGCAATGAATTCACCATGGTATTGAATACTAGATGCATAGATGCTATCGCTTTGCGGAGCAATAAGGTTATATCGTGTTTGTGAATGCACTCCCAAAGCCATGAATAAAGCTATATATGTGACGACTAACCTATGCATCAATCAATATTTACTCGGTATTCAATTTCACCAGTTACCTGATAGTTAATGATGTAATCATTGTAAAACTGCAGCGTATCAGGTTGGTTAGTAGTTGTGAAAGATCCTTGAAAAACAAGGTGACTAGCATTTTCTATATGTTCAATTTTATCTTGACTCAAAGGCATTCCAATAACCGTCTCTACTGGTTTAGAAACCCTGCCGTTTGCCTCTGGTACAGCTCCATTCATGAGAGATGCTTGAATAAAGGCACTATCTAATACAATGAAATTAGAGTCAAGAAAATAGAACTGAGCATACGTATCCATAGGATAGCTGTTGGATAAATAAAAATAAAGGTCGCCACCTTGAATAGGATCAAGCTCGTCAACCTCACTAGAGTCATTAAGGGAGAAAATAGATGTATCGCTCACAACAATGTTTTGAGAACGTAAAGCAAGTGGTATATTGGCATCAATGTTCAATCGAACTCCAGAACCAAAATAAAGAAAGTCATTCCCAGCTGATGAAGCACCTAGAGGATTTACTTTAAAGTCAATATCGTATGTTATCAAATCAGGCAGGTTAGAAATAAATGCCGCAACATTAGAGTTACTAGTGGTGAGCCTGCTGTTATATTCATAGCCTTGATAGCCGTTGGCAGGTCCATTGGGTTCTTTGGCACGTGTAAGGTTAATGCCTTGTCCTATTATCGGAGCATCGAGATTCACCTTAACGTTGGTTTCTGTGTTTTCACAAGAAAGTTCATTAATGTTAACCGTCATATCTACACCAACTTCATTGATAATTTCAAGGTCAATTGTAGCACGAGAAAGGTCAATTCCCCCTTGAAGAATTTGATTAAAAAGATCCAGTTTTTCAGAAGCACTTTCAGATTCTGTCCGCGTTTCCAAAATTCCACGAGCGTAGGTGGGCACTAAGTTTTTAGATGTGATGTTTATTCGGTAATAATCGCCTGGAAATATTGTTGTAATAGCTCCATTTGGGTCTATTTGAATGATGTAATTCGCAACAAGCGTGTTGTACTTATTCTGGTTAATTCCCCTTAAGTCTAAATCATAACCACTTAAATCAAAGACTACGGTTTGGGAAGAGGGATTTGAAAGTGTTCCGGCAGGGATGTTTCCTGAGTAAGAAAAAGGAACACCATTCTTAGTTACGTAGGGTAAGTTGTAAGTGAAAACTGTTACTTCTCCAATGGTACTTTTCACCTCAATTTCTAGTTGGCCTTGCTGTGCAATTGCTCGAGAAAGATCTGCTTGGCTAATATTAAAGACTGTGTTTTGAGTATCACTGAATAGCACATGACCAGGAGGGAAATCAATTGGACCTATAGGGATCAAAAAAAACTGTTCTGTTGTGGTGTCTGGGAGTTGAAAAAGAGTGTCTACTTCTAATGCCAAAAGTTCTGTGTTTAGAACCAAGTTCACTTCACCATTTTGTCCCACTTCAATAAGTGAGTCGGCAATGGCATTGTAAAACTGTATAGATCCTTCTGCAATGGGAACTGCTGTATGCAGATCCCAAGAAGTAGGTTCTTTTTTACAAGCCGTTAAGAAGAAGACGATTATTGCCAATGCAAATTTAAGATGCGAAGCGCTTTTCATGCGCTGTAAATGTAGCATAAATTGTGTGAAGCTTACAACTTGTACTTATCGCCCCAAAGATTCTTCAAGTGCTGTTTAAATTGCTGTTCTTTAGGGTTGCTACCTGGAGTATAAAAATCGGTTCCAGACAATTCATCTGGTAGGTATTCTTGAGCTTTGAAATTGTTAGGGTTGTCATGACTATAGTTGTAATTACTTCCATATCCAAGTTCTTTCATCAATTTCGTAGGGGCATTTCTTAAATGCAATGGAACCGCTAAATCTCCTGTTGACTTTACAGTGCTTTGAGCTTTACCTATAGCTGCGTAGCTGGCATTGCTCTTTGCAGAATTGGCCAAATAAATAGTGGCTTGCGCCAATACAATTCTACACTCTGGATATCCTATATTTTGAACCGCTGAGAAACAATTGTTGGCAATAACTAAAGCCGTAGGATTGGCGTTCCCTATGTCTTCGCTTGCTGAAATTAATAATCTTCTAGCGATGAACTTTGGATCCTCACCTCCCTCAATCATGCGAGCAAGCCAATAAACAGCTCCGTTGGGATCGCTTCCACGAATAGATTTGATAAAGGCTGAAATGATATCATAATGCATTTCGCCAGATTTGTCATACTTGCTTGGGTTAGATGTGATCAAATGGTTGACGAGATCATTGGTGAGTTGATTTTCACCTTTCTCTTCAGCCGCCATAGCAACAATTTCAAGGGTATTAAGAAGCTTTCTAGCGTCTCCTCCAGAGCTTCTGATTAACGCTTCGTACTCTTTAATTTCTATAGCAGTTTTAGAGAGGTATTCATCATTTTTTAAAGCGTTATTTGCGAGTTGTTTTAGTAAATCTGCTGTCAATGGTTCTAAAGTATATACTTGACAACGAGAGAGAAGTGCGGGTATGACCTCAAAACTTGGATTTTCTGTGGTGGCACCAATCAGCGTAATTGTTCCTTTTTCAACAGCTGCCAACAGCGAGTCTTGTTGAGATTTACTGAAACGATGAATCTCATCAATGAAAAGAATGGGGTTTTTACCGCTACTAAAGATGTCTTGCTTTTCTGCTTTTTCAATAACCGCGCGTACATCTTTTACTCCAGAGTGAATGGCGCTTAAGGTAAAGAATGGACGATTCATTTCTTGTGCTAGGAGAAAGGCAAGGGTTGTTTTACCTATTCCAGGGTTTCCCCACAAGATAAGAGAGGCAAGCCTTTGAGATTGGATCATGCGATAAATGGGTCCATCAGGCCCAATGATTTTCTCTTGACCTAAATAATCTGACAAGTTTTGCGGTCTAAGTCTTTCAGCTAAAGGAACAGAGGTGTTGTTGATCATTGTTAAAGAAGTATTGACATTTTAATGAAAGAAAATGAACTTAATTCTAAAAAATGTACTATTATTGACCCACCAAAAATGCAAAGATTGCATTGACATTGAAATACTGAAAACAACTTTTCTCCTCAAATGCACATCGAGCAGCCGTGAGGTGCATGATATGAATAGCTCGATAATAGACCAAAATAAAACCCTCAAGGATTTCCTTGAGGGTTTTATTATTTTATACCTATTCAAAATGTAAGTCTATTGACTATGAATCTTGAGGTTTGGGCTTTCTCTCTGGACGAGGTAAAAGAACTTTTCTTGATAGTTTAAGCTTTCCAGTTTTAGGATCAACATCAATTAGTTTCACCTCTAACTCATCACCTTCTTTCAATACATCAGAAACGTTTTCAACGCGTCTCCATTCTATTTCAGATACGTGAAGCAGACCATCTTTTCCAGGCAATATTTCAACAAAAGCTCCGTAAGGTGCAATTGCTTTTACTTTTCCTTGATATACTTCTCCAACTTCAGGAACAGATACAATGCCTTTTACTCGCGCAACGGCAGCATCCATTTCTTCCTTAGAAGTAGCGGCTATTTGAACAACTCCATAATCACCTTCTTCTTCAATATTAAGAGTAGTGTTTGTTGCAGCTTGAATTTCTTGAATGATTTTTCCACCAGGTCCGATAACAGCGCCAATCATATCCTTAGGGATACGGATAGTTTCAATTCTCGGAGCATTTGGTTTCATGTCTTCATTAGCAGAAGCCAATGTTTCATTCATTATTCCTAAGATGTGGTGTCTTCCTTCTTTTGACTGGTTCAATGCAGTAGAAAGAACCTCACGATTCAAACCGTCTACTTTAATGTCCATTTGACATGCAGTAATACCGTCAACAGTACCAGCAACTTTAAAGTCCATGTCGCCTAATGCGTCTTCATCTCCAAGAATATCAGACAAAACTGCGTATTCTCCGTTTGCTCCAGAAATCAATCCCATTGCAATACCAGAAACTGGTTTTCTCATAGGAACCCCAGCGTCCATCAATGCAAGTGAACCTGCACAAACAGATGCCATAGAAGAAGAACCATTAGATTCAAGAATTTCAGATACAACGCGTACTGTATAATCGTAATTGTCTGGAAGCATTTTTTCCAAAGCTCTTTGTGCCAAGTTTCCATGACCAATTTCTCTACGAGAAGTACTTCTTATTGGGCGAGCCTCACCGGTTGAGAAAGGAGGGAAGTTATAGTGCAACATAAATGGTTGATCTCCTTCAAGGAAAGCTCCATCTATGCTTTGTGCATCTTTCTTGGTTCCCAATGTAATGGTGGACAATGATTGTGTCTCACCTCTTGTAAATACAGAAGAACCATGTGTTCCTGGAAGGTAATCTACTTCACACCAAATAGGTCTCACTTCTGTAGTAGAGCGACCATCTAAACGAATCCCTTTCGAAAGAACTACATTTCTTACTGCTTCTTTCTTCACTTTCTTGATGTACTGACCAATCATGAAAGCGTTTTCATCTAATTCTTCTTCGCTAAGTGAAGCTTTGAATTCATCAGCAATCTCACCAAATTTCTCACTTCTCGTTCCTTTATCAGAAGCAGAGGAGGCAACTTCGAAGAACTTGTCGTAACACATTTTTTGAATGCGTTCTAAGATTTCTTCGTTGTGCTTTTCGTGGCTATATTCTCTTTTCTCGGCACTTGAAGGAACCATGGCTGCCAAGTCTTTTTGAGCTTGACATTGTGTTTTGATTGCTTCGTGTGCAAATAGGATAGCTTCGAGCATTTCATCTTCAGAAATCTCATCCATTTCTCCTTCAACCATTACAATACTGTCTACAGAGCCTGCAATCACCATGTCAATGTCACAGCTTGTAAGCTGATCTTTGGTTGGGTTGATGATTAATTTGCCATCTATTCTACCTACACGCACTTCAGATACTGGCCCATTGAAAGGAATATCTGAAACAGCAATTGCTGCAGAAGCTGCAAAGCAAGCCAATGCGTCTGGCATTGTTTGCTTGTCGCTTGACAATAATTGAATTTGTACTTGAGTATTAGCGTGGTAATCGTCTGGGAATAATGGACGCAGTGCTCTATCTATTAAACGAGCTGTCAAGATTTCAGATTCAGAAGGACGTGCCTCTCTTTTAATGAAACCACCTGGAAACTTACCAGTAGAATAAAATTTCTCTCTGTACTCGACAGTAAGAGGTAAAAAATCTACGTCTTCTCCAGCTTTGTAATCGGAAACGATGGTTGCAAGAAGTACATTATCTCCTTCTCTCAACACGACAGATCCGTGTGCTTGTTTTGCTAATTTTCCTGTTTCAAGGGTAACTTGGTGGCCTTCAAACTCCACAGTGTGGGATACACCTAATTTCATGTGCTAATTTTATATCAATATTTACGGTATAAAGAAAGGCAATCTTGTTGGATTGCCTTTCTTTTTTGGTGTCATTTTATTTTCTTAAGCCTAGCTTCTTAATCAAAGCTCTGTACTTTTCAATATCTCCTGCCTTAAGGTAGGCTAAAAGTGACTTACGTTTACCTACAAGTCTAATCAGAGATCTCTGAGTATTGAAGTCTTTTTTATTGTTCTTCAAATGCTGTGTTAAATGTTCAATTCTGTAAGTGAACAAAGCAATTTGAGCTTCTGTTGAACCGGTGTTTTTTTCGTCTCCACCGTACTCTTTAAAAAATTCTTGTTTCTTTTCGCTAGATAAATACATTCCAATATTGTTTAAATGATTCTTATGTACCTCAAAAATGAGGCTGCAAATATACAACTATTCTGCGATATAGATCTAGTTGGAGAACAGCCTAAGAACTTGATCCATTTTATTCTTGAGTTCGCGTCTATCTACAATGAAGTCTAAGAAGCCATGCTCAAGCAAAAACTCTGAAGTTTGGAATCCTTCAGGTAAGTCTTTTCCAATGGTTTCTTTAATTACTCTTGGTCCTGCAAATCCGATTAAAGCACCTGGTTCTGCAATATTAATATCACCCAGCATTGCATAAGATGCGGTTACACCACCAGTTGTTGGATCTGTTAGATAAGAGATGTAAGGAATCTTATTATTTGCTAACTGAGTTAGTTTGGCAGAAGTTTTCGCCATTTGCATTAATGAAAAGGCTGCTTCCATCATTCTCGCACCGCCAGATTTGCTAATGATCATGAAGGGGATTTTATGCTTAATAGAATAATCTATTCCTCGAGCAATTTTTTCACCTACTACAGAACCCATTGATCCACCTATAAAAGCAAAGTCCATGCAAGCTACAACTAGATCTTGTCCATTGACTTTACCATGTGCTGTTCTCATGGCATCTTTCAAACCTGTTTTTTTGGTAGACGCAGCTACACGATCTACATACTTCTTAGTGTCTTCAAATTTCAAAGGGTCACCAGAAATAATATTCGCATTAAGCTCAGTGTAATTGTTGTGGTCAAAGAGTATTTCAAAGTACTCTCTTGAGCCTATTCTTTTATGGAAGCCATCCTCGGGAACAACATAGTTGTTGGCTTTTAATTCATCAGATTCTATGATAACTCCAGAAGGGCTTTTGAACCATAGTCCGTCTGGTGTTTCTTTTTTTTCTTGGGTAGGAGTGGTAATTCCTTTCTGAATTCGTCTAAACCAACTGCTCATATATTAAAGGTCAAAAAAGGGGCATAAAGCCCCTTTGGATTGTCAAATAGTTATAAGTTATGCAATGCTTACTTCATCTGTTAAGTATACATCTTGTACTGAGTTGATGATTTCAACTCCTTCGTTCATAGGTCTTTGGAAAGCTTTTCTTCCTAAGATTAAACCTTGACCACCAGCTCTTTTATTAATCACAGCTGTTTCAACTGCATCTGCTAAATCTGAAGCACCACCAGAAGCACCACCAGAGTTGATTAAGCCACGTCTTCCCATGTAGCAGTTTGCTACTTGGTATCTGGCAAGATCAATCGGGTGATCGGTTGTTAATTCAGAATACACTTTAGGGTGTGTTTTACCAACATTTACAGCATTGTAGCCTCCATTGTTAGTAGGTAGCTTTTGCTTAATGATGTCTGCTCCAAGAGTAACACCTAAATGGTTTGCTTGACCAGTAAGGTCAGCAGAAGTATGGTAATCAACACCGTCTGTTTTAAACGCTCCATTTCTAGTGTAACACCAAAGGATTGTTGCCATTCCTAATTCATGAGCTCTTTCAAAAGCCATTGCAACTTCTTGCATCTGACGGTTAGAGTCTTCGGAACCAAAATACACTGTTGCTCCAACTGCGGTAGCTCCCATATCCCAAGCTCTATCTACAGAGCCAAACATAATTTGGCTATAGCTATTCGGGTAGCTCAAGAATTCATTGTGGTTAATCTTAACAACAAACGGAATCTTGTGTGCGTATCTTCTAGAGTTCGCAGCCAACACATCAAAAGTAGAAGCAACGGCATTGCAACCTGATTCTATTGCCAGTTTAATGATGTTTTCTGGATCAAAGTAAATAGGGTTTGGAGCAAATGAAGCTCCTGCACTGTGCTCTATTCCTTGGTCAACAGGAAGAATACTAACATAGCCCGTATTGGCTAGTCTTCCCGTGCCGTGCAAAGCAGCAAGACTGCGAAGTACTTGTGGATTTCTATCAGATTCTATAAAACTCGTATCTACAAAATCTGCTGAGGGCAGGTGCAACATGCTCTTGTCAAAGGTTGTACAGGTGTGCCCTAAAAGGTTTTCGGCATTTTCGCCTAACAGCGATTGAATTTTAGAGAAAGCGTTAGCCATAGTTTTCTGATTAATATTTGTCCGCAAATCTAAGTAATCTGTTTAGGTTGGAAACAAGGAAGCTTTCAAGAGCTTTAAACTTTATGAACTATAAAGATGTAAATATCTAAATCTGCTAGAAGGGATAATTGATTCCGAAGTTAAGACGGAAAGGAATTCCGTAGTTACCTGGCTTATTTTCTGCCTCTTTATAATACCATTCGTTTTCGTATACATCTTTTGATTGAAAGAGCCATCTTTCGCCTGAGACAAGCTGTGGATCTTTTATTTTAAATGCTCCATCAAAGCGTATGATCATAAAGCTGAAATCAAACCGAATTCCTACACCCAAAGACAAGGCTATTTCTTCATAGAACCGTCCAAATTCAAAATTCGCATTTGGTCTTAAGGGATCATCTCTCAACATCCAAATATTCCCTGCATCTGCAAATACTGCACCTTCTAGAGTGTTCGAAAAATCAAACCTGTACTCTGCATTGGCTTCTACAAAAATATCACCAATTTGATCTATGGCTGCTGCTTCTGGGTATGTTAAACCACCGGGGCCAAGTGTTCTGGCTTGCCATCCTCTAATGTCGCTTGTTCCTCCGGCATAAAAACTTTTATCAAACGGAAGTGATTTTAAGTTCCCGTAGGGAATACCTAATCCGCCCCAGAAACGATAGACCATTCTGGCTTTGTCATGCAATCTTTTGCGAATTACGTTGTAGGCGTCAAATTTTACGAATTGAGCATATCTAATGTTGAATAATTCGGAGTAATCATCTCCAGTTATTGAATCTTGGAAAGTTTCTGTACCTGCTATAGAACTCGCTAAATCGAGTAAGTTTCCAGCCATTTCTACATTGAATCTGTGACTTTCAGAATTGGCGTTTTTATTGGTGGTAATGTTACTCCAGAAGTATGAAAACTGCGTACCTGCAATGAATTGATCATTAAATGAGTTGATGAGGTAGGCATTATTGGTAGAGGTTAAATAATCTTCAAACCAAGGTTGTTTGTCAATAAGGGTGTAAGAAATGTTTACCGGGGTGAGTTTGTAGTCTTTTCTGTTGTTTTTTTCTAATTCTGCTGAGCTTGACCAGTCGTAGGAATAGTTGGTAGAGTAGGTCACCCTGTCGTAATCGTACCTTTTTTGATTATTGTAGCCCATACCGATGTTAGTTCTTGGTCTGGCATAGGATGGTAAAATTTTTCCATTGATTTTTTTCGGAATCAATAGATCGGGGATAGCAAAATTTACGTCAATTCCATATTCAGTGGTATTTACTATATCATCGAAACCTATAGAATCTGCTTCATTACCGCTAAAAGATTGCTGAGCTTCAATTCCGCCTTTTAAACGCACTGTAAATAACTCAGCACCTAAAAAAGTGTTGCGATTGGTATAATTGATTGATCCGTTGATACCAAGGTTTCTGTTGGTATTGGTTCCCTCTAAATCTGTCGAGATAGACTGTCTTGTTTGTGGGGTAATGTTAATGTAGCAATCCAAGAGGTTGGAGTCTGCACTTTCAGAAACATCTTGATACGATATATTGAGGTAGTTGAAGTTTCTTAAGCTGCTTAGGCGTTGGTAGGTGTAACTACTATTTCCTTCTCTGTAAAAGTCTCCTGGCCGAATATAAACCGCTTTAGAAAGAACTTCTGGGTTGTAAAATAAGAAGGCCTTATTCGTGAAAATAAGATTTTTGTAGTGCAAAGAGTCACTTAATATTTCTTCTGGAGATCTCGGAGATTGAGGGTTGTAATAGGCATTGAGGTATACATTTCTAATCTTATAGGTTTCATGCCTGCCTTCGAAAACTGTATCTGCTTGGTTTATTTCTTTTTCGACCAAAGGGTTATGTATGATGGTTTTAATACTTGCAGCCCCAGGAACAGAATTGGTGTCAACTTCGTAGATTATGAAGTCTTTTGAAAAGTAATAATACCCTTGGTTTCTCAAGGATTTTTGAAGTCGATTTCTTTCTTGTTCAAGCACCTCTTCATCATAGTTTCCGCCAATCTGTATGATGTTGTTTTTACTATCGTTTTTAATCGGGTCAAGCAAGGTTAAGTCATCAATCTTATAGGTGTGACGAATCACTTTAAATGGTTCGCCTGAATCAATAATGTATGAAACAGTAAGTCTGTTTCTTTTCTGCTTATTTTTTGGATTCTTTTTGTAGTTGATTTCATGATCAATGCTACTATGAAAATACCCTTTAGAATTGAGGTAGAGCTTGATTTGATCTTGTGATTTTTTGATCAGTGAAGAGTCAAATACCGTAGCTGGTTCGCCCATTGCCTCTCTAATCCTCGATGGTAAAATAGGTTTAAACTCTTTGGAATTTTTGCCCTTTTTTCTTCGTTT
>CBFHSD010000049.1:0-15985 GCA_965658375.1 Salibacteraceae bacterium
TGGAGGTGGGCGTACCTATTCTTTTTTATCCATGCCTTCAGCAGCTCGTTCATCCGCCTTGGGCGGTGACTTTATCGCGGTTAGAGACGGAGATGTGAATTTGGTTTTAGATAATCCTGCCTTACTTGGAGAAGAGACAACCAAGTCTATGGCTTTTTCATATGTAGATCATTTAAGCTCCGTTAAGTCTGGTTATTTAGTCTACGCCAATCAATTTGATGATCATACCTTTTACAGCTTTGGAGTTCAGTTCATGGGCTATGGAAGTTTTGAAGAAACGGATGAGTTTGGGAATGTCTTGGGGGAGTTCAATTCAGGAGAATATGCTTTTGATTTTACCTATACAAAAGAGCTGAACCGCTTGTTCACTGCAGGACTTAGTTCTAAGCTGATTTTTTCAAATATCGCTAGTTATTCTAGCATTGGTTTAGCGTTTGATGTAGGGTTTCATTATATGAGCGAGGCTGAACTGTTTCAAGCAGGGTTAACAGTAAATAATGTAGGAACTCAAATCACCACCTACACCAACAATACAAGAGAAAAACTCCCATTTGAAATTCAACTCGCGGCTGCCTATAAATTGCCCAAAGCTCCAATTCGTTTTTACCTTTTAGCTTCCAACTTACAACAGTGGGATTTAAGCTATCCGGCAAGCCTAAATAATGCACCTAGCATTTCACCTGATGGAAGCTTACAAACAAGCGAGGGCACAGCAGGATTTGGTGATAATTTGTTTAGACATACCGTAATAGGAGCTGAATTATTGATGAGTGAGAAATTTAAACTTCGCTTAGCTTATAATCATCAAAGGGCAAAAGAAATGCAATTGATAGCAGGTTCTGGTCTTAGCGGATTTTCATTTGGATTAGGAATGAAAATTAAGAAGTTTTATTTCGACTATGCTGTATCTACCTATTTTACTGGAAAAGCTTCCAATACATTTACCCTAAGTACGAATTTGAGTACTTGGAAAAAGAATTGACACTGTGATCAACATTGCGATAGACGGCTACTCATCTTGTGGCAAAAGCACCATGGCTAAGGGCTTAGCAAAAGAACTCTCATACATATATATAGATACAGGAGCAATGTATAGGAGCATCGCTTTATTCGCATTGAGAGAAAACCTATTTGAATTGGGACTAGAGAAACTGATCGAAAGACTACCTGAGATTTCCGTGACTTTTGGTTTAAACCCGAATACAGAAAAAATTGAAGTTCAATTAAATGGAGAGTGGGTAGAGCAGCACATTCGAACAATGGAAGTGTCTGGAAAAGTCAGTGAAGTAGCGGCCATTCCTCATGTGCGCAAGAAACTAGTCGAATTGCAGCAAAGGATGGGTGAAGACAAAGGCGTGGTAATGGATGGAAGAGACATAGGCACAGTAGTTTTCCCGAGCGCAGAATTGAAGGTGTTTATGACTGCTTCTCCAGAGATTCGCGCCCAGCGCAGATTTGATGAACTGCAGGCTAAAGGAGATAAAGTATCATTAGAAGATGTAAAGGAAAACTTGAAGCATAGAGACTATGTAGATACCCACAGGGAAGCCGATCCCTTGAGGCAGGCAGAAGATGCCGTAGTTATTGATAACTCGAATTTAACTCCCTTAGATCAGCTTACTAAAGCAATACAATTGGCTAAAGAAAGAGGAGCTTAAAAAGACCCTTAGTATTTCTTCTCAACTTTTTGATTTTCAGAATGGATTAGCTACTTTTGCAGCCCAAAATTTTTTTGGAACCTGTTTCCGGTGGCAGGCAGTACAACATTCTTACACTTACCGGGGAGTGTAATACAATTTAAAACGCCTTTATGGCTGAAGAAACAAAAAAAGCTGCTGAAGAAGTAGCACAAAACGAGGCAGTTGAGACTACTGCTGAGGCCACACCATCAACCGAAACTGTAGAAGAGACTCCAAAGGCAGAGAATAAGCCTATAGACTACAAAACAGTTGAACCTTTAGCGGATTTTGATTGGGATTCTCTGGGTAAAACCAAAGTCATTTACCAAGATGAAGCTCAAGCTGAAATGGAATCTGCCTATGGCGCAACATTAACTTCTATCGTAGCTCACGAAGTGGTAGAAGGCGCTATTGTTGCCATCAACAAGAAAGAGGCAGTTGTAAATATCGGGTACAAGTCAGAAGGAATCGTTTCTTCTACTGAATTCCGTTACAATCCAGACATTAAAATTGGTGATAAAGTTGAGGTTTACGTAGAATCTCAAGAAGATAAAGATGGCCAATTAATCATCTCACACAAAAAGGCCCGTACCTTAAAGGCATGGGATAATGTGAATGATGCGATGACGAATGATACTATTGTACAAGGACACATCAAGTGCCGTACAAAAGGTGGTCTTATTGTAGACGTATTTGGTCTTGAAGCATTCTTACCAGGTTCTCAAATTGACGTGAAACCAATTCGCGATTACGATCAGTTTGTAGGTAAGAACATGGAATTCAAAGTGGTTAAAATCAACCAAGAATTCAAAAACGTTGTAGTTTCTCACAAAGCACTTATAGAAGCAGAGATTGAAGCTCAAAAAGCTGAAATCATGAAGAACCTTGAAAAAGGTCAGGTTCTAGAAGGTACAGTGAAAAACATTACTTCTTACGGTGTATTCATCGATCTTGGTGGTGTAGATGGTCTTATACACATTACAGACCTTAGCTGGGGTAGAATCAATCACCCAGAAGAAGTTGTTCAATTGGATCAAAAGCTACAGGTAGTTATCTTAGACTTTGATGATGACAAGAAGCGTATTGCTCTTGGTCTTAAACAATTGGATAAACATCCATGGGATAGCTTAGACACCGAATTGAAAGTTGGTGATAAAGTGAATGGTAAAGTTGTTGTATTGGCAGACTACGGAGCATTTGTAGAGATTACTCCAGGAGTTGAAGGTTTGATTCACGTGAGTGAAATGAGCTGGAGCCAACACTTACGCACAGCTGGTGAGTTCTTTAAAGTAGGAGATGAGGTTGAAGCGGTAATCATGACACTAGATCGTGAAGAACGTAAAATGTCACTTTCTTCTCGCAGACTTCACCCAGATCCATGGGAAAACATCGAAAGCAAGTATCCAGTTGAGCACCGTCATAAAGGAAAAATCACAAACCTTTCTAACTTCGGAGTATTCGTTGAGTTAGAAGAAGGAATTGATGGTTTGATCCATATTTCTGACTTGAGCTGGAACAAGAAATTCAATCACCCAAGTGAATTCTGTAAAGCTGGTGATGACATGGAAGTTGTTGTTCTAGAAATAGACAAAGACAACAGAAGACTTTCTTTAGGTCACAAACAGCTTGAAGAGAATCCATGGGATGTTTTCGAATCTGTATTTACAATGGGCTCAGTGCATGAAGGTACTGTGTTAAACAAGAATGATAAAGGTTTCATCGTTGCACTTCCTTACGGAATTGAAGGATTCTGTCCTGCAAGACATGCAACAAAAGAAGATGGAAACAAATTGGCAATTGATGACAAGCTTCAATTTGAAGTATTGGAATTCAATAAAGACGCTAAGAAAATCATTGTTTCTCATGGTAAATTGCACCAAGATGCATTGAAAGCTGAAGAAACTAAAGAGCGCAAGCAACGTGCGGTTCAAGGAAAAGCAACGAGATCTGCTGTTCGTAACCTAAACGATAAACAAGAGAAATCAACTCTTGGTGATCTTGATGCTCTTTCTACATTGAAAGCTAAAATGGAAGAAGACGAGAAAGGAGAGTAATCACCTTTTTATAACACATATAAAGGGATTGAACTTCATGTTCAGTCCCTTTTTTTATGTCTTTTTGGGTGAGCCGCTTGTCACATTCGGTTAAACCTAAAGCTTATGCTGGGTCTAGCTTTGTTTCATAATTAGAAAGTTATGAGCCCTTTACAAATGAGAGATGCAGTGAACGAAGAATTGCTGCCAGAAAATGATGTCAGAGTTGAGTTTGTTCTCGATACGATGTTGTCTATGTATCTGGATAATGATGCAATTGTAAAATCAACAAATCAGCTCAAACAGCTTGGAATACAATTGGGCCTTGGTGCAACAGGTATGCTATTTAATTGACCAGGTAACACGTAAAATCGCTTTTCAGGCCAATTTGGATCAGCAGCTAATTCAATGGCTCGAAAATGACCTGAAGGTCGTAGATAACATAATCTGTGCTTGAGTAAATAGGAGGTGCATCAATGGTGAGCGTTTTGGTCTTATGTTTATCCTCTACATAATACTTTGCACCTTTTTCGTAGCACGCTTTTAAATCTTTTACTTCTAGGGTGCCAGCATCCAGACTCCATCCTTTTCTATGTGCGAAATACATATCTGTGTGCGATAGGCCCCCATTAATGATAATAAGGTCTTGCCCTGGAATCTCTTGTTGAAGCAGGAGTTCTAAATTGAGTTTATATGCATTTTTAGAATTGATGAAAAAGTCGTGTTGTTGGTTCGCGATACCTTCTCCTATAATGATCAAAAGAATCAACCACTTCCATCTAAACGTAATATTTTGAATTCCAATACCAGCTATGAAGGCCATGACCGGAACAAAAGGGATCACATAATAATTGTGCAAAGGAAAAACACTACCCGTCTTAATAATGAATGCAAAAAAGATGAGGGTAACAACACCAAGACTCAGTTTCAGCGCTTTGCTCTTCTGTTTCCAAAGGAAGAAGGTTCCAACAAGTAAAAAGGCGAATGCCGCGAACGATAGAAAAGCAGAGAAATAAAACTTCTCTAAAACCAAATTCCATAATGGAAGTATTTCTTGGATTCCCTCACTGAATGATTTTGGGAAGTAGAGCTGGAAACGGTAAGTTTTTAATAGGGATGGCACCCAGAAGAAATACCAAGTAAAGGTAAGAATGACTGAAAGAGTGGCTGCTGAATACAAAGCAATGACTCTTTTTGGCTTTTGTTTGAAAAAGAACAAGTAGTAGATAAGTCCTGAATAGATGGCAAGAGAAGGTATTTTACTCAGTAAGCCTAGTGCGCTAAAAAGAAAGAAGCCGATGAGGTGCAGCCATTTGCCTTTTACGAAATAGAGGTAAGAGAAATATAAGGCAAGCAAAATCAAAGAGACACTGAACGTGTCGGGCATTATTTTGCGGGTGAAACAAAAGAAGATAGACACAGAAAGGATTACAGCAGAATAAACAGCTGTTTCCTTATGAATGGTTTTCCGAATCAGTTCATAAAAGGCCCAAATCCCGACACTTGAGACTACGAGATTGATCAATCTACCATACCAATGTTCATAGCCAAAGGCTGCACTCATAAGGTAGATAAGGAAGTTGAAGATTGGAAATTCTGAACCTAAAATGCCTGTTAAATCACCAGCAATATCAACTCTAGGGAAGAATAAGTTAGGATCTACTTCAAGAAAGTTTCGAGCAATGGAGGCAGTTAAACTTTGTCTCCAGTTGTGACCCGTTTCGAGTGGAGGATTCGTAATGCCAAAGAGCCGGATGATAAATAGAAATCCAAGCCAGATTTGAATTTTGAATTTCTCTACGAGTGTTTTCATTTCGATTGCCTAACCGCTAATGGCGAAAATAGCATAAGAAAAGACAACACTGACAAAACACCCGCGCTTAGAAATGCATAAGGGAAATGGCTACTTTGGTTGTTATAGATTGAGGCCATAGAAATAGCACCAATGCCTATTCCTATCTCAAGCGCAATGTATAAAGTGGCCATGGCTCTTCCTCTATGCGATTCATCAGATAAGTCAACGGTCCAGGCAAAAACAGTAGGGCTGTTGATGCCAACTCCTAAACCATAGAGAATAGCACTGTTTACAAAGCCTACAATAGAGGTAGTTTGTGAAAGCGTAATGAGCGCAATTATGATTATGAAAGCTGCTATTTTCAGGAGTTTAACTCTCCCGATTTTATCTGAAAGTTTTCCGGCAATTACCCGAACGAATAAGGAGGAAAAAACGAAAATAGTGTAGAATAATCCGCGATTACCTAGCTCAAGATGGTCTGTGAAATCCGGAATAATGGTAAGAATTCCACCAAAAGAATAAGTGCTTAGCAAGAAATAAAGAGCGGGAGCTGCCACCTGTGGTTCAAAAACATCTCGCAAAGCAATGCGCATATTTTTTCTATTTGGTCTCTGCGGGTTAGGGAGGGTTTCCTTCATATTCACAATTACAATAAGTGATAGAAAAGCCAATATGCTAGATGAATAAAACAAGGCGTCTAGCCCGAGAGATTCGGAAATAAAAGGGCCAATAGAAGGGCCTAGCGCGAAACCAGTGCTCGTAAAAACTCCCAAAACGCCCATTGCGCTTCCTCTTTTTTCTTTAGGAATAATGTCTGCAATGTAGGCCGAGAGTCCGGTGGGGTTAAAGCCGGTAGATGCTCCATGAATGAAACGGATGAGTAAAAAAGCGAAAACAGATGAGAATAAAGGATACAAAAAGCCGCTTCCTATACCTACTACTGCACCAATAATCATAACTGGTTTTCTTCCCATTACATCGGCTAACTTTCCGCTAATTGGTCTGGAAAGCATTGCCATTACAGTGAAAAGGGATATGATCAACCCTTTGTATTCCTCACCGCCTAAGCTTGTTAGATAAGCAGGCAATTCTGGAATAATCATATTAAAGCTAGAGAAGAACAACAAAGTGCTCAAACACAAAAGCCAGAATTGACTGGTGTATCCCAAGAATTGATTCATTGCGCAAAAGTCGTACTTTGTTCTTGTTCTTTTCACCTTTGATCTTTAATCTTTTGGCTATTTTGAAAACCTCAGAGCACACATTTAAAACAGAGAAAACAGCACGCTATTACGTACAAGGTCACCTCAATTCAGAGACCCAATACCTTTGGATTGTACTGCATGGTTATGGGCTTCATCCCAAGCATTTTGTAAAAAAGTTTGAACTGCGTCATCCGGAAAAACACTGTGTTGTTGCTCCAGAAGGTTTAAGTAGGTTTTACCAAAAAGGTTTTGGTGGCAGAGTAGGAGCAAGTTGGATGACCAGTGATGGGCGATTGGATGATATTGCCGACAATATGAATTACCTATCTCAATTGTATGAGAGTTTGCACTCTAAAGCACCTTATGCAAAGCTCATTGTTTTAGGGTTCTCCCAAGGTTCTCCCACAGCATGCAGGTGGTTAGTCAATGCGTTTCAAGGAGTGGCACACCGCTTAATTATTTGGGCTTCAGATATTCCCGAAGATGTGATGACAGCAGAAGGAGTGCAGAAATTGAACGCCTTAGATGTTTCTATTTTTATTGGAGATAATGATCTCTTCATT
Source organism: Salibacteraceae bacterium (assembly GCA_965658375.1). Taxonomy (GTDB): domain Bacteria; phylum Bacteroidota; class Bacteroidia; order Flavobacteriales_G; family Salibacteraceae; genus CBFHSD01. The sequence continues at coordinate 7,276 of CBFHSD010000049.1, forward strand.
AGTGAAGAACGTAAAAGACAATTCTTAGATTTGGTGCAACAACATCAAGTGAAATATACTTTATACGAGTATCAAGGAGAACACCGTGTTTACCCTGAACTGCTTAGAGAGTTTGTTGAAACATGGTAAAATAGATTTATGAAGCTTTCTAGACATAGAATTATCGGAATCGTACTTTTTATCGCAATTATATTATTGCTCTATTTCGTAAAAGAGTTAGTGGTCTACTTTCTGGTATCTATGATTCTAACATTGGTTTTAAGGCCAGTGGTCAACCGCTTAAAAAAAATAAAAATTAAGAATTGGCATGTACCCAATTGGCTGGCAGCTTTAGCGGCTATGGTTATTATGTTTACCTTCTTTATTCAGCTTTTCCGTTTGTTTTTACCCCTCATTGCCGATGAAATACAGATATTAAAAGCGGTAGATATAGAAGAGCAATACCAAGTCCTTCAAGGCCCTTTAAAAGCCATTAACGAATTTTTAAATACAAACGATATTCAATTTGAAAAAGGAATGTCGAATGATGAGTATATCAGAAATCAAATCATTTCAATTTTCGATGTCAGTAAGGTTACAGCATTATTCTCCTCTATAGTTACTGGCTTGGGTAATTTTGTGTATTCAACTTTTGTAATCAGCTTCATCACCTTCTTTTTACTCAAAGACAATTACATTTTAGAGAATTCAATAGATGCACTAGTCCCAGATGCCTATCTAGAAAAAATTAAAAAAATTGCCAGAAGCGCCAACAAAACACTGAGCAGGTATTTTATAGGTCTTCTCATTCAGGTGACGCTTATTACCACATGCAACTCTATAGGCTTAAGTGTTCTAGGGGTTCACAATGCATTGGTAATTGCTTTGTTTACGGGTTTAATTAATGTCATTCCTTACATCGGTCCTCTCATCGGCTCGTCTTTTGGATTGTTGATCATTATGACAACCAGCCTTGATTTGCCACCTGATGATTTTATGAGCTTAGGTCTATACACATGTGTGGTTTTTGGGATCACTCAAGTATTGGATAACTTTGTTTTTCAACCAATTATTTTCGGAAAAAGCATCAATGCTCATCCATTAGAAATCTTCATTGTGATTATGATTGGTGCATCTCTAGGAGGCATTACAGGAATGATCATAGCGGTTCCCACCTTTTCTTTTGTAAGAATTGTGGCCCATGAGTTTCTTGGTGAATTCAAATGGATTCAGACAATGACTAGAAACGTAGAATAAGAACTTGAATCTTTCAGGTCAATCACTTTCGCTTTCTCATTTTTGCGGTTAATTTCGCCCATCTAAAATTTCAAGATATGTCAAGTCAAACTACACAATTGTCATCAGAAAATCTCATTGCTCTAGAGGATAAGTATGGAGCACATAATTACCATCCGCTTCCTGTGGTATTGGCAAAAGGAGAAGGTGTATTTGTGTGGGATGTTGAAGGCAAAAAGTATTATGATTTTTTGAGTGCTTATTCAGCAGTAAATCAAGGACATTGTCACCCTAGAATTGTAGGAGCAATGGTAGAACAAGCTCAAAAGTTAACGCTTACATCTAGAGCATTTCATAATGATGCACTAGGACCCTACGAAGAGTTTGTATCTGATTATTTCGGTTACGATAAAATTCTTCCGATGAATACGGGAGCAGAAGCAGTTGAAACTGCAATAAAGATTGCACGTAAGTGGGCCTACGAAAAGAAGGGTTTACCAGAGAATCAAGCTAAAATCATTGTTGCTGAGAATAATTTTCATGGAAGAACAACAACTATAGTCTCGTTCTCAAACGATGAAGTTGCAAGAAAGAATTTCGGACCGTATACTGGCGGATTTGAAATGGTTGAATACAATAACCTAGAAGCATTGGAAAATGCGCTGACTGATAAAAACGTAGCAGCATTTTTAGTGGAACCCATCCAAGGAGAAGCAGGTGTGTATATGCCATCGGATAATTACATCAAGAAAGCAGCGGCAATGTGTAAAGAAGCTGGTGTTTTGTTTATAGCAGATGAGGTTCAAACAGGAATTGCACGTACTGGGTCGCTCTTGGCAGTTTGTGGCAATTGTACATGCGAGAACCACTGTGAGAGGCAAGAGGCAACATATGTTCGTCCTGATATGGTGGTTTTAGGTAAAGCGATTTCTGGAGGTGTGTATCCAGTTTCTGCAGTTTTGGCAGATGATGAAGTGATGATGGTCATTAAGCCTGGCCAACATGGTTCTACATTTGGCGGGAACCCTGTTGCAGCCCGCGTAGCTATGGAAGCACTTTCTGTAATAAGCGATGAGCAATTGGCATTGAATGCTAGAAAATTAGGTGAATTGTTCAGGTCAGAATTATCTGCTTTTGCTGAAAGCAATGACTTAGTAAACCTAGTAAGAGGAAAAGGCTTATTGAACGCTATAGTCATCAATGATTCAGAAGATTCTTCTACCGCTTGGGATATTTGCATGAAATTGGCAGAAAACGGATTATTGGCGAAACCAACTCATGGTAACATCATTCGTTTTGCACCTCCATTGGTAATGAATAAAGAACAATTGATGGATTGCATTTCAATCATTAAGAAGACAATTACTGAGTTTCAAAAAAACTAGAACTCAATATATTCTTTCCAAAGGGCAAGGCCATTTTGGTCTATGGCCCAAATGAAAAATTTGTAGTCTTGATCAGAGATCAGGGCTGGGTTCTCATAAATGGGGTTAATCTCATATTCGGCTTCTCTAAAGTCATAGAAGCGGAATGAGCTGCTTCTATTTACGGTACCAGAAATAAGAGCGTTGTCTGTATTAGCAAATACATGAAAGTAGGCTTGCACCTGCTCAACATCGTTTTCCCATTCAAATTCTGGAAACTCAGGATTGTCATCACTTAGTCTAACATATCCAGTGGACTTGGTGCTTTTGTTTTGTTCTAGGCTCACAATGTTGGAAATGAAAACAGAATCTCCCCATTCATAAGCCACAAAAAAATGTCCTTCCAATTGGTTCAGTTCAAAGTAGGGGTAAAAGCGATGGGCTTCGTGCATAGGGGCGTTGAACCAAGTAGCCTCTAGCATGTCGTTGGTGTCATTGCTTAAATCACTCAGTTGAAAAAGGCGTGCATTATCGTAAGCCAATTGGGAGATAAAATGGATTTGAGTGCGTGCTTCATTGTTTCTCACCCTATTGGAATCCACATCAGCAAAAGCACGTAAAGAATCTCCAAACCACTGGTATGGCTTTTCTCCAATAAACTGAGAAAGTGTGGGGTTGTCAGTGACTTCAATCTCAGTTTTTGAGCATCCCGAAAACAGGAGTGAGAGGCTAAGAACGGCTATGAAAACAAGCTTTTGCATATTAGAATTCTACACGCAATTTAAGGTTTACTTGTCTACCTGTTAAATAATTTGGAACACCGTACTGAACATCATTGATGTCTCTTACCCAAGTGTAACTAATAGTGTTGTTGATTTGCAATAAGTTGAACACCTCTAGGCTTAACCATGAATTATTAATGCCTTTCCATACTCCTTGAGAGAAACGTGCTTTTCTTTTCGCATCATTCGGATAGCGCACAAGTTGCTTCATTAGGCCTAAATCTACCCTTCTGTAGGCAGGCATGCGCAATACGTCTTTATACCTGTCAAAACTTGGAGGACCCGTAGGTAAGCCAGTACTGAACATAATGGTTACGTTCATTTTAAATGTTGGGTTGTTTGGCAAGTAATCTTGAAAGAATAAGGCAAAGTTTACTCTTTGGTCTGTTGGTCTTGGAATGTATCCTGGCTCAAAATAAGCACTGTCAGCAACGGGTCTAAAAGGGTTTGTTTTTGTGGTGATGTCACCATTGGCATCGTAGTATTCGTAATAAAAATCATCCTCAAGGTCTTCTTCCGTTTTCATCAAAGAAAGGCTTACCCAAGATTCAACTCCTTTCACAAACTCACCGTTTAATTTAAAATCCCAACCGGCTGCATATCCGTTGGCGTTATTATCGGCATAATAGCGGATACGTACATTGTCAATTTCGTAAGGGTTAAGGTTTTTCAGTTGTTTGTAATATGCTTCTGTAGATAGTTTAAATGGTCTTCCCCACATTTGTAGAATATAGTCGAATCCTAAAACGTAATGGATGGAAGTTTGTGCTAATACTTCTGGATTTAATAAGCCATTCGGAGCCCTTAACTCTCGGTAAAACGGAGGCTGTTGGTAATATCCCCAACTGGCTCTAAAAGACATATCTCTATTCCAATTCGGCTGAAAAGAAACACTGGCTCTTGGACTAACCGTTAGTTGACCATTAAAATCGTAATAGTGTGCCCTAATTCCCGTGTTTAAGCTTATAGAACTCGTGTCTTTGGTTTCAAATTCAGTTCTGTATTGAATATACCCTTGTGTTCTAAACGTGTTTAGTTCGTTCTTGGCCTTAACAACATAGTCAAGGTATATATTATCAGAGGGAGCGGTTGGAATGCTGTAACCGGCTGAGTCAATCAATTCCCATTCACTCAATTCATCATAGATGATTTCAAACTGCTGTTTTACTCCCCAATCAATAATGCTTTTCTCTTTGTAGTGTGTAGCTTTTACTTCGTAAGCATGGGTAAAAATATCGAGGTAATTTCTCGCATGTTCAATAAATCCTCCAACACCTCTATTGAAAGCTACATCTCCAAACTCTTCAGAGCCTAAGTCTTTATTGAGCTCATCCAAGCTGTAAGCGCCTTCTACGTCATATGTTTCATTTTCATCGCTTTTCATCGCAGAAGCAATGAATCTTATTCGGGTATCTTCGTTTGGAAGGTACACTGCTCTGAAAGATCCAAGACCTGTTTGAAAGCGATTTACTTCTTGCCCATTAAAGAAAATGGTTAAGCGCAATGCTTCAGATACGCTGCCGAAATCTGTAGTTCTGTTTTCTGGAATAAATACGTAATCGTTTCTAGAAAAAGAGCCTAAAAAATCCAACTCTAACTGGTCGCTTACATCGTAGGTAAAATAACCTTGATAATCCAGAAAGGCAGGAGCATAGTCACCTTGTACATCTAAGCTGTTGAGTAAATATTGGTTTGTTCTATAACGGAAACCATGAATTTGAGTAAAGCGCAAGCTTTCCGAAGCATCTCCTATGTAGATTGAGGACCCTAATAAACTTGCTTCAACAGCCCCGCTTATGTCTTCGTCAGGTTTTTCATATTCCACATCGAGCACGCTAGACATTTTATCTCCATACTTTGAGGCAAAGCCACCAGATGAAAAAGTAACAGATTCAACCATGTCTGGGTTGATAATACTTAAACCCTCTTGTTGTCCGCTGCGAACTAAAAATGGACGGTATACTTCAACATCGTTGATGTACACCAAGTTCTCGTCAAAATTCCCTCCTCTTACGTTGTATTGCGAACTCATTTCGTTGGTAGATGATACGCCTAGACCTTCGAAAACGAGCACTTTTTCTAGCGTCCCGTTACCCCCAGGTAAAGATGTTAGCACTTTCGGGTCAATCTTGATTTGCATATCGCGCTCTATGGGTTCGCCATAAATATCTATGGGGCCAAGTTCTTGTGCTCGCGCAGTAAGTTTGAAGTTTTGAGTCAGGTTCTCCTCAGGAGTAAGTGTGATGGTTTTGTAAACCGTATCAAAATTAATATGGGTAATGGCAAGTTTGTAAGTTTGATTTGCGTTTAACTCCAGTTCATACGCTCCGTTCACACTTGTTTTTGCCTTGAGTTGATTGCCAATAAAGATGTGAGCATCAATGACAGGAATTTTTTTCTCATCTATGATAACTCCAGAAACAGTAGCCTTTTGGGCCATCACTAGAAGTGGAATAAAGGAAAAATAGAAAAGCAAAAACTTTTTCATGCAGTTGGCCAAATGTAAGACTTGACAATGGGTTTCAAAACACCTCTAAGAACGGAATTCGTGAGGCTTTCGTATGAAGAATGGTCTTACTTTTTTTTGTAGGCTCCTTTTTTCCAGCTATCAATAAATTGGGCCCAAGCCATGGGGTTCATCAAATTGTTAACCGGATACTGGCCAGTGTAATACAACTGGCTTTGTTGTAATTGCATCTGCATACGGTAATTTACACTTCCGCTTTGGCTAATAGCCTCATCTAGGTAGTAGGCATTGCTTTTACTTGCTCTGTTTACATTTTGTTGCGCTCTGAGCCAATCGTCTTCACCAATTTGTAAATTTATAAAAGCGTCAGCAAATTCTTCCTTACTCGGCCATGGGTAAACCACTACTTCTTTCAATTCAATGGTATCCATATTCATTAATTGAATGAGGGAGTAACGCGCATTAGACAAGGTGTCTGGCACTACATAATAAGAATCGTGATAACCAATGCTAGAGAATAAAAGGGTATCTCCTTTTTCAACTACAAATGAGAAAAAGCCGGAATAATCGGCAATAGTGCCTCTACTGGTACTGCTAATAATAACGGAAGTGAAAGGGATGGGTGAAAGACTATCTGCATCTAAAACTACTCCAGATAACTGAACCAATTGACGCTCTTTTTTTTGCTGCGCAAAAGCGATTACGGGGACAAATAGAATTAGAAAAACGAAAGCTCTCATAGTGTGATTCGACTTAAGGTTTCAAATTAAAGGATTTCCGCCTTTCATTACCAACTGCATCTCTGACAATAATTGTTAATTCCGTGGCGTTTAAATTCATTCTTTTCTCATTTGGGATGAGCACAGCCAGACCAGTTTTTTTATCAAAATCTAACAAGGCCCAAGTTTCATTTAAATACGCCTCATAGGTGCCAATACCAGAATGTTCATCCTTCAACTTAAAGATTAAACTGTCTTGCTTCAAACTTGTTGTTGAACCTTGAAAGTTTATCTGCTGTATAGAAGGTAAAACGGTGTCCAATAATCCCACATAGGGTCCCATGCTTCGTGTTTTAAAGGTCACTTGTCCATTTTGAGTTTTACCACCTTCTGGAGCTATAATCTTCAACTTCTCATTCAAAGATGCTCCGTAAACTTTAGATTGAAGTTCAGGCTCCAAGTGCTGCACATCTAGGGTAACGCTCATGTAACGGTGCAAGCCAGTGTAGAGCGAACCGATGTGGTAAATGGGTGTGGCCGCGTTTGTTATGCTTCGTTTGTCTATTTCAAACTGAATGCATTCATTTTTGTAGAAACTGTTTTTTGGAATAAAAACGGTAATTCCGCTATCAGAGATGACATTCTCTTGATCATATTTCCATTGATGAATACATTCATGCTTTTCTGTAGAAGGTGACACGGTATCCACAGCGATATCAAATGCTATGGTTGATCTATTTCCATATGCATCCTTTACCTCATACCTCAATTCATGTCCGTAATCAGAGAAGAATACTTTACCGTTTAGTTGAATGTTTTGGTAGATAGAAAGGTTGTTGTGAGGATCAAGAAAACTTTTTTGAATTCTCTTTCTGTTCTTTTTCCATTGGTAAAAATCAACATGAGCGTTAATGAAGCGTGTTTCGTCAAACGGGATAGCTTGCATCTCATGTTTATAATGCGATTGCTCATCTACAAATAATTCAATGCTATACGCACCACACCGGTTATTGCTTCCATTAAGTTTGTCAATAGCCTCTATACCAAAGCTCACTACACCTCTTGCTTGCAGTTTTTGTGGTAAAATATATTTGCCGTTTTTGTACTGAGCGTTTACAAGCAATGTGTCCGCTTTTCCATTGATTAAAGTAGTGTCGTTCATAGGGTAAAGAGCCACTCTTTTAATCTCTGGCTTTCGTGTGTCCCTTATATCAAGGTTAAACAACAAAGGATTTACAGGAGTACTGTCTTTTGTTCTCCGTATCTCAAAATGAAGATGTGGACCTCCAGAACCTCCTGTATTTCCGGATAAGGCAATTACATCTCCTTTGTTCACCTGAAGGTCATTAGGCTTGGGGTAAGCACTGGTTGTGAAGGCTTTTTTACTGTATTGGGCGTTTTGAATGTATGTTTCAATTTGATCTCCAAAAGTTCTTAAGTGAGCATACACTGTAGTGTAGCCATTGGGGTGGGTGATGTAAATGGCCTTCCCGTATCCGTATAGTGAGACATTTATTCTGCTAATAAAACCAGATTCTGCAGCTACAATTTCTACCCCTTCTTTTTGCTGTGTTTTAATATCAATGCCCGCATGAAAATGCCCGCCTCTTATTTCACCGAAGTTTCCTGACAAATACATAGGAATATTCATAGGAGCCTGGAAAGAGTTGAGGCCTAAATCTTGGCTTTTGCTCACAAATGAGAACAAAAGCGTAAATAGGATAAGGATACTTCTTTTCATAATTTGCTCAAAGCTAATATTCCATGAGAATGAATGTGAAAAGTCATGTGAATTATGTGAACAGGAATGGGTGAATAGTTTTTTGTTTTGCTACTTTTGTTAGTCAACTTTTATTGTTTATCACCAATGAGTGTTCTGATAGATTCTTTAAAGCAACTGAAAGATCATGTCCATGACTTGGTGCAAGTGAACGATAAAATGCAACGGGAGTTGCAACAAGTAAAAGCTGAAAATAGAAAGCTTTTTAGCAAGCTTCAAGATTCTGAAAAGGAACTTGAAACACTGAATCACAAGTTTGAATCTGCTCAAATAGCGGGTCAAATGTCGAATGAAGGCAAACAAAATAATGCCGAAATGAAACAAACAGTGGGCTTGTTAGTGCGGGAAGTAGATAGATGCATTGCTCTATTAAATGAATAATA
>CBFHSD010000050.1:0-14546 GCA_965658375.1 Salibacteraceae bacterium
TCTTCTATACCAGACGCATTGAAGATGGTAGAATCTATGATGGAAAAGCTGGAAACACGGGAACCAACATTCGCTATAGAAGCATAGAACGCGCTGTAATAGATACGGTGAGCGCAGGTATAACGAACGATAAATTCTTCACCAATATCATTGAGTGTGATGGAATGGCTGCGGTAGGAACCTTGTTCTCTGCTACCAACTCAGTAGACGTTCAATTTGACTACAACTGCGCTTTTGATTACGGAGCGGTAACAGAATTGGATGTTCCTAACATTGCTACTCGAACAGTACGCTTGCCTGTGGGCACTGCTTGCAACAATGAAGTTGTGGTTGAGATCAACTTGAGCTACCAAGAAATTCCTTACTCCGTGGGGAGTGCTGAAGTTGTTGAATAAGTAAAAATTCACTGCCAATAAAAAGCAAAAAGCCCTTGCTCCAATAAGCAAGGGCTTTCTTTTTTTATGTGGTTTTCATTAAGCTACGTGCAGCCTATTGATGTTTGATTTTTCAAAATGTTTCCCTGCATAAGCAGCATCAATCTCCAATTGCTTGGGTCTTTCTGCTGCCGGAATAGAAGGTATTTCGTACATGGCATCTAACATAATGGCTTCGCAAATGGAACGCAAGCCTCTTGCTCCCAATTTGAACTCAACCGCTTTGTCTACAATGTAGTCTAAGGCATCTTCTTTCATGATCAGCTCCACGCCCTCCATATCAAACAACTTGTGGTACTGTTTTACCAAGCTGTTTTTAGGGTCTACCAATATTCTTCTCAAAGCTCCTTTATCCAAAGGATCTAGATAAGTCAATACCGGTAATCTCCCAATCAATTCTGGAATTAAACCGTATTGCTTTAAATCTTGAGGAGTAACATATTGCAACATGTTCTCTTTGTCTAACAGGCTGCTTTTCTCAATAGAACCGTAACCGATAGACTGCGTGTTCAAACGCTTAGAAATGTGTTTTTCTATTCCGTCAAAAGCACCTCCACAAACGAAGAGGATGTTTTTGGTGTCTATTTGAATGAGTTTTTGTTCCGGGTGTTTTCTTCCGCCTTGCGGTGGAACGCCCACTACAGAACCCTCAAGCAATTTGAGCATGGCTTGTTGAACTCCTTCTCCAGAAACATCTCTTGTAATGGATGGATTGTCTCCTTTGCGGGCAATCTTATCAACCTCATCAATAAAGATGATGCCCCTTTGTGCAGCATCTGCATCAAAATCTGCGGCTTGCAACAAACGCGATAGAATAGATTCTACGTCTTCTCCTACATAACCCGCTTCTGTCAATACAGTAGCATCGGCAATGGCAAATGGTACGTTGAGTACTTTGGCAATGGTTTTCGCCAACAATGTTTTTCCTGTACCGGTTCTACCTACCATTACAATGTTTGACTTTTCTACTTCAACATCATCAGATGAATCGGGTTGAAGAACACGTTTGTAATGGTTATATACCGCTACGCTCAATACCTTTTTGGCATCATCTTGACCAATAACATACTCATCGAGGTGAGACTTCATTGCACTTGGTGCCATGAGGTTCAAAGCATCCAAATCAGGAGTATCGGCAGTGGGTTCACCATGCTCGTCTTCTAAAATGGTGTTGGCTTGGTCTACACAATTATCGCAGATATGGCCTGTTAAACCACCGATAATGATATTGACCTCACTTTTGGAACGTCCGCAAAACGAACATGTAATTTCTTCTTTATCGCTCATAACATCAACAAAAAAGAGCACCCCAAAAGGGTGCTCATAAGGCTCTAAAAGGGCCTATTACTTCTTTCTTTCAAGAACTTCATCAATCATTCCATACTCGGCAGCTTCGCTAGAAGTCATCCAGTAATCGCGGTCACTGTCTGCCCAAACCTTATCAAAGGTTTGTCCGGAGTGATCTGCAATGATGGTATACAGTTCTTTCTTTAACTTTTGAATTTCTCTTGCGGTAATTTCAATATCAGATGCTTGGCCTTGTGCTCCACCCATTGGTTGGTGAATCATCACACGCGCATGCTTTAATGCAGACCTTTTGCCTGCGGCTCCCGCGGTGAGTAAAACAGCGCCCATGGAAGCAGCCATTCCTGTACAAATGGTAGCCACATCTGGCTGGATGTACTGCATGGTATCGTAAATTCCGAGACCAGCATATACAGATCCTCCAGGAGAATTGATGTACATGTAAATATCTCTTTCTGGATCTTGCGACTGTAAAAACAGCAGCTGTGCTTGAATGATGTTGGCTACATAATCATCCACGCCAGTTCCCATAAAAATAATGCGATCTGCCATTAATCTTGAAAACACATCCAACTGCTGTACGTTGAGTTGGCGTTCCTCTAAGATGTAAGGAGTTAAACTGCTTTGAATGTATGAGTCAACATGCATTGAACTCAAGCCACGGTCTTTCGTAGCAAACTTTTGAAACTCTCTGTAATCGTTCATTAACCTTTAAATAAATTGCCAATATTGCTTAAAATGCCCTTTTTCGCTGGCTTACCGGTTGCTAATTTAACGAATTCGTCAAAGCTAACTTCCTTTTCTTTCAGCTTAAAAGTGTCTTTGTAAAGCGCTAACAATTTACGGTTATACAATTCTTGGTATACGTTGCGAACCTCTTCTTGGTTTTGCAAGGTGCGTGCTACAGCTTGATCTAAAACTTCAGCTTCAGGATCTGGCATTCCATAACGCGCAAATTGTGCCTTTAGGTTGTCTTTAACGTATTCTATTACTTCTTGTTCGCCTACGTTCAAATCGTTGCCACTAATGAGCTTGTTTTCGATCAATTGCCACATCAATCCTTTGGCGTAGTTCGGGTATTCTGCTTCAAGTTGCTCTGGAGTCAATGGCTTTTCGTTGGCATTCATCAACCATCTTTTCAAGAACTCATCTGGAAGGGGCAATTTCAATTTCTCAATCAGCTCATCTTGTACGTTGCGCATCAATAAGAAATCTGAATCTTTTACAAACATATCTGTCAATTCTGCAGAGATACGTGCGTTGTATTCTTCTTCTGTTTTTACCTCGTCTTTCCCGTAAACAGTATCATACAATTCTTGTGTCAATTCTGCTGGAGTCATATGGTATACATGCTCAACCGAGAATTGGAATTTTTGACCTTCAATAGCATGTACTTGCTCGTGGCTAATGTTCAACATTTTGCCCAAGTCTTCGTGCCCTTTGCTTACTTTAAAAGGATCAACAACCACAACATCGCCTACTTTTTTACCTGTAAGCTCTTTCTTGGCTGCTTCATCTTCCAAAAACTCTAAAGTAATGGTAGACGTGTGCTCAATACCATTTTCTAAAATAGCACCTTCAGCATCTAACTGTTGGAACTTTCCAGAAAGCATATCGTTTTCACCTGATGCCTCAACTTCTTCTACTTTACCGTAGCGTCTGCGAATGTCTGAGCTGTACTTTTCAATCAAGTCTTGGTCTATCGCAACCTTGTTGTAGGTGAATTTATCTTTATCAGAGATTTTTACTTCAAACGCTGGAGCAATACCAATGTTATAGTTGAAAGTAACTGCTTCCAATTTGTTGATGTCTAAGTCAATCTTATCATCTTCTTTTGGTAAAGGGTTACCCAAAACTTGCAAATCGTTTGAGGTGATGTAGGTGTTCAATTGCTCAGATAAAATCTTGTTCAATTCTTCTCCAAGAACAGAGTTTCCGTACATTTTTTTGATCATCCCCATTGGCACCATTCCTGGTCTAAAACCTGGCATATTGGCCTTTTTGCGGTAATCTTTTAATGTCTTTTCTATTTGCGGTTGGTAATCTGCTGTTTCTAAATTGATGCTGATTACACCGTTAAGGTCATCTGTTAATTCATGTGTAACTTTCATAATCGCCTTATCTTTCTATCTACTAATCCTTTTGGGATTTTTTTGGGACGGCAAAAGTAGCCATTTTACGCGAGTGATTTATCATTGTAGCTGCCTGTCCTAAATTTGATGAAATAGATTGCTGGAAAGAAGCAGATGAACGACACGAAAGAACAAAAACTAGAAAAGTTGAGCTCGGTTTTCAAATTCTCATTAGAGAAAGATTTGAAGGACGAAATCTCCACAGATGGCTTTATAAAAACCTTTAAAAAGGACACTGAAATTATTGATATTGGGCAATACATCAAGTCCATTCCCATTGTTTTAGAGGGCAACATCAAAATCTACAGAGAAGATGATGATGGCAACGAACTCTTCCTTTACTACCTCTACCCAGGAGATGCCTGTGCCATTTCTTTGGTATGCTCGATCAACAGCAAGGTAAGTGAGATTAGAGCAGTGGCCAGCGAAGACACCGAAGTGTTGATGATTCCATTGGAAAAGATGGACCGATACATGCTGAATTACCGCACTTGGTACCAATTTGTGTTGAGCACCTATGGCAAACGCCTGAATGAATTGCTGCAAACCATAGACAGCATTGCCTTTCATAAAATGGATGAGCGCCTTTTGGAATACTTGCAAAAGGTGGCCTCAGCAACGGGCTCTACTCTTATTGAGGGAACGCATCAATCCATTGCATACGAACTCAACTCATCTAGAGAAGTGATTTCTCGGCTGCTGAAGCAAATGGAGAAAAAGGGCTTGGTGAAGCTCATGCGAAATAAGATTCAACTGTTAGAAGAATAAAAAAAGCCATCTGTTGCATGACAGATGGCTTTTTGCTTAGCGTTTCATTCCAACTTAGCACTTGAGCGATACATCAATTGGGCTTTGCCACCAAAGATTCACTGCTACTGGGTGGGCATTTTGGAGCTGCAGTTCTTATTGCACACAAACACCACATCTGCACACCACTGTTTAAAAATAGCAGGCACCCAGCCGTTTTCTATTTGCCTCATTTGTAGTAGCTTTGGGTTTCTATGAAAAACCCGCAACTGCCACATATCTCTTTTGCACCCGCAACAAGGCTATCTCTCCAACACATCATGCTCTACCATTGGGGGTGTTTCTACCTCTTGTTTTACTGTGTACATATTCACATCAACGATTGGAAGCCTAAACGCGAGGAGCGTTTATAATGCCGTTATGCACAATTAAAAGTAGGGTAACGCAATTTTCAATCGGTATAGATTAGTGTAAAACCATAAAAAAGATAATTATGACAACAAAAAGATTTCTTTCACTCTTAGTATTTTTTGCTTTTCTAACTGTAAGCCAAGCTCAGGGATACATTAGCCAAACTATACAGCATGACGGCTTAACAAGAGAATATAGTATTTATATTCCAGCAAGTTATAATGGAACTACAAATTTTCCTTTGCTATTCAATTTTCATGGGGGTGATGATGTTATTACCAATTGGCAGTCAACAGCCGATATGAGACCTATTGCCGATACTGCCAATTTCATTCTTGTCTATCCCCAAGCACGCCCTGACCCAAGTGACGGAAATTCTCTGAACTGGCTCCCTAAAACGCCAGGAACTTTTGATGACGTGCCCTTTATTAGTGCATTGATAGACACGATTGCCAGTAATTATCAAATAGACCAGAACAGAATATATGCTTGTGGTTATTCCTTAGGAGGGGATATGTCCTTTGAGCTTGGCTGTAAACTCAGTAACAGAATTGCAGCCATAGCCCCAGTAGCCAGAACGATGCAAGCCAATCCAAATAGTTTTTGCTCTCCGGTTCATCCCACCGGAGTTCTCACAATACTTGGCACGGATGACTTTATTTCTCCATACGGTGGTTATCCTGGTTATTACCTATCTGCTGCAGTAACACATAGTTATTGGGCAACCCATAACAATTGCAATGCAACTGCAACCATGAGTACTGTAAGCCAAAGTGTAGAACGATATACTTGGTCTACTGCATCAGGATGTGCCTACGTGGAGGAATTAAAGGTGATAGGAGGAGGACATGATTGGCCTGGAAGTTTTGGGAATATGACAATTGATGCGAATGAAGAGATTTGGCAATTTGTTTCACGTTATGACATCAATGGACTAATTGGCTGTACAAATACATCCATCAACGAAAATAATGGTCAGGCTGAAAACTATAAGGTATTTCCAAACCCTTTTAATCAAGAACTTACGATAGAAATAAAATCAGCACAAGACACTGATTTTGAGATATACACTCTTATTGGTGAATTAGTAAGCAGTGGTAAATTGAATTCTCATATTAATACAATCAATTTATCTTCATTAGCCCCTAATGTTTACATATTGCATATTGGAAATCAGTCCATAAGATTAATAAAAACAAAATAAAAGTGCATAACAATGTATATACAAAATAGGCGAGATAGTAGTAAATTCAAGGGTTATAGCCCGTTTCAAAATTGTAACAGTTTGATAAGTTTGAAGTACGCAATCGCCTACTTTGCATATACTAACCGTTGGCAACCACAGAATGAACTACAAAGGATTTATAAGAAATGAATTCAAGGATAGAGTCTCCCAAAAGGGACTCCATAAAGTGCTTTGGAATTTCTTTATGTTTCCCTTAACGCTGTTTATGAACTTTGTCAATTATCGAAAATGGACAAGACTCCTCAATCATTTAAGTCTTACTGAGAAAGAATTAAAAGAGGAGATCCAAATTGAGGTAATAGAAGAGAAAGTTTCGATTCGGGAAGCGGTTAAAAAGTACGGAGAAACACAACCTTCTCTCCGAATGAATAAGTGTTTTGTTATTGAAAAAGATGAACTTTTCATTTTTCCGTATCACTCTCCTGAGACAACACATCACTTTTATACTGAAATCAAAGAGCCCGTGATAATTGGATTAACTAATTCAAAGCATCCATATGAAACGCTTTGGGGGGTTCCAACTATGACCGAGATAATTGGATGTTTTTCAAACGAAAATCGAACAGAGATAAAATTGATGGCAGATCTTTTTGATAATCAAATAGTATTTAGAATAAACAAAAAACTACGGTTGCCAGAAAACCTAAACTGCATTAAAACGCAGTTTAGCCAAAACATTAGTATAAACAAATGAAAGTATGCCAATATATTTAGATTTAGCCAACCTCATCTTTGATAAAAAACAGTTAGACCGAAAGTATGCAGGCGGCTGCGATCAATTTCGAATTGACTGGAATATGATAAATAGTAAAGTTAATCAAGAAGATGATGAACTTATAAGTCTAGCAACCATGAATATGGATGAATTTGAAATAGAAAAACTAACCAATCGAGGGTTAGAATTTGATGCTGAATTGCAGTTTTCGAATGATTTTGTAGCTATTTCAAGGTATGGTGGAGAACTTTGGACAACGAATTGGCTAGCGAGCAATGCGATCTTTGCATGGCATGTTAACTGCCATCCTCTGCAAAAAGAACGAGCTGTTCATATTGGAGAAGAGATGACCATGGATAAAATTCAAGAATTATTTGATCAAGGAATAAATGTTTTGAAAACTATAAAAACTGATACCAACAACACTTAAACTGCATTAAAACGCAGTTTAGCCAAACCATACAAGCTCCACCCAATAAAAAAGCCCCAATGTTTCCATTGGGGCTTCTCTTATTTTAAGCTGAACGGCTTAGAGCTTCAACACTACTTCAAAAGGATCTTTGCCACCAAAAATCAATTTCGATGGGTTCTCCAGCATTTCTTTCACTGCTTTTAAGAAGCTTACAGATTCTTTTCCGTCAATGATTCTGTTTTGGATGAAAGTGCCTAGACAGCCCTATCCTCACTGGTAAAGATGGCGTAAAAATAAAAGGCGTGAAGCAACTATACTCCACGCCTTCATGAGGTTTGTTTTTACTGAGGATTATTTCAAATACCCTGTTACCGTTATCTCAACTCTGCGATTGAAAGCTCTGTCAGCAGTTGATTCACCTGTTTTCACAGGCTCGGATTCTCCTAATGAGCGAACAGTAAAGAGTCTAAGATCGAAATGGCCAAATCTTGTTAGCCACCATCGGGTAGTCTTTGCCCTTTGATTCCCTATTTTAATGTTTATTCCACTAGAGCCGATCATATCTGCATGTCCAACTATAGATATAGATGATAACTCACTAAATTGTTCAAGTGAATCCAACACCCTTAGCAACTCGTTTTCGGGAGCATAGACTACGTTAAATTCAAAATGATCAATGATATATGTACGAGTTACAGGTTTCGGTCCTGATCCTTCCTTCTGGTCGGCATTATGAACAACGGCTTCAACACTATTGCGTTCCTCCCCGATCTCATCTTTTCCTCCAGCAGCAAGAGAAACACCTGCAACTACAGCAGCTGCAGACTTGGAAGAAGGATTTACCGATTGATTTACACCACTATTAGATCCATTCTCATCATTGGCATTGGAAACTGCATTTGATTCAGTTTCTGAGGCATTTAAATCTGCAAGTTGAGGTACTTCTGTTGTATCATTACTTTCAATATTTTCTTCAATACCGGCAACCTTAGAAGAATCTATGCCTGACTCATCTGCGGCAAGAGCAACACCCGCAATTACAGCAGCTGCAGCCTTGGAAGAAGGATTTACCGATTGATTTACACCACTATTAGATCCATTCTCATCATTGGCATTGGAAACTGCATTTGATTCGGTTTCTGAGGCATTTAAATCTGCAAGTTGAGGTACTTCTGTTGTATCATTACTTTCAATATTTTCTTCAATACCGGCAACCTTAGAAGAATCTATGCCTGACTCATCTGCGGCAAGCAATTGATCCAATTCGGGCAATCCTTGATATGGGTTTGTATAAATCGTTGTGAATGTAGTATCTCGGTCTGAGACAAAGAAAAACTCATCATTATAGATAGAAAAGAAGCCTTCGAAGTTCTGAGTATTTATTTCATTCACGATTGTTGGGGTAGACCAATTCAAAAAAGAATCACCCGATGAACGATTGCTACTGTAAATTGAGAAATTCCCCGTTGAATCTGAACGTGTAAAATAAATGGTCTCTAAATCTTCTGTAATGTAAGGGGCAAACTCTAATTCATCCGTATTCAACGCATCAATTTTTTTAGGCTCTCCATAGCTAAAGTCATCCACTTTTTCAGCATAGTACAAGTTATCTATTCCATGATCTCCGCGAGTAGACATACTAATGAATAAGTGCTCTCCCTTGGGATGCATGTAATAACCATAAAATGATCCCAAAGGATTAAATTTTCGAATCTTAATGGTTTCATCGATTAATCTGAAACGGCCTTCTTTTGAACGCACAGCCATGCTCAAGCCCTTGCGCTTTTCACCTTTGCCCTTGTAGTTCCCTATCAAGTACAATGTGTCACCCGAAGAAGAAATTCCAACCACACCGTTATTGTAATCATCATTAATCTCTTCCAAACCCTCATTCTGAATGGAACTCCACCCGTTTTGTGTTCGATCAACGTAATATATATTTTGATCAGTATTCGAAGAATCCCCTTGAGTATTATCGCCACATACGAAGTATAAACGATTATTATTGACGTCAAATAGGGGTTGAACGGCATTCGACTGCAACCGGATTGCTAACTGCTCAATATTTTTGGTGCCAACCAAATTTTGTGCACTGGTTTGCTTTGAACCTAAAGCCAAGGCAATTACTAAAAGAATGTAAGATATTCTCATTTCTATAAGTTTAAGACAAGGGATAATTCATGTGAAGCTCCGGCCACGCGCATGTAATCAGAAGTTGGAATTTCGAATGCGTAACTGAGCACCAGATTCTCCAAAATACCCATGCCCAAGCGAAAATAAGAGCATGTATTCTTCCGATATCCGAACCCAATGCTATGCCTTTTGTTGTAAAGCAAGTTTGCATTCAAATCTAGGCCCCATGGTGCATTTTGAGTACTTACGAACATGGTATTTGCTGTAACATCCCACCCTTGAGAAATTGGAATCACACCACCACCAATAACGTAAAAGTGAGCCTGGCTTTCATACAAGGCCGCATTAGAAAGCACTATCCTACCTATGTCGTTCACGGAAAGTCCTAAATAAAAGAACTCATTGTAAACCGTTCCCCCAAAATGAATATCCAAATATGTCGCCTCGTTTCCACCAGAGATGATATCCGTGTATCTTGGATCATTTTGTAGTTCAAAATCTTCGTTGACTAAATCCAATTGATGACGCGACAATCCTATCGTAGGACCAATACCTGCGAAAAGATTATCCGCTAACTGCAAGTGCGCACTGTAACCTGTTCGTAAGTCTAACCTATTGAAGGCACCCGCTTCGTCACTCATTACGTTCAAATGAAGGCCATGTTTAACCGTTTGCCTGTTTCTTCTATACCTACTACTTCTAGGTTTGTACGAACCCGGCATACGAATGGCCCCTACAGATGATTTATAGCGCGAACCGGATAGTACCGGATCTCCAATAAAACCACTATAGTTCAAAAGTGTTGTTCGCGGAGCATTATTACCTGTCCACTGATGCCTGTATAGCAATCCAACATTTGTTCTTTCTTGAATACCAACTGAACTGCCGTTGATAAAGGTGTAGTTAGACGAATAATTCGAGAAAAAGATGTCTTGTTGCGCTACACTGCTTGATGCAAGTAACACAAATACTACACTGTAGAATATGATGCTTTTCATCCTTACTTAATAATTGTTACGTATCCTGTTATCTTTTGAGTACCCGGTTCTTGGAAGTCAATCAAATAGAAGTAACTAGCACTTGGTAGCACCTCCCCTTCAAACTTCCCATCCCAAGGATTAGAAATATAACCTTCAGGACTCGCATATACTTGTTCTCCCCATCTATTCACAATAAGCACCTTGGCATTCGGATAACTTTCTATACCCTGTATGGTCCATGTATCGTTTATGCCGTCACCGTCAGGTGAGAATGCACTAATAGGATTGATCTGTTCTAAAACCTCTACATAGACAGCGCTTCTTGCTACGCATCCATCTTCTGAAGTCGCCTCTAACTCAATTGACCCTGAGGATTCCAGAATAGCCATTACCGTGGCCTCATCGGTGCTAAGCAACCCTGAACCTGTCCAGATATACTGAGATATAACCAAATCAGAGGTTACGGACAACTCAATCTCTTCACCGTAATAAATATTGGTGTCATTTGGCGTTACCTTCAACTGTGGTATCGAATAACGTTCAATCGTAAACGAACAAGTTGTTTCATTTCCGGAAGCGTCCGTTACATGGAAAACTTGGTTGTTTATTCCCATGCTTAACCGCTCTCCATTCGGAGTACCTGAAACCAGCCAAACACTATCAACACCGCAGTTATCGAATACCGTAGGTAAATCAAAAGAAGCTAAGCTGTCGCAGGTTCCAAAGTCTGACGGACAAACTATGGTTGGAGAAATTGTATCCAATACTCTTATTGGTGCATACACTTTTGTTGAATTTCCAAAAGCATCCGAAACTACAACTGCAACCGTTCCATCACCAAGGGCTGAACAACCTAAGAGAGTATCGCCCTGTATTGAGTAATTAAAGGTATTAGAGCAATTGTCTGTAACCTGATCTATGAAAGCCGCAGCATTCAATACTACAAGTCCTGCTGAATCTAAATAAACAGTTGTTGAAGTAGCCGAGATGACAATCGGACTGATCGTGTCCACGACTGTGACGATTGCCGATTCACTGCTCGAGTTTCCGCTGCCATCAATCGCACTTAGTAAAACTGTATTCGAACCTGTATCGGCACAACTAAAGGTTGAGACATCCAAGGTTAATGTATCAATGCTACAGTTATCACTACTGCCATTGTCTACATCTTGTGCTGTAATAGAGGCCTGACCGTTTGCATCTAAATAAACTGTGAGGTTCTGTGTCAAGACCAGAGGTGATATGGTATCCAATACCGTTACCGTTGCACTTGAACTTGAACTGTTGCCGCTCACATCTAAACCTGTAAGTGTAACTGTATTCGAACCTGTGTCGGCACAACTAAAGGTTGAGACATCCAACGTTAATGTATCAATGCTACAGTTATCACTGCTGCCATTGTCTACATCTTGTGCAGTAATGGAGGCCTGTCCGTTTCCATCTAAATAAACTGTGAGGTTCTGTGTCAAGACCAGAGGTGATATGGTATCCAATACCGTAACCGTTGCACTTGAACTTGAACTGTTTCCATTCACATCTAAACCTGTAAGTGTAACTGTATTCGAACCTGCATCGGCACAACTAAAGGTTGAGACATCCAACGTTAACGTATCAATGCTACAGTTATCACTGCTGCCATTGTCTACATCTTGTGCAGTAATGGAGGCCTGACCGTTTCCATCTAAATAAACTGTGAGGTTCTGTGTCAAGACCATAGGTGATATGGTATCCAATACCGTAACCGTTGCACTTGAACTTGAACTGTTTCCATTCACATCTAAACCTGTAAGTGTAACTGTATTCGAACCTGTGTCGGCACAACTAAAGGTTGAGACATCCAAGGTTAACGTATCAATGCTACAGTTATCACTGCTGCCATTGTCTACATCTTGTGCTGTAATAGAGGCCTGACCGTTTGCATCTAAATAAACTGTGAGGTTTTGTGTATTTACAACAGGTGCAATCACATCTTGAACGGTTACTGTTGCGTTAGCGGAATCAAGGTTGCCTTCGTTATCTTGTACATAAAGTGTAACGGTGTTACCGCCACCAAGGTTTGTACAATTAAATGTGTAGGTATCTAACCAAATGGTATCAATTCCACAATTGTCGGTAGAGTTGTTGTTGATTTGGGCGGCAGTTATGGTAGCCGAACCGAATGAATCTAGGTTAACCGTTATGTTTTGTGTAAGCAGAACTGGTGCTACGGTATCTAATACGGTAACGATGGCTAGTGCTGAATCAACATTGCCACTACTATCCGTTACGATTAAGTAAACAGAATTAGAATCAATATTGCCACAAGTAAATGTACTATCGCTCAATGTCATTGTGGCGATACTGCAGTTATCAGCGGAGCCATTGTCTAAGGCATTTGCACTAATAGTTACATTACCGCTTGCATCTAAGTAAGCGTTTACATTTTGCGTTTGTACCACTGGAGCAATAGTGTCTATTACTGTAACTAAAGCAATAGCAGAATCTATGTTTCCAGAAGCGTCTTCACCATAAAGGGTCACATAGTTTTGAGTTCCATTGAAGTAAATTGGAGTACTGAAATAAAAATTGTCGTTACCAGAAGTGTTATGAGGTAAGCCCCAAATGTATTGAGCAGAAGAGGGCAGAGCTGAGAAGTTACCCCAAGGACTTGCTCCATTTGCAGCATAATTAAATGCCGCAACTTCTGATACTCCAAATCCGGAGCTACTTACATTCCAGTAGGCGCCATCGGTTACTAATGACTGACTGCCGTTTGCAAATTCGTAAGAGCCCGTAACTGTAAAGTTTCCGATAAACATTTCGATACCACCTACATCTTGTGCAAATACATGCAGATAGTATGTGGTAGCTTGATCAAGGTTTGTAGTATGGGTGCTTAATGAAGTCCAGTTAGTGTTTGAGCCAATGTTAGTTCCAGCAACGCTATTACTCGTAGAAATATAAGCCGTGTATTGATTGTCTACCGTCATTACCGCGGTTAATGTACCTGGTATAGCAGAGCCCAAGTTTGAACAATCAAACGTTGAATCACTCAATGAAAGAGATGTGATCGCACAATTGTCTACGGAAGAACTGTCTACTTGAGCAGATGTAACACTTGCCGATCCATTCGAATCTAAGTACACCGTTACATTTTGTGTATATACTGAAGGCGAAACCGTATCCAATACCGTTACCGTTGCACCTGTACTTGAACTGTTGCCGTTCACATCTAAACCTGTTAACGTAACTGTATTCGAACCTGTATCAGCACAACTAAAGTTTGAGATATCCAAGGTTAACGTATCAATGCTACAGTTATCACTGCTTCCATTGTCTACATCTTGTGCAGTAATGGAGGCCTGTCCGTTTGCATCTAAGTAAACCGTGATGTTCTGTGTCAACACCGTTGGACTAACCGTATCCAATACCGTTACCGTTGCACCTGTACTTGAACTGTTGCCGCTTATATCAAGCACGGTTAATGTTACCGTATTACTTCCCGTATCTGAACAGGTGAAGTTCGTAATATCTAAGCTCATGCCCGCTATTGAACAGTTATCACTGCTTCCATTGTCTACATCTTGTGCAGTAATGGAGGCCTGTCCGTTTGCATCTAAGTAAACCGTGATGTTCTGTGTCAAGACCGTTGGACTAACCATATCGGTTACAACTATGGAAACCGATGCGCTATCGGTACACCCACTCGCATCTGTAACAGTTACTGAATATGAACCTGCACTTAACCCCGAAATAGAAGAAGCATTTGAACCATTGCTCCAAGTGTAACTGAATGGTACTGTACCCCCTGCTTGGGAAGCAGTTGCAGACCCGTCAGCAGACCCAACACAACTCTCTCCACTGATAGTAGAGGCATTTGCCACAAGTATTGCGGGTTCAGAAAGAACAAGCGATGTGCTGTCTGTACAACCGTTGGCATCTGTAATGGTTACGCTATACGTTCCTGCGGATAGTCCCGTCTCAAGAGCTGCTGTTCCACCTGTATTCCATGAATAGGTGTAAGGACTCGTTCCGCCCGTTGCACTTGCGGT
>CBFHSD010000051.1:0-14443 GCA_965658375.1 Salibacteraceae bacterium
CTTTATCAATCATTACCTCATGAATAGGAGATGCATGAAGACCGCGATCCAAAAGCTTATCAAATTCTTCGGGAGTATGAACAAATGAGGCTCCTGAACCACCCAACGTGTATGAAGGGCGAATTACCAAGGGGAACCCAAGGCGCTGTGCAATTTCTTTTCCTTGTAGAAAACTCTTTGCAGTATCTGAAGGCGCTGAACCAACACCAATCTCATCCATCAAAGCGCGGAAAGCTTCTCTATTTTCGGTGATTTCGATAGCTGCGATGTCTACTCCGATCATTTTTACACCAAACTCTTCCCACAAGCCAGAGTCATCACATTCTATACACAGATTCAATGCTGTTTGCCCACCCATGGTTGGCAGTACGGCATCTATCTCGCGCTCTGTCAATATTTTACGAATCGAATCGACATTCAAAGGCAAAAGGTAAACGTGATCAGCCGTAACGGGATCCGTCATAATCGTAGCAGGGTTGCTATTGATAAGTGTTACCTCAATACCCTCTTCTTTAAGGGATCTAGCTGCTTGAGAACCTGAGTAATCAAATTCACATGCTTGACCAATGACAATAGGTCCACTGCCTATGATTAGTATCGATTTAATTGAATGATCTTTTGGCATACCGATGCTATTTTTAAGTCGAATTTGCGCAAAACTACGCTTTTAATTATGGAATTTTTTGGTGCTAAAAAGCAACAACCTAACACCTTTTGAACAATTTCTTAATAAGCTATGAGTGGGCAAAAAAATACCCTGATAGTGAAACTATCAGGGTATTATCAAAATTATCTTTGAATTAGCGTTTGTGACGACCTTCGCTCGATACACTTAATTTTTTTCTTCCTTTAGCTCTTCTGCGAGCTAACACTCCACGACCGTTTTTGCTGCTCATGCGCTCACGAAAGCCGTGCTTATTCTTGCGTTTTCTTACGCTTGGTTGAAATGTCCGTTTCATTATATCTTATTGTAAATCCGTTCGTGAAATTGGAGCGCAAATATACAACTTGAATCTGATGAGCAAAGAATTTACCCACAAAAAGAAAGCAAGTTTCCGCTTTGCAACCTTTATCTTTTAAATGTCGTTACTCTTCTATGACGAAAAAGTAGCTGCAAGGTATACTTTTGTGCAAAATTTCTCACGTGAGGTCGAAAAAAACAAACAACGCTACAGACAAGCCAAAGCTAACCAAGAACTCTTGGAAACAAGCCGGTAAACTTCTCGCATATCTCGCTCCGTATAAATTCAAATTCGGACTGGGTTTATTCATTCTCGTGTTCACCAGTGTGCTTAGCATGCTCTTCCCTGCACTTTCTGGTAGCTTGGTAGACACAGGCTTAGGAAACGATTCTGAGTCTGCATTTAACCTCACCAACATCAACGACATTGCCTTGGCCCTGATGGTCATTTTTGGACTGCAAGCTGTATTGGGCTTCTTTAGAGTATATCTCTTTAATGATGTGACCGAAAAAGTGCTGAAGAAATTGAGACAAGACACCTACGCCCACATCATCTCGCTCCCTATGTCTTTCTTTGATCAAAAGCGCGTGGGCGACTTGAACAGTAGAATCTCTGCTGATATTGCACAAATACAAGAAGCCGTAACTATTGCCCTGGCAGAATTCATCAGACAAATCATCATTATCGCGGTGAGCATTACCGCCTTGAGCATCTACTCTTGGAAATTGACCCTAACCATGTTGGCATCACTTCCTGTAGTGATTATTGTAGCCATTATTATGGGAAAACGGGTAAAGAAACTCTCTAAAGCCACGCAAGACAAAGTATCTGATAGCAACATTATTGTTGAAGAAACCTTTACCGGCATTCAAAGTGTGAAAGCTTTTGCGAATGAATTTTTCGAAATATCAAGGTACCAAGTGGCCACAGAAGACATCAGAAAACTGGCAATGAAAAATGCCATTGCACGCGGTTTACTATCAAGCTTTATTGTATTTGCCCTATTTGGCGCCATTGTTTTGGTAATATGGCAAGCGGCTAACCTGCTGCAAAACAACGAGCTTCAACCAGGAGAATTGATGTCTTTCTTACTCTATACCATCTTTGTGGGAGCCAGCATTGGTGGTATGGCCGACTTGTATGCGCGCATTCAAAAAGCGGTTGGTGCCACAGAAGATTTGATGAGCATTATGGACGAAGCTGAAGAGAAAGTAAACGTGACCCAAAACTTATCTAGAGATGCCGCATTTAAAGGAGCGGTTGAGTTTAAAAACATCGAATTCTCTTACCCCAGTAGACCAGACACCAAAGTATTGAAAGGCATTAGTTGGAATGCGAAAGAAGGCGAGAACGTAGCTTTAGTAGGCTCTTCGGGTTCTGGGAAAAGTACCACAGTGCAATTGTTAATGCGTTTCTATAACCCTGCAAATGGAAGCATTCAAATAGATGGATTGCCCGTTGGAGAGTACGATTTGAGCAAGCTCCGCAATGAAATGGCCATTGTACCGCAAGAAGTAATTCTTTTTGGGGGAACCATTAAAGAAAACATTGCTTACGGGAACCCATCGGCAGGTATGGAAGAAATTATTGATGCCGCTAAAAAAGCCAATGCATACGACTTTATTCAAGGATTCCCTGATGGTTTACAAACTGTAGTGGGCGAAAGAGGCATTCAGCTCTCTGGCGGGCAACGCCAAAGAATTGCCATTGCAAGAGCCGTATTGAAAGACCCCAAAATTCTCATCTTAGATGAAGCCACCTCTTCTTTAGATAGCGAAAGTGAAAAGCTGGTGCAAGATGCTTTGGATAAACTGATGAAAGGCAGAACAAGCATTGTCATCGCCCATAGACTTTCTACCATTAGAAATGCAGATAAGATTGTAGTACTAGAACAAGGAGAGATAAAAGAAGTGGGAACCCACCAAGAGTTAATGGAGGCCGAAGACGGTATTTACAAACGCCTTTCTAGCCTCCAATTGAATTAAGTTACTCTTGATTCTTTGTAAAACCAAAACGCCTAGAGAGTTGGAAGATTATTCCGCCTCCTCTGCTGGTAGATGACCAATTGTATCTGGTAATCTCGTTATTGCTATTGTCAATGACATCAATAGTGTAGCCCTTTCTCTCAAACAATGGATTGAATCCAAAATAACCGGTTGCACCTAAAGTGAACAGGTATTTCTCTTGCTCAGATAGAATATCTACCGAAAAACCCAAATTAATCTGGGCACTCACCGTTTCAAAATCGAAATCTTCAGCATGACCAAAAACAACATCTTGGGTTGGCGAAATAGGATGAGGTGTTTCATTAGGCCCAATATTGATTACCACCCAATATTTTATCTTGTTTCAAAAATACGCCCGCACCGGCTTGCAGATATATTGGTGCTCTACCTCTAGAATTTAGATTAATCAAATAATTTAATCCCAATCTATAGGTGTATTCAAACTGGCCATCTGTAGAAGAGATCGAAGAGTAATTATTAATCCCCTCACTGAGAAAGTGGTAATTGAGCACATACATCACCCTACTTCCCGTCATGTCCAAACCTGCCTCGAACTCCACTAAAGCTTTATTGTTTTGAATAGGTAGACCTAAACAGATACCTGCCAATAAAGTGCCTTGAGGAAAATAGAAAGATCTATTATTAACGTTTACATAAGGGTTATCTACCTCATTATTGTTAAAAACAGAAAGTGGCCCGACTTTTCTTGGTGTTAAACTAACATCTGATTCATTGTGCGCTGTAGTTGCATTGCCCTTTAACTCAAGTCTAGGCTTAATCTAAAAGCCTGATAAAAATTGACTAAAAACAACATTTGGCAGAAGAAAGCCACCAATGATGAGGCACTTGTTAATGGTTTTCATGGCTTGAAATTAGTTCATTTCTAGTGAACTATCAAGTGGGCTACTTTTTTGGTTTCAAAGAATGGCTCATCAAAATAGTCTGATAAATCGTAGAGCTTGTAAGGTCTTCTTACCTCATCCAACTCTTCTTCCAAGTCGCCTCCTTTTAAGGCCAGAATGCCATTGTCAATTTGGTTCCTGCCTTTGGTCTTTACTTTTTGACGCACCCAAGCTAAGAAGGGTTTCATGCGGGTTACTGCTCGGCTCACAACAAAATCAAATTGGCCTTTTACTTTTTCTGCCCTTTGTTGTTCTGCAGTAAGATTGTTTAACCCAAGGGCATCGGCCACTTCGTTGACCACCTTAATTTTTTTACCAATAGAATCTACCAAGTGAAACTGCACCTCTGGAAACAAAATGGCTAGAGGAATGCCAGGAAAACCACCTCCGGTTCCCACATCTAACACGCGGGTTCCCTTTTGAAAGGAAACAACTTTTGCAATGGCCAATGAATGGAGTACATGGCGCTCGTACAATTCATCAATGTCTTTTCTTGAAATAACATTGATTTGATCGTTCCAGAACGTATAGAGTTCTTTGAGTTGGGCAAACTGATTGATTTGATGGTCTGTTAAGCCCGAGAAGTATTTTGTAATTATTTCCATAAAAAAAGCCCCGACTAATTATCGGGGCTCAAATGTATAATAGTCGAGGTTGTTTTTAATACAAACCTCTGTTGGGCGCCATCATTTGATGCAACATTCCTTTTGCTCTGTGCAATCGTGCTTTTACGGTTCCAATAGGAATGGCTTGTAATTGTGCAATTTCTTCGTAGCTCAATTCATCGTAGTAGCGCAATTCTATAAGGCTTCTGTACATTTCTTTCAAGCGTTCTACATAATCGCGTACAATGGTGTTGCGCTCTTTTTTCTCTAATTGTTGGTCTGGCTCAGGCTCGTGCTGTTTTAGCTGAATTGCCGGCAGGTTATTGTCTGTTTCTGCGTATTGATCTATGCTGGTTGTTGCCAATTTTTTCTTGCGCATGTAATCAATTACATGATTCATGGTTACCCTTTTTAACCATGTGCTAAACTTATAATCTGGCTGGTATTTGTGTATTTGAGTAAAAGCTTTAGCAAGTGCTTCAATGCTTAAATCTTCTGCTAGATCTCTATTTCCAACTTTTGAAATTACCTCTCTAAAAATAATGGGTTTGTATTTTTCCATGAGCTGGTTAAAAGCTCTTTGATCATTGTTCTTTGCCAATTCTACAAGTCCCTCATCACTTAAAACTTCGTTCTTTAAGTTTTTCATATTGCTTTCTGCTAGGTGAATTCTAATTAAATACGCTTCCAGGCATTTGCCTTTTCAGCCACTCCACGCAGTACAATAACAGGGTATAAAATCAGCAATAAAACTTCTACAATTGCGATCCAAAAAATCAATCCTTTTTGTCCTACTTTCCACAAGAAAACGCCAAATAATAGGTGTTGTATGAGGAATCGGATTCCGAAAAGAATTAAAACATCCTGCCAATGAACTGCTGTAACAAGGTTTGCAATTAGCACTCCAAACAACAGGTATTGACTTAATGACAGACTTCCTAACAGAATTTTATGAATCAAGCGGTACTTTTTGGCAGTTGTAAAGTGTCTTTGCTTTTGTCTAAGCCAATCTGTCCATTTTCTTTTTGGTTCAGAAAGGGTAATCGCCTCATGGCAAAAGACTCCTTTGGTGTTTTTTCTATTGGCCACTTCGTTTACGAACAAATCATCATCTCCAGATTTAAGATGGTAATGAGAAGCAAAGCCCTTATTATCAAAAAATAAATCGCTGTGGTAAGCCATGTTTCTGCCAACGCCCATGTATGGCAATCCAGACTTAGCAAAAGACATGTACTGCAATGCAATAGCAGCCGCCTCTGTTCTAATCAAACGATTCAAGAATCCCTTTCCTCTCTCATAAAGGCCTATTCCTAAAATCATTGGTCTAGCTTCTACAGCTAAAGCCATTTCTCTCAACCAATACTCAGTTTGTGGGTAACAGTCTGCATCTATAAAAACCAAGTGTTCATATTTGGCAGATTTAACCCCAAGCGTTAGCGCATACTTTTTCCCACCTAAAAAATCACTAGATTCTCTTAATTGAGTGAACCTGAAGTTCGGATACACCTTTTGAAAATCAAGCAAAACATCAAGGGTATCGTCATAAGAACAATCATCAACTACAATGACCTCAAATTCTACGGCTTTTTGAGCCATTACTTTGGGAATGAACTTTCTAAGTCTTTTTGCTTCATCTCTAGCGGCAATAATCACAGAAACCTTAGGAGGATGATGCCCAATAAACTTGTGCTTAGAAAACACAAAACGGGCTACCATTGCCAACCAATACAGCAATTGAAAGGCAATAACACCTACAAAAGACCAGTAGAGAATATCTTGGAGCGAAACATTCATATTGAGTGCGTCAAATTTAAAACGAACCTTAAACCATGGAACCTTGAGTTCTATCTTTGCCGCTTAAGTTTTGCACAAGGAAATGAAGTTTACAGTAGAAAATACAGATGCCAAGTCAAAGGCCCGAACAGGTGAAATAGTAACCGACCACGGAACTATTCAAACCCCGATTTTTATGCCTGTAGGTACCGTAGGAACTGTAAAGGGTGTTCACCAAAGAGAATTGAAAGAAGATATTAAAGCAGAAATCATTCTTGGCAACACCTACCATTTGTATTTGAGACCCGGTACCGATGTGTTACAGGAGGCTGGCGGCTTACACCATTTCAATGGCTGGGACAAACCCATGCTTACAGACAGCGGTGGCTACCAGGTATATAGCCTGTCTAACCAAAGAAAAATTAAAGAAGAAGGTGTCAACTTTAAATCTCATATAGACGGTTCAACCCACTTTTTCACTCCAGAAAGTGTGATGGACATTCAGCGCCAAATTGGTGCAGATATCATCATGGCATTTGATGAGTGTACACCTTACCCATGTGATTACAGCTATGCTTCTCAATCAATGGAAATGACGCATCGCTGGTTAAAGAGGTGCATCAACAGAGTAAACGAAACAACTCCTCTATACGATTATGAGCAAACCCTGTTTCCAATAGTACAGGGCTCTACCTATCCAGACTTAAGAAAAAAATCTGCCGAGTTCATTGCAGAACAAAACCAACAAGGAAATGCCATAGGTGGCCTTTCTGTTGGCGAACCCCATGAAGATATGTACGCCATGACAGACTTGGTGTGCAGCATCTTGCCAAAAGAGAAACCAAGGTACCTTATGGGTGTTGGAACTCCCGCAAATATTTTAGAATGTATTGCATTAGGCGTAGATATGTTTGACTGTGTGATGCCAACAAGAAATGCACGCCACGGTCTACTATACACTTCAGAAGGCGTAATAAACATAAAAAACCAAAAATGGGAACGCGACTTTTCGCCTTTAGATCCAGCTTTCACCACCTTTGTAGATGGAGCATATACAAAAGCATACGTGAGGCATTTGTTCAAAGCAGATGAATTGCTTGGTGGCCAAATAGCAAGCATTCATAACTTGGGCTTTTACCTTTGGTTGGTGAAAGAAGCAAGAAAACACATAGAAGCAGGTACTTTTGCTTCTTGGAAAAATCAAATGGTCGGTAAACTGATGCAGCGATTATAGTTGAATGACTAGAATAGATAGATATATCATAGCAAACTTCATCTCAACGTTCTTCTTCATTATCGGAGGAATAATGATGATTGCCATCGTTTTTGATTTAACAGAGCGCATTGATAATTTCATCAATGAGCAGCCACCCTACCTAGAAGTCCTTCTCTATTACGTCAACTTCAGCTTCTACTACGGTAACTTGTTTAGTCCGCTAATTATTTTCATTGCCGTTATTCTCTTTACCTCCAAAATGGCCTACAGAACAGAAATTGTAGCTATACTGAGTGCAGGAGTCAGTTTCAATCGCTTTTTAAGACCTTACGGAATTGCTGCCACTATTTTGGTTATTGCCAGTTTAGTGCTCAACCACTTCATAGTTCCTTATGCCAATGAAGCCCGCCTTAATTTCGAGAATACTTACATACACACCTTTCAAAAAAGTGTAGACAAAAATGTAAGGCAACAAATTAGACCAGGAGAGTTTTTGTACATGGAAAGCTTTAACCTGCAAAGAAATACAGGATACAAATTTACTTACGAGGTATTTGATGGCAACGATCTACAGTCCAAACTCTCTGCCGACTTCTTGAGGTGGGATACCGTAAAAAATGTGTGGCAGGTGCAGCGCTACAAAGTCAGAACATTTGATGAAGATGGTGAACATTTAAGAACAGGTCTCAAGTTCGACACCCTTTACCCCTTTCTACCAGAAGACCTTAAGACAGATGCTGTATATCCCGAAATGTTAGACACTCCAGAACTGAATAAATTCATCGATCAAGAAGTCTTAAGAGGTTCTGAAAATGTCCCCTTCTTTTTATTAGAAAAGCATCAACGATCTTCTTACCCCTTTGCCACCTATATTCTTACGCTCATTGGGGTTTCTTTTGCGAGCCGTAAAGTAAGAGGCGGCATCGGCATTCACTTGGCCGTTAGTGTCGCAATTTGCCTCATATATATCATGAGTATGCAGGTTACCAAAGTATATGCTACAAATGCAGGCTTTAGCCCATTTTTAGCGGTTTGGATACCGAATGCAATATTTGGTTTATTGGCAACGTATTTCTACGTTCGCGCCCCGAAATAATTACCTCAAAAAAGTTACGTAATTTCGAACTTCAATTTTGAAAACATATGGCTCAGTACCTAGAATTTGAGAAACCAATTGAAGAGCTTCTAGAGCAAATAGAAGAGACTAGAAAAATTGGCGAGAAAAGCGATGTAGACATGTCGCAATCTATTGAAGAGCTTGAGAAAAAGCTAGAAAAAACCAAAGCAGAAATCCATGGTAGCTTGAGTCCTTGGCAGCGTGTGTTAATCTCACGTCATCCAGACAGACCATATACATTAGATTACTTTAACCATTTAACTGATGGAGACTTTATTGAATTACATGGCGATCGCAATGTAAAAGATGATAAAGCCATTGTGGGTGGTTTAGGCTCTATAGACGGAAAAAGCTTCATGCTCATTGGGCATCAAAAAGGAATAAATACTAAAATGCGTCAATTCCGCAACTTTGGTATGGCGAACCCTGAAGGTTATAGAAAAGCGCTGCGATTGATGAAAATGGCAGAGAAATTCAACAAGCCAATCGTCACTTTAATAGACACTCCAGGAGCATATCCAGGATTAGAAGCTGAAGAAAGGGGCCAAGGTGAAGCTATTGCAAGAAACCTTTTTGAGATGGTAAACTTGAAAGTGCCAGTAATCTGTATCATTATCGGTGAAGGTGCCTCTGGTGGTGCCTTAGGAATTGGCATAGGAGATAAAGTACTCATGCTAGAAAACACATGGTACTCGGTTATCTCGCCAGAATCTTGCTCTTCTATCCTTTGGAGATCTTGGGAACAAAAAGAAATTGCTGCAAGTGCCTTAAAACTTACTTCTGAAGACATGCTGATGAACCAGCTTATTGATGGTGTAATCAAAGAGCCATTGGGGGGAGCACATACCAATAGAATAGAAACTTTCGAAAACGTGAAAAAATCAATTCTTACGCATACGAAAGAACTTTCCAAACTATCTGAAGAAGACAGAATCAATCAAAGAATTGAGAAATTTGGAAGCATGGGCGTTGTAAATGAAGTGGATGCACCTTAAGCATGTACATCTCGTAAATTAAAACCTTCAAGGGTGGATTCACAGTCCGCCCTTTTTTATCTTTACCACATTCGTTTATGGAGAATTCAACAAAAAGAACATCAGTAAAGTCAACCTACAATTCTGCTCAATTAACAGGAGTAGAACCAGGTAAACTACCACCTCAAGCCGTTGAGCTAGAAGAAGCAGTGATTGGAGCCTTAATGCTCGAAAAAGAGGCTTTGAATGATGTGGTTGAAATTCTTAAACCTGAAAGTTTCTATAAAGAGGCACACCAAAAAATTTACGGAGCAATCATTGAGTTATTTGGAAAAAGTGAACCCATAGATATCCTAACGGTTACTAGCGAGCTTAGAAAAAAAGGCGAACTAGAACTTGTAGGTGGTCCCGTTTTCATTTCTCAATTGACCAATAGAGTAGCTTCTGCTGCCAATATCGAGTTTCATGCTCGAATTATTTCTCAAAAACACATCCAGCGAGAGCTCATTCGCATTTCTTCAGAGACTATAAAGGATGCTTATGATGAAACAACAGATGTTTTCGACTTGCTTGACAAAGCAGAAAGTAACCTCTTTGGCGTAGTATCTGGGAATCTTACAAAAAGTCACGATGAAATGCGCGGTCTTGTAAAACAGGCCTTAGAACAAGTAGAAGAATTATCTAAGAAAAAAGAGGGCGTTTCTGGTGTTCCCACAGGTTTTATGGCCTTAGACAATGTAACCTCTGGTTTCCAGAAGTCAGATATGGTTGTATTGGCAGCTAGACCAGGTATGGGGAAAACGGCATTTGTTTTATCCATGGCTAGAAATACAGCAGTAGATTTCAAGCAAGGAGTAGCTGTGTTCAGTTTGGAGATGTCAAGTTTACAATTGGTCAATAGACTTATTGCGAGCGAAACAGAATTGGCTGCAGAGAAACTCAAAAAAGGGAACCTTGAAGAGCACGAATGGCATCAACTACATAGCAAAATAGGGAACCTATCTGAAGCTCCCATCTATATAGATGATACCCCTGCACTAAGTGTATTTGAATTAAGAGCTAAGTGTAGACGTTTAAAAACGAAGCACGACATTCAACTCATTATCATTGATTATTTACAATTGATGACCGCTGGAGGCGATGGTAAGGGTAACCGAGAACAAGAAATTTCAACCATTTCAAGATCTATCAAGTCTATTGCAAAAGAGTTGAACGTACCAATCATTGCTTTATCACAGCTGTCTCGAGCAGTGGAAACAAGAGGTGGAGATAAACGACCACAACTTTCCGATCTGCGTGAATCTGGAGCGATTGAGCAGGATGCCGATATGGTAATGTTCATTTACCGACCAGAATATTATGGGATCACCGAAGATGAAGAAGGAAACCCAACTACGGGAACCGGTGAGATTATTATAGCAAAACACAGAAACGGTTCACTAGAAAATGTTCAACTGCGATTTACACCTCACTTGGCTAAGTTCTCTAATTTAGATCATGAAGGTTTCTCAGAAAATTCAGGAGGTATGCCGCAGTCCAGTGCATTTGAAATGCCCACCAAAGTGGTTCAAAGTAAAATGAATGAAGGCAGCACTGTTGCACCAGAAGACGAATCACCATTCTAAATGATGCAAAGAAAATTCTTACTTCTCTACATTATTCTTCTTTGCGCTCGAGCTGGCTGCGCAAGCAAAGTACTCATACCAATGGATGAGAACTCACAAGCGAATCATCTAAAAGCTTATGGAATCGCTTTTTGGGTTCTTGAAAAAGAAGTTGAAGTTGATTGGCTTTTGAACTACCGTGGCGGGAGCTTTCTACTTCCAGACTTACCAGACATTAAAAAAGAATGTACCATTCGCGGAGTAAGCTTTGAAACTATTACGAATAGCGAAGTTCAATCCATTAAAACCGAAGTAATGAGTCCACAAGCCAATATGGACTTAATGACGCTTCAAAAAGCACCAAAAATTGCCGTCTACTCTCCTTCAAACAAACAGCCTTGGGATGATGCCGTAACTTTAGTTCTCACGTATGCAGAGATACCTTACGATGTAGTTTATGACAAAGAAGTAATAGAAGGAAAACTCAATCTTTACGATTGGCTGCACATGCATCATGAAGACTTTACTGGGCAATACGGGAAATTTTATGCCGCTTACAAGAATGCCCATTGGTACAAACAGCAGGTAGAAATTTCTGAGAATTCAGCAAAAGAGCTCGGGTTCAATAAAGTATCAGACCTCAAACTTGAAGTAGCTCAAACAATTAAAACCTTCATTCTAAGCGGAGGTTTCCTTTTCTCCATGTGTTCTGGCACAGACTCTTACGATATCGCCTTAGCAGCGCAAGAAATTGACATCTGTGATGTAATGTACGATCATGATCCGGCAGATCAAACCGCTAATAGCAAATTGGATTTCGATAAAACTTTAGCTTTTCAAGATTTTCAACTCTTCATGAATCCTTTGCAATACGAATACTCCAATATTGATGGAACACCAGTACATAGCAAAACACCAGAAACTGAAGACATCTTCTCACTTTTTGACTTTTCGGCTAAATGGGATCCTGTTCCAACAATGCTATGTCAAAATCATACGAGAGTCATTAAAGGTTTTATGGGGCAAACCACTTCCTACGGTATAAAGTATGTAAAGCCAGAAATTATAGTAATGGGTGAACACAAGACGCTTAGTACCGCAAGATACATCCATGGCACCCACGGAAAAGGACAGTTCACTTTCTATGGTGGTCACGATCCTGAGGACTATCAACATTTCGTTGGTGACCCACCTACTGATTTGAATCTTCATCCAAACTCACCTGGGTACAGACTTATTCTGAACAATGTACTTTTTCCAGCAGCTCGAAAAAAGCATCAGAAAACATAGAGTTAATTCCACAAATCCCATTCAAAACCAAATCGTATCGAACGATCTTCCATCGGGTAATGAGGTGTCATGATGTAATTGTATGGAAGAACTCCTTGAAGAATATTGCTCATGCTTACAAACACGGTAGTGCTCTTTATTTTCACATTTAAAAACCCATTCAAATACAAATAGCCACCAGTCTTAACTTCGTTCTGCACATGAAATGCACGAGTCAAAGTAAAGTACTCATTCGCATAATAATCCGTATTATAAAAAAGCTCAAAACCGATGTGACTTTTAAGTGCATTTCTAAAAATCCGTGCCGTCCACCATATAGAGCCATAACCAGCAAAATCTGGGAAATTCAATGCACTCTCATCCACCTGTTGGTAGATCATATTTAATCTACCTCCTACATTCTTCAATTGAAAAGAGTTATCAAACCCAACACCATAGCTTGTAAATGATTCCTTCAATTGAGTTGGCCATGACAATTCATCGAAATACACATATCCTTGGTCATTCTGAATAAATGCATATAAACCTAGGTTCTGATTTTTTGAAAGGGAGATCAACAACGTATTTGTATTTGAAAAATCAAAATCTGTAGACCAATCAAAAACACTACTTACATATCGATTCACTTTTAAACTTGGTGCACTTCGAGAACTTAATATAGAAGCGGTTAATGTAAACGTACTATCCGAACCATAGCTCAAGCCTAAAGTATTGCTGTATCCTCCAGCGTTATATCCCAGAAAAGAAAAGCATCCTTTCTCATTAATTTTGATCCTCTTAGTAAGACTTACATCCCCACTCTTAAAACTTACAGAATGATTCGAAGCCAACATCTTAGCATCAAACAAGGAATAACTTACCAGTTCAATATCATAAGTAACCTCAGGAGAAATCCAGCTATACCTATTTGTGGTCAACCCTACAGAGAAATCCATCCCACGAACTCCAATGCTATCATTTATTTGATCAAATGCTCTTGAATCAAAGTAATCCTCGTAATAACCCGTATCTGGAGCATTGTCTCTATAGTAATACTTGTTGCTGTATACTTTAACCTTATTGAATGCAGTTGTTACAGTGCTATTATTGGAAAGGGAGTCATTGTCACTTCCTGAGGTAAACCTGTAACCGTGTAAAAATTCAAAACTATTTAGCCTTCCATTATTTACAGCATCTTCCAAATACATATTTACCCCATCACGATTGGGAAGCGTATTATCCGTAAATACAGAATCAGTCACCAATCCCCCGTTCTCAACGTTCACAATACTCGAAATTCTAAAATCACTTAACAAGAAATAATTTCCCTTCGTTACTGTATTTGCCCAATGAAAATCACTTACCGAACTTCTATCATCCACATTATAATAACCAACCCTACTAATCTTCTTGTAATCTATGGTAGAATTCCAATGTTCATTGATATTCTGAGAATGAAATATTTCAACCCCCTGTTCTTGCTTCGGTCCATTACGATACTTGAAAACTGTAAATGGCGCAGTTGCCCTTAAGTGTAAAGGTCTTTGAGACCATGAATCATATACCTCCCAATTATTCTCACCAAGAGAGATGTTTTTTCTCTCTCCCAAGTTCAAAAAGCTTAAACTTTCACTAGAAGATCCAAAATTACCGAGATTTGAATGAAGATTCCAAAAAACCGGATTATCCTCAATGAAATGAAATTCATTCGTATCCATAGATAAAAACATCTTGTCTTCTGAGCCATTAATCTTTACTACAGAAAAATCAAGGATCTTTACTTCACCAGTTGCCCGATACTCTTCATCGTCTTGAGCCAAAGCCAAATGCCCAGCCCCAAGTAAAAAGAAGTATAGAATTAGGTTTCTCAATAGCTTGAAATAATAGAATCAAATATATGGATACAAAAAAACCCTTCACATAAATGTAAAGGGTTTTAATAAAATCGGCAACGACATACTCTCCCGGTTACCCAGTACCATCTGCGCTGGTGGGCTTAACTTCTCTGTTCGGAA
>CBFHSD010000052.1:0-14173 GCA_965658375.1 Salibacteraceae bacterium
GAGCATATTCTGCACTTAGTCGCCAAATTTCTAAAGGAAAAGTGAAGATGTACAACCGTCATGAAATGATGGATGTTG
The DNA here is from genome assembly GCA_965658375.1 of Salibacteraceae bacterium. Lineage (GTDB taxonomy): Bacteria > Bacteroidota > Bacteroidia > Flavobacteriales_G > Salibacteraceae > CBFHSD01. The sequence goes on from CBFHSD010000052.1 coordinate 79, forward strand.
TACTCGTAGATGGTAAGGCTAGAGGAATTATTTCAAGAAATTTGATTACCGGTGAACTTGAACGACATGGTGCTCATGCAGTGGTGATTGCTTCTGGTGGATACGGAAACGTATTCTTCCTTTCTACAAATGCAATGGGATCTAACGTTTCGGCTGCATGGAAAGCACACAAAAGAGGTGCAGCTATGGCGAACCCATGTTACACACAGATTCACCCCACATGTATTCCAGTATCTGGTGATCACCAATCTAAATTGACATTGATGTCAGAGTCGTTGAGAAATGATGGAAGAATTTGGGTTCCCAAGAAAAAGGAAGATGCAGAAGCTATTAGACAGGGCAAATTGAAACCAACTCAACTAGTTGAAGAAGATAGAGATTACTATTTAGAAAGAAGGTATCCAGCATTTGGGAACTTGGTTCCAAGAGACGTGGCATCTAGAGCCGCTAAAGAACGCTGCGATGCAGGTTTTGGTGTTAATGCAACTGGAGAAGCCGTTTATCTTGATTTTGCTGCGGCAATTGAAAGATATGGGAAAACAGAAGCTAACATTCATGGCGACCACAACCCATCTGATTCTAAAATTCAAGAACTTGGAAAAGCAGTTGTAGCCGCCAAGTATGGGAACTTGTTCCAGATGTATGAAAAAATCGTAGCGGAGAATCCATATGAAACGCCAATGATGATTTACCCAGCGGTTCACTACACAATGGGTGGTATTTGGGTAGATTATAATTTGATGACATCTGTACCTGGTTTGTACGCTGCTGGTGAAGCTAATTTCTCTGATCACGGAGCAAATAGACTAGGAGCCTCTGCATTAATGCAAGGTTTGGCAGATGGTTATTTTGTATTGCCTTACACCATTGGTGATTATTTATCTGACGATATTAGAACTGGACCAATTGATACCAATTCTAGTGAGTTTGAAGCCTCTGAGAAAGAAGTACAACAGCATATTGATGCTCTTGTAAATAATAACGGAAGCACCACAGTAGATACGTACCACAGGAAACTGGGTAAAATCATGTGGAACAATTGCGGAATGGCAAGAAATGCGGAAGGATTGAAAAAGGCAATTGCCGAAATTCGTGAAATTCGTGAAGATTTTTACAAGAATGTACGTATACCTGGTGGTTCAAATCAGTTGAACCCAGAGCTAGAAAAAGCGTATAGAGTAGCTGATTTTCTTGAACTAGGTGAGTTGATGTGTATGGATGCTTTGGCAAGAGAAGAATCTTGTGGAGGTCACTTTAGAGAAGAGCACCAAACAGAAGAAGGAGAAGCGAAAAGAGACGATGAGAACTTCACTTTTGTTTCTGCTTGGGAATACAAAAATGGCGATCCTGGACAAGCCCAGCTTCACAAAGAGCCATTGGCGTATGAGAATATTGAATTGAAGCAACGTAGTTATAAATAAAAACTTGGCTGTTATTTCTATTGAAATACAGTCGTAAAAAACCAGAAGCATGAAATTAATACTCAAAATCTGGAGACAAAACGGACCAAACGATAAAGGAAGAATTGTTGAGTATCCTATGGATGATGTATCACCAGATATGTCATTTCTAGAAATGCTTGATGTTCTCAATGAACAATTGGTAGGCCAAGGCGAAGAACCAGTTGCATTTGATCACGATTGTAGAGAGGGCATTTGTGGTTCTTGCTCGTTATTCATTAACGGAGAAGCACATGGTCCGGGTAGAGAGATTACTACCTGTCAATTGCACATGAGAGAATTTAAGGATGGAGATACCATTTTTATTGAACCATGGAGAGCAAAGGCATTCCCAATCATAAAAGATTTAGTGGTTGATCGTACGGCATTTGATGCGGTTATTCAAGCAGGTGGCTATGTAAGTGTAAACACCTCTGGTAATACCATAGATGCAAATGCAATTCCAATCAACAAACATGATGCAGATGCTGCGTTTGATGCTGCAACATGCATTGGTTGTGGAGCTTGTGTAGCAACATGTAAGAACTCGAGTGCAATGCTTTTCGTTTCGGCTAAAGTGTCGCAATTCTCTCTTTTACCTCAAGGTAAAGTAGAGGCAAAAGACCGTGTAAAGAGTATGGTTGCGGCCATGGATGAAGCAGGATTTGGAAACTGCACAAACACAGGAGCTTGTGAGGTGGAATGCCCTAAAGGAATAAGCCTTGAGAACATTGCACGCATGAATAGAGAGTATATGTTCGCCACTGCGGGGAGCACGGAATAAGAATAGAATAAAAAGGCATTGTTTAAAGCAATGCCTTTTTTTGGCTCTAATTATATTACTCGTAATATATTTGCGTGTTAAATGAAAATAGAAGAAGCAATACAAACTAATAAGTTCGAGAGTCCGCTTTCAAAAGCACTTGTGAACATTATTTATACGGGCTCTTATCTATTGGCAAAACACGCGGAAATACTAAAACCGTACGGTATTTCACCACAGCAGTACAATGTTCTTCGCATACTAAGAGGGTCGCATCCCGACAAACTCACAGTTCAAGCGATTAAGAATAGAATGCTTGACAAAACACCAAACACAACACGCTTGGTAGATAAGCTTCTCACTGCAGGTTTGGTTCTAAGGGAACGCTGTACAGAAGACAGAAGAGTGGTTTACGTTTCTATAAGTGATTCTGGAATGCATTTAATGAAGGAGTTAGACCAGAATGAAAGTCAGTTGAACAATTACTTAGGCAATTTAAATAATGCAGAATTGCTACAGTTATCTGACTGGTTAGATGCATTAAGAAATAAATAAACGAACGAATTATTATGAGTGCATCAACAATTAAATAGGGCTATTTTATTACAACAGGTCTAGTTACCGCAATGATTGCTTCTTCGGTATTTGCCTTTTATATCGCACAAACGGAAGTGGCACAAGAAGCTTTTCAAAATTTGGGTTTTCCGGCTTGGTTGGTATTGCCTTTGGCTGGAGCCAAACTACTAGGCCAATTGGCTTTGTGGATTAGAAAGGTTCCCAATTGACAACGATGGCTTATGCAGGATTCTTTTTTAGTCTGATACTGGCAATCATTGCCCATGTGAATGTAGGCGATGGAGAGTTTGGTGGCCCATTGGGTGCTTTAGTGCTAGTTCTCGCTTCCTTCTTTCTTTCACAAAAGCACTTTTCTAGTGTTGAGGCCTAAATCTAATAAGGTAAGCCTGTGCTTTGATATTTACGAAGGGCAGGTTTATCTCATTTGAGAGAAATCTTTTCATTTTCTGAGAAAATCATTGATGGCAAACAGAAGCTTCATGCTGTTTTTATTGGCAGCGGTTAATTTTACTCATATCCTAGACTTGATGATTGTAATGCCTTTAGGTGATGCACTCATGAAAGAGTTTTCTATTTCACCTGGACAATTCAGTGCCATTGTTTCTGCTTATATGGTTAGCGCAGGGATTTTTGGATTTATTGCCTCTGCCTCGATAGATCGTTTTGGTAGAAAAAGGGCACTTCTCACGCTTTACGCAGGGTTTATTTTGGGTACTTTCTTGGTTGCGCTTTCTACAAGTTTTATTCAGATTATTATTTCGCGAGCCATAACCGGAGCCTTTGGAGGCTTAATTGGAGCATTGGTATTGAGCATCGCAAGTGACATGTATAAATATAAGCAGCGCGGAAAAGCCATTGGGCTTATTACAAGTTCTTTTTCCGTAGCAAGTGTAGTAGGAGTTCCTTTAGGCTTATATATCGCAAGCAAGACACATTGGTGGGCACCATTTGTTGTGGTAGCGGCTTTGGCAGTAGTTGTTTGGCTAATTATATTTTTCACTTTTCCGAGCCTTACAGATCATGTGGATGAGAGAGCTGAAAAGAAAAGTCCCTTTCGTCATTTGGCAAATACCGTAGGAGATGTCAATCAGCTCAGAGCTTTAAGTATGGGTTTCTTCATTGTTTTAGGGCAGTTTCTCATTATACCTTTTATTGCACCTTCTATGATTAGAAATGTGGGATTCAATCAAGAAACAGTAGCCTTGGTCTACTTCTTTGGAGGTATGGCAACCATGTTCTCAAGTCCTGCAGTTGGGAGATTGACAGATCGTTATTCTGCTTTACGAATATTTCGTTTCATGATGCCCATTTCATTTGTGGTGGTTCTTGTATTAACTTCTTTGGGGGAGGTTCCAATTTGGGTAGCACTTGTGGTTACTACTACTTTGTTTATCTCCTTTAATGGAAGAATGGTTCCGGCTCAAACTATGGCTACAGCTTCTGTTTCTCCAGAGAAAAGAGGAGGTTTTATGAGTTTGAAAACGGCCTTGCAACAATTGGCAGCTGCTGCAGCCTCTTTGATATCAGGCCTTATTATACTAGAAACCGATGACGGAAAGCTTGAAAACTTTGCCATCATCGGTATTATGTCTGTTTGCATTACGGGCGTAAGCTTATTCATTGCGCCCAAATTGAAAGTTGCTTCTGGGAACTAGTCTTTGACAAAGCTTGTTCCTTCACCAAATCTAAATCTGGCAATGAAACCCCAGTTTCCTGTTCTAAAATCCACATCGTTGGTCAAATCTAGAGCAGGTCTCCAATCAACGCCAATGGTTAACGGGAAGTTGAACGAATATTCTGCTCCAAAGTCTCCAGCTACCGCAAGATCAAAACGCCCTTCAAAAAACACTTCTGGTCCAATACCCGGGTAAAACTTTAAACCTGTTGGACCACCGCTTAATGAGTACATCCAATCAAAATAGGCTCCAACTCCAAAACGGTCTAGATAAACTGCTGGGTGAAGTCTTGGTTCTGCGCCAATTGGAACCGTCATGTCAATGGAAGTGTTGTCTCCAAAACGCATCCCAACCTCCCAGTTGGATTGAGCCTGTGATTCAGTCGCGCAAAAAGCAATGACAATAAACAATGGAAGAGTAAATAAAAACTTTTTCATACGATTAAATTTAGTTGTATCAAAGGTAAAGAATTGCCTTATTCACAAGCTTTGTCTTGGTTAAAACTTGTTTTGCTTACAAATTCCTCATTGTCAAAGTCGTAATATTGAATGGCAACATTTTCATGAATAAACCACACTCCAACCTCTATGTCATTTTCGAAATTCCCGTTACGTTTTAATCCTCCTGATTCGTTGAAAAAGCACCACCTACCTGTGGCATATCCTTGGTGGTATTCTCCAATTTGTTTCATCTTACCATTAGGCCAATACACAGTCCATTTTCCTTCAAAGTGACCCTTTTCGAAATGACCGATGGTATGCATTGTACCAGTGGAATAATAGCTTTTCCACAAGCCAGATTTACTCCCTTCTACATACATCCCGAGCTCCTTCACAATTCCATTCGGGTGGTAAGACTTGAACATCCCAGTCGCTTCACCATTTTTAAATGTTTGAATTGATAAGGTATCTCCCGTTGGATAAAATGAAATTGTTTTTCCGTTTAGCTGGTTGTTTTCGTAGTCCTGAATTGCTTTTGTAAGAAGTATCACACTATCGTAATATACTGTTTTAGGACCTTGTAAAAGATTTGAGTTGTAGGTGAAACTGGCTTCTAAGTTTCCTGATTTGTAGTAGCTTTTCCAAAGACCGACTTTCATGTTTTTTTCAAAGAGTGCTTCTAAACGTTTTTTGCCATTTGCATAGTAAGAGGTAGACGCACCCTGCAATTCATTGTTTTTGTATAAAGATTCTTCTACGAGATTTCCATCTTGATCATATAAAAAAGTAGGCCCATTTTTCAGATCCCGTAAGAGCATTTGTTTTTGGCTTAGAATGCCGTATTCATCAAAAATGTAGCACGTGTCAGAGGCTAGGCCATTTTCAAAGAACATGCGTTGTTTCATTCTGCCATTTGGCCAATTTACAATCCACTCGCCAGACATTTTCCCATTGGCAAAATCTCCTTGTTGCCAAAGTACACCATCGGCAAAGTAGATGCTGTACAAACCGTCTTTTAGTCCTATTTGGTTTAAGTAGAATTTTTCGCGAACCTGTTGAGAGTTTGGGTAGTAGGTTAGCGTGCTGTCTTGAGCAAAACCGAAAGCTTGCAAGAAAAGAATGAGTAAAAAAAGCCTCATTTAAGGGATGCTTATGTTCAGTTCATATCCCTCGAGATCACTATTTTTATGGTAGTCCATAATAAACACCGCGGTATAATCACCTGCTTTTAACTCAGGCAAAACGAAAGGAACGGCTCTGGTGATTCCAGGCAATACGAATGAAGGCATAGGGTCTACCGCAATGGTTTCTCCAGTAGAATTGTTGATGATTTCAGCAGATATTTTAGGCTTAATAATTTTCTCTCCAGTATTTTGAATGCTTAACTCCACTCGTTCAGGGTCTAGTTGTTTTGCTCCAGCAAATTGAGCGTTGTAGTTGGTGTTGCTGTTAGGAGATTGAAATACTTTGATGGCAATTCTTGGATTTACCACAATACCAGTATTCAGAGATTTATCTGCCGCTGCTGCTCCTCGTTCTTGAGCAGACTTTACAAATATGGTGCTCCAAGTGGTTTGATAGTTTTCTCCGGGCACCTTAATGGTAAGTTGAATTTCTTGTCTTTCGCCAGCATTCAAATCAAAATAGGTGGGGAAAATGGAAAGCCAGTTGGCACAACTTTGAGGAGTAGTGCCTGCACTTTTGTAGTGCTTTTTTCCACCTTCAAAGAATACTTCATCTGCCAAAGTGAGGGAAAATGACTGTTTAGAACTGGAATGATTGGTGACAAAAATATTTTTTGTGAGTGCTTTTTCCGGCTCGGCATTGAATTCAATGAGAACTGGAGAAACTTCAAAGTCTTGAGAATAAGACACATATGGAAAAATAAAACAAATAAGAAGGTATTTAAATATGGTTTTCATGTGCTTAACTGGTAAAAGTTTCTTTAATTGCGATAGTAAACAATTTTAAACACAATTACTTATGATAAGAAATGTAATTACTAAGGCTTTTTTAGCCCTTGGCTTTTTAACGATTGCTGCAGCAGCAAATGCTCAGCCAGTTTCTGATCGTGCAGTGGTCCCTGTAGCGGTAACTTTAAATCAAATCTTAAGGTTAAATGTAACAAACGGTGGTAACATTGAGTTTGTATTCAACAGAATCGATCAGTATGAAAATGGTATTGCAAATGCAGCCATGTATGATACTGACATCGATGTGTCATCATCATCAAGATGGACGCTAGCAATCGGAGCAGAAGATGCTACATTCATTGGAACAGATGATCCTACTGCAACATTGGCATTAGACAATGTTGGTTATCAAATCATCTCTGGAGGAGCGCACGCTTTTGGTACAGAGTTAACTGATCCAGCTGCAGCAAATGCTGGAGTTGTTGCTTTAACAGCTTTCTCTACTACAGTTATTGGTTCTGCTGCGGCACCAACTGGTAACTCTGGAGATAGAGATGACAACAACTTTACAATCAACTGGGAGTGTGGTACTACCAACGGAACAATGAATGCAACAGCATTGATTGACCAAGACAACACACCAGATCGTTATGTAACTAACGTGTTAATGGATCTTGCAGTAGCTCCTTAATGCTAAGGGAAACTGAAAATATAAAAGATGGTGTCTCTTGGCACCATCTTTTTTTCTCTATATCTATCCTATTTTTTTGTTTTCCCATTGGGGTAAAGACGCAAGATTGGAACAGTGCCAGGATTTCAATTTTAAGCCCACAACAAGTCAATTTTGTGGTGAATACGATGAATGAAGTTCAAAATGGCATCGTTATACCTGATGGCACCGTGTTAGGAATAACGGTATCAAACAGTGCGGCAGGTTCTGCGTTAGCAGGTTTTGAAGTCACCTTTAGCTCATATCTTGGTCAACCAGCTTTTACGGGAGATGCAGGATCAAGTATGCCATTAGATGTGCTCGAGCTTACCGCTACAAATTTTGCTGGATTTGGAGGTGGAACCTCTTTTTTAGGTCCATTATCCCTTGACGCTGTTCCGCAAATTATTGTTACTTCAACAGAAACCACCACAAACTGGGCAACCCATCAAATTGGGATAAGCTATGAACTAGGAACCGACCCTTTAAACGGCCTAGAACAATTTGAAAGTGGTTTTTATACGATAGAGATAGATTTTATTCTAGAACCAACTTTTTAGAAAATCTTCTTCGACTTTGTTAAAGTCAATGCAACATATAGCGTTCATTATGCTCATTCTTCTCGGAGTGAAGCACGCATATACGCAAGAAACGCCTGCAGTTGACACCACTCAATTTTTACAAGATTTAGAAACTAACCAAACAGAAAACAGTGTAGTAGATTCGAATCGTGTTGACACTACCCAAGCAGACACAAATCAGTTAACTGCTAATCCTAACGAATCACACTCAGATTCTATTTCTCCTGATGTAGAGCAAGGGTTTTATTTTAAGATCTATAAATCGGAAATAGAAACGAATAGCGCCTCACTATGGAAAAACACCCTCATTATTGAAAATCCTACTGCTGCTCCTCTAAGTGGTAATTTAGAAGTTTATATACCAGATGGTTTCAAACTAATTGGACCTCAGCAAAGAGAAGTGGAATTAGAAGCAGGAGAGCAAAAAGCTGTTCTGATTATGGTCTTACCCAAAAAGAACCTTTCTGGTAATATAAGTTATGCGCTTTCTGCAGAATGGACTCCGCAAGGCCAAGTACCTCTAGAGACACAATGTTACTTGAGTGTTCCTAAAAGCTCTAAATGGAGTTGTGATGTCATTAATAGAGCTGATTACTGGAGAGTAGATGAGTTTGAAAAGACCATACCCATTGAAATGTCAAATCAAGGGAACGCAGTAGAAGTTTTTAAAATTGAAATTGAATCTCAGAATGGTCTTTTATTGGAGGGTTCTGGTACAAGTAGCACGCAATTTATTGAACTTAAGCCGGGAAGAGACACAACGATATACGAAACGGTTTTTAGATCTGTGCACTCTAGTTTAAACGATGCTGATTTGCAATTGGTGGTAGTGCGCGTAAACGTATCGGGCAAAAAGGAAAGTATCATTGTTCGTTTTGCCAATTATAAAAGTGAGGCAGACATAAATCCAATTTTTAATCTATCGCCACTCAATATAAGTATTTATGCGCAGAATTTATTGGGATCTGCCGTACCAAGAGCTGGGGTAAATGTATTTGGAGAAGTGCATCTAGATAACAACGATGTAGTGGATTATAACATGAACTTCTTCAATGTTACAGCTCCTAACCCTGGGCTCTCTTATTCAGAGCAACTGTGGAGACAAAGCCGTTTATATGCAAGGTACTCTGCAAATGTTTTCACTTTGGAGGCTGGCGATGTATCACTTGGTCAAGATCAAATAGGTTTTGGACGAGGAGGAAAAGTGACTGCTAGACTGTTGAATACGGGTTTTTTTGCAGGTGGTGGATACAATGAAATTGTTTCATACGATGCCATTAATTACAATGCTTTTGTAGGGAGAAAAGGAAAGAGGTCGGGGTTGGTATTGGATGCCATTCGCAATGAAGATCGGTTTAACTTAACCAACAAGCAAAACGTTTCGCTTACCGGAAACTTTAGCATTAAAAAGCATTCTTTCTATGCACAAGCTTCATTGAGTGAAAGAGAGCACCTCTATGCACCGGGATCTTTTACAACCACACCAGATAGTTTACTCTTTTTACCTGATACCACTTTGAGCGGATATGGAGGGAAGTTGACCTATGGATCTAGATTTGAAAGGGTTAACTTTTCTTGGCGCACGGCCTTTGGTTCGCAATACCACACAGGGGTTTTTGGTGGGCGTTTAGAGTCAGACTTTAGAATGAACGTTTTGAGTCAAGACAAAAGAAACCAAACACTTTTCAATTATTTCGCCTTTGGTTTTGATCCTCTTTATGTGTTTCAAGGTGCTCGAGCAAGGCAGGGCAACTATTTGAATCAAAGAATAAACATCCACCATACTTTTAGATCAAGTAAAAATCTGAGCATCACCACTGGACCAACTGTAGATTTTACTCAAGGCAATAGAATAAGATCGCTAACAAACGATTCTATTTTTTTACAATCCATTGGCCCTAAGTGGTTTTTAAGATTGAACGGAAAAATGGGGAATACCTTCATGAGCCCGTACATGTGGATTGGATACTTAGACATAACAGATGCCGAAGGAGACATTACACCTATTGATTCTATTCGTTTATTTGAGCAGAATTACTATACCTCTCAAATAGGATTTAATGTAAGAAATGATAATTGGAGCTTGAATCTTCAATACAATTATGGCTTGACAAATCCTTTTAGGATGTTTACGTCTTATGGCAATGTGCTAGACGGAAAGTACCTGACTGCCAGAGTGTATTACCAGAAATACTTGTTACCCGAAAAAGTACGTTTCTCTTCAAACAGTGCATATAACTTCAACACAGTAAATGAGAGTCAAAACTTAAACCTTAATGCCAACTTCGATTTACAAATGGAGAATGGCTGGAGTGTTTTTGTCTTCAATAACTTGAACTTTTATTCAAGAAACACAGAAGAAGCAGGAGATTTTCGTCAAACTCAGTACATGCTAAGTGTAAGAATTACCAAACAATTCGGCTTTCAGCAACCCAAGTTAAAATACTACCCTTTCAGGATAATAACATTCAAAGATTTGAATGGAAATGGCACTTATGAAGACAATGAGCCATTGTTGCCAAACATTTTAGTTCAATTGAGAAGGAGCGATGCTGATGGTGCTAGGATTAAACGCACTGGGTTTTACAATACCTCGTTAATTACGAACGAAATTGGAGAAGCTCAGTTCGATCAAATTCCGGAGGATTCATACACCTTAAATATTGAGAACCTGTATGATTCTCAAAATCTTATTTGTTTGAATGGAACAGAGCAAGAGGTGATGATTCGATCAGAACAGGTGCACTATATTCCTTTTGTTCAAGCGTATAAAATTGTGGGAAGAGTAGAAGTTGATCAGGCCAAATATTCGAGAAATCAAAATACAGACTTAGCGAATATTAAAGTGTTCGCTACAGATGAAGACGGCAATCTTTTTAGTTCCCTAACAGACAATAATGGGCACTTCACCATTTTTATTCCTCAAATTTCTAAAAGGTATACCGTTAAAATACAGAATGTATTCGAAGGTGATTTAGAGTTGGAAAAAGACAGTTATCAAGTAGAGTTTAATGGTCTTCAGGTTTTTGAAGTGGTTTTCAAGTACAAAGAGAAAGAACGAAAGATTAATTTTAACCGTTAGAAATAGTGAAATATTATTTTCAAGCGTTAAAATAATTGTATTTTTGACGCCCCGTAAATGGGCCTATAGCTCAGCTGGTTAGAGCACCTGACTCATAATCAGGTGGTCGCAGGTTCGAGCCCTGCTGGGCCCACTAAGCGTTCCGAATTTTCGGAACGCTTTTTTTTGCACTCGAGATAAACCCTCACCTTTGCATTATGCATTGGAATGAACACACGATAGACGCTGTTATTTTCGATTTTGGAGGAGTGATCCTCAATATTGATTATACAAAAACCATAGATGCTTTTGTGGCATTGGGAGTAAGTGATTTTGAAAATCAGTATTCTCAAATGACCCAATCAAATTTATTTGACCTTTTAGAAACAGGTAAAATTGACTCTAGTGAATTCTATAATTTAATTCGTAAGAACTTGAACATCAGCTCGAGCAATGGCTCTATTCAACATGCGTGGAACGCTTTATTAGAGGATTATCGTATAGAAAGTTTGAGTTTCTTGGAACAAATAAAGAGCCGCATACCAACTTATTTATTGAGCAACACAAACGCAATCCATCAAGAAAAATTTGAAAGTGATTTAAGCAATAATACGCAGTATCAATCTTTACACCCACTGTTTCAAAAAGTTTATTATTCCCATCACATACAGATGAGAAAACCTCACAAAGAAACCTTTCTTTGGGTGTGCGAGCAGAACATGTTAAACCCTGAAAGCACCTTGTTTATTGATGATTCTAAACAACACTTAGTAGGAGCCAGAAAAGCGGGTTTGAAAACCCACCACCTTCAGCCAACCGAAACAATCGAAGTTTTACTTCGAGATTTCTTGGCATAATTCAACCAGTAGTCCGTTTGCAGATTTTGGGTGTATGAAGGCAACCAGTTTGTTATCAGCCCCTTGTTTGGGAGTTTCTGAAATAAACACAAAACCTTCAGCCTTTAAGCGCTCTATCTCAGAGAAAATATCGGCTACATCAAAAGCAATGTGGTGAATTCCTTCTCTGTTTTTGTCGAGATATTTGGCTATTGCACTGCTTTCATGAGTTGCTTCCAACAGCTCGATTTTAGTTTCGCCAAGTTGAAAAAAGCTAGTACTTACACCTTCACTTTCTACGGTTTCTGTTTTGTAATTCTCTTTTCCAAAGAGTTTTTTGAAAACGCTATTCGATTTTTCAATGTCCTTTACGGCAATTCCTATATGCTCAATCTTTCTCATAATACTTTTTATAAAAGCGCTCTACAGAGGCTTCTTTATTTATGGGGAACCCATCGAAAATGTGTTCTATCAATTCTTTGGCAAAATAATGCGATAGCATTACTCCTTTTGATCCTAGGCCATTCAGCACCCACATGTTTTTGTATTCGGGGTGTTGACCAACTACGGGTCTGCGGTCTACAACAGCGGGTCTAATTCCGGCTTTATGGTCTACTACTTTGAATTCGGCAGTGCAAAGAGTGGTGAATTTTACCAATAGAGTTTCCTTAGCTTTTTCTGTGATCTCAGTGCTTTTGTCATTTGGGTCATACGTTGCTCCTACATGATAGCGTTCTTGACTTAATGGCAAAATGAAAAATCCGGCATTAATGACTTGTTCTAAGTTGAGGTCTTTAGATTCAATAGTGAGTAGCTCTCCCTTCATAAGTTGAATAGGAAGCCAACCGAACCATGGGTTCTCTGTGGTATGATATCCTTCACAAAAGATGATGTGGTCATAGATTTGTTCATTGTAGACGTGCTTACCTTCTTTTATCTCTAGAGCCCTGTATTCAAAAGGTTTAATATCTACTTTGCCATTCAGTTTCAGATCCTTTTTTACGGCATTTATGTAGGCAGATGTATTGAGGTTTCCAGCTTTTTTTACCTGTCCTACTCCCAGAGGTGCATTGATTTTAGAATTGGAGCTTGCAAGAATCTGATCATCTAAGAACGCTTCGCACTGAGGAGAGTTAGCTTGCTCTATCCAACGGTTTTCTTCCTCAACATTAGACAGAATTTTAACCAAATTTCTTGATGTATAGAATTCTTCCCCGTTGAGAGTGTAGTGCGATTCTAACTGTTTGAATAGCTCTTTTGCCAGCCAAGTAGCTTTTAATCGTTTAAAAGTGATTGGGTTGTAGAGGCCCGCTGCTACCATAGAACTTGAATTGGCTTGGTATGTAGAAATAACTTTGAAATCAATATTCCTTTCTTGTAAACATCTAATAACGGCAGTACCAGCTAATCCTTGGCCAACAACAAGCACTTTGTTCATTTTGCGAATATACTTTTCTCAAAATCAAAAGAAGTTTTTCACAACTGTTAATAATTTATATTTTCGCCTAAATTGATTTTTGGGCAACCTTTAGAGGATGTTCGAACGTCTTTGGCTTGATTAAACACAATTTTTTGAAGATGAAGAGCATTTACAAAGTCTTATTCCTTTTACCCCTATTTGCGTTTACCATGTTAAATACTGCAAAGGCTTCCCACATTTCTGGTGGTGATGTTACTTGGCAATGTTTAGGCGGTGATACCTTTTTGATAACCTACAATATTTTTAGAGATTGTTCGGGTATTGGTGCTCCGACTTCTTTGAATGTAAGTTTTCAAAATAACTGTGGGTCAACGTTTTCTCAAACAATGACCCAAACAAGCTTCTCTGAAGTTTCGCAGTTGTGTCCTTCCCAAATCAATAGTTCAACTTGTAATGGTGGTAGCTTACCAGGTATGCAGCAGTATATTTACCAAGCAACAGTGGTTTTTCCACCAGTAGCTTCGGGTTGTGGAACTTGGACAATGAGCTGGACAACTTGTTGTAGAAACAGCCCTACCAATGTAACGGCTTCTACATCTAGTTCAACCTTTATTGGGACAATGTATCGAAATGCTCGAGCATGTAATAATTCGCCACAATATACAGCCCAGCCCATCCCTT
>CBFHSD010000053.1:0-13794 GCA_965658375.1 Salibacteraceae bacterium
GAGGTAGCTGTCTTGCATTGGCCACCAAAGGTGGAAAGTGCCATTCACCTTCACGAGAATTTCTTCGGCTATGTCGTGGTCTTAGAAGGGGAGTTAGAGAATCATTCATACCAATTTGTTGGCACTGATTTATTGGAGGATAGTGTTGTAAAGGCAAAAGAAGGAGGGGTAATTCCGGAGTTAGATGGTGTCATTCACAAATTGAAGAATGCCGGAGACCACAGAGCGATTACTTTGCATGTCTATTACCCTCCGCTGAAAAGCTTTGAGGGGATGCAAATCTTTAACCTTCAAAATGGAAGTCGGGGTATATTATCGGGCCAAGCCCAATCAGCAAGTTGGGAAGAGCCAAAATCTTCCTTTAGGAGTATTAAACAAAATGCCTTTCAATTTAAAAGCATCTATGAACAAACAGGGGCTTCTCACAGAATGATTCCCGTGGTTCCCAAACCACAAATGGATGAATTATACGCAATGATCGGTGCGTATTACAACGAACAGGCAGAACAGTATGATTTTTTTGACTTGAAGCACCCTTCACGAAATACATACACAGAAAAGTTGAATGATATCATCGCAAATGAACTGAGACACGCCCATGTTGAACACTTTCTTAGTTTGGCCTGTGGCACGGGGAGAAGAGCAAAAGACATTCAACAGAAAAGCGAATCTAAATTTGAAATTACTGGTGTTGATTTAAGTCCATCAATGTGTAAAGAGGCGGAGAAAAGGGGAGTGCACACAATTTGCTCAAAATGGATAGAGTGTGATTTAGGAAATCAAACCTTTGATATCGCTACTTTTTTATATGCATTCGGTCACATGCCAAACGCTGAGCTGCGTTTGAAAGGTCTTAGAAAAGTGCACAAGCATTTGAAGAAAAACGGTTCACTTTATTTAGATGTATTCAATAGAGAAGACCAATCTGAATGGGGACCAAAGTCTGATCGTCTCTTTGATCAAGGTGAACTTGAAGCCATGAATTACGAGCGGGGAGACATATTTTATCGAAAGAAAGGTGGGAAAAGTATTTCTTTTCTGCATTACTTCACCCATCTTGAAATCATAGATTTGCTGGTCCAAGCAGGATTTGAGATTGCCTGGGTGAAACATATAGGTTACGTAAAAAAGGCCGGAGAATTTACAGAGAACTCAAATGAGGGAACCTTGTTTATTAAAGCAACGAAAGTATAAGTAGATGTTAGAAGAAGTATCAAATTACCTCAATCAAATTAGACACGATTTTGCGCAGCAATCTTTGAATGAAGAAGATGTGTTGGATAGTCCCATAGAACAGTACGCCAAATGGTTTGAAGAAGCTATAGACGCTCAAGTTTTAGACCCTAAAGCTGTTGTTATTACAACGGTAAATTTAGACAGCAAACCTAGTTCTCGTGTGGTGTATGTAAGGGGTGTTTCTGAAGAAGGTTTTGTTATTTACACCAATTACAATAGCGCTAAAGGAGAAGACTTGGCAGTGAACCCAAATGTAAGTTTGAACATTTTCTGGCCAGAATTGGAACGACAAATACGTATTGAGGGAACAGCCAAAAAAGTAGACGCCTCTACTTCTGATGCTTATTTTGCCTCAAGGCCAAGAGAGAGTCAAATTGGTGCATGGGCTTCAGCCCAAAGTTCTACTTTAAAAGACAGAGCAGAGCTGGAGCAAAAAGTAGAAGAACTCACCAAGAAGTTCGAAGGAAAAAAAATAGAAAGACCTCTTTTTTGGGGAGGTTACCTTATCCAAGCAAATTATTTTGAGTTTTGGCAGGGTAGGCCAAGCCGATTGCACGATCGAATCGCTTTTGAGTTGGCACAAGAAAAGTGGATAAAGAAAAGATTGTCACCATAAAAAAAAGGGGAAAGTTTTAAAGCTTTCCCCTTTTTCAATTTAGTTCTTCATGATTGGGTACCGAGAAGTGTATCCTTTCTTATAAATCTGTAATAAATACATCCCTTTAGGAAAATCGCTCAGGTTCAATTGAGCTTGCGTATGGCTTTCTTGTTTTTCAACAAGGACTTTCCCGCTCAAGTCAACCAAGGAGAACGTAAAATAATCTACTACTTGAATAGTAATGATGCCTTGAGTTGGGTTAGGGTAGAGGTTCACCTGTGCTATTCTGTTAGCTGCAATTGAAGTGGAAGGTTGATCTACCACCAATTCATTCTTTTCAACAAAAAGTGTGAGGTTTTGCTCCATGTTGGAATCATCTATAGAAATTACTGGAGGTGCCTGATTGAAGAATTTAGGGTGATCTACATAGATGCTGTAGTCTCCATTGCTCAGGTTATTAAACTTGAAGGCTCCTTGCACATCTGTAGTTAGATGCTCAACAACTTCATTGTTAGCATTCATAAGAAGTAAATCTAAGCCTTGAACTGCATTTCCTCCAGACACCTTGCCTGCTCCTTGGAAAACGTTTCCAGCAATGAATCCTTGTCCCCCAGGATTGGTTCCAGCCAATACTTGAATGTTTGAGCTCACAGAGTCGCAAAGACTACCTTGAACCTCGGTAGAGCTTAAGAAGGTAGCCGCGTTTGTAAAATACGTTGGAATTGCATTTGGATGATTGGCTGAATCTGGAATAGCCTTAATGAAAACTGTAGCTTCTTGGGAATAGAAGTAATAGTTCCCCATTTGTGTTGTTGTTGAATCTAGAATAGATACTGTCGAGTCAAGCGCATTGTAAGATATGAGGTATACAAGACCATTTATTGGAGATCCAGAGGCATCACTCACGCTTCCTTTGTACACATAACCACTATCTACTTGAATCGTAACTGAATCTGTTGCATTACAAGCCGTTTGGCTTCCTGTTACTACGTAAGTAGTTGTTTGTGTAGGAGTGGCCGTTGGAGAATCACAATTGGTACAAGATAAGCTTGATTGAGGTACCCAAGAGAGACCCAATCCAGTGCTACTTAGCACAACACTGTCTCCTAAACAAATGCTCTCATCGGCAATAGTTTGTGTTCTTTGTTCCATTGTAATGGTAATTGGAGAAGGAGTGGGGCAGATGTTTACAGATGAATCAACTAGGGTATATATAGTGGTGTATTGACTTGGGTTGAAAAATGCATTGGTGCAGTTGTTACATGAAGTTCCATCACTACCAACAATACTAAAGCTACTTGTGTTGCTAACGGTCAATGCCACGCTATCTCCATCACAAATCACAGCGTTCCCGAAGTAGGCAAAGCCTATGGCTTGATCTACAAAAATGGTGAAGGTATCATTGCTTACAAGATTGTTAGCTCCTGTAATTTGAACCATATATGTTGTAGTTGCACTGGGAGAGATCCAAGGATTTGAACAGTTGGTACAAGCAATATTTTGTCCAGGTACTAAGCTTCCATTTGTAGAAGACCATACAAAGCTTCCAGAAATACTAGGTGTAAATTGAAATGTGTCTCCAGCACATAGGGTAAGGTCAGCTTGGTTTTGGTTTGCAGGAAGTACTGAAAGAAATATACCTTTTGAGTGGGATCTCGTGAACCCGCAAGTATCGAGCATGCTCTCAATGGCCATCGCGTGAACACCTTGCTTTAATCCATTGGTTGGAACAACAAAGCTTAAGGTTGAGGTGTTCCCCAAACTTAACGTTGAACTTGCTCCTGTATAGGTATAGGCCACATTAGTGATTAAATAAGATTGGCTGATCAAATGAGATGAAGAAACATCAAACTGAGCGGTGTCACCTTGATGAACGAAAACGGTATCTCCATTGATACTTGAAACTCCTTGGCCGTTAAAAGGACTGCTAATAGCAGCGAAATCGTTAAACGTGTTAGTACTAGCGCTAGGGCTAAGAACCATAGCAGAACATTCCTTAAGAATAGAGCTTTTTAAAGCACCAGTATTTCTATCATATTCATTTACTCTGATACCAAAAAAGTAATTTCCTATACTTATTGGGCTAGCATTTTGGTAAGTAACCATTCCAGTTGCCGCATTGATACTCATTCCAGGAATTGGATTTGACGCGGAGTATCCAGGGTTGTATGAGGCGTTGCTCGAAGAAGATGTTTTTAAGCCATCAAAAGCATAGGTTAAACTATCGCCATCAACGTCAATAGCAGAATAATCTAGAACAAGGGTATCTGCAGAATTCAATAAGTGGAAGAAGCTATTGCTTAGTCTAGGAGAAGAATTATGATTTGAGATGTCGAAATCAGCATCTACAAAAATACCAGATGAAGAACTCTGTACATTGTTACTCATCGGTCTGCAACAATAAGAAGTTGAAAAGTTCCAACTTGAGCAATTTGTTAATACGATAGTATCTGCATAAATACTCAATTGCATGCCTGGAAATGAACCTCCATTGCAATAGGAGTTCGAAATATTTGACGTGCACATGGTGTTTAAGCCAAGAGTACTTGAGGCAATAAGGTTTAAACTGATAGTAGATGTTGGTGAACAACTTGACTGTCGAGTAAGATTTACTACGTTAGGAGCATTAATGGCCGAGCAATCTCTAAACTGTCGGTATTCTATTCGAAATGAGTCTCCTTGAATGTGAGTGAGGCTTAATTCTCCTCCTTGTAGGTGTGTTGCAAAAGAGGTTTGTAGAAGAAAGAAAGAAGTTAGTGCTAAAAAAAATGAACGTAGCATAATCATAGTTTTCGAGTTGTTAGTTTAGAGACGATGAATGAAAAAAATAGGTTGTATGAGAGTTCGCGGTTCTTATTTTTTGTTCTCTGTTGACTACTTTCGAGCCATGAAAAAATATGCAAGAAGATTTAAAGATCTCGATCATTTCATACTTCTGTTTTCCTTGCTCTTAGCAATTGTTTTGCCTTTGTTCAATTATTTTGAATCACTGCATTCTATGGTGCCAGATTTCAATTTGTTACTACTTATTCTATCTGGTTATTCGGTTGCATATTCTTTAGAAAAACGAATTACTGTAGCAAAAGGCATTGCAGCATTGGCGTTTTTAGCCGTTCTCCTACGATTTATAGATGTTGGTTTTGACCCGGTGGAGGAGTCAAGAATAGGAGGGATTTTCATTATCGTTTTCTTATTTCTTTTGACGCAAAGTTTGATACGAAACATTTTGTCTCTAAGGTACGTTGGTGTTGAATTGATAGTAGATGCAATGAATGGATACTTGCTGTTAGGACTTTCTGGTTCACTAATGACAGCCATATTAGATTATTTTATTGCAAATGCTTATTCCGTTGACATTGATGGTTTGTACGGTTCGTTTGGATACTTGTATTACAGTTTTGTTACGCTTACTACATTGGGTTATGGAGATATTTATCCTACCAAGCCAATTAGCATGTCTTTAGCAATTCTTATTTCTCTTGCAGGCGTTTTGTACTTGGCATTTTTGGTGGCAACCATTGTTTCTAAAGCAAGCGAGCACAAGAAGGTATGATTAAGTACGCAAAGTGGATTGGTCTAGGATTGGGTTTTTTAGTAAGTGGCAGTCCATTGGGTGCAGCTATTGGCTTTCTTCTAGGATATGTGGTTGATCGCCTAGAGGGAACCATGGTAAACTATTCTACTAAAGCTGGAAATCAGGCGTATTATTCTCAAAGCTCAGATTTTTCAATGAGTTTAGTGATGCTTACTGGAGCTGTAATGCAAGCAGATGGCAAAGTAATGCGCTCAGAATTAGACTATGTTAAATCTTTTTTTGTAAAACATTTCGGAGAAGAGCAATCCATAGAAATGGTTAAAATGCTCAAAGAAGTTCTGCAACATGCTATTGACACGCGAGAGGTTGCAATGCAAATGCGAACTCGTATGGCGCATCCATCTCGTTTGCAGTTGCTCCATTTTTTGTTTGGAATCGCCAATGCAGATAACTCTATAAGCCCTGAAGAGTTTAGACTTCTTCATCAAATTGCTCGTTTTATGGGCATCTCCCAAATGGATTTTCAATCGGTTCGCGCCATGTTTGGATTTCAGTACGGCAGACAATCTGCTGATAGTGGATCCAGGCAGTATACACAACAAGAACGTAAGAACAATATTGGTCGAGCATATGAAATTCTCGAGGTTTCAGAGTCGGCAACAGCAAGCGAAATCAAAAATGCGTACCGCAAAATGGCGAAAAAACATCACCCAGATCGAGTAGCTTCAATGGGAGAGCGATTTCAGCAAGACGCAAAAGAAAAATTCCAGAAAATACAAGAGGCGCATGAACAAATAAAGCGTGTTCGTAATATATCATAAATCGCTATTTGAGTTGTTTTTAAAACCTTATTTTCGCCACATTTAACATGAAAATTTCAATTTCAAATATGAAAATCAATCAAATTGCCCTAGGCGTACTTGGATTGGCTGCAGTGAGCTGCACACAGCCTGCAGAAACGGCTGCATCAACAGAAGTTAAAACCGAAGTAGATAGCGTGAGCTATGCGTTAGGTGTTAATATTGGAAACAGTTTTGTGCAACAAGACTTTACAGATGTAAATGTTGATGTGATGGCAGATGCCATGCACAAGGTACTGAAAGGAGATTCTGTATGGATGGAAAATCAAGAAGCACAAATGATGCTACAGGCATTTTTCCAAAAGAAGCAAGAAGAAGTAAACCAACAGAAGTACGCATCTAACATACAAGAAGGTGAAGCTTTCTTGGCAGAAAATGGCGCACGTGAAGAGGTGGTTACTACAGCTTCAGGCTTACAGTACGAAGTAATTGAAGAAGGTACTGGTGCAGCGCCAGTTGCAACTGATGTTGTGAAAGTACATTACCATGGTACTTTGTTGAACGGAACCGTTTTTGACAGTTCTGTAGATCGTGGCGAACCTGCTGAGTTCCCTTTAAATAGAGTAATTCCAGGATGGACTGAAGGTCTTCAATTAATGACAGTTGGTTCAAAATATAATTTCTACATCCCTTATCAAATTGCTTATGGCGAAAGAGGTAGTGGGCAAATTGAGCCTTTCTCAGCACTTGTGTTTGAGGTAGAGTTATTGGAAATAATCAAGTAATATAAACGATGAAGAAGTTAGTATTTGGGCTTTTAGCAGTGACTTTGCTAGGTTCTTGTCAAAAAGGCTTATTCAACAAGTCAAAAAGTAACGAAAGCGAAATGGTGGTAGATTTATCTAACGATACTACAAAATTGAGTTACGCTCTAGGCGTTTCAATTGTAGGGAATTTAAAGAATCAAGGAATTGACACCTTAGATGCTGATGCATTCACAAGTGCAATGAAAGGAGCATATGCTGGAGACAGCATTCAAATGACCGAGGAAGAAGCAAATGCATTTTTGCAAGAGTATTTCCAACTGAAAGCAGACGAAAGTTCTCGTGCCGCGAAAGAAGAAGGAGCAGCATATTTGGTTGAAAATGGCAAAAAATCAGGCGTAGTAACAACTGCATCAGGCTTGCAATACCAAGTCATTGAAGAAGGAACTGGAGCATCGCCTTCAGCAACAGACGTTGTAAAAGTGCATTACACTGGAACATTAATTGATGGTACAGTATTCGATAGCTCAGTGCAAAGAGGTACTCCCGCAGAATTCCCATTGAATCAAGTGATTGCTGGATGGACAGAGGGTCTTCAATTGATGAAAGAAGGAGCAAAGTATAAATTCTTCATTCCTTACAACTTGGCTTATGGCGACAGAGGTGCCGGTGGTCAAATTCCTGGATACGCTGCATTGGTTTTTGATGTAGAGTTGTTGGAAATTGTAAAGAAGTAATCCAAAGACATTTTGAATATAAAGCGACTCGGTAAACAGGTCGCTTTTTTTATGGCATAAAAAAGGCTCCGAATTTTCGGAGCCTTTTTAAATAGTATGCTTTAGTAGATTATGATCTTTCGAACTCAGTGAAGAAGAAGTTAGCTTCAATCATTGCATTCTCATCAGAATCAGAGCCATGTACTGCATTTTTTGCTTTGCTTTCAGCAAAAGCTTTACGAATTGTTCCAACGGCTGCTTCAGACGGGTCAGTAGCACCAATAAGTGCTCTAAAGTCAGCAACAGCATTGTCTTTTTCAAGCATAGCTGCTACAATTGGTCCGCTGCTCATGTAAGAAACTAACTCTCCGTAAAACGGACGTTCTGCGTGAACCGCATAGAATTTACCAGCTTGTGCTTCAGTCAATTCCATTTTTTTCATGGCAACAATTCTAAAGCCGCCTTCAATCATCATGTCTAAGATTTTTCCAGTATTTCCGCCTTCTACAGCTTCTGGTTTAATCATGGTAAATGTAATGTTACCCATCGTATTTGCTTTAATATTTAAAAAACGGTGCAAAAGTAATCTAAGTCTTGAGTTAGTTGTTCATATATATATGTAGAAATTGTTAATCATCTTTCTTAAGCCGTTTAAGCCAATGTGCGAATCCAATTACATTTGTTCTATGCGATATTCTAGCTTACATAAAGGCAATCATCAAGAACTAAAAGCTGCCATTGAATCGTCAAAAAAAATCACAATTGTGGTACATCAATCACCTGATGGCGATGCAGTGGGTTCTGCTTTAGGACTTCGTGACTTATTGTTGAGAAAAACCAAGGGACAAGTGCAAGTTATTTTACCAGATGCAGATGCACCTTTCTTGCATTGGCTCCCTAATCATGAATCTGTTTTAGTTCATGACCAAGAAGAAGAGAAGAGTACCACATTTGTTCAATCATCAGATTTGATTTTTACATTGGATTTCAATAGCGTCAAGCGTTGTGGTGGGGTTTCTCCGTTATTGATTTCTACAACTGCAAAAGTGGCGATGATTGATCACCATCAGATGCCAGAAGATTATGCAGATTTCATGCTTTCCGATACTTCGGCTTCTTCAACGTGTGAATTAATAGCCGATTTTCAGCAATTGTTATATCCAGAAGAATCATTCACTAAAGCGCAAGCAACATGTTTGTATGTAGGTTTGATAACAGATACGGGCTCATTCAGATACAGTTCAGCCACCCGAACCACCTTGCGTTGGGCGGCACATTTTCTTGATATAGGAGTGGATAAATCATTTATATACGATCAAGTATTTGATCAAAGCTCGCTTACTCGTTTAAGACTAATGGGGCATGCATTGAGTTCAAACCTCAAAGTTCTTCAAGGCGAAAAGACTTCACTTACGTATTTAAAAGCAAAAGAATTAGAACGCTTTAATTACAGTAAAGGAGATACTGAGGGCTTAGTGAACTATGGGCTTTCTATTCACGGAATACAAGCTACTGCATTTGTTCGGGAGGAAGAGAATGCCGTGAAAATATCTTTTCGATCTAAAGGAAATGTTGATGTGAACCTCTTTGCAAGGAATCATTTTAACGGTGGTGGACATAAGAATGCTGCTGGAGCCAAGAGTGAAATGGGCCTTGAAAAAACCTTAGAATTGATACAAAAAGAATTGCCATTATGGGTAGAGCAATATTAAGTCTGTTTCTTCTTACACTGCTTATTGGATGTGCCGATCCTGCGCAAACAGAAGCGCAACCAACAAAAAAAGAAGATTTGATTGAAGGAAACAAAGCGCGTGTAAGTCAAGAGAAAAAACGCATTGATTCTTATGTGAAAAGAAGAGATTGGGAGATGACCGAAACTGGAACGGGCTTGTATTACATGATTTATGATTCGTTGCAAGCAGAGGGCAATCGAGCAGAGAACAATGATATTGTAACCGTAGTGTACAAAGTTTTGCTTTTGGATGGAACGTTGTGTTATGAAACAACAGAAGGACCTGAAACCCTAAAAATAGGTAAGGCACAAGCTGAAAGTGGAGTGCAAGAAGGTCTTACCTATTTAAGAAAAGGAGATAAAGCCCGTTTGATTATTCCACCTCATTTAGCACATGGTTTGTTAGGCGACATGAATAAAATACCGGGAAACACGGTAATTATGTACGATATTGAAATAGTTAACATTCAATGAGAAATTCATTCTATGCGGCACTTTTTCTAGTGGCAATCAGCTGGTCTTGTCAATCTCCCAAAATAAAAGGCTATACCATACTAGAAAGCGGATTAGAGTACAAACTGTATATCTTGGGTGATGGCGAAGTTCATCCAACCGATACACATCTCATTGTTCCTAGTTTAAGTGTATATGATTCTAACAACGCATTGGTTTACACCAATTTAGGATGGGAAGTTTTAGATACTATTCGTGTGAATACAAGCACAAAAGGTGGATTGGATGAAGGGCTGCAACTATTGTATGAAGGAGATAGCGCTTCTTTTCTAGTTTCATCTGCATATGCTTTAAAATGGGATTCATCTATACATTCAACTTGGGTAAGGGTTGAAGTGGGAATCAATGCGATCATTGGACAAAATGAGTTGAAGAGTCATCTTGCCTTTCCAGAGTTTTATAAAAGTATGGCAAAGAACGAACAAGAGCAAATTATAGCATTTGTAGATAGTATAAAAACAAAGCACAGTGTGGTTCCCGTAAATGGGATGTATTATGCAATTGAAAAGAAAGGGAAAGGAAGAAAACCTATAAGAGGAGAAGAGATTACTATTGATTACGAAGGTTTTTTCTTCAATGGAGAGAAATTTGATTCATCATTGGATAGAAAAGAACCGTTGAGTTTTACGCTTGGTGAGCAAGGTCAAGTCATCAAAGGTTTTGATGTTGGACTCAGGCAATTGAGCAAAGGTTCTGAAGCTATATTTATAATTCCATCAACACTGGCATTTTCTAAAACAGGATCGAGTACCGGATTGATACCTCCTTATACACCACTTTTATATAAAGTAAGACTGCAAAAGTGATGAAATCAAAACTCTTTCTATTTGCATTGATTGCTCTCTTTTGGAGTTGTAGTCATTCAAATAATTCTTCTAGTCAGGGAGAACATGATAGTCAAAATGACGAAAGTGACACATCTTGGGACACTTTGAAATCTGGTGTAGCAATTCATTGGAAACGCCATGGTAAAGGAGAAAAAGTGCAGAATAACCATGTGGTTATTTATAACTATCATATGTACAATGCAAAAATTGATAGAGTGGTAGCAACCAATCAAGGACAAGATGCTTTTGTTATTGGTATGGATAATATGGCTCTGCTAAAAGGATTGAAAGAAGGTCTTTTTCTTAT
This sequence comes from Salibacteraceae bacterium, assembly GCA_965658375.1. Taxonomy (GTDB): domain Bacteria; phylum Bacteroidota; class Bacteroidia; order Flavobacteriales_G; family Salibacteraceae; genus CBFHSD01. Next base: position 11,029 of record CBFHSD010000053.1, read on the forward strand.
GCGTTCGGGAGATATCTGTGAAATTTATATTCCTTCGGCAATGGGTTTTGGCTCAAAAGAAGTGCCTAAGATCCCTGCAAATACAGATATAAAGTACAGTGTTGAATTGTTAGGGGTAAAGAATACCAATGCTCCTTTTGATACAAGTGGCATTCAACAAAAAGCGTTGAGCAATGGAATAGTTTATTACCCTATTACAAAAGGTAAGGGTGAGCCAGCAGAGATAAAGAAGAAAATGAAGGTTCACTACCAAGGGTACTTGTTAGATGGTAGGAAATTTGACTCTTCAGTAGATAGGGGTCAACCTTTTGAGTTCAATTTAGGTTTAGGAGAAGTAATTCCTGGTTGGGAATACATGGTGAGTGAAATGCGCGAAGGAGATCAGGTAAAAGTGCTCATACCTTGGCATTTGGCTTATGGTAAAGAAGGAACAAGAGATATACCTCCAATGAGCGATTTAGTTTTTGATATTGAATTGATAGAGGTTAAAAAACCATTTTAAGCATTACATGCGCTCTACGAATTGATGACAAGCTAAATCTAACATTTCGTACACTTGTTCAAATCCGTCTTCAACACCATAATAGGGGTCGGGAACACTCTTATTCTCATGGGGGTAAGCCTCATTCAAAATCAGTTTAACTTTCTCTTTATCTTCTTCGGTAGGTGCCATTTGAAGAAGATTCCTGTAGTTGCTGGTGTCCATCGCGAAAAGCAAATCAAACTTGTAGAAATCAGCAGTTTCTACTTGTCTAGATCTTAAGTCATTAATAGGAATATGATGAGCAGCCATTGTGGCTTGAGCTCTTCTGTCTGCTGGCTCGTCACTGTGAAAAGCAGAAGTACCTGCTGAATCAACTTCTATATGCAAACCTTCTTTTTTTGCAATGTCACGCAAAATGCCATGTGCCATTGGCGATCGGCAAATGTTTCCCAAACAAACCATCAATATTCTCATAGGGCTGAAAATAAAAAAGGCCGACTATTGTCGGCCTTTTTAAAATTATTGAATAGATATTTTTTTCTCTAAATCATCAATGTAAACCCGAAAACGCTTATCGGTATCCATAAGGTTGTTCACCGTTTTGCACGCATGCAATACGGTAGCATGATCTTTGCCACCGGTTTGAGCTCCAATGCTAGCCAAAGATAATTTTGTGTGTTTCTTTGAGAAGAACATCGCAATTTGACGTGCTTGAACCACCTCTCTTTTTCTCGTTTTCGATTTCAGCAACTCCATAGGTAGGTTGAAGTAATCGCACACTACTTTTTGAATGTAGTCTACAGAGATTTCGCGAGTGGTGTTTTTCACGAACTTATCAATCATCTGTTTAGCCAAATCAAGCGTTACCGCTTTTTTGTTCAATGATGACTGAGCAATTAGAGAGATTAAAGCACCTTCTAATTCACGGATATTTGTGGTAATGGAATACGCTAAATATTCGATGACATCTTTGGGAAGTTCAATACCCTCTAGGTACATTTTATTCTCAAGAATGGCAATTCGCGTTTCCAATGAAGGTACCTGCAAATCTGCACTCAATCCCCATTTGAATCTTGAAAGCAAACGTTGTTCAATTCCTTGTAGTTCTACAGGTGGTTTGTCTGACGTTAATACCAACTGCTTTCCATTCTGATGCAGATGGTTGAAAATATGGAAGAACACATCTTGTGTCTTCTCTTTTCCAGCAAAGAACTGAACGTCATCTATAATTAACACGTCTATCATTTGATAGAAGTGAATAAAATCGTTTTGTGTATTGTTCCGAACTGATTCAATGAATTGTTGAGTGAACTTCTCAGACGAAACGTACAATACCGTCTTGTTCGGATGATTGTTTTTAATTTCAATACCGATAGCATGCGATAGATGCGTTTTACCCAAGCCAACAGCACCGTAAATTAAGAGAGGGTTAAATGCTGTTCCTCCAGGTTTGTTTGCCACGGCAAAACCAGCTGATCTCGCTAATCGGTTACACTCACCTTCAACAAAATTTTCGAAAGAATAATTCGGATTTAATTGAGATTCTACTACCACCTTTTTAAGACCAGGAATAATGAAAGGGTTCTTAATGCCTTCATTTCCTCCAACTTCTACTGGCATAGATACCGCAGGGTTCTTTACACGAGTAAGATTGGATGTAGGAACAGTCATAGTATGTGACTTAGATCCTTGGTAGTTCTTTTCCATGACGATTGAGTATTCCAATTGACCTGTGGTACCCAATTCTTTTTTAATAGTTTTCTTCAATAACGAGATGTAATGTTCTTCTAACCATTCGTAGAAAAATTGACTTGGTACTTGAATGGTAAGTGTGCTCCCTTTTAAGCCTACAGGTTTGATTGGTTCAAACCATGTTTTGAAACTTTGGTGACTTACGTTGTCCTTGATCACAGACAGGCAATTCCCCCAAACCTCGTCATGCGGTTTACTGTTTTTCTTCACTCCAATTTGATTTTAAAGTCCTACTTAGTTTTGTAAGAAAGCGATGTTCAAAAGCGATTTGTCAAGGTCATTAACCGCTGAAACTTTTCTTATTTCTTACCTAACAAATGTTGCTAGAAAAAAGTGAAAAAAAAAGCCATTTGTGCCTTGTGAGATTTATTTTTTTTACTCTATTGTTAAGAATATTAATAACGAATTTGCTCAAAAATACTGAAAACTAAACGTTTGGTCCTTATTCGTGTAGGTATTTCTTTAGTTATCAACATTATAAAGAGAAAATGCCTATTTCAGGTGTCTTATGTTGTTGTAAAATACTGTAT
>CBFHSD010000054.1:0-13611 GCA_965658375.1 Salibacteraceae bacterium
TGTAGAATCGAGCAAGTAAAACCCATCTTGGGCAGCTAAACAGGGATTGCAATAGGTAACACCATTACACGCACAGACACCAAGACATTCTGCTGAGCACACGGAGTCCATCCATAAAGAATCCAAGGCGGCATCATAGCAACCTGTTAATGGTTCCGAATCGTCATTACATTGGGTCAAAGCCCCTAAACAAAGCACAGTGAAAAGAAAAAGATAACGCATTACACTAATTGTTTGTGCCAGCTGTTGTCAACTGAGGTTTTCCAATGGGTTTGAAACTCGGCTAAAGTACTCACTAAATTATTAAACACAGGCGTTTGGCTTGTCACCTCTCCACTCTTTAGCATTTCCTGAAATTCGTTCATATGTATTTGATCAAGACATCCATCTTTCTCAAATACTACAAGCATTCTATTGAACCAGTCAATTTCTAATTGACTTCCGAACTCTTTCATTAGGTGCACTTGTTTATCTATGCTGCAACCTGTAGCTCCAGCTACCTGTTCATCAAGGGCAAACACCACAAAACGACCTAGCAACACTTTCGCCTCTGCCATTAAGTCTTTACCATGTGCTTGCCATTGCACAATAAATTGAGAGAGCCACGCTTCTAGCTTTTCTGTCTCAGAGGTTGTTAACACCCTATCAGATTGATAGATCCATACCCTGCTGTGACTTGGAAGCGAAAAAATATCTTGAATGGCTTCCATTAGAGTTCTGCAGCTTCGGCAATCAATTCGGCAATATCTTTCACTTCAATCTCGTCTTCTTTATTGAAGTTTTTCACACCATCTGTCATCATGGTGTTACAAAAAGGACAGCCTGTTGCTATCACATTAGGTTTCAAATCTAAGGCATCTTCTGTACGTGCAACATTTACCTCTTTATCTCCCTTCTCTGCTTCTTTGAACATTTGCGCACCACCTGCACCACAACACAATCCACGTTCTTTGCAACGCTTCATCTCTGTTAATTCGGCATCTAGCTTTCTAAGCATTTCTCTGGGTGCCTCATACTCATCATTTGCACGTCCTAAATAACAGGGGTCATGAAAGGTAATTCGCTTTCCTTTAAAAGATCCCCCTTCAACTTTCAGTTTTCCAGTCTTCAACAAATCAGAAATAAACTGACTGTGATGCATCACTTCATAATTTCCCCCAAGTTCTGGGTACTCATTTTTAAGTGTATTGAAGCAATGAGGGCAACCTGTAACTATTCGTTTGATTCCGTAACCATTCAGCACTTCAATATTCATCATGGCTTGCATTTGAAAGAGAAACTCGTTTCCTGCTCTTTTTGCGGGATCTCCAGTACATCCTTCTTCGGTTCCTAAAACAGCAAATTTCACCTCTGCTTTGTTCAATAATCGAACAATAGCCTTGGTAATTTTCTTCGCTCTATCATCAAAACTCCCTGAACATCCCACCCAAAACAATACTTCTGGAGCTTCTCCGGCAGCAATTAATTCAGCTACTGTGGGGACTTTTATTTTGTTTTCCATTTTCTTTTCTTGTTTCAAGATAGACCTATTCGTCTTTCCAGTTCAATCGGTCTGCCTGTGCAAATTGCCAAGGCGCTCCATTGTTTTCAATATTGGTGAACATGCCGTTCAATTCTTGTGGTGCATCAGACAGCTCCATCACCATAAACCTGCGCATTTCTACTATCACACTTAATGGATCTAAGTTAATCGGACAAGCTTGAGTACATGCATTGCAAGAGGTACATGCCCATAATTCTTCTTTTGAAATGTAATCGCCCAAAAGGCTCTTACCATCATCATAATCAGCACCATGAGTGTCTATGTTCTTTCCTACCTCTTCCAACCTATCACGTGTATCTATCATGATTTTTCTTGGAGATAGCAGCTTTCCTGTTTGGTTAGCTGGACATTCAGAAGTACACCTTCCACACTCTGTACACGTGTAAGAATCTAATAATGATTTCCAGCTCAAGTCTTTCACGTCTTTTGCTCCAAATGCCTGAGGAACTTGATTCTCATCTGGAGCAGGAGCTGCGAAAGGATCCGCATTGGGATCCATCATCAACTTTACTTCATTGGTAACCGATTCCATATTATTGAAACGGCCTTTCGGGTTCAAATTGCTGTAAAAAGTAGCAGGAAAAGCGATGATAATGTGAAAATGCTTTGATATAGGGAGGTAGTTTAAGAAAGCTAAAATTCCAATGATATGGAACCACCAACTACCACGCTCAATCATTGCTAATGTGCTTAAGTCTTCTGGCAACAAAGGAGCTATGAAACCACTGATTAAGAAACTTCCATTCATACTTAAGCTGTACTTTTCAAGTCCCAGGCCCGCTAAAACTTCTGGAGAAGTACTCATAAGAATGCTATCTGAAGCATTCATGATTAAAAGGGCAGCCATTAAAATGAGTTCTATGTAAAGAATGTAAAGTGCATCTTTTGTTGGCCAACCTTTCATTTCTGGTTTCCAGAAGCGAGGTACACGAACCACCAATCTTCTTGCTAAAAAAACGAGCACTCCGATAACAACACCAAGCGCTAGCACTTCAAAAAAGTTGATGACCACAAAATAGAAACTACCTAAAACCTCATGAAACACTCTGTGTGTTCCCAAGATTCCATCAAGCATAATTTCCAAAACCTCTATATTGATGAGTACAAAACCTACATAAACCAAAAGGTGCATGATGGCCGCAACGGGTCTCGCTCCCATTTTAGATTGCCCAAAAGCCACCTTTAGCATGGTTTGCCATCTTTCGCTTTTACGATCGGAGCGATCCTCTTCTCTCCCTAAAAGAATATTTCTTCTAATCCTACCTACTTGCCTTGAAAAGAGATATATAGCACCCGCAAGCAATAGAATAAATACACCATTTGATATTCCCATAGTCATTCAAAGATCTTATTCGGTTTCTTTAGATTTCTCCTTTTTCTTCTCGCCTTTCTTTTCGCTCTTGCCAAAAATGGAAAAGTGAACATAGCGTTTAGGATTTTCCTGCATGTCTAGCAATAGCAAGTCCAAGTCTTTTGAAGCTTGTTCTAGATTCAAATACAGCGAATCATTGTTGATAAGCATACCAACAGTTCCCTCTCCAGCATTTATTTTGTTGGTGATGGTTTCTAGATTGGCCATTGCTTTTTGCGTTGCATCTAAGGTTTCTTGTACCTTCATATTTGCTAAGGTATCGCTGAATGTTGCCAGATTCTCTAAGGTATGAGAGATATTATCAGAATTATCTGCCACTACTTGTGTAATGTCTTCTAAATTAGAAAAAGCTCCTTCAATGTGATCGCGCTCTGCGCTTAGAATCTCATTTACACTCTTTAGGGCTTCGCGCATTTCATAGAAACTCTCGTTAATGTAAACAAAGCTTTCTCTTAAATTGAGCGTTGTTTCTTCATCAAAGATGAGCTGCACCGAAGTCACCACACTATCTAAAGATGAAATGAGTTTGTTGGTTTTTTCTTCAATAGGTCTAAAACGTGCATCAAGAGCATCTGCCAAATCACTTTCTACACCACTTCTTAAGGTGTCTCCAGGAGCAGCTTCATTTGGAGAACTACCCGGAACTAAAACCACTGCTTTAGTTCCAAACAGGTCTAAACTTGTGATTTTAGCCGTAGAATTTGATGGGATATTGATGTTTTTTTCTGTGATGGAAAGCTCTACTAGCTGCCTTCCACTTCGATCTTTGAGAAATGAGACTCCCTTAACCCGACCTATGCGCAACCCATTGTACATGATTGCATTATCGTTGGTAAGACCACCTACCCCATCATAGATTGCATAGTAGTTACTTGATTTGCTAAAAACCTCTGCCCCTTTTAGGTAGTTTAAACCAAAATATACTAAAAACACTGCAAGCAAACAGACAATCGCTATTTTTATTTCTTTACTCATAATTTTTGAGACGAATTTCTGAGAATTTCTAATGCTTCTTGCAATGATATCAACTGACCGTCTTGCATACCAACAATAAACGCATCTTTATATGAATTTTCTCTGATAGAACGCTGAAGTACCACCGCATCTTCAAAAGATACTTCCTTGCCTACCACATACTTATATACTTTATCTGTTTTGTATTCTTCAACACCTTCAACCCCTTTAAAGTTTTGAGAAAGGGTTTCTACCTGTTCTCTTGTACTTGCCAATTGCACCATGAAAAAAACCGAGTCTTGAGAATTTACTGGAGAATCATACATGGTTTGGCTTATTACCTTATCTACCTTACCAGTAATTGGATCATCGCTGTACTTTGATTCATCTATAGGCTCATCAATGGCTGCTTTGTAATCTCTAATTGCCCTGTAAATGGCTGAGGCCATATACACTTTCCCGTTTTCTGTATTTAAGAAATCTTCTTCTGTTGAATTGGTTAAAAAGCCAAGCTCAATAAGTATACTCGGCATGCTCGTTCTGCTGATCACCCAAAAGCCGGCTTCTCTTACTCCTCTATCTCTTCTGCTTACCCGTTCTCTAAATTGATCTTGAACCAAACTGGCCATGTAAATACTTTGCGTTCTAAACTCGCCTTGCTGCAGGCTCAATGCGATCATGGCTTCTGGTGAGTTATCAAAACCAGCATAGTTCACATCATAATTGTCTTCCAGAAACATTACTTGGTTCTCTCTTTTTGCCACTTCCATATTGGCCTCTTGCTTATGCATTCCCAAAACATAAGTTTCAGAACCAAAAGCCTTTACACTGGCCGCGGCATTGCAATGGATAGATACAAAGAGCTGCGCATTCTCATCATTGGCCATTTTTGTGCGCTCATACAACTCCAAAAATACGTCTGTATCTCTGGTCATCACTACCTCTACATCAGGCAAGTGTTCGCCCATGTATTTCTCTACCAATAAAGCAACATCTAAAACAATGTCGCTCTCGGTTTTCTTGTATCTACCTGTACCTAAATTTCCGGGGTCTTTACCTCCATGACCTGCATCAATAACTATTTTTTTGATGCGGTAACTTTCACTTGGTTTTTGGGCGAACCCTGTGAAACAAGCGAATAACATGATGTTAGCAATAATTAACACGTAAAAACGTGAAAATACTGAGCTATTCCCTTTGATTATATCCATAATGTTGAACTATGTTCGTTTATTTGTGGCCTAATTGTTCAAACGGAACAAAAGTAGCTTTTTAATCTTGCGTAAACTTTTTACCATACTTGTTTTAATTCACTCGCTACTGTTAATTACAGTGCAGGTTTTTGGGCAAGTAGACCCTCCTCAAAACCAGCCTGAAGAAGGTGAAAAAAAGTTTATAATCCAAAATAATCAAGATTCGCTGGCTATTCTATTAAACGATTCGCTCAACGATTCTATACCAATACTCGACCCAGAACCTCAAAGTCCGATTAGTGCTCAAATCAAATACAAGGCCGAAGATTCAATTCTCTTTGATGCAGTGAACCAAAAGGCTTTTCTCTTCCACGAAGCCGAGGTAACTTATGGCGACTTGATCTTAAAAGCCAATTACATTGAAATTAACATGGCAACCAACGAGGTGTATGCCGAAGGAGTGGAAGACACAAATGGCGTTGTTCAAGGGAAACCAGAGTTCACGCAAGCAGGCCAAACCTACAAGGCTGGTAAAATGGCCTACAACTTCAATTCTGGCAAGGGAAAAACATGGGAAGCTAGAACTGAACAGAACGAAGGATTTATACACGGGGAAGAAATCAAAAGAGCAAATGACTCTGTGATTTTCGTTAGCCATGGAAAATTCACCACTTGTAGCTTAGAACATCCTCATTTCTATGTACAGGCAAAAAAACTCAAGGTAATACCAGATCAAAAAATCATTACCGGACCAGCAAATATGGTGATTGCAGATGTCCCTACTCCATTGTGGGTGCCTTTTGGTTTCTTTCCAGACTCTGAAAACAGAAAGAATGGAATCATTTTTCCAGAACCCGACTTGAGCACAACAATGGGTTTTAACCTAAGAAATGGCGGTTACTATTTTAGCGGAAATGAATTTTACGATGTTCAATTGCTTGGAGACATCTATACCAATGGAAGCTACTCTTTAAGGTTGATTCCAGAGTACAAAGTGAAATACAGGTTTAACGGTCGCTTTAATTTGAATTATGCTTCTATGAAATCAGGAGATCCTGATGCTTCTGATTTTGTAAATGCCACGAGCTACGGAATTCAATGGAGGCATTCACAAGACCCCAAAGCCAACCCCAACTCAAACTTCAATGCCAACGTAAACTTCGGTTCTTCTAACCGATTTACCAATGACTTAAACTCTGGAGTAAATGATTATTTGTCGAGTAACTTTAACTCAAATATTAGCTACAGTAGACAATTTAAAACCTTCGGTCTGGCGAGCAGTTTATCTCTACAAACCAACTTAAGTCAAAACATAGACAAAAATGATTCTAAGAAGAATTCCATTTCATTGAGTTTACCTAGAGGGAATTACAGCCTCTCCAGATTTTTCCCTTTTGCCCGTAAAGAGATGGTTGGCAAACAAGCTTGGTATGAGAAAATTGGTGTGGCACTAAACTCAAGTTTCGACAACCGAGCCACCATGGGAGACACCGTATTCGGAACCCCTGAAATGTGGGATACTTTTCAAAATGGGATACAACACTCTATTCCTGTTTCGATGAACCTAAAAGTACTGAAATACACAAATTTAGAGCCTAACGCGAACTTTAGGGAAACTTGGTATTCAAACAGCTTTAGGGAAACATATTATCCAGAGAATGACTCTGTAGCCATAGACACTTTAAGCGGATTTACACGCTACGGTAGTGTGTCGGCTGGTGCATCATACTCTTTTAGACTATATGGGATTTATGCGCTTAAGAATCCAGGGCGAGTAAAGAAATTTAGACATACCCTTTCTCCTCGTGTATCTGCCAACTTAACTCCAGCTATTAACGCTAGTAAACACTTCAGAACATACACAGATACGCTTGGTAATGAAATAAAATACTCAACTATAAGTGGTATTTACGGAGCACCAAGCCAAAATAGAAGTGGTCGAATTGGCTTTAACTTAGACAATGTGCTGGAAATGAAGTACACGCCAAGAAACGATACTATTGGAGAAGATAAAAATGTAGCGATTTTTCAAGGCTTCAACTTTTCTACCAGCTACGATATTTATGCTGATAGCCTGAATTGGTCTGATCTCAGTGTCGACTTCAGATCTGCTCTCGGTAATAAGCTAGATTTCAGGATTAGATCGACCTTTTCTCCTTATTACTACAGTGAAGATGCAAACCGAGTAATTGACGACACCTATTTGAATCAAACAGGAAGTATCTTAAGGTTTAAAAGTATTCAAATCACCTTAAACTCAAGGCTCACATCACAAGGCTTCAAACCCAACGAAAATGTAGAAGAAGCTAAAGAAAATGCCACACCTGAACAGTTGGATTACATTGAAAATAATCCAGAGGCTTTTGTAGATTTCAATATCCCTTGGTCTTTGAATACAACATATTCTTATGCCATCACTGTGGAAGGAACACCTACCATAAGGCACAGTATTCAGTTTATTGGAGATTTTTCATTGACTGAAAACATGAAAATTGCTGGAAGATCAGGGTATGATTTTGAAAGAGAAGAATTGATTCAAACCAGCTTTTCAATCATGAGAGATCTGCATTGCTGGCAAATGTCTTTAGACATCACTCCTTTTGGACCTAGACAGAGCTACACCTTTAGCATACATCCAAAACCAGGAATTTTGAGTGATTTAAAACTACAGAGAAAAAGAAACTGGGATGAGAACTTTTAAACTTCCAAGTTTGAATTCAACAGATGAATCGCTTGAGCTTCAGCTTCTTTAGAGATTTCTGCTCCACTAATCATTTGTGCAATTTCCATGATTCGTTCTTCAGTTTTTAAGGCTTTTAACGAAGTGTAAGCTCCATCTTTTGTTCTTGTTTTCAATACCTTATAATGACTGTTGCCCTGAGCAGCCATTTGCGGCAAATGGCTTATCGCAATAACTTGTTGGTTCTTAGACATCTGCCCTAGCACCTGTGCCATTTGAACACCCACTTTACCGCTTACTCCAGAGTCTATTTCATCAAAAATAACAGTAGGCATATCCATTTTCTCGCCCATCAATTTTTTCAAGGCTAACATCAATCGGCTCATCTCACCGCCAGAAGCCACTTTAGAGACAGATTGTAATTGCCCTCCTTTGTTGGCACAAAATAAAAAGCGAACATCATCACAGCCAGTCTTATTTAATTCAGTCTTGTTTACCTCTACTTTAAAAATTGCGTCAGGCAAAGCCAATTGTTTTAAAGTCTTACCTAATTCCTTTTCCAACTTAACAACAGACGTTATGCGCTTCTTGTGAAGTTCGTCTCCTAACAGATGGCATTCGGCTTTCAGAGATTTCACTTCTTCTTCTAAAGCTTTGATTTTAGAGGCATCTTGAGAAAAACCTTGAAGTTGATCGTCCAATTGAGTTTGAATAAGCAATAGCTCATTCGTAGTATTTACTCGGTGTTTTGTGCATAGATGATTCAGTGTATTCAATCGCTCTTCCAATTCGCTTAACCTCAATGGGTTCACCTCCACTGAATCACTTAAACCAGCAACTTCACTAGAGATATCTTCTACCTCGATTAAAGTGCTTTCAATACGTCTTACAATCTCAGCTATTCTTTGACTATCTGCCTCTACTCCTTTGCAGTTATGCAATACTGCACGAAGTTGATCTATCACAGCAGTTCCTCTGCCATCGTCTTCTAAAAGCTGGTAACTCGCCTTTAGCGCTTCAATAATTTGTTCAGCGCTACCCAATTCTTTGGATTCGTCTTCTAGCGTCTCTATTTCATCAGCCACAAGTTGGGCTTCTAACAGTTCGTTGAGTTGGAAATCAAGAAAATCACGCTGTTGGTTTTGTTCCTCCAAAGCAGATTTAAGCTGATTGAGCTCTGAACTTCTTTCTGAGAGAAGCTGAAAGCTCTTTTGGTATTCATTCAACAATTTTTGATTTCCTGCAAAAGCATCGATCAATTGAACCCGATACTCTTGCTTGCTTAAAAAGTGCATTTCATGTTGTCCATGTATGTCTACCAATTGTTCTCCCAATTGCTTGAGAACAGCATTGGTTACAGGTGTATCATTCACAAATGCCCTTGACTTTCCAGAAGTATGGATCTCTCTTCTTAACGTAGAAAGTGTTTCAAAGTCTAAATCATGCTTTCTAAAAAATGACTTAAACGAAGGATTCAATTGAAACCAACCTTCAATTACCACTTTCTTTTTGCTGTCTAAAAAGCTCTTACTGTCGGCTCGGTTCCCTAAAATTAGAGAAAGTGCTCCGAGCAAAATTGATTTACCGGCACCTGTTTCTCCGGTAATCACTGTCATACCGTCATTCCAAGTGGCTTGCAGTTTGCTAATGAGTGCGTAATTTTGAATGTGTAACTCCCGCAGCATGGCTTTACCTTTCAGTAAGTTTTAACCACTTATTGGTATTTCCTGGATTAATCTGTTGCAGCAATTGCGCCACTTGGGCTGTTTGCTTCGTATCTCCTTCTGAATAGATATTCAATATCTCATCTCTCTTTGTTGTAAAAAAGATTTGGGAATTGAATGAGTTTGGAACTGCTTTGTGAACCGCTTCTAAAGACTTTAATGCTTCAGTAATTGCATCTCTCGCCTCTTTAGGGTTCTCGACCAATTGATCCATACCATTGCGGTGGTAGGAGTAATAACATTGACGCAACTTAGCAAAGCGATTATCCAATGAGTTCTCTACAATCCAATACCTATTTTGGGTTCCATCAAAAGCTTTCCAACCTGGTAAATCTGTAGCTTGCATTTGGTTGACGATGGTTTGCGCACTTTGAAAATGTTCGGTCCCTCCCAGTTCCTCAAAACTGTCGTAATCGTAAGCAAGTGCCAAGTATGCATAATACGCGAGTAAAGCCGTCAACTCATTTTGAGAGGCATTGTTCAAGCTAAAATCCAATATGTCGAACTGGGTGAAATTGAATTGAACCTGTGCATCGTTATAATTGAACACGGGAGTGTTGTAATTGCTTCCAAATACAGGCCTACTGCTTTGTACCTGCATACTTCCTGAGTAAGTATCACCTGATTTATTCTCAAGAATAAGGTATAAATTCAATCTAATTTGCTCGAATGGTTTATACGTATCCCTCGTCCAGCGCCTATCACTTAAAAACTCAATGATTGAGCGTTCCATGCTTTCGAACTGTATGGTTTCTACACCTTCTAGCTGGCTGATATCTATCTCTAAATCTACGCGTATTTCTTGGGCGAATGATAAACAGCTCATCAAGAGGAAAATAAGACTCGTTGCAATTTTATCCATTGGTAATAGTATCAAAGATATCCGCAGCTGCTTCCGATTTTGATTTTAACTCAAAAGCTATAGAATTATTGTGGGATAGGATGGTGATTTTATTCGTATCACCAGCAAATCCAGCACCTTCGTGATTAAGTGAATTCAAAACAATGAAATCTAAATTTTTCTGCAGCAATTTCTTCTTGGCGTTTTCTTCTTCATTTGTTGTTTCCAAGGCAAATCCAATCAATACTTGATTTAACTTTTGTTTTCCTAAACTGCTTAAAATATCGGGATTCTCTATTAACTCAATAGATTGAATTCCCCCATCTTCTTTCTTTATTTTCTGATCTGCTTTATCTGCTGGTCTGTAATCTGCAACAGCTGCAGCGGCAATAATAATATCACTATTCTTAAAGTGAAAATCACATGCATTCTTCATTTCTACTGCAGTTTGCACGTGGGTAATATGAATGTTCTTGTGTTGAGGGTGAAGTGAAGAAGGACCCAAAATCAACTGCACTTCCGCTCCTCTCTTTGCTGCTTCTAAAGCAAGGGCTACACCCATTTTACCTGAAGAAAAATTACCAATAAAACGCACAGGATCAATTGGTTCGTAGGTTGGGCCCGCTGTAATGAGCACTTTTTTACCGTTTAAGGTATCTTCTTTTTGAAAATGCTTGTTCACCGCCTCTGCAATGGATAGAGGCTCGGCCATTCTGCCTTTACCGTAGAGACCACTTGCTAACTCTCCCTCTTCAGGATCAATAATGTGATTCCCGTAAGATTTCAATTGCTGTAGATTCAATTGAGTAGATGGATGGAGGTGCATGTCTAAATCCATTGCTGGAGCTAACATGACGGGACATTTTGCTGATAAATAACTTGCCAACAGCACATTGTCACAGGCCCCATGTACCATCTTTGAAATGGTATTGGCGGTTGCTGGAGCTATGAGCATCAGATCAGCCCAAAGACCCAAATCCACATGATTGGTCCATACTCCTGCCTCTTTATTCGAAACATAAGAAACAGCAACCTCATTTTTGCTTAAGGTCCCCAAGGTGAGTGGACTAATGAAATCAGTAGCAGACTTGGTCATAATAACCTTTACCTGAGCTTCCATTTTAACAAGCTCACGAACAAGCATAGCGGCTTTATAGGCCGCTATGCTTCCGGTTACTCCAACCAGTATTTTCTTATTCTTCAGCAAAACTGAAGAGCTAATTAATCATTGTCATTTGCAGGATCGCGGTAATATACCTCATCCCCCATGAATTCAGATACTGCTACTGCTGTAGGTTTTGGCAAACGCTCGTAGAATTTTGAGATTTCAATCTGCTCTCTATTCTCGAATATCTCTTCCAAAGTATCTGTGTGAGAAGCGAACTCCTCTAATTTAGAATTCAACTCATTTTTAAGAACGGTACCAACTTGGTCTGCTCTCTTGCTGATAATAGCAATGGCTTCGTATAGGTTACCTGTTTTATCCGCAATGTCCATTGCGTTACGTGTTACCGTTGAAACTGGTACATCTTCTTTATTCAAAATACCCATCAATGTGTCTATTTAATGTTCTCTAAATTCGCCACGTATCCCTCAGCTCTTGGAATCAATTTGCTTTCTGGATAACGACTTACAAAAGTAGTATAAGCTTTTCGAGTATCAGCTATTCTTTGTTTCTGCTTACTTCTTACCGAATTTTTAGCCAAAAGAAACTGAGCTTCAACTATATAGAAGTATAAGTCCTCTCTATACATATTATCTGGATAATCCAACAACATGTTGTTAAAAGCCTTTATAGCTGCTCGGTAATGCCCAGTTTTTAAATACACATAGGCATTCTCGTAAGCTTTCTTCTCTAGTTTATCTTCAAGATCAATAATAAGCTGAGTGCAAGAATCAACTCTTGTACTTGTTGGATAAGCTCTGATAAATCCTTGCAATTCAACCAGTGCTGTATTGGTTGAATTTTGATCTAAAGAGTATTTCGGAGAAAGTAAATAATTACAATAGGCGCTCATAAAGGCACACTCCTCTGCATATTCACTCACTGGAAAAGTCTTTGTGAATTGATTGAACCTATGAGCAGCCAAAAGTAAATCGCCTAAATAATAGTCTGAGTAAGCATAAATATAATACAAATACTCTGCTCTTGCACTACCTCTATAAAAGGCGTAAGATTCTTCTATTAAAGGATAAGCTTTGTAATATTTCTCATTTTGATAATACTCCAAGCCTTTGGTGTATTTCAATTCCATATCACTACTCTTCAATAAGCGTTCGTACTTAGAACACCCAGAGAAGATAAGGATAAACAGAAAAATAAATGGAAGTTTCTTCATAAATATCGGAGCGCAAATGTAACGTAAATGCTACGTGTTTATCAAGAATCTAATCCACGTTAAATTGTTAAAAATGCGTAAGTATGGTCATATACAATATTGAATAGAATAAATGTACATTTGCCCCTCCCATTATATTATGGGTTGACCAGAGCAATTGTTGAACCTTTAAAAAGGTAGTGAAGTGGATATATTTGATAAGATTAAAGAGAACAGAGGTCCTTTAGGGCAGTACAGTTACTTCTCTCATGGGTATTTTACGTTTCCGAAGTTAGAAGGTCCTATTTCCAATTATATGATGTTTAGAGGCAAAAAGGTTTTGACCTGGAGTCTTAACAACTACTTGGGTTTAGGGAACCATCCTGACGTAAGACAAATTGATGCAGAAGCAACCGAAAGATGGGGTTTAGCTTATCCAATGGGATCTAGAATGATGAGTGGGAACACAAATCAGCATGAAAAACTTGAGCAAGATCTCGCAGCTTACGTGCAAAAAGAAGATGCTATGTTGGTAAACTTCGGTTACCAAGGTATGGCTTCTACTATTGATGCACTTGTAGATAGAAACGATGTGATTGTTTACGATTCAGAATCTCACGCCTGTATCATGGATGGGATGAGACTTCATCAAGGAAAACGATTTGTTTATCCTCACAATGATATTGATGCGCTACGAATTCGTTTAGATAGGGCTACGAAACTAGCAGAGAAGACTGGTGGAGGTATTATAGTAATTACTGAAGGTGTCTTCGGTATGGCTGGTGACCAAGGTTTGATTAAAGAAATTGTAGATCTAAAATCTGAGTATAAATTCAGATTGTTTGTAGATGATGCCCATGGCATTGGAGTTCTTGGACCAAATGGAGAAGGTACGGGTGTAGAACAAGGATGCCAAGATGGTATTGACATTTACTTTGGGACATTCGCTAAATCTTTTGCATTAGTAGGCGGTTTCATAGCCGCAG
>CBFHSD010000055.1:0-13281 GCA_965658375.1 Salibacteraceae bacterium
GATGTAGCTCAAATAAGTGGTTCCCGTATTTTGTAAAAGCACTTTTACCTCCAAGGCACTTCCACTCAAACAGGAGGGATGCTGTCCAGGTACCGGGCTAATGATTTGCTTTAGAGCCAAGTCGTTGCCCACACAATTGGAATCGCCAAGAGGTATTTCTGTGGCAATCGCCCTTCTGCTAGATCCGCTGTCTGGCAGAATGGTTTGTACACTAATCCATTCACTTTCTGTTGAAGATAAGTTGTAAAGCATGGTGTAATTGGTGGTGCTGGTGGTGGCCGTGTCCATAAATTTATTTCCTAAATGGTAAATGCGGTAGGCTAAAGCTCCAGAAACCGAATCCCAAGCGAACATGGCAGAATCTGCACAACGCCACACCAATTGAAGGTTGACAGGCGGTTCTGCAATGGTGAAGAGTTCGCTTGTACTGCTTTGGTTCGCATTACTGATTTTAACTTGGCACAAACCAGAAATGGTATTTGGGATGTTCCATACGTAGTGTCTGGTGTCATTGGCAACACCAGCTGCAATGCTTTGCCATGTAAGACCACTATCTGTACTAAGCTCTATGTTAAATTGCCCTCCTGCATCGGCAGCATCCCAACGAATTCTTCGTTGCTCTCCAGGTACCAAACCTTCGCCCCCTTTTGGGAAGATGATTGCAACAGAATCGTAAACAAAGCTGTAAATCACGTGGTAATTCTGTGGTCCAAAAGGAACCAAGTCACCATCTACCTCTACGGTGTAGGTTCCCGCAGCAGGATTATCGAAGGTTACCAATTCTACATTGTTTAAGGTGTCAATTCCATGAATGGCGTTTAGAATAAGGCTGTCGTTATGAGGGAAGGTATTGAGCACCCACGGTAATGTCCAAGCACTTGAATTGGGAGCCTGCACCCGCAAATCTAGATTGTTTACGAGTGTTTTTCCTGTAATTCCTGCAGTAGCTTCTCTATCTGTCCAATACAAGCTAATTTTTACTTGCTGTACACCTGCGGGAACCGAAATGGAATGTGTTTTTGTAGTGTTGTTGGTGATGTTGTCGTTGATGAATTGCCCGTTAACAATGACTTCTTGACCGCGCTTTGCATTGATTCTTCCAAATCCAGTTCTAAAATCTGGCCCTGGATTTTCTAGATCATCTGCTGTGTTGAGGATAATTCCTTTAATGAGGCCTGAAGCCGGCCATTGGTTGTTGTTTTCTTCTCGGTAAGCATGGGTAAGTAAGGCATTTACGCCTCCTAAATTGGGGCTCGCATAAGATGTTCCTCCCGGACCCGCAGCTGTGATATCTGGAAGAATTCGGCCATCTTTAGCTGGTCCTCGGCTACTAAAACCCGTCAATTGGTCATTGGTGCTTAAAGCGCCCACAGCAAATATGTTTTTTGCAGATTTTACTAGCCCGGTAATGGATCCCCAGCCTGGACCAGCACCATAAGAAGCGCATGAAGAACCACCAATGTTACCGCATGAATAGGTGATCATAAAAGTAGGATAGGTGCGCACTAAATAATCATTTAATGCTGCGCCAGAATTGTAGGAAGCATTTCCGCTAATACAACCATATCCAAATGAATTATTAACGATGTTGATGCCTCCCAAAGCCGCATTCGTAAAGTTGATTCCACCAGAGTGAAGGGTTGCTCCCCAGGCTTGCCCGCGAAACACAGGATCTATGTTACCGGCAGAGGCCATTCTCCAACCTACATTGGTTTTATGCCCACTTGTGTTGCCGCTTTCTTGCGTGCGGTTCAATCTATTTTTAAAATCTGGATCAAAGGCTGGGTTTACGGTTCCCCCTTCATTTACAGCAATGTCAATGCCTTCACCATTGATGCCATCTAAATTGTAATAGCCATTCATGTAGGGTGCACGAGAAGATGCCATTTCATCTTCTATCTCTAATTCCGCGGGTGGGTCAATGAGTTCAATATAAATAACATAGGGGAGTTGTGCTGCTTGCACAAGGCTTTGGGGTGTTCCCTCAGCTTTAAGAATGCCTAAGGGTTCAAAAATAGAGGTAACTTGAATGCCAAGTCTTTCTAAGGCACTTTGAAAAAGGTCATACTCTTTCACTGCGGCAATGGTAACGTGTGTCTTTACTCCGTTGGCAGACTGCGCGTAGTTTGGTACTTGGTTAAAGTAGATTTCTGGTGCAATTTTTTGTTGGGTGCCAGGAGAGAAGGTTCGCATTACTCCTGCTTCTTTGAATATCCTGTTTTCTGTGTTTGCCGGAAATGAGGCCAGCCAAGTAAGGTCTGGTTGGTACTGGTATAGTTGAATATTGTTTTTGGCTAAAATGCGTGTTTGCTCCTTGCTAGGAACATCCTCAAAAACGAGGTATTCCCAATGGAGATCTGCTTTTATAGATGGTGCATGTTGAGCTATTAGAAAAGAAGGGAGAAATAGGAGTAGAAATAAAGATTTGAATTGCATATCCACCTAATTGTGACAGACAAATATACAGAAAGTTCAAGGTGATATTTCTAGGGGATTGGTAGGTGTTCTTTTACTTCTTTTGTTTTCTTGCTAAGAGCTTTTGGAGCTGCTAATCGCACACCAAAATAGATGTGATAGAAGATTCGATTTTCTGTATTGGAAGCAGTGGTGTTTTCTTGTGTGTAATACGTGCCAGAGTAGGTGGAATAGATGCCGCCATAAAGACGAGTAGCGTTATAGCCTATGGCCATTTTCCCTTGCCAACGGCTTACAAAATTATTTTGATACGTAATGTATTTCGTATCGAATTGGCGGGTGGTAAGTTTGGTTCTGAGGTAACCAGCATTCAAGTTTGCCGCTGTGGCAATAAAAAACTTTTGGTTTAGAACAAAGGTATAAGCATACCCCGGGCCTGCATTGATTTCCCAATTGTTTGACTTTTGTGTTTGATCGTTGTTTGATGCGTCATCAATGGTGAAATAATCGATATTGAGATTGGGAATAAAGCTACCCGCACTTTTCAATTGGCGTTCTGTATGGGTGAGTAAACTGCGCAAAGAATAGTTGCTATTGCTTATGTATGCTGAAGAAGAGCTGACACCCTTGTAGATTAAATCTGGAAATTGAATATATGGGTCTCCAATGTTCCAGGAAATATGATCAACAGTGTTTCGCAAATAGTGGCCTTTTACGTTCGAATAACTAAATTCTGTGAACCAGTGCTTTAGTATTATTCGTCCACCAAGTTCAAATGAAATTGTTTCTCCTTTTAGGTCTTCATCTCCATTTCCAGGCAAGAATGAAGGTGCAAATTGAAAACCCAACGAAAGCATGTCGTAATTGAGTTTAACGCGCAGTTGATTGGGCGCGTTGGGGTATAAGAGTATGTCTGTATTTGGAGTTTGTACCTCAAATGTTTTGTAGGTGTTGTTGAAAGAAAGGTCTATTGCAATCCATTGCTTCATCTTCTGGATATACAAGGTGTCCGATTCGAGAAGAAGAGAATCGTTGATGCTTTTACCTGTTTGCGCCTGACTAAAAAGAACAAGGTTAAGCAAGAATACAAATGCAATTAAGCTATGCAGCGAATCTGCTTTCATCTTTCAAGGATCAAGAATTCGTTTTGGTTTCGTTTAGAAACAATTGATTCAATATTTGGCTAAACAGCTGGTGGTAAAGCACTTGAGCCAATTCAGAACTGATGTCTTTATCTTGATTATCGTATTCCATTTTTAAAGTTTCGAGCTTATTGGCCAAGATGGCCACCTTTACCTTTTTACCTTTTAAAGTAGCAGTGAACTCCACATCATAATCGCTGCAGATATCGATGAAGGCTTGGTAGGTTTTATCGGAGACTTCATTTCCTATTCTATCTGCAATGGTATTGACAACTGTTTGGTTGTTAGCCACTTGTTGCTGGGTTTCTATGATGAATGTGCTAAAAGCTTTTTGATTGATTTTAGGATTGAAGTGTTTACTCATTTGTTTTGGGGCATTTGATTCGTACTAGCTTAATGCGTTTTATTTCTCTTTCATCGTGGGTTTTTAACACCACATAATACCAGTTTTTTAATGGGATGTCTAAGGTAAACAGATCTCCCACTTCATGCGGTTTTACTTTCTCTACAAAATCAGAGACGAGGGTAGAAGTTGCTGTCCAGCCCAAATCACCTTGTGCTTGGTTTCCATCCATAGTAAATTCTGAAGCTAATTGTTCAAAGGGAGTTCCTGCTTTAACTTCACCGATGATGCTATCGCGCAACGCATCAATTTCTTTCATATTCATGGCATCTCCATTAAGAAATACGTAGCTTACACGCATTTCTTCAATGATTTGTAAATCCAATATTTTGTAGATGTCAGTGCTACTTGGGTGAGGAATCAACACTGTATCCCCTTCATCCAATGAACTTAGCTTTTCGTCCAATTGATCTGTTTTTAAGCTGATGACCTGAATGCTCCAATCGGGGTTTTTCTCTTTCAGTTTTTTGGCCTGTTTGCTATTTCGCACTTTTTCTAGAGCAAGGCTAACCTCCTCTATAGATTGCGCATTCAAAGGATTGGCTATGATTCCCATGAAGAAAAAAAGCATGGCTATTGAACCTTGATAAATGAACTGATCCTGGCTTTTCATCTTCATATCCTGCAATAAAGCGAATTTTACGATATACGGGAAAAGAAGAAACAAGATTGATTGGGATTTTGCTTATTAAAATCACTATTCCTTCTAATACTTAATCTCCAAATCCAATTGTTTCCCTGCTTCTGCAGCTTTTTTATCCATGGCTGTGCCAAGAACTAACCCAATGACCATACCAATGGGTAAGCCTAAACCGAGCAATCCCATATTGCCCATACTCGTTCCAAAGGTTAGACCAAGAGGTAGTCCAAAAGCTGCCATACCCAAAGCCAACCACAAGTTTCTATGGTGATTTTTGGTTATCAATTGCAGCTCTTTTTCAATCAACTTTAAGATGCTCGTTTGGCTTTTTTTGATTTGCTTTTTCAGATTCTGAAATACTGTTTACCTCGTCAATACGTTGATTTACAGAACTCATTACTTCTTCTGGGAGTTCTTTGCTTTTCAAAATGTCAAGGAGATTTTCCAATTGCTTGTATGCACTATGAAGCTTTTTATTGTCTTCAAGGCTTGGTCTTTTCTTTCGTTCTTTGATCTTCATTAAGATGTATTGTATTAGATCCTATCTGCTTTATTACTCCGCAAGTCCTTTACCAAAACGGTAAGAAAAGCCTAATCCAAAGTTGATAGAACTGATGCTGTAGTCGCGGTTAATCTCTTCAATGAACAAGTCATCTGCAGTGAAGGTAATTTGAACCTCTTCTGCTTCTACATATTGAACACCGCGGTATTCTGCGCTAAGAGATAAACCCCAATGCTTATTGATATTCCAGTTGAAACGAGCACCTGGAGCATAGCTAAAGCCATAGAAAAAAGGGATTTCTTGCTGGTATTGAACGGTGGTTCCACCAGATGTGTAAATGGCATTGGCACCTTGCGTCAAAAGGGTTTGACGACCCAGGTAAAAGTAGGGCTCTATGTCCCAACTTTCGTTGATAGCTATGAGGTAGGTGAGCCCAAGCTCAAAGCCAAAAGAAGCATACATATATGGTTGATTGATGTGGTAAGTACTGCCATTCAATCCATTCGCATCTTTAAAATCACTGCTAAATGCTTCGGTATCTCTATAAAACCGAGTTGCAGACCAACGGGTCCCGATTCCTAACTTGTCTGTGGGATAGAAGATGAATTCTAATCCACCGGTGAAGGCAGAGCTTATATATCCAGCTTCTGGTTCTGTAAGTCCTGTATTGCTAAAATCTCCCTGATCTAAACTGGATTGACCATAGGAGTTGATTTTTAAAATTTGCGCTTGTGTTTCTTGAACCAAAACAGAAAAAGCAAAAATTCCTAAGGCAATAAAAGCAGTTGTTTTGTTCATCTGAAATAGGATTTAGATTTTAGATATAAAATTAAGTATTCCTTTCAATCAATTGGTTTTTAAAGCCAGTATTAAGTGCGCTTTTGCAATGAATGGTTTGCATTTCTCTGCCCCGCAGAAGAGTATACTTTTTATTACGCTAGAGTCTTTCTAAGATCTTAAAATTCGATAGTCTTAAATCCGAGTTTTTCCAAAATTCTCTTTCAAACGGAACGTGCTTCTTTCTGGCAAAGAGCTTATTTTGTTTGCATGAATCAACACGCACTCTTTTTCTTCATTTCTGCAGTTATTGGTCTTCAGGTTCACGCCCAAACAAAAACAACTATGCATTTTAATGTGCAAGAAAAGTGGGAGAAAAACCATTCTGGATCGGATGATCTCACCATCAAGGAAGCCAATTATTGGGTAGAGGATAATCAAGTGCACATGGAAATACTGATTCAAGATGATGAATTGCTTTTCGATTCGAATAAAATCAGCTCAGACCATATAGAAATCTGGTTCACGGCCTTAGAGAACACGCACCAGGTGTTTGAAATAGCGAATTACGATGAAGGGATCTACACAGATTGGAACTTCGTAGAGTTTGATGATGAAGACGACACCACTTTAGCGCAGAAAAAGGCCACGTACTTTGAAAACGAAAAAGAGAGCTTACAGTACTATGGATATTTTGATGAAAGTGAATTGATAGATTTAGAGTTGAAAGATGTGAATGTATCTCGCGATTTGAGCGGTACAGCACACTATGGTTTTTTCAAAGACAATAGCCTGGTATTTGATCAAGCCAATGCCTATAGCCTAGGCTTAACAACTACCACTCAACCCAAATACACCTTGGTTCCTACAGAAAATGGCTACCTGTTTAAAGCGGTGTTTAGGGCAGAAGACTTGTTCATTGTCAAACAGTTTCCTATTCATGATATCAAGTGCGAAGTGATTGTTTTTGATGCAGATAAAAGTGGTTTATCAGTGCATACTTTTGGGAACCAATACCAATGGGGCATTGCGGAATATTTCAAATTCTTGAATTTTAAACCGAGCTTGCAAGCCAATGTTCCTAAGGAGTGGGAGTGGTTTACTCAGTCGGAATCAGCATACAGTTGGTACGGCATTTTTAATGGGAATGAATGGACCATTCAGCTTCTCGATTATTACAGAGACCACTGGTACGATAGAAGTGCCTACATTTCTTGGGTAGACATCTCACCCAAGTTTGGGTATTTCCAAACAGAGCAAGATTCTGTCGTTTATTTCTACACGGGGAGTCAAGAATCGGAATATCCTTTTGATGAAGGAGCGAACCTGCTATACATCCCTTCAAAGCAGATTTGGTTGCGTACAGACCGTGGATTCAACTCCGTAAATGATTCTGCTTTTCTTCAGTTTAGCGATGGAAGCACCGGCTTTCTCTCATTCAGTTATTACATGCATAACCCCTATGGTCCCGGTCCATGTGGCGCCTGTGAACATGAAAATTTGATCATTTATAGAATCCACAACAGCCAAAAGCAGGCCTTGATAGAAATAGATGTCAATATGGGTAACGTTGAAACCTGGTGGCCAGATGATTGGACTATTTCAAGACAGTTTAGCCCAGATTTTGACAGGATGGTTTGGAACCCCGAGGAGCAAACTTTTCACCTTTTAGTGTATGATGAATGGGAAGGAGATGAGTATTACATGAGTTTCACTTTTGATGAAGAGTGGTTGCCTTATGTGGCCTCTTTTGGCAAAATATCGGATGAGATTATTGAGAAGATACAGATTGAAGATTAAAAGGACAAGGTGCTTTAAACGTCAACTTTTTCCCTGATGTGGGGTGAATGAATTGTATGCTTTGGGCATGGAGGTATAATCTTTTTTCAGGTGTGCCATACAGGTTATCGCCAATAATAGGAGCGTTTAATCCTAAGTGGTGCGCGCAATGCACTCTCAATTGATGCGACCTGCCTGTAATTGGACTCATTTGAATCAAAGTATGCCGCTCATTTTTTTCTAGCACCTTGTAATTGCTCAGTGCCCGCTTACCATGCGTGTAATCTACTTTTTGCATGGGCCTTCTGTCTAAATCAAGTATCAAAGGAAGGTCAATAAGGCCTTTTGGTTCAGAGATCCTTTTCTCTAAAATGGCCACATACTTTTTATGGATGCTTCTTTCCAAAAATTGCTTTTGCAATATCTCGTGACTTTCTTTGGTCTTGGCAACAATCATGATGCCCGAAGTATCTTGATCCAAGCGGTGAACAATCAATGGCCCTGTGGCTTTTGGGTAGTCTTTGGCTATTCTACTTTCCACAGAATCTTCAATGCTTTTTCCTGGTACAGAGAGTAAGCCTTCTGGTTTATTCACCAAGGCAATGTCCTCATCTTCAAAAATGATTTCTATGCTTTTATCCGCTCCCTTGTTCTCCAATAAAGGGTTAGACTTTACCTCTAAACCTTCGAGCATAAAAGAGAGAATGGGTTTACACTTACTCTTGCAAGCCGGATAGTATTGGCCTTGTACACGAATTTCAGAATCTGGGGAAGGACCCCACCAAAATTCTGCCATGGCAATGGGTTGCAATTCATGTTTAAAAGCATATTGAAAGAGTTTGGGTGCTGCACATTCTCCAGCTCCCGCAGGCGGAACGTCTATTTTGAAAGCATCAAATACTTTGCGCACATTTTTCTGTTCTCCTTTGGCATTCAGAAAAACATAGGCCTCAAATAGTTCTTGCTGTAAAGTGGCTGAATCTTGTTTTCTCTTGGTTTTTAAACGTTCAACTTCTTGCTTTGCCTCTTCAACTTGCGTTTGTGCTTGAGCCAGTCTTTCGTTTTGAGCTTTGATGAAACGCTTTAGGGTATAGCTCTCATCTTTACTTTTTTCTGCCAAAGCAATTTCTAAGGCTTTCCGCTTTTCTGGATCCCACGTTTGGGCCACCTCTCGCTCTAGTTTTCTCGCCTTTTTTGCCGCTTTGCTTGCAGTACGTTTTTCGGCTATTAAACGCGTTACTTCTTCTTCAACTTGATTTCCGTGAGCAAGTGTATTTTGGTAGCCCTCGCTGTTTTTTATGCGTTCAATCTCTAGACTAATGTCGTTAATGGCGGCCATTTCTGTGAACTCTTTTCCCTTTGAAAGACGGTATACGGGGGGCACGAATGGCAGGTGTTCCAATTCAGCTTGTTCTTCTCCAGAGTAGGCCATGAGGTAGCCTAAGTTACCCGATGAATCTTCTACCACCAAAACGCCAAACATGCGGCCTTTTGATGCATTGAGGTGCATTGAGATGCGCTCTTCTAACTGTGCTTGGAGCAATTCTGCAGCTTCTAGCGCAATAGTTTTAGGCTGATAGAAAAAAGGGTACTCCAAAGCTTCGTTTGTATGAACCGGACTGGATGATTGAAAAGAAATGACTTTGGATGCCTTCACGTGATACTGCGCTGAAATTGTGTTTGAATGATTGAAAGTAGGGCCGCAAAAGTAGGGGAGATGTGGTTGAGAAGCTAAAAGAATTGGCCAGAAAATGAAAGAACAAAACCAGAATTTAGGACTTAAGAATCGCTTGGCATCATTTCCTCTTCTCTAGAAACTCCAAAAGGTTTCTGAGTTTTTCCTCATTTTCTAACAATTCACCCCCAGAGGTGCTTGCAGTTTTAATGGCGCTTAAATTGGGAAATGTGAGTTTCCCTTTGGCAAGGGAGTACATCCACAACAGATCCAGATAGTTGATGGCGAGATTCATTTTTTCGGGTGCTCCGGTTTTCCCCACTCTAAAACCCAAGCGTTGCGCGGTTCGCTCGCTAAAGAAATAAGAGCTGCCGCGAATTTCAATGGTTTTTGGTATGCTGCCTTCCTTCAAGCGGTCAACAATTACTAGTAAGCCTTCTAGGTACCACGTGAGCAATTGGTTTTGCCAACGTATGCCGGCTCGTTTTTTCTTGTAGGTATAAATGTAGTCGAAGGTAGTTCCGTTGTGCAAGTCGTACTTTTTATCGCTGGCGGCATATACCAAGAGCATAGGAGAAAGGTAGCTGTACACCTTTGTCATTTTCATAATGGGAGAAATGAGGAACTGGGTTACAGGAGTAGCGATGAAGATGTACAAGATGCCAACAATGCTTTTCTCCATCAATAGAATCCAACTATACATTACAAAACCAGAGGCAACAAACATGAGTATACTTATAGTCCATTGCACAAATACGCTTTGCTTGTAAAAAATCATTCATGTCTCAAAAATAAGCTTTGTCCTCTTTTGAATTGATGGTGTGCCTTTAAGATGTGATTTTAAGAAGTGAATTAGTCTCGATTAAAAATTAAACGCCTTGAGTGCGACTACCGGCAGAGGCGTGTGCATGTGTGTATTTACGAAACATGAGTGTAATTGCCATGCTATTTAAAAGGAAAAGAGGGATGCCAAAGAGCAGTAAGTTTCTTGAATCTTTGGTAGTTGCAGTAAATTCATTCCATTCTGAAAGCAATGCGAAGAGCATGAATAGATGAACCAGCGCCAATAGACTGGCAATGGAAAAGCCTAGTGTTTTATGAGTGAAAATGATTTGTGCAACTAAAACAAGGGCAAACACTACGGCCAAAGGGTTGAGAGAAAGGGGAGGCGTGTAGCCCGCCAAAAGGGATACAAGAATAAAGTAGTATTCTGGGAAACGTGAAAGGAAAGGTTTAAGCTTTTTCATGTGCGACAGATGAACTTGGTTGAAAATGAAACGGAAAGTCCCTTCGCTTATTTTATATCTCACAGCAATTTATAACACCTAGCTGGTTTGCTACATATCTAAAAAACAAAAACACAGTACTGGAGAAAGAGCATATCACTGCTTTTATCATCCAATACTGTGTTAATTTTAAAGTGCCAATCTTTGGTTCAGATTAGCTTTTGGGGTTCAACCCATTAGTTCTTTTTACTGCCTTGTATTTGCTCTAACACTTTATCTAGACTAAAACTACCCACTTCTTGTCGTTGTGGATAATCTTGGAAGGTCATTAAGAAGTCTTTGATTTTTGCTTGAGCTGGCACAAGTACAAACATACGTTCAGCCATCCAGTGGTTGTAATCTTCTGCATCATGAGGAGTTCTTTCATAAGGGTCTGCTCTTAAGTCAATTAAAAGAGGGAACCTTAAGTCTGTATAGCCTTTTTGCCATACTTCCATACCATGGTTTTCTTGAATTCTAAAGTGAACTTTCCACTTGTCATATCTATAGGCGTTCAAGTTTCCATCATCATCAAAATAGAAGATTTCCTTTCTTGGACTTTCGCTTACTTCTCCAGTTAACAATGGTAACATGTTATAGCCATCTAGGTGAACGTTAAAGTTCTTGCCATCAGCAGAGTGACCTTTCAGTAATTTCTCTTTGATATCAGATTCACCAGCTGCTGCTAAGAATGTAGGCAACCAGTCTTCGCCAGAAATGATTTCATTACTCACTTGATTAGGCTTGATTTTAGCTGGCCATTTGATGACACAAGGAGCTCTAAATCCACCTTCCCAAGTAGTTGCTTTTTCTCCTCTAAAAGGAGTCATACCACCATCAGGCCAGAATACAAGCTCAGCACCGTTATCAGTACCGAAGATTACGATTGTGTTTTCTTCTATACCTAAATCGGTCAAAGTTTGTGTAAGTTCACCCACAATCTTGTCCAATTTGGTCATTCCGTCAGCATAGAGTCCGTAACCTGAGTTGTTCTTCTCTTCTTCTGTCAAGTGTGTCCACACGTGCATTAAAGTAGAGTTATACCACACAAAGAATGGTTTGTCTTCTCCAGCTGCATCTTTCATGAAATCGATGGCTGCATTTTTCGTTTCCTGATCAATGGTCTCCATTCTCTTTTTGGTCAAGGGACCTGTATCTTCAATTTTGCCATCAGCAAATGAATGAATTACTCCACGAGGTCCGAATTTCTTTCTGAATTCTGGATCCTTAGGGTAATCAATATTCTCAGGTTCTTCTTCTGCATTCAAGTGATAAAGGTTCCCCAAAAACTCATCAAATCCATGATTTGTTGGAAGGTGCTCGTCTCTATCGCCCAAGTGATTTTTACCGAATTGCCCTGTTGCATAACCGTGATTCTTTAAAAGTTCAGCAATTGTTGGGTCTAATTCACTCAAACCTTCTTTTGCACCAGGCAAGCCTACTTTGGTGAGGCCTGTGCGGTAAGGAGATTGTCCCGTAATAAATGCGGCTCTACCTGCAGTACAGCTTTGTTGAGAATAGTAATCAGTGAACATTATACCATCTTGACCAATTTTGTCAATGTTGGGTGTTTTGTAGCCCATCATCCCTCTGTTGTAGATGCTCGGATTAGACCAACCAATGTCGTCTCCCCATATCACCAAGATATTGGGTTTTTCATTTTTTTGTGCCGTGACCATCATAGGGATGATCAGCATTAGCATCGGCATTAATAGTTTTCTCATAGAATTCATTTAAAATATTTACACGTTTAAAAATAATGGGAATAAGCTCATTGATTGTTAATTTATATCAGTCTTGAGATGCTTTCGTCATAAAAGGCACCAAATGGAAATCATCTTCAAGTACTCTTTTTGAAGGTTGATAGTGCCTTGTAGCAATGTTAAACATACCAGAGGGATTGTCAATCTCTAAATTGTCAGCGTCTTCCCCACAGCCAAAACTCATGGTAATTGCCATTAAAAGAGTTGCTGCGAACAGGAAATGCTTCATAAGATTCTAATCGTTCGTATTGAATTGAAAAAGAATTCAAGGTAATTTTTCGAAATGACTTAACAAAGGTGTGTTCTTGAAAATTACTACTTGTTTTAAACAATTAAGCTTGTATGAAGTTGGTTTGACCTTATTGAGTTTTGTTTTTAAGTATCATGAATTCAGGTCATTGTGAAGGTTTCCTAAGCCGTAAGCTTTTGCACAATCCATTCTAAAGGTCCTGAGCTCTTGTATTTCTTCCAAACCAGTGCAAAGAGTACACAGCTTACACTGAAAAGAATGGCATATGTTACTGAGAATTCAATAGAATAGTATCCTAGTTTCTCAAATCCAAATACCTCTACCGTTCCCATTCCTAATAAAACATGCCCAACATAGAATGTAAGCACCAATTGACCAGATTTGATCAAGGCATCAATGATCTTGGTGTGGCATATTTTTTAGAAAGCAGAATACATCCTGAAATAATAGTGAAAGCTACCCCAATGCCATAGAGCATATGCATTGGGAGTGGAGGCATAGGAGATGTGTCAAACAAGGGACCAAACTCGGAATCCGCTAATATGTATTTTCCCAATATTGAGATTACTTGAACCACGCCAAAAGCAGAAGCGCTTGACCAAAATATTTTCTTAACGAAGAAGGTGTCATTCAAGCTTTGCTTTCCTAACCAATTGCCCATAGCCATAAA
>CBFHSD010000056.1:0-12803 GCA_965658375.1 Salibacteraceae bacterium
CAAGAGTGAAGTAAGCAAGGAACTTATTGTTTTTCATATATAAAAGGACTTTCAATATTTTTTAAAAGAGGCAGACGTTCGTCTTTCTCTGAAAGAATAGGGGAGTCAACTTCCCAATCTATATTTAGTTCGGAATCATTCCAAATCACGCCACCCTCAGATGCTTTATTGTACAAGTTACTGCACTTGTAACTAAAGATAGTTTCATCCTCAAGTGTTACAAATCCATGACCAAAACCCACAGGTACATAAAGCTGGTGTTTATTTTCTCCGCTTAGCTTGGCTTTATAGGTTTGTTTAAAAGTGGGCGAACCCTTCCTAAGGTCTACAACCACGTCAACTACAGCTCCTTGCAGTACGCGAACAAGTTTGGCTTGCCCATAAGGCGGTGCTTGAAAGTGCAAACCGCGAACTACATTTTTTTGAGAAAGGGACTCGTTACCTTGCACGAAATTGACATCAATTCCTTTTGCATGATAGGTACTTGAGTTGAAAGTTTCGTAAAAATATCCCCTGTCGTCTTGAAAAACGGTGGGTTCAATGAGTTTCAAACCGGGCATCGGTTCTTCAATAATTCGCATAATAGACCTCGTTTACACAAATGTATTGTATCAACAGTAGTTTCTACTCTCAGGTAAATACAGTTTTGAACAATCTATTTTGATGATCTAAAAATCATCTTTATGGTTAGAATGCCATTTGAAGAGCTTTCTTTGATTTTTAAACGAACTCATATCTACAATGTACTTGCTTCTATCGTGAGAGAGTATGTCGTTCAAATTATCTTGGTTTGGCAAATGCGAGTTAATCTGTTCATGAGCTAGATAGAAAACTCCAATAAAGCTGAGGCAGTGCAATGCCGTGGCATTTTTTTGGTTTTCAGGGTAATCTAAATCATGTAACATCTGCAAGAGTGCACCAGTCTCGGTTTCTAGTAAAGTTCTGCTGTCTGAAAAAGACTGCATGGTAATTAAGGTTTGATGGCTGGCACTCAAATCATCATAGACATCGAGTATGTCATCTCCAATTTGGGCTAAGGCGCCAAACTGAAACATGAAATCTTTTTCTTTTTGGCCAATGTTATGACTCAATAAAGCTTGAGACAACAAAAAGGCGTGACCACATTTATTGAAAGTGATTTCTCGCAGTTGGGCAAGGCTTAAGGGGATTTTACTTTGCTGTATAGCGCTGTAGTTATGGTGTTTAAATGTTATGTCAAATTGCTGATCGAAGGCTTTATTCCAAGTTCTAACCTTCTTCGCTTTGTTTTGTAGATGGTGAAGTAAATCTACCTTTTGGGTATTGTTTTCACTCTCACTTCTGTCGCTAATATCGTCCATGAGGGCAGAACCCATAGCCAGCAAAGTCAATAATTCTCTTTCTTGATTATTCAAGGGTGTTCCTCTTAAAAGGGCAGATGTCTCACCAATAGCCAAAGGAACCTGCAACGTATAGTTCTGAATTTTTCGACTATCAGACTTTTCTAGTACATTTTGAAAGTCTATACCCGTTTCTTTCAATACTTGTTGGTAGTAGGCGCGACAAAAAGCTTTTTGAGTTTTTATGGCCTTTAGAAGTTGAAGAAAGGTTTGTGCAGTTTGAATCATGAAAATATAGGGCAAAAAAAACCGACCACTAAGGGTCGGTTATGTTTTCAATTTTGATTCTTACAAGTGTATACACTCATCGTAGGCTTCAGCAGCAGCTTCCATAATGGCTTCACTCATTGTAGGGTGAGGATGAACAGTGCTGATGATTTCATGACCGGTAGTTTCTAACTTTCTTATAGAAACCAATTCGGCAACCATTTCAGTTACATTGTATCCAATCATATGTCCACCTATGAGCTCTCCATATTTTGCATCAAAAATAAGTTTTACGAAACCTTCTTTATGATTGGCGGCAGATGCTTTACCAGATGCACTGAATGGGAACTTACCAATTTTAATATCTAGGCCTTGTTCTTTCGCTTGTTTTTCTGTCATACCAACAGAAGCAATTTCTGGTGTCGTATAGGTACAGCCAGGAATGTTTGCATAATCAAGTTTTTGAGGATTCATTCCTGCCATTTTCTCTACACAAATGATTCCTTCGTGAGAAGCAACGTGCGCCAATGCTGGACCAGGTACACAATCTCCAATAGCGTATACAGAAGGGATGTTTGTTTGATAGTAGTCATTTACCATGATTTTGCCTTTATCTGTGGCAATACCAACATCTTCAAGGCCTATGCCTTCAAGATTAGCAACAACTCCTACAGCAGAAAGAACAACATCACACTCAATTACTTCTTCGCCCTTTTTGGTTTTAACCGTTACTTTACAGCCATCTCCAGAAGTATCTACAGACTCAACTGAGCTGTTAGTCATTACTTTCATTCCCATTTTCTTGAATGAACGACCCAATTGCTTGGAAACGTCATCATCTTCAACAGGGACAATAGCTGGCATGTATTCTACCAAAGTAACTTCAGTACCCAAAGCTTGATAAATGTAAGCAAACTCTGAACCAATGGCTCCAGAACCAACAATTACCATTTTATTAGGGCGCTCCTTAAGAACCATGGCATCTCTGTAACCTATGATTTTCTTTCCGTCTTGAGGTAAGTTTGGAAGAACTCTAGACCGAGCACCAGTAGCTAGAATTACATTTTTCGCTTCCACTTTTTCAGTAGAACCATCTTCTTTTGTTACTTCAATGCTTGTTCCATTCACGAGTTTACCAAAGCCCATGATGACATCAATTTTGTTCTTTTTCATCAAAAAAGAAACGCCATTGCTCATACCATTAGCAACATCTCTGCTTCTTCCAACAACTTTTGACATATCAAAGTCAAATTCTTTTGCTGATAGACCGTATTCATCTGCATGTTTCATGCTTTCATAAACGCTTGCAGACTTTAAGAGTGCTTTTGTTGGAATACATCCCCAGTTGAGGCAAATTCCACCAATGCTTTCTTTTTCGATGATTGCAGTTTTCATTCCAAGCTGAGAAGCTCTAATTGCTGCAACATATCCACCTGGGCCGCTGCCCAGAACAACTAAATCGTATGCCATTAAATTGTTATTTATGCTTTTTAAAGGTTTGCAAAGTTAATCTTTTGAAGATATTGTTTTTGATGATTTTATGTGAACTTTTTCTCATTGCGTAGCTTATATATTTGCATCAGCAAATTGGATATAAATGAAGCTAGAAATTGTTCATCAGAAATTATACAACAGAGGAGAATTGTTGCTTAGAACATTCTTTGGAGGATTGTACATTGTTTTGCCTCATATCCTCGTGCTCATACCGCTTTTAATCTATGGTTGGTTGCTCTGGGTTTATGGTACGTTTTACGCTCTTTTAAAAGGGGAGTTACCTCATTCATACCGTTCCTTTTTTACCCGATTGATGGAGTGGGGTATCCGATTGCATTTATCAGTGTACAACATGAAAGATGGCTACCCGAAATTTGGTTTGAACCATAGAAATACTCAGTTTGATTTTGCCTTTGAAATCAATGATGTGAAACGAAGTGCTGTTCTCCTCAGGTTTTTAATAGGACCGATTCTGCTAATACCTCATTTTATTGTTCTTTCAATCCTTGGCCATATTGGTTTAACTTTAGTGTTTGTTGCCTTTATTATTGTGCTTTTTACAAGAACATATCCAGAAGGCTTATTCAATATTCAAGTGGGATACTTAAAATGGGTTTTACGCATTGCCGAATATGTACTCTATTTTGGAAAGGAGTATCCATATTTTGGATTGAATTAATCTTCCCATTCTTCCCAATCCCAACCTTCTGTAAAGCCGTCAATATCTCTGCGATCTTTCTTTGTAGGGCGCCCCGTACCTTTTGCGCGATTGTACATTAACTTGGCGTTGAGAATATCTAGCTTTTCCAATTCTGCGGCTGAGGTAACCTCTTTTACATAGTCGGGTACGAGCTTAGCACCCAATCTGCTTTTTGGTATTTGAAGCACTTTAAAACTGTAAATTATTGGGCCTTTTTTAACGTCTACAACCTCTCCAATTTTCATCTCCCTAGATGGTTTAATAGGTGTTCCCTTCATAAGAAACTTGTTGTTTTTAGCTGCTGTTGTAGCTAAACTTCGTGTTTTGAAAACACGCATACACCATAAGTATTTATCAACCCTCATTTATCTAACACTTTGCAACCAACCAATTTGAGTAATTTTCCGTCAATATTACAGAATGCCCAAAACTTTTTCATACTCTTTTTCGATTATCGTCTGCATCTTCTTGTCTGTAGGCATTGGAAAGGTAAATGGGCAGGTCACGGCAAATTTTGGAGCAGTTTCTACAGGAGGGTGTTCGCCCTTTATAGCAGACTTTGTTGACTCTTCTTTTTCTACAACGGGGGGAATTGTTTATCGGTTCTGGGATTTTGGAAATGGGAATACGGCTTCTGGAAACAATCCCACGGTTTCTGCAACGTATGGTCAAAGTGGTACCTATACCGTTACGCTTACAGTGAGCAACGGTTTTGACACAGCCACCATTACAAAAACGGCATACATTCATGTATTTGAATCACCAGTATCTTCTTTTACAAGTACCAGTACATTAATTGGTTGTGCACCTTTGAATATTCAATTCAACGGGCTAGCTCTGCCAGGTGATGCTCCTATTGTTTCTTATGTATGGGATTTTGGAGATGGTTCGCAACCAAGTTATTCTTTGAACCCGAGCCATACGTACAACTTCACAGGCAATTTCAATGTAAGCTTAACTGCCATTGATGCCAATGGCTGTGAAAATACCTACACGCTCAATAATTATGTTCAGGTAGAACCTAAACCCGTAGCAGCGATTAATACCGTTGGGCCGAAAGGCATTTGTCAAGCTCCACTCTTTGTTCAATATGTAAACAATAGCACGGGAACACCACCTTTGAGCTATTTCTGGGACTTAGGTAATGGAACAACTACAACCATTCCAACGCCATCGACCAATTACACGCAGAATGGGTTTTACAATGTTACTTTGGCAGTAGAGGATGGAAATGGATGCGTAGATACCTTGTACCGACCACATTACATAGCTATTGGATCAATCTTTGCAGATTTCAATGCACCTGATACTGTTTGCGCCAATAGCACGGTTCAGTTTTACAATAACAGTGGAGGAGGAGGTACTTATTCTTGGAATTTCGGGAATGGTTTAACAAGCAACTTAGAAGACCCAACTACGGTGTACACTGCTGGAGGGTTTTATACTGTCACCTTGATCATTTCATCCGGTTCACAATGCAGCGATACAATAAGCAAGCAGATTTATGTAGATGAAGTGAACGCAGATTGGACGGTGAACCCTTCATACGGATGCGACCCTCCATTATTGGTTCAATTCACAGATCAATCTTTAGGTAATGTGGCTTCGTACCAATGGTATTTTGGAAACCCTGTAGCAATGACAGGACCCATAAGTAATCCTTCGTCTCAGCAAAACCCAAGTTTTACCTTCATAATGCCTGGCAGTCATGATGATACCTTAATTGTAACATCGGCTTTCGGTTGTTTAGATACCACTATTAAGGTGGCTGATGTTATTGTGAGTGATTTAATAGTTGACTTTACTGAAACAGATAAAGATGGCTGTGCGCCAATTCAGGTTGATTTTACCGATTTAACAACACCTCAAGACAGTATCTTGAGTTGGCATTGGGATTTTGATACAGGAGACACATCAATCCTCCAAAATCCAACATATACTTTTCAAAACCCAGGCATCTATGATGTGAGATTAACAGTCACAGATTCTTCTGGGTGTACGCATGAATTAATCAAGACCTTCAATTTCGGGAGTGTCCAAAATGCTTTTTTCGCTCCAGATACAACGCATTATTGCGCATCAGACACCGTTACGTTTAATAACCTTTCTACCGATACAAGTTTAATTACAACCTATACATGGAGAATGGGAGACGGGGGTTCTACAAGTAATTTTGGAGCCGATTACACCTTTGGAGACACCGGCTGGATGGAGGTGATGCTCATAGTTGATTACTACGGCTGCCTAGATTCTTTCGCGCTGGATAGTACAGTATACATTATGGGGCCACATGCCGCATTGGATGTTCAATACAACTGCGTAAACCATCTAGATGTTCAGTTTACCTCAGGTCTTGCAGGTGCAACTAGTTTTTGGTGGGATTTTGGAGACACCACAGCCATTGATTCTGTAAATCCGAATCCTTTGCATTCCTATGCCCACAAGAATATATATGGTTTTAGCTTCTACGCAGAAGATTCTACAACAGGATGTACCGCTTCTTTCGAAGACACCGTCATTTTGCGGATACCCGAGGCAGTCATCCTGCTCAATGATTCTGCATTTTGTACTCCCGCTACAGTTGTGTTTAATGGAAATCAGAGTGTTGATGGAACCAGTTTTGAATGGGATTATGGATTGGGAGGTTTGAATTTTGTTGGTGGCAGTGTGGCAAGTCACCCGTATTCTAATGCTGGAACGTATACCGTTTGGCTTAAGGTAGAAGACGACAATGGTTGTATAGATTCAACTTCAAAGTCTTTTAAGCTCTACGATCCGTACGCAGATTTTAGTGCAGATACCCTTTGGGGTTGTAAAGGATTGAATGTGAATTTCACCGATCAGTCACTTTCTGATACAGCCATCGCTTCTTATTTATGGACAGTAAACAATGTTCCTTTTTCTACGCAAGCGAATCCAACGCATATTTTCACAAATGCTCCGAATGTTTATAGCATTGGATTACTTATTACAGATACGCTAGGTTGCACCGATTACACGAAGAAAGATGCCTACATAGAAACTACCCAGCCACCTTCATATTATTACGTTTTTCCAACCAACCTGTGCTTGGGAGATACGGCAGATTTCGCGAATGTTCCTACTGCACCAGGTTACCAGTATTATTATGACTTTGGAGATGGCTTCTCCAGTACAAATGCTGCACCAGATCATCCGTATTTCACCTCTGGCATCTATTTCCCTTCACTCACAATTACAGATGTGAACGGCTGTGATTCTACTTATATTCGACCTGTGTATGTGTACGATGCACCTGATATGAGTATCTATGCCAATATTAGAGACACGAGCTGTTATCCGGCTAGAATTCAATTTACAGATACCATTGCAGATTCTACCGCACTCAATTGGCAATGGTTTTTTGGAGATAGTTCCAGTCCCGTATTCACTTATAGTCCCACTGTGAGCCACTTGTACACATCCCCAGGTATTTTTGATGTCAAACTCATTGTTACTTCAGATTATGGATGTGTAGATTCGCTTTTAATTCCTGCCTTTATTGATATTGGTGGGCCAGAGGTTGATTATTCCATTCAGCCAGACACAGCATGTTTTGGGCAACCTGTAACTTTTGTTGGAACATCCAATAATTATGATCCGCTCATACGTTGGGATTTTGGCGATGGAAACATTACTCAGCCCACAGGAGATTTAACACAGTATCATTCGTATTGGCAAGAAGGGTGGATCACTTCATTCATTTACTACAATGACTCCACAGGGAATTGCCCGCAAATTGATTCGTTGGAGATTTTTGTAGACCGAGTAAAATCTGAATTTTTAACAGATACAATTTTAGGTTGTCAACCTTTTCTTCCAGTTTATTCAAACATGTCTCACGGTTCAAACCAATACCTCTGGTATGCAGATGGAGTCTTATTTGATACAGTAGTTCAACCTTCATATACTTTTACAGATGAAGGAGTTTACAAAGTAGAACTTCAAGCATTTAATGACACCACTTTATGCAGAGATACAAGTGAAGTTTACATTGAAGTATTTCCGAAACCCTTTATTCTTGAAAGCGAAGATCAATTGGTTTGTTTGGGTGAGACAATACAGATCAATGCGGCCGGTGGAGTAGAGTATAGCTGGTATTCCAATGGTTATTTATCAGATACAGTGGGGGCTGTAGTTACAGTTTCTCCTAATGATACCACGCTGTACTTTGTAGATGTAGTGAGTGATAAGTTGTGTGAGCATACGGATACAGTTGTACTGTATACCATGCCTCCTCCAGAATTGCTCTATATGTCATCAGATACGGTACTCTTTTTAGGACAGAGCTACTTGTTAGAAGCAGAATTGGATATGCCTGTATGGTCTCAATGGAGTCCCGATTTGTACTTAGATTGTGCATCTTGTCATTCAACCTATGCCACACCGGAAGATACGATGAATTACATCTTTACGTATGGCGACACCTTAGGATGCTTCACACTGGATACCAATGTTGTAATTGATATTGATAAAGGATTTAGAGTAACGACACCAAATAGTTTTTCGCCTAATGGAGATGGTTTAAATGATGTTTTTACACCGGCATATTTTGGCGCAAAACGAGTGATCTATTTCGGAATATTTGATCGTTGGGGAAAAGAAATGTTTTCCACTACAGATTTAAAACAGGGTTGGGATGGCACGCACAATGGCAAGCCTTGTCAAAAGAATCAAGTCTATGTCTTTAGAGTCATTGCAGAATCCTATGCAGGGCAAGAATTTAGCGAGATAGGTAAAGTCTTTCTTATTGGTAAGGATTAATGCATTACCCGTTTTATTTGATCTCCTTCAAGTCTTATCTTTTGACGTTCTTCCAGTGTCAATAGGTTTACTCTAAACAACTCTTCAGAACAGTTGCAAAGTGAAAAAATGGTAGAAAGTAAAACTTTTGATCCGTTGGAAGGCAAATGCTGAAGGATATCTTCTTGAATTTGATTACCGCTTTTTTTCTTCATCTTTAGAGATCTGCAATAGTCGCAATTCCCACAATCCGTCTCAAAGTCTTCACCAAAATAAGCGAGTAAACTATGAATACGGCATCCATCATAATGGATGTATCCCAACATACCATTCAAACGATTTGTTGCTCGTTTCTTCAAGAAATCGTAGGTATTCTTGGAAAGCTTGAATTGTTTATTACTCAGTTTCTCTTTTGTAAATGTAATTCTTGGATCATCACTTTGAGGGAGGTACTCAATGAGTTCTAATTCTTGAAA
The DNA here is from genome assembly GCA_965658375.1 of Salibacteraceae bacterium. GTDB lineage: Bacteria > Bacteroidota > Bacteroidia > Flavobacteriales_G > Salibacteraceae > CBFHSD01. Next base: position 9,018 of record CBFHSD010000056.1, read on the forward strand.
TTGAATCAAAAATCGCTTGACTTCAGACAATTGCATAGATGCCCTTTTCGCAATTTCAAATTCATTGATACGCACGAATTGGTCAAATGCTCCGCCATAGCTACGGAGTAATGTATTCAGGACCTTTCCAGATTCTGGATGAAAAACAATGTAATCGTAAACTGCACTAGAAGGGGCTTTGAACTGAAATGAACTCGGATTGAACATTTGGTCACTTAAGGTCAAATATCCTTCATATTCAATCAGCTTCAATGCGTTCATTACCTGAACAGGATGGATTGAAAACGTTTTACTGAATTTTGAGAGATTGAAGGTAAAGCTCTCATCTTTTCCGGCTCCATCCGCCAATTGTAAAAAATTCCCTAAAGCCTGATACACCCTTTTAACTGCATCTTTCTCAGGATAACTCTGCTGCAATTGTTCTTGCAGCATTGCAATATCATGCTCTTCGTAAAGAACAAGGGCGTAGGCAGGTTCTCCATCTCTTCCTGCTCTTCCTGCTTCTTGATAATAAGCTTCTAGATTATTTGGTAAATGAAGATGCGCAACAAAACGCACATCAGGCTTATTGATTCCCATGCCAAAAGCATTGGTGGCGACCATGATTCGCACATTTCCAACTTGCCAGTCTAGCTGCCTTTCTTCGCGTTCTTGATGCGTTAAGCCAGCATGGTAAAAGCTGGCTGAATGTCCGTTAGTAGTTAAAAATTGGGTGTATTCACGGCATGCTTTTCTTGTGGGAGCGTATACAATACCGCTACCTTGCACGCTATTGGCGAGTCGCATCAGTCTTCCATATTTATCAGCTTCTTTATACACCAAATAGGACAGGTTGCTGCGGTGGAAACTCTTGGTGAAGACCTTAGGTTCAATTTTAAGTTTCTCAATAATATCGTTAACTACTTGTTCTGTTGCAGTAGCGGTAAGGGCCATGGTGGGAACCTTTCCCAAGAGTTCTTGAAGACTATTGATTTGGAGGTAAGCAGGTCTAAAATCGTATCCCCAATCAGAAATACAGTGTGCTTCGTCAATAACAAGATAGTTGACGTTCATGCGGCTCACGCGTTTAATGAATAGGGGAGATTGAATGCGCTCTGGTGATATGTAGAGCAATTTGTATTTGCCAAAAATGGCATTGTCTAAAATTACATCAATCTCTTTGTAGCTATGTGCACTGTGAATAGCTGCAGCAGAAATATTTAATGCTTTTAATTGAGCGACTTGATCGTTCATTAAAGCAATTAACGGAGATACTACGAGCGTAAGTCCATTTCCAAGTACAGCTGGCAATTGATAACAGAGCGATTTTCCGCCACCAGTGGGTAAGAGGGCAAAACTGTCTTTGCCTTCTAAAGTATGTTGTACAATGGCTTTTTGTGGCTCCCGAAATGTAGAATGGCCAAAATAGCGCAGCAGTTCTTGCTCTAGTGTGTCCAAGTTTAGTCTTCCTTGATAATCAGGTACTCTTCACTGCTGTTCTCTTCTGAAACTTTGAGAATGTAAGATCCATTCGCGAATGCACTCAAGTCAAACTGCTGCATCTCTTGTGGCAAAAATTCACCTGTTTTTACTTGTGTTCCAGTAACAGAATAGAGTTCAAATGCTGCAATCTCCATTCCGGTGTAATTGACTGTAAATGCACCGGATGTTGGATTTGGCGCAATGCTTAACCACTTATTTTGTTTTACTTCTCCAATGTTAGATGAGGTCAAGTTTACTGTATTGCTGTAAGTGCAATTGTTTGCGTCAGTAATCTCAAAAATATACACGCCAGCAGATAAATTACTGAACACGCTATCGCTACTTGGGGTGCCGCTGTTCATTTTGTAGGTGTAAGGGCGTGTGCCGCCTGTTCCATTTACCTCAATGATTCCGTTAGATTGTCCGTTATTTGGGACTTGTTCTTGAGTACTAAATGACAATACGTTAGGTTCGCCCAATACAATGTTATCCAGTGTGTCTAAACAGCCTGACGCATCACGTGTAGTGATCGTGTAGGTTCCCGCATTGAGGTTTGAGAAGGTGTTGGAGCTACTAAAGGAGCTGCCATTAAGACTATAGACCAAACTTCCTGTTCCTCCAGTACCATTCGCGGTGATAGAACCGTTCGAAAATCCATTGCATGTAGGCTGTTCTTGGGTAGTTGCGGTGTTAATCTCATTCGGTTCACTCACAATTACGGAAGAGGTTTCTACTATGCATCCAGTAGCATCTTTTACATACACCGTATATGAACCACCACTTAAATTGGTGAAGAGGTTAGAGCTTTGGTAGGTATTGCCATCAATGCTGTACGTTAAGGGTTGATTGCCCCCTGTGCCTTGAGCAGAAATCACACCGTCTGCCTCTCCGTGGCAGTCAGGTTCTTGGGTGACTGTTGCTGAAAGTGTTAAACCATTGCAAGAAGAGAGCTTGAAGGCAACAATACGCGTACTCCATGATGAACCAGGATTGTACTCTCCTGTGAACCAAAATGTTTGATCATCAGCAGGGTCTAGTACCATGGTAGAATAATCTCCGTAACGATTATTTTGATTGGAACCACCTCCAGTAACTACGTTTTGCTCTGCTAAAGTCATGGTTCCCAAAGGGTCATTGGCTGCTCTTCCAGTATATCTGATAGAAGGGTATACCGTTGGAGAACTTACGCAATAGGCCATTCCAATGTTGCCGAAATCGTCCATGGAGATAGCGCCCATCCAGCGATTGGTGGCATCAGGTGAATACGTGCCTTGTTGATATAATGACCAGCTATTGCCTGATTTGCGGAATTCATACCAGCGCATTCCAGCCCTGTCTTGGCCATTTACATCTGTAACGTGGCAGCCAACGATGCTTTCATAAGAACCGTTATTCATGTATTGCATACGATTCATAAATACTTCACGCAGTGGATCTAAATCTGGACTAGAGCTGCCTGGTTGTTCAATGGCACTAAACGCATAATATCCGTTTAAGTCAGAATCAAACTCTGCAACGGTAATCGTAGATGGGCCGCTAAATGTGCTTTGATTGGGTGAAGAGAAGTTGGGCGTTAAGGTCCAATATTCTACAAAATCTGCATTGGGATTGTTGTTGGGCCAATTGTGCGCTTCATCGTCTCTATGTCTCCAAAAAGTGGCCTTAGTGCCACTTGGAGGAGCAGTGCTGCCATCTGCTTCAACAGGTGTTAATGCCTGGAAACCAAAGCTGCTGAGATTAGTAACGCTGAAAGAAAGCATAGTAACACTGCTTGCACCAGAAAGAAGCGCACTTTTATCAAAAGCATAAACACGAGAAGCGTTTTCATTGGTAGTTACGGTTACGGCATTATCCCAAATGGCATATTTAGGGTAATCAGGAAAGTTTGTAGTGTTAAATGAATAAGCATTGTAAGTACCTGTAGGGCTAGCAGTAGTAGAAGCCGCAATAAGTAGCCTGTTTCCTGAATTGGCAAATTCAGTAATGAACCAACGATTGGTACTTCGGTCGTATAGCGCAATGGGATCCCCGCCACCTGTAGCATTTACGGAGTTCCAAAAGCTATTGATGCTTGTGGGCGCTTGTAGCACAGTTCCTGTTTTATTTCTTACCGTCATTCGGGTTCCCCCTGAACCATTTACTAGTTGTACAACATGGTTGGGGCCTACTTCTATTGCCGGGTCTGGCGGTTGCACATTGGAATATCCAATTCCGTTGGCGTTATATATTATAGTATTTGTTGGAGCTTTTGTGCGAGTAAAAGGTGCCGTTTCTTGCCAAACGGGATCTTTTTTTGGATTTGGATTATATTCTAGAGGACCAACT
>CBFHSD010000057.1:0-11464 GCA_965658375.1 Salibacteraceae bacterium
AAGTTATTCCTCTAATTCTCCATTTTGGATCATACGGTAAAGAGTGGATTTACCAATGTCAAGTTTTTGCGAAACGGCCAATACCGAGTTGTCATATTTATCTAGATAAGTCTGTATAATTTTCCGATTGTATTCTTTCAAACTCATTTCTTTCATGAGAATGTCTTGCAATGAATTGGAAGAGTTAAAGATCACATTGTCTTCTTCAACAAATTCTCCTTCGGCCATTACGCAGGCCAATTCTACAACAGCTTTCAATTCTCTTACATTCCCAGAAAAAGGATACTTCAACAGTTTGTTCTTGGCTCCATTGCTAAAAGAGAGCTTTGTTACCTTATTGTCTTTTTTGTATTCTTCAACAAAATGATTGGCAATAAGTATAATGTCTTTTCCTCTTTCTCTTAGCGGTGGAAGTTGGATGGGTAAGCCTAAAAGCCTATAGTATAAATCTTCTCTAAAACTTCCCGATTTGACCATTTCAGCTAAGTTACCATGCGTAGCGCAAATAACTCGCACATCAATCGGAATGATTTTATTTCCACCTATCCGGGTTACTTCTCTTTCCTGGAGAACGTGAAGCAATTTAGCCTGTAGGTTAATGTCCATTTCGCCAATTTCATCTAAGAAAATGGTTCCACCCGTAGCTTCCTCAAATTTTCCAACTCTCTTTTGGTTGGCTCCTGTAAATGCACCTTTTTCATGTCCAAACAATTCACTTTCTATGAGCTCAGAAGGAATAGCCGAGATATTTACAGGAATAAATGGTTTGTTCTTTTTGGGTGAATTATAGTGAATAGCCTTTGCTACCAATTCTTTACCAGTCCCAGTTTCACCAGTAATTGATACGGTAATTTTACTCGTGCATGCTTTTTCAATCATGCTATACACCTTTGTAATTGCGGGACTTTTACCAACTATGGCTTTACTGAAGTCGTATTTCTTGCCAATCTCTTCTTTAAGCTTAGAGATCTCTTCTTTAAGCGCAAAGTTTTTTCTAAGGTTGTCGATGATATTAAGAAGGCGACCTCTGGTTTCATCGTTCTTTACGATGTAATCGTAGGCACCAAGTTTTAACAGTTCTACAGCAGTTGAAATGTCTTCTTGTCCAGATATAACAATGACTTGTATGTCTTTATTGAAATCTTTGATTTTTTCTAAAACCTCGGCTCCATCCATATCTGGGAGTGAGTAATCCAAGGTGACAACATCAGGACCTTGATGAAGGTTTGCCATGAATTCTTTCCCATTCATGAACTTATGGACTTCGTTGTCTTCGTTTAGTTTAAGGTTGTATTCTAAGAATCGGCAATACCAATCATCATCCTCTACAACGAATACTTTAAGGTGTTTATCTTTTGACATCTCTATGAACTGTAGCGTCAAATATAGGCTAAGTCCATAAATGAGAACGGTTTCTATTCTTGCTCTATGTCTGGGACTAAGAAGCTAAAAAATAGTTGAAGGTAATTGGTAGAGCTTTCCTCCGGCTTGTAAGTGATGTATTCTTTAATGACCTTTTCATTACCGTTCACATAAACAGATTTTACAAGGCCTAGATTCATGAATTTGTTTTCATGTGTTTGTGGCGTTCCTGCCAAATAAATGGCGTTGTCTTTCATAGAAACAAAGAAAGCCCCTTCATTATTCTGGAGAATACTTTTAGCATCTATAGAGGGATGAAAGTAATATATGGTGTATGCCCCATCGGGTTTGGTGTCAGCACCAAAAGCACTAAAGTTGATTGTGAAAAGAACTAAGGTAGACAATACAAAAAGGGCCACTTGCTTGAACATGAGATTCTAGGTTTTCTATAAGACGATTAAAATTGAGAATAGTTACACGCTCCACAAATCTATTTCAATACCGCACTTTTAGTTTGTGAAAAAGCCCTAAATAACTTTAAATCTTAAACTTAAGATCTGCTATTTAGGGCTCTTTTATTTTCGGGAACTTTTGCTCTTAATGTTTCATGAGTCGTATGCGCTGTGAGGCGCTATCTTTCTCAAGTGACAGAATGTATGTTCCTGTTGCAAGACGATGAACATTTAAGGTAGAAACTTCGCTTAGTAAAGTGATTTCGTCTACGAGTACACCTTGCAGGCTATATATTTTCAAGTTTGAACCTATGGTATTTGCATCTACTGAAATGTTGATCGTGTGAGATGAGGGGTTCGGGAACACCTTAAACAAGTTTGTTTGATGAACAGGAGTAATGAAGTTAGAGGTGTCATTTCCTGAACTGCATGAGTCTAATCCAATGGAGATGCTGTCTGAACCTGTGCAGCCATACTGATCAAAAACCTCTACCCAGTACATTCCGCTATCGCTTGCATTTAATGTGCTACTTGTTGAACCATCGTTCCAAGTATATGTGCTGTATGATCCAGGGTCAAGCGTGATGGTAGTATTGATGCAAATCACTGTGTCTGCTCCGAGAGAAAAAGTGGGATGCTGCCTTTTGGTTACCGTTAGCGTATCACTTGCTACACAGCCATCTGTGTTAGTTACTAAGAGCCAATAAGTGTTGGTTTCGCTTACCCAAAGTCCGGTGTCTAAAGAAGCTGTAGACCAGATGTAGGTATAGGCAGGGTCTGTATCTGCTTGAATATACAATGAATCTCCCTCACAGAAATCGGCAGGATTTGGAGAAATTTGAGCGTTAGGTAGTGTGCCAGGTATAATATTAACTGTGTCTGAATTGACACACCCTGCTGCTGAGGTGACTTCTGCCCAGTATTGCCCCAGAGCGTAAACAGGTAAAATGTTGGTACTTGCTCCCGTATTCCACACATAGGTATGCGTAGTGTCTGTATCTGCCACCAAGTAAATAGTATCGTTAGGGCAGAGCTTTTTATTGATTGGCCAACCCACTTGTGGTAACTGATTTACGGTAACTACAACGGTATCTTTGGCAATACAACCTTGGTTATCTGTGGTAGTAACGATGTAATTTCCACTCTGGAAAACAGTAATGCTTGAAAAGTTGGATCCTGTGCTCCACAAATAATCATCCCATTGGTTTCCCGCATCAATTGTGTAGTAGACGCCTTGACAAAACGCAGTGTCAGAACCTAAGTCTAATTGGGGAATGAAGGCGTTTCCGAAGTTTGGTCTAATGCCTAATGTAACCTGAAATCCTGCAGTCTCAAAATCGGTCCATCCAGCACCACCATCATACCAACAAACGTAAGGGTCATAAAATTCAGGAGAATATGCAAGTGCCAAATTCTGATTGGTCATTTGCTCGGCAGCAAAAAAGTATTTTCCAGGGGTAAGAACCACTGGGCAGCCTAATTCTATAGTGTACCATGCCGTGTCGGTACTAGGTATCACCGTAACATCTGTTGAGTCAATTACAGAGGTGGGCTGGTTAGTGTATTCAAATATTTTCATTTTAAAGCTCATGCCAACAGTTGGCCCATAGAGTTTTACATCTATTGAGGTGACTGTGTCTGTATTGAAGACTTCGAACATTTGTCCAAACAGTCCTGTAGCCCCCGTAAAACCTATTCCTCCCGTAAAGTTGTCTCTTTCTCTCGCATAAGTGGTATCAGATATTTCAAAAGAATACAAGGCACTGTCATTTCCAGGAATGGTGTCGTTTTCTGCAATGCTTACATCAAACGTATAGTTGTACCCTCCAACTGTATTTGGAAAAATTGAAGGACTTGTCCAAATGGTGTCAACACCATACCCTAAAATAGAATTGCTCATTCCTGTATAGGTATTGCCTCCATTCGCGCCTGTTAGAGTTACATTGGTGATGGTGTCAACTCCAAAGTTGTTTACCAGTGCGCCAAGTTCAACTGTATCTACTTGAGAAAAAGGAGTCATGTAATAAGGTGTGTTTTTGATGATTTGAGCAATACTCGCGTCATATGCGGGAAGGTTAACCAATGAAACATCATCTATTGCTATATCACTAGTAAAAGCGTTTCCACAGTATGCTCTAAATCGTACTTGAATGGTGCTGCCTTGATAAGGCATAAGGTTCACGAATTTTTGAAGAAAAGGATCTGTCTCAATAGTTTGAGAAGGTCCCTTGATAGAGTCTACACCTCTAATCCAAGCATTGTTATGGTAGACATCAATGTATAAATCTCCCATGCCTGCACCAAACATGTGGTACCAAAAACTCAAACCTGGAGTGGTATATCCAGTAACTGTTATACTCGGACTTGTCAAAAAGGCAGAGTCACCTGCTAATGCCGGGGTAGATGCTTCTGTGTACATGTAAATTCCAGAACCGCTTGTATGGTCTCCAGAAGGTCCGGTACCTGGTGAAGTTGTAGGCCCCGAAAGTGCTACCCACGCAAAACCACTGGTGGGCGAACCCACCCAACCATTGGACAGAATTCCTGTGGATCCAGACGTATTGCTGTCAAAATTAAAGGGTTGGCCAAATGCCGTTAAAGTGGCTACAATGCATAGAAAAGTGGTGGCTATTTGAAGGGGTTGAAACGTTCTCATAGTACTCGATTTAGGATTGTAACGAATTTAGGAAGAAAAATCAAAGAAAACCAATGGTGCTGTTTTCTATTGATAGTCTGATTCTTTTAGGTGAGTTTTGTATCAAATCAGGAAGCTGTGATTCAAAAAGGAGATTCTGTAAAAGTGATGTCGCACCCAGGGGTGGGAACCGTTGTAAAGGCTGATGCCAAAGAAGTTTGGGTTGAGTTTGATGACTTCGCATTTCCTTTTCCTATAGAAGAAGTTTTAAAGGTAAACGAAGACGATAGCGTAGAGCGCTTAAAGGTGAAAGAGACGAGCAGTACAGAGGATATTTTCTTCTCAGAATCTCCAGGCGAGATCCCCATGCGGCCTGATGTTGACCTTACTAAGCATAGGTCTCGAAAAGGAATTCCTGTGGTGGATTTGCACTTGGAACATTTGGTGCGAAGAGAAGGGAACCTCAAAGCAGGCGAAAAGTTGAACATCCAATTGGAACATTTGAAAGGAGCCATTAGCACTTCTTACAGAAAGAAGGTTTCTGAAATCATTATTGTTCACGGAGTGGGAAGCGGTAAACTGAAACAAGAAGTTCAGAATTATTTAGAAGGTTTGTATCAGGTTGATTTTTGGGATGCTTCATTCAAAGAATTTGGTCAAGGAGCGGTACATATCAAGATTTATAGAAATAGAAAGAAAACCAGGCAATAGCCCTACCTTTGCGGCTCAAATCGGCTCATCGCTCCGCTTGCGGAGAGGAAAGTCCGGACAGCATAGGGCATTCTGCTGCCTGTTAAAGGCAGGATGTTGTGAAGCAATTTACAGCAGCTGGCAAGTGCAACAGAGAGTATGGCAGCCTGCAAAGGTGATGCGTGAAAGGGTAGGGTAAGAGCCTACCAGCGTTTATTGGCGACATGAGCGGCTAGGTAAACCCCAGAAGCTGAAAGACCATGTAAACCTCGGTTTGAAAGCGGCTCGCTTGAACGGGGAGGGTAGGTCGAACAGATAAATGATGAGCATTCGTCTGTTGACGGATACAGGATCCGGCTTATAGATTTGATTTAAAAAGGTTCTTTCGGGAACCTTTTTAAATAAAAAGCCCCCGTCATTTGACGGGGGCTTTTTTATGCAATTCAGTTTGTTTGCTTACAGGTTACCGTATGTAGAGCTGTATTCAAGCATTTGGTTGGTAAAGTTATCGGGGTATTCTACCTTAATATCGCTAATATTCTCGCCTTCCATAACTGGAACCAAACGCGGATTGATGAATCCACCGAACGGTGCGATGTTCAATGAAGCAGAACGCTCAAGCACTTCTTTGTGTAATTCTGGGTCTACCTGAACACCGTAGGTTTCTACCAAACTTCTTCCTGCTTCAAAATCACCTTCACTTTTAATGCGTTGTATTTCGGCCAATAACTCACCAAACAACACACGTAGTTTTTCGTAATCATTAATAACGAAGTAGGTTTTTCCATTCTCTACTTTTTTCTCAATCACATTCTCCGCTTGTCCCTTTTCATAAGCCCAAGCAGCTACCAATTGACGGTTACGCATGTGATCTTCTTCAATCACTTCGCCTTCTTCAATTCTTCTCAATTGAACCATAAGTCCATTTCTGATATAGCCATCATACTCTGCTTTTCCTACGTCTAAGGTCTTCATTAAACCAAGGTCAAGCATTTTTTGATCCATGATGTAATAAAGTGCCACCAAATCAGCACGACCTTCTTCTAAGGTTGAAGAGTAGTTCTTCAAGGTTTCTTTTGGAGTTCCTACACCGTCATTTAATTTACCAGAAGCGTGTCCAACTACCTCGTGCAATGCTGTGTGTAGTTTGCTAGATAAAGTGCTATGCGCTTTAGCGCGGTCTTTTTCTTCTTGAGAATAAGCGAACTCATCTGTATATCCACCACCACTTGAGTGCTCATATGCTTGAACGATGTTCCCTAAAGAAACTGATTTGGAACCGTGTTCCGCTCTAATCCAGTTGGCATTAGGTAGGTTCACTCCAATTGGTGTAGAAGGAGAAGCATCACCAGCTTCACCAGCTACGTTTACTACTTTATAAGTTACACCAACCACTTTTTCTTTCTTGAATTCATCAGCAATAGGAGAGTTGTCTTCAAACCATTGTACGTTTTGATCTACCACTTTCATGCGTGCACTGGCATCAAAATCTTTGATTTGTACCACTGTTTCATAAGAACCTCTGTAACCCAATGGATCATTGTATACCTCAATGAACGAATTGATGTAGTCAATGTCTCCTTCAGTAGCTTTTGTCCAAGCAATGTTATAGGCATCCCACATTTTCAAATCACCAGTTTCATAGTACTGTATCAATAACTCTAAAGCTTCTGCTTGAGCAGGGTTTTCAGCTACTTCAATTGCCATTCTCAACCAGTAAGTGATGCGTTCTATGGCTGGTCCGTACATGCCTTTGATAGACCATACTTCTTCTTTGATAGAACCATCTTCCATTCTCACCAATTTAGAGTTTAACCCATAAGAAACAGGTTGCTTATCTGTGCTGTCTTTCAGCGCGGCATAAAATGCTTCTGCTTCTTTTTGTGTGATGTCTGGATCGTAAAAGTTTGTAGCAGAAGTAAGTAATAGGTCAACTCCATCTGCTTTGTTTACTTTCTTTTTATCTATTTCGGGGTTGAATATGACTTCCAGCACCTCGTCTGATAGGTCATGGCCGGCTTCGCTCAGTAAACTTTCGAAATACGCTCTTGAAAATTCTGGATTGATTTTGTTGTACGAATAATGGTGGTGAATTCCATTCGAGAACCAAACACGCTTGGTGTAGGTCATGAATTGATTCCATTCTGGAGTCGCTTTGTCTCCACTGTAGTTTGCAATTACAGCTTCTAAAGCTTTTCTGATTGTGAGGTTGTGTCTGTAATTCTGGTCCCAAATAATGTCTCTTCCTTCATAACCAGCTTGGGTAAGGAAGTAGACCAATTTACGTTGTTTGGGTGTAAGCTTTTCAAAACCAGGAATTTGGTAACGAATGATTTTGAGATCGGCAAATTGCTCGGTTGTCCAAGCGAAGTCATCTTTTTTATCCGTTGCTTCCATTTCTGTTGTTTCGTTGGTATTGGTTGTTTCATTCGGGGAACAGGCTATTCCAGCGCAGCCGATAGCAAGTGAAACCATTGCGAGTTTAAGATTCATATTACAAATTTTTGATGCATCACAAATATAGCACGCTAGTGGACGTGAAGAAGGAAGCTAATCAATTTCGTGGTGGTGAGAACTGAGCTTGTACATGCGGTACTTGTACATGTTGATTTGTTTGCTTCCGCTAAAGTAGAACCAGCCTGCACCAAAACCGTTGAGAAGGTTCATAAAAATGATGACAAGGCTGTTTTCAACCAAGTGAAAATCGAGCACACTGATAGCAAAGAAAAAGAACAAGAAAATACCCACTAATCGTTTGGTGTACTTTTCATTTTCTTTTTCCAAATCACCATAGTATTGCCTGTACCTCTTTTTAAGCATTTTATGTTTTTGCAATGCTTTATAGCCAAAAAAGAGGGCGCAGAATGGTAAAATCAATGTGTTTAGGCCTTTAGCGAACCAAGAGTAAATGAGCGGAATATATTTTTCTGTGCCTATGGACTCGAGTTTAATGATGCTCAGAAGAATATCGTATTCAATGGCGCTAACTGCAAAAATTCCTGAAGCTAAAGGAACAGCAGCAAGAGGAATCCACTTTTTATAATTTGAAGCAATGGTGAACTCTTCATCAAGAAGACTTTGGCAGTACACGTACAGCAAAGCTGGAAGCATTACACCAACCACGGGGTACATTATATACGTCATGATTTGAATTTCACCAATGTCAAGGTTCAGCACCACTTGGGTAAAAAAGAAATAGCAGGCCATAACGAGAATGACGGTAAAAAGATCTTTAGAAACTCCCTTATTTTTATTGGAGCGCAAGGCGATTGCACTTAATAATGTAACAGTAAAAGGAATGAGATAAGAAATGATTTCTAAGACGTAGAGATCCAAACTGATTCTTTTAATCAAAAAAAGCAAAGGTGAAGACATGAATCTTCACCTTGCTCTAATACTTTTCAACGAACATTTAAACCGACTCTTTTTCGGCTAAATAGCGCTCTGCGTCTAATGCGGCCATACACCCAGAACCCGCTGCGGTAACAGCTTGTCTATAGGTTTTATCTGCTGCATCTCCCGCTACAAATACACCTTCAATGTTGGTTTTTGCAGTTCCTGGTATGTTGTTGATGTAGCCAGTTTCATCCATATCAATGAAATCTTTGAATACCTCTGTATTTGGTTTGTGTCCAATAGCAACAAAGAAACCAGTAGCTTCAATCTCAGATTGCTCACCTGTTTGATTGTTTTTCACCACTACTTTTTCTACTGCGTTCTCACCAATAAGATCTACCGTTTCTGTATTCCACAGAATTTCGATGTTCTCTAAGTTTTTCACCCGATGTTGCATGGCTTTAGAAGCTCTCATGGTGTCTTTTCTTACCAACATGGTTACTTTTCTGCACAGCTTTGCTAAGTAGCTTGCTTCTTCAGCGGCAGTATCACCGGCACCTACTATCACTACATCTTGACCTTTGTAAAAGAACCCATCGCAAACAGCACAAGCAGAAACGCCACCTGCCATTCTGCGTAAACGTTGCTCGTTATCAAGGTTCAACCATTTGGCACTTGCTCCTGTGCTAATGATCACAGCTTCTGCAGTGATGACTTTTTTACCACCATCAACTTCCACACGGTGCACATCACCACCGAAATCCACTTTGGTTACAATTCCAAAACGAACATCAGTATCAAACCTTTCGGCTTGCTTTTTCAAGTCTTCCATCATTTGAGGACCTTCAACGCCTTGTGGGTAGCCAGGGAAGTTATCTACCTCAGTAGTTGTTGTTAATTGACCGCCTGGTTCCATTCCAGTGTACATAACTGGCTTTAAGTCAGCGCGTGCGGCATAAATCGCTGCTGTGTATCCAGCAGGGCCAGAACCAACGATGAGGCATTTTACGTGTTCTATTGTATCACTCATGTGTGTGTTTGTTTAAAAATTCGAAGGGCAAATTTACAACGGATTCAGGGCTTTTAATTGTGAGCTTCGTTACATTTATTTACATAATTATAACAATGTCTAATCGAAAGGGTGAAACTATAAATCTTACTGATAAATGGTTTGGGTGTTCGCAAAGGCAAACATTCCTTGCTTCCCTAACTCTCTGCCGTACCCAGATTGTTTGGTTCCCCCAAAAGGCAGACGCCAATCACTCATGACAATATCATTAAAAAAAATAGCGCCATCTTCAATATCAAGCATCAGGTTTTTATAGTTCTCAGGGTGCTTGGTAAAAATGCTACAGCCTAATCCATAAGGTGTTTGGTTGATCAGAGAAATGAGCTCTGATTCATTTTTGTAGGAAGTTACAATGGCCAAAGGACCAAAAGTTTCTTCTTCCCAGGCCGGCATATTGGGAGTTACATCAGCCAGCAGTGTTGGTGAGAAGAGGGCTTTATTTCTCTCTCCGCCTATGACTAAGCGTGCCCCTTCTTGAATGGATTTATTCATAATGAGTTCCAATTCTTCTGCGAGTTGGACCCTACTCATTGGACCAAGGTTGTTGTTTTTATTTGTGGGATCACCGATTTGAAGCGCTTCGATTTTCTGTTTGAGTCGCGTCAAGAAGTCTTTATGAATGCTGGAATGAACTATAAATCGTTTGGCTGCAATACAACTTTGCCCCGTGTTTTGAAAACGACCTGCAATGGCTTTTTCGGCCGCTAGATTTACATTCGCATCGGCTGTTACAACAAAGGCATTGGATCCGCCCAACTCAAGGATCGAAGGTTTAATGTGAGCTCCAGCCGCTGCACCCACTGCTTTTCCTGCACGGGTGCTTCCTGTTAAAGTGACTCCCGCTATTTTCTCATGAGCGATTGTATCTGCAATATGTTTTGTGGGGATCCGGGCATTTAATAAAGCACCATGAGGGAACCCAGCTTGAACAACCAATCTTTCTAGCGCCTCTGCGCAGCCTTGCGTTTGCGGAGCATGTTTGAGAAAGCAGGCATTGCCCAGCAAACAGTTAGGTGCAAAGAAACGGATGACTTGCCAAAAAGGATAATTCCATGGCATGATGGTGAGAATGGTGCCTATTGGCCGGTACTGATAGTAAGATGAGCGCGCATTGGTTTTTACCATTGTTTTTCCTAGCATTTCTTTCGCTTCATGGGCATAGTAAGCACACGTTGTGGCACATTTTTCAATTTCAGCGCGACCTTGAGCCAGCGGTTTCCCCATTTCATTTGCCATGAGCAAGGCTAAGCTTTCTTTTTCTTGGCGCATCAAATCAGCTAAGCGGAGGAGTGCTTTTTTTCTTTCTTCAAAACCACTCTGACGATTTTTCAGGTAATGGGAATGGCAAGCGTTTATTTTTAGATCAATTTCTTCCAAAGAATGAGGAAGGTATGCTTGAATAAGTTGATTGGTAAAAGGGTTGATGCTTTTGAATTCAGTATCCATAGTTTCAAAGGTACTTTTAGGATTTAAGCTTCAAAAGCACTTTTGATGTTAGCGAGATAGTTTTTACATTCGCCCGCCCCATGTACTGGGGAACTCGGGATGTAGCTTAGTCCGGTTAAAGTGCTGGTCTGGGGGACCAGAGAGCGGAGGTTCGAATCCTCTCATCCCGACTTTTATAATTTTAATGTATTCAATATCAGTGAATTAACTTCACTGATATTGTTTACTCCCCATATTACTCCCCAAAACTTATAAATATCCTAAATTTGGGTAGTGAATGTCTCCCTCAAATTAGACACATCCAATAACGGAAAAGAAAAACCACTTTACATCAGGTTAAGAGGTAAGTCGGTTAATGGTAAAACTGAAGAAACATCCATTTCAACAGAAATAAAACTACTTCCTCGTCACTTTAAGAACAACGGTATTTCTAAAAGTTCTCCGAATTACAGTTCGAAAATTAAAGTTGTTAAT
>CBFHSD010000058.1:0-10915 GCA_965658375.1 Salibacteraceae bacterium
ACTTGGCGAAGTAGCCGATGTTAAGTTTCAATTCGCTGACGTTCCCAACAAAACCAAAATGGATGGCGAACAATCTGTGGTGATTGAAGTGAGCCGTAGATATGGTGAAGACCTCAAGAAAATAAGTGTTTTTCTTGAAGGCTACATGGCCGATTTCAATGCCAAGCACAACGATTTTAAGCTCACCAAAACCTTCATGTTTTACGATTTGCTAAACCAGCGCATTGACATGTTGATGAACAATGGAATCATGGGCTTGGTCTTGGTGCTAATTGTACTTGGTCTTTTCTTGAATTTACGCTTGTCTATTTGGGTGGCTTTTGGAATTCCATTCTCATTCTTAGGTATGTTTATTATCGGATCATTCTACGGAATGACAGTGAATATGATCTCTTTATTCGGGATGATTCTGGTGGTTGGAATTTTAGTTGATGATGGAATTGTAATTGCAGAAAACATTTACAGCCATTACGAAAGAGGAAAGTCGCCATTTAGAGCCGCGATAGATGGAACCCAAGAGGTAATTAGTGCCGTTTTCACTTCTGTTTTAACCACGATATTGGCATTTTCTGTACTCTTCTTTATAGAAGGCATGGAGCGCATGGCCGAAATGGCTTTTGTGGTAATTGCGGCATTAGCTTTCTCACTAATAGAAGCGTTCTTGGTTTTACCTGCTCACTTATCTAGCAAAAAAGTATTGAATTCTCAAGGCAAAAAGGGAGGCCTACGCTATAAAATCAATGGTTTTATAGATTGGATGCGCGACAAAGTATACGGTTCGCTTTTGGCTTTGGTCATGAAATACCGCAGATTTACATTCACATTACCCTTAGTTTTTATCGTATTCATCTTTTACCTCGTGGGGAACAAAACCATACCCACTACCTTTTTCCCTTCTATCCCTTTTGACGATTTTTCTGTTGAAGTTGCTTTTTTACCAGGAGAAAGAGAAGCCTATACGCAGGCGGTTTTGGACGAAATGGAAATTGCAGTACAAGAAGTACGCACCGAATTGCGCGAGAAGTACGATCAAGACATCATCAAGTATGTCACCAATAATTTAGGGGTAACCAGAAACCTAGGAGAAAATGGATCGCATGCCGGACACTTGAATGTTTCTCTTGATGTAGAGGGAACCGATGTTTCTAGTTTTGCCGTTGCGGCCATGGTAAGGGAACGCGTTGGAGATTATCCTGAAGCGCAAAAATTCATGGTGGGTGGTTTCAACCGTTGGGGTTCTCCCGTTGAAATTGCCTTAAGCAGCAAAAACTCTACACAACTTAAAAAAGCCATCCGCTATTTTGAAGATGAACTGAAAAAACTGCCGGAGCTGAAAGACGTAAAAACGAACAACAGTGCAGGAAAAAGGGAAGTATTGCTCAAATTAAAACCTAAGGCCTACATGTTAGGCTTTAACACCAGCGATATTGTATCTCAAATAAGACAAGGGTTTTACGGACAAGAAGCTCAACGGCTTATTGTTGGAACCGATGAAGCACGCGTTTGGGTGCGTTACCCAGAAAAAGACCGCTTAAACTTTGGGAAACTAGAACAAATGCGAGTGAAATCGCTTACAGGTCAAGTGATTCCTATTGTCGAGTTGGTTGATTATACCATAGAAAGGGGAGAGGTAAGCATCAAGCATTACGATGGTCAAAAAGAGATAGTGATTACGGCAGATCAAACCGATCCTTACGCTTCTACTCCAGAAATTCTTGCATCCATCAAAGAAGAGATTTACCCTAAATTACTAGGAGCTTTTGCCGACATCAGTATAGACGACAATCGGGGACAGCAGAGAAGAGCAAACAAATCTGGCGGAAGCATGGGTATACTCGGCTTATTGCTCATTTTAATGATGACCCTCATCATTGCGCTGAATTTCAATTCTGTTCATCAAGCCCTGATCATCATCACCATTCTACCAGTTGGGTTCGCAAGTGCCATTATTGGTCATGGTATTGAAGGACATCCTGTATCTATTTTGTCTGTTTGGGGAATCATTGCCTTGCTTGGTGTTTTGGTGAATGACGCAGTTGTTTTTGTAGATCAATTCAACAGAAACCTCAAAAACGGATTGCAAGTAGAAGCTGCCGTGGTAGAAGCCGGAAAATCAAGATTTAGACCCATTATCTTAACCTCTATCACCACTGTTGTAGGTCTGTATCCTTTGATTTTAGAAAAAAGTTTCCAAGCTCAATTCTTAGTGCCCATGGCCATTTCGGTAGCCTACGGGGTGCTCTTTGGAACCTATTTCATTCTTGTTTTCTTGCCTTCACTCATTCTTGCCTTTAATGATTTTAAACGCTTGATCCAATGGGTGTGGACAGGCCGCAAACCAAGTCAAATAGAGGTTGAACCTGTACATATTTACCAGCAACACTTGAGTGAAATGCTGAACGAACTCGAACCAGAAACCAATGATTAGAAAGTACACCCTTGTCATAACGCTCTGTTTATTCCATTTCCAGGGGCTTATTGCTCAAAACCCTTTGAGCCTTTCAGATGCGGTTCAAATTGCGCTTGCTAATAACTTTGATATCCTCATTAGCAAGGAAGAAGTAAATATTGCTAGCAACAACAACACAGCTGGTAACGCTGGACAATTGCCAACTGTAAATGTATCTGTGAACCAGAACAACAGCCTCAACGATCAAAACAATCCTGCCTCATTCGTACAAGGACAATTCATCACCAACTCTTTGCAAGGAGGTATAGATGTGAATTGGATCTTGTTCAATGGACTTAAGATTAAGATGAATAAAGAGCGTTTAGGCTTGCTTCAGCAACAAAGTGAGGGCAATGCTGCTCTTGTGGTAGAAAACACCATACAGGCTGTTATTTTAAGTTATTACAACACCGTATTGCAGCAAGAGCGTCTTAAATTGTTTGATGAACTCAAAACCCTTTCTCGAGAAGAATACGAATACCACCGTTATAAGCAAGAGTTGGGAGCAGAAAGTTCTTTTGATGTACTTACAATTAAGAGTGCGTATTACACAGATTCTACCAACTACCTCAACCAGCAACTGGTTTTAAGAAATGCACAAAGAGAGCTTAATTACCTCATTTCCGTTCCTACGGAAACCTCATTCAGTTTAACAGATACCATTATTCCCTCTATCGATGTGTACAACTATGAGGTGCTCAAAGAGAAAATGCAATCGAATAACACCACTTTGCGCAACCAATTCATCAACCAAGAGATCTTAAATGCCCAAACCAGAATGGCTAAAGGAGATCTTTATCCTGTGATTTCTACCAATATTGGAACCTCAACAGGTTGGAACCGTTTTGCGGTAGAAGACATTTCTAGAGAAGGAACAAGCACAAACTACTACGCTAATTTTGCAGTTCAATACCGCTTGTATGATGGTGGCAAGTTTAGAACAGCCGTCCAAAATGCTACGATGCAGGAAGAAATTGGAAGCCTGAACATCGAAAAAATGAGCCTCTCTTTAGAAAAGGACCTTAGAAACAACTATGAAACCTACAACACGCAAATCCTTTCGCTAGGTATTGCTAGAGAAAACCTAGGGATCTCTAAAAGCAATCTTGAACTTGGTGGTGAAAAATTCAAACTCGGAAGTATCAATAGCTTCAACTATAGAGATTTACAGTTACAGTACCTGCTTGCTAATATCTCTTTATTAGAATCTGCCTACAACTTGATTCAAACACATACCGAGTTGGTTCGCATCACTGGAGGAATTATAAATTCAGTAGAATAATATGAAAGGATTTTTTAAAATTGTTAATACAAAATTATATTTTCTTTTTGTATTGTATAAAAATTTATTCTTTGGCTAACTCCAAAATAGACCCTACTAAGGGTTCCATCCCCACTCGTTGAAAGAAGAATAAGCACCCTTATCATTTCTCATTCTGCTCTTAACTATTTGCTATTCAACACTTTTTGAATAATTTTATAGAGAAATCTTCCTAATTCTTCAAGATATGAGTACAAATACAACAACAATCCCCACCACAAAAGGAAAGTCACTTTGGGCATACGGAACGGCAGGAGCTGTTTACGGTCTCGGAACTGGCATTATCAACAACCTTTGGATTTTAATCTTTCCGTATGTGACTGCATACGAGATTCCAAAAATTCCAGGGCTTATTGATGTTATCTCGGTTAGTATATTCTCCTTTATAGGAATGCTCTTGGCCGGTTTCATCTACTACAGCTTTACAGCTAAGAATATGCAAACAGGTACATTGATGTACCGCATTTTTGGAGTAGTTGCTCTGCTTATTAGCTTAGCCATTCCCCTACAACCGTCTTTAGTATTTCCGCCAGAAGTGCTTGAGATTATTTCAGCAAATGAAATGGCCTTTATTACGTTTACGGTTCCCATGCATTTTATAGTTGGCATTATAGCCATTTATGGATTGCCAAAATTTGTGAATAGCAAAGTGCTTGGATAAGCATTAAAAATAACATTCATAGAAACAGCTTCGAGTCAAATCGAGGCTGTTTTTGTTTGTACCCTTAAATCTACCTCTTTGATGTTTCCTAAATCATCTATGATCAAAAGGGGGTAAACCCCCACTTCAACCCCTATTTCCATTGTATGAAAGCCTTTTGTTTCTCCAAGATAAGTTCCATCTAAATGCCAATAGAGTGTTGCATTCTTATCGGGGTGTGCCGCTTTCAGTACAATCATTTCCCGAGATCCATCTAGATTTTGAGGCAGGTAAATATTGCTTTGATCTTTTGGATATAAGATTTGAATCTGATTCAGATTTTCTTTGGGTTCACAGCCAGAACGGTAGGGAGGTATGCTTTTGTAAGAAGCATTCTTTCTTTTGAAATAATACTCCATCAAGCCCGGGAGAGCAAACCATTTCTGCTCATACAGTTCTTGAGTACAGCCTTTATGCACTCTGTAATTCTTAGTTTTATCAGTATAAATGCTTCTACAATACCCGCATTTTACAGTTGCTTGAGTAGAAAGGGGAACCAAAGCCTTTTGTATCTCTGGACACCGACTACCGGCTATCATGCCACTATTTGTACAGAGGTTTTCTTCTACCAATTCGTCATCTGGTCTTGAAAACCACGCCTCTTTTGGTAACCTATTGATGACTTCAAAAAGCAGAGGAGCAGCGGCTTCAATACCGCTAATTCCTGGCCTACCTTCTCCATCGGCATTACCAACCCAAACACCTACCACATAGTTACCAGAAATACCAACAGCCCAGGCATCTCTGTATCCATAGCTGGTTCCTGTTTTCCATGCCACCTTCTCTGCACCACTAAACACGTTCCAATTGCTTACGTTGTTTGGTCTATTCACCAAGGCCATAGCTTGCAAAGTAGCCCATGATGCACCAGCAGAAACCGGCCAATTTTCATTGCCTTTTACATCTCTATGGTAGTGAATGCCATCATGTTTGCTATCAACAGGGTATACTTTTACTTGGTGCGCTAAATTTCTATATGTGCTCACCAAATCAAACAAAGTTGTTTCTGCACCTCCTAAAATCAATGATAAACCATAGCCTTTTGGATTTCTATGGATGGTTGTTAAACCAAACTCTTTTAAGCGTTGGTGGAATTTTGGAACCCCATAACGTTTTAACATGCGAACCGCAGGAATATTCAAGCTTCTAGCTAAGGCGTAATTGGCGTGAACCGCTCCCAAATAACTTTTGTTATAATTGCTTGGAGAGAAACCCCCGAAGTTTGATGGTATATCTGGAATAATTTGAAAAGGTGTGATGGCGCCATCATCAACCATACTGGCATACAACAGAGGTTTTAAGATTGATCCACTAGAGCGTGGAGTTTCAATCATGTCATTGGCACTACCATCTGTACCGCTTTGCTGATGACCATTTCCAACATAAGCATGAATTTCTCCTGTTTCAATATCGGTTAAAAGTACTGCAGCATTTCTAATGTTATTTGTCCGTAGCTGAACCAAGTTGCGCTCTACAATGTCTGCCACATCTTCTTGATAGGTTTTACTCAAAGTTGTTTTCGTAATCTTTTGAGACCCTCCATCTTTTGCAATCTTATTGGTAAGGTGCGGAACAAGGTTAGGCAAACGTTGCGGTGTTATGGGAAGGTTCTCTAGTTTGCTCAAGGTACATGTAAGTGAATCTATGCTGCCTTCATCTCTCAAAAAATCCAATAAACGATCTCGCTTCTTGCGCAGCTCTTTTTGATTTCTACCTGGATAGATTAATCCCGGAGCATTTGGTAAAACAGCTAAGGTTGCAGACTCTGCCCACGTCAGTTGGTCTGGTGGTCGAGAAAAGTACCTCCAAGAGGCAGCTTCAAGACCCACTACATTTCCACCAAAAGGGGCATGTGCAGCATACAGACTTAAAATTTCATCTTTTGAATAGCGCCATTCTGCTCGGGTAGCCCATGCTGTTTCAATGGCTTTTTGATAGATAGATCGGTTATCTGCCTTTCTGCTCATGCGCATGAGTTGCATGGTAATCGTGCTGGCTCCACTTACCACATCACTGGCTTTTATATTTTGTCTTAGAGCCCTAAAAACAGCAGCAAAACTCACCCCAAGATGATCGTAAAATCTTCGATCTTCAAAAGCTACAATACATGTTTTAAATTTTTCTGGAATGGTATCTCTGGGTGGAAAACGCCATTGCTCATCTCTCGCTATTCGGGCACTTAGCAATTGACCGTCTTTATCCAATACCACTGTACTGTAACCGGTATTAAAAAGTGGGTCTGGAAGACAAAAAAGCCACCAAATCACTGCGAATAGAAACAGTGAAGCAATGACCTTTTTTCTTTTATTCATTGTCATCTGCCACTACCTCAACCCATTTACCTGGTTGTACAGCCATGATTTCATCATCATACATGGCATTGGATAATACTGCGGGTGAATAATACCTTCCTAAATAAGTTGCGTTCAAGCGCACACGATACGTTTGGTAACGCCTAGAGCTGATGTTGTAATACGTTAATACGCGATCATCTCTTATATCTTGATAAACAGGTACAGATGCTTGCTGCACGTTTGGTCCTGCCATCATACGATCGTTCAATATTTCCCAACCCGATGGGAACACCTGCGTTAATGCCATTTCTTGGTAATACCCTCGTGTTCCTGGATTGTATATCTGTACCTCTGCCATAAAATCAGTGCCCTGAGAAAGTTGGCTTACATCAATTTCATTGCCTTCTAAATCCAGGTAATTCACCTTCATATCTAGGTTTTTCTGTATGCGCTCTTCTCTTCCTTCTAAAGGTTGACCGGTAGTAATTAAACGTGCAAATAATTTACTGTTTGAGGTATTCTTTACAGCTAAATCAATGGCATTTATAGAAGCACCTGGACTATGTTTAGTCTGAATCATAGAAAGTTGAGTAGCATAACTCTTATTCTTGCCATTGAAGCCAATATCAGCTTGAATGCCATTGCCCTTCATTTGATCTCCAGAATATTCTGCTACACCCATTAGGCAAAATGCCGTAGTTTGGGTACTCATGTATTTTTTATTACCCAACGCTTCTGCCATGCTAATCGCTAAACGAGCAGCATCGGTGTCTTCACCAATGGCTAAAAGTGTTTTTAAAATAAATGCTTCATCTCTCAAATTAGACCCGTAAGAATAACTGAGTTCTACATATTGAGGGATGCGATCATCCACATTTTCAATCAACTTTTTAGCTACCTCAACTTGTCCAGCTTCTGTGTAGGCTAAGGCTAAAATCCATGTAGAACTTAAATCTAAATTCTCTTGCCCTTTCAATAAATTCATGACTCCTAATTCTGGCGAACCAGCCAATGCCAAGGTATACAACCTATACGCTTGAATACGCTGAGCATAGGATCGCATTCTATCGCTATTGGCACTCCAAGTGCGACTGCTAGAGCGCTGGTATTTGAGCCATTGCGATTTTAATCCTGCTGGAAGTAGGTAGCCTTTGGCTTCTGCTTCCAGCATAAAGTGTCCTGCATAATTAGAGCCCCAATCACTTGCGTGAATAGATCCTGGCCAATAGCCCAAACCACCCGATGACACTTGGAAATTTCTATACTTCTCTAAAGTTGCATTGATGTAATAATCCCGCTTTTGTTTTTGTTCTCCTGAAAGCTCTATAAGCTCTTCCAAGTACAATTGAGGAAATGCAGAAGAGGTTGTTTGCTCTATACATCCATGCGGATAACGAATCAAATACCCCAACCGATCTTCAAGATTAAGTGCAGGTAAAACACTCAATTCAACGGCCGCTATATTGGTGTTTGAAATCCCGAAATAATCTACCGATGTATCCCAAACTTCACCCGGTTGTAAAAGCGTATCTGTAATGATGGAATAACTAGGGTTAGGACTGCGCACATCAAGCTCAATTTTATAAACTGATTTCTCGTTTCCACTTGTTGCCGTGAGTTTAGCTCTAGCAATACCAACATCTTTCGCCACTTTAAGATCAAAGAAAAGTACTTCATCACCCACTTTATCAAAGTGCATAGATTTGGTTTTTTCACCAATAATGGAAAGCAATTCATTGGTTTCTAAAGTGAGCTTTACATCTTTCACATGCTTTTCCATCGCAAACACATTCGCGGGGAGTTTTACGCTTTCTCCTGGTCCCAATACCCGAGGTAAAGTGCCCGTAACCATTAATGGTTTGCGCACAGGAATAGCTTTTTCTGTTTTACCGTAAGCTTCATCTTGACCTGCAACAACCATGACCCTCACAGAACCAATGTAATTGGGTATTTCTATTTGATGTGTTTTGCTTTCTCCTTCTTCTAAGTAAAAAGGTCCTTCAAAACGTACCAATGGTTTAAAGCGCATGGCTTTTTGCTTGTTGGCATCTGCATTTGATCCATCACCACCAATACTCAAAATGCTTCCGATTTGCTCTCCGAAAGCACCCATCACCAAATCATACATATCCCAAGTGTTCACACCTAAGGCTTCTCTTGCATAAAAATGGTTCCATAAATCTGGCGTTTTAAACCTTGTAAGGTCTATAAGGCCTTCATCTACAATGGCCAGTGTGTAGGTCATTGCGCGACCATTGGATTCAGAAACTTTAAAATCTACGGTAGATTCTGGTCTAATTACCTCTGGCGCGTCTAACTCTGGTTCTAAATGTGTTTCTCCATTTTCTACTAAAATGGGTATTACACCAAACATACGAATGGGTCGGTCATTTTCTGTTTGCCCATGTGGTTGAACCAACATGATATTGGCAAATACATTTGGTGCCATATTTTCATCTGCCGTAATCTCTACTTTGGTTTCACCCTCTTCTGTTTTTACCCAAAAACTTTGCAGCACTTTGGTTCCATTCTCTAAACAAACTAAAGCTCTACCGTTAGCTGGAGAAGGAAAGGTTATTTCTATATTTTCACCCACTTGGTAGTTCTCTTTATTGCTGCTAAAACCAAGCATGGTTGAAGCCTCACTATCTGTTCTGTTAGCGCGCATCCAATAAGGCCAATCAAAATAAATGAGTTGTGCTGTAGAATGACCACTTACTGGATCAGTCACTTTAATTAAATAGCGACCCCAATTGTCTTTTGGAATAGTAATGTCAATAGATCCTTCGCCATTAACAGGTTTAATCACATCATCTTTTACTTTGGTGTAAGAGCTTGAAGAGAGGTGGTTGTAATTGGAGCCGCTGTAACGATCATACCACCATCTGCGATTCAAACGATACATCTCAAAATTTAATTCATTTCGGGTTGTTTTCTTCCCTTTATCATCCAACACCACTACTTGTACTGTATGCTTTTGGCCTGTTTCTAAAGCACCTCCCCACATTTTACCTTCGGGAACCAACATACCTACATAAGCGCTGTAAGGTGAATAAGTAATGGTTTGATAGTCTACACTAAAATTTCCTCCTGGTTCAAAAACCTTTGTGTTAAATGCAGCTCTGAGTTTACCTGGAGCACTGGACTGATAACTTGGAACTTCAATATTCAACTCGGCCTTCCCATTTTCATCTGTTTTTCCTTCAAAAACAGTGGTCTCATCGGTATAAAAATTCTTTTGAATGTTATTATCGAAATGGTAGTTTTTATAGGTTTTAAATGTGGTGCGACTTGCACTCAGAACCATATCTACCTTGGCTTTTAAGTTTTTTGCTATTGCTCCATGTAACCACTTAGCTTCTAAGTTACCATTCAGTTCATCGGCTTGAAAAATCTCTTTTCCATTAAAATCTAAGTTGATTTTAAGTCGATTGGGTTTTACAGTCTCAATACGCAGGTTTTTATAAAAATTACGGTTTCCTACACGCACTGTTGCTTGATAAATTCCTGTTGGGTCTTCTGCATTTGTTGCTGTTCTGAAATCGTAAAAACCATTGATATTTGTTGTTTTTACCAAACGTTTTACCATTTGACCTCTTGGGTTTTTAATCTCTAGAATAATGGGATGGTTTGCAGGTAATAAAGCTTCTTGATCTTGCAACACAAAAGTTAGGTACAAACTATCTCCTGGTCTCCAAACACCTCTTTCTCCATATAAATATCCTTTTAAACCATCTCTAACGGTAGAACCTGTGATGTCAAATTTTGATAGAGATAAAGAGTTTCCTCTCTCAACTTTGAGGTAATTTTTTTGATCTTGGTAAGAGACTTCAACCACGAAAGGTTCGCGATTGAGATTTATTTTTATCATGCCATCACCACCAGTGGTTGAGGTTGAAATGATTTGTTGTTGGTAATCATATACAATCACTTCTGCACCACTTATTGGATTTGTGGTGAGCATGTCGTTCACCACTACCAACATTTCATTATTTCCGCCCATTTTAGCAATAACACCAAGGTCTGAGGCCATGACTGTTTTACTTACACGTGTATTGTAGCGTGAGTAATATGCCTGATGACAAGGATCTTCTCTATGGTCCCAATCGTAATAGTAGTAATCGTAATAATTATCGTAGTACAGGCTTTCT
>CBFHSD010000059.1:0-9272 GCA_965658375.1 Salibacteraceae bacterium
TCAGGCTTCGGAAGAATTGATTTTAGAAGCCCTTCAGTTGCTTCAAGATGGCGAAAGCTTAAGGCAGATTGGTCAAATGGCCATGCAAAAAGGAAAACCCAATGCAGCTGATGCCATTGCAAGTACCATCCTTCAAAATTTAGCGCTATGAATTTGAGGGAAGTACATAAAGTGTATTTCATAGGCATAGGAGGTATTGGTATGAGTGCCCTAGCTCAGTGGTTTAAAACACAAGGCAAAGAGGTTTCTGGGTATGACAAAACACCATCTCCGGTAACCCAATCTCTTCAAGAAAAGGGCATGCATGTTCATTTTGAAGATGCTATTGAAGCCATTCCTTTTGAGCCAGACTTGGTCGTGTTTACACCTGCCATACCAGCTTTTCATAAAGGGTTACAACACTTTAAAAACCAAGGTGTCACAATGCTCAAAAGAGCCCAGGTTCTTGGTTTAATCAGTAATGCGGGTCAAAGTATTGCTGTTGCGGGAACCCACGGGAAAACAACAACCTCGGCCATGTTGGCCCATATTTACAACACCTGTATTGGCAATGTAAATGCTTTTGTTGGTGGTATTATGGCCAATTACAACAGCAATTTCTTAGGTGGCGAGGCCGGTGGTAAGGTTATTCTAGAGGCAGATGAGTTTGATCGTTCTTTTTTACAACTAAAGCCTTATAACGCTGCCATTACAAGTACAGACGCAGATCACTTGGATATCTATGGTTCTGAAAGTGACCTTGAATCCACTTTTTCTCAGTTCGGTAGCTTGGTTACCAACATTTTACTTGTGAAAAAAGATTTGAAACTTAAAATATCAGGTTCCTCAAAAGTTTATTCTTATGGTGTTGAAAACCATGCTGATTTCGCTGTGCAAAACATCAATGTAAATAATGGGAAGTTTGTTTTTGATCTGAAGTATCCAGAGGGATACCTCAATGGTCTTGAGCTTGCAATGCCTGGTAGACATAACGTTGAGAATGCCGCAGCTGCTATTGGTTTGAGTTTACTAGATGGCATACAAGCCGATGATGTAAAAGATGCTTTGGCTTCTTTTAAAGGGGTAAAGAGAAGGTTTGAGCACATTGCCCAAAACAAAAAAACCACCTATATCGATGACTATGCGCACCACCCAAAAGAATTGAATGCTGCCATTTCTGCAGCGAAAGAATTGTTCAAAGACAAGAAAATCACTGGTATTTTCCAACCACATCTCTTCTCAAGAACGCGCGATTTTATGCCAGAGTTTGCAAAGGCGCTAGAAGCATTAGATACCGTGCTGCTGCTTGATATTTATCCCGCTAGAGAAGAACCAATTCCGGGCATTACTTCAAGCGCGTTGCTTGACTTGATGGATCACTCAGACAAACGCTTGGTAACGAAAGATGAAGTTGTTGCTCTTGCAAGTGAATTGGCTCCCGAAGTGTTAATGACACTTGGAGCAGGAGATATTGACAGATTGGTTCAACCCTTAAAAACAGCAATTGAAAAGGCATGAGTAAGTGGAAGAACATAGTACTTTGGTCTTTTGCCACACTGGCTCTAATTGTTTTGGTGAGCTTCTCTGATGTGCAACAGAATAAGGTGTTGTTGAAAGATGTGGAACCGATCATATTTACAGAAGACGGTAATTTCTTTGTGAACAAGCAAGAGGTAGAAGCGCTGGTGTATGGTTTCGGATACGGCAATGAGCAAACAGCCCTAAGCAAGATTGATATTTACAATTTAGAAACCGAGTTAGAGAAAAATCCATCCATCAAAAACGCAGATGTGTATGCCTCTATCAATGGTGTGTTACATGTTAAGGTGCAACAGCGTAAACCAATAGTGCGCATAGCAAACACTTCTGGCAAGCAATTTTATATTGATTCAGATGGGCAAATTATGCCTTTGTCAAACTCTTTCAGTGCGCGAGTGCTGGTAGCAAATGGCGCGTTAAACGCCAGTCAAAACAGTGAAGGTGTTTTAAGCGAAGAGCTCGCTGGGATTTTTGAACTTTCAACTGCCATTGTAGATCATCCCTTTTGGAACGCACAATTCACACAGATTTACCGTTTACCCAATGGAGATCTGGAATTGATACCGAAAGTAGGGAAGCACACCATTTTATTCGGGAAACCAATAGATATAGATTCTAAACTGAAAAAGTTGATGGTCTTCTACAAAGAAGGGCTCGATAAAACAGGGTGGAACAATTACGGAACCATCAACCTTAAATTTAAAGATCAAGTAGTTTGTACCAAAAGATAGAAAGCATGTCAGAAAACAATGAAATAGTAGTCGGTTTAGACATTGGAACAACCAAAATTGCGGTGTTGGTAGGTGAAAAAACCGAGCATGGCAAGTTGAACGTTCTGGGCATGGGTAAAGCACCTTCATTAGGAGTGAAAAGAGGCGTAGTAACGCACCTTTCGCCAACGGTAGATGCTATTGAAAAGGCGGTGAAAGAAGCCGAAGATCAAAGTGGTGTTGAAATTAATGTGGTGAATGTTGGTATTGCTGGCAAACACATTAAAAGCCTTCAGCACAGAGCATCTAAGATTCGCACAAGGCCAGAAGACGAGATTACGAAGAAAGATATTGATGAGCTTATTGAGGATATGAACCGTTTGGTCATGTTGCCAGGTGAGCAAATCATTGATGTGATCCCACAAGACTTTACCGTAGATCAAGAGCATGGAATTTTAGATCCTATTGGCATGTCTGGTTCTAGATTCGAAGCCAACTTTCACGTGATTACGGGTCACATGACAGCCGTTTCCAACATCTATAGATGTGTGAGAAGAGCGGGCCTTGAGGTACAAAACTTAATACTTGAACCCTTAGCTTCTGCTGATGCAGTTTTAACCAAAGAAGAAAAAGAAGCTGGTGTAGTACTGGTTGACATAGGTGGTGGTACAACCGATATCGCCATTTTTAAAGAAGGTATCATACGCCATACAGCTGTTATCCCTTATGGTGGCAACAGTTTAACTTACGACATTAAAGAAGGCTGTTCAATCATAGAGCGTCAAGCACAGTTATTGAAAGAACGCTTTGGCTATGCCATTGCAGATAGTGCTTCAGATAGTGAGATCATTGCCATTCCTGGTCTTCCCGGAAGAGAGCATAAAGAGATTTCTGTAAAAAACCTTGCGCACATCATACAAGCACGTATGGAAGAAATTATTGAGCAAGTGTATTACGAGATTACAAACTCAGGTTTTGAGAAAAAGCTTATTGCAGGTATTGTAGTGACAGGCGGTGGTTCTCAGTTACGCCATGTCAAACAATTATTTGAATTCATGACGGGTCTAGAAACCAATATTGGAACACCAACCAAGCACTTGGCCAGCAGTAAAAACGACATTTCATCTCCATCTTTTGCAACAGGTACTGGTCTTGTAGTCAAAGGTTTTGAGCGCAGCGGAGAAGGAAGTGCAGAAGTGCGCACGGAAAAAGAAGAAAAGAACAAAGACAAATTCGGGATGAAGTCTTTCCTTGATATGATCAAAGGAATGATGACCGAAAATGATATTTAAGAAGTAACTAATACTTGAACAACATGAGCGAAGACGGACTAAAGTTTAACATGCCCAAAAACTTACCAAGTATCATTAAAGTACTTGGAGCTGGAGGTGGTGGAAGCAACGCTGTAAATCACATGTACGAGCAAGGAATCAAAGGAGTTGATTTTATTGTTTGTAATACAGATCAACAAGCACTGGATGATAGCCCAGTGCCACATAAAATACAATTAGGTACCAGCCTTACAGAAGGCAATGGCGCAGGGGCAATACCAGAAGTTGGTATGAACTCGGCCATAGAAAGTATAGAAGAGGTAAGAGCCGCACTAGAGCACAATACCAAAATGCTATTCATTACCGCAGGTATGGGTGGGGGAACCGGAACAGGTGCCGCCCCGGTAATTGCACGCGTGGCAAAAGAGATGGGTATTCTTACCGTAGGTATTGTTACCATGCCTTTTGTGTTTGAAGGGAAAAGACGTCAAAAACAAGCAGAAGAAGGAATTCAAGCAATACGTGAGAGTGTTGATACACTGCTCATCATCAACAACGATAAGTTGCGATTGATGTACGGGAACCTTCGCATGACCGAAGCTTTTGGAAAAGCAGATGACGTTTTAACAGTAGCCGCGAAAGGCATTGCAGAAATCATTACCACCTCTGGATTGGTAAAC
Organism: Salibacteraceae bacterium; assembly: GCA_965658375.1. GTDB lineage: Bacteria > Bacteroidota > Bacteroidia > Flavobacteriales_G > Salibacteraceae > CBFHSD01. The sequence goes on from CBFHSD010000059.1 coordinate 4,180, forward strand.
GTTGATTTCAAAGATGTTGAAACGGTAATGAAAAACTCTGGTGTGGCCATTATGGGTGCCGCCTCTGCAACAGGAGAAGACAGAGCTATTAAGGCCGTTGAACAAGCCTTGTCAAGCCCATTATTGAATGACAATGACATTAGCGGTTCACGCCATGTGCTCTTAAACATGGAGTATGGAACCGAAGAACCAAGCATGGATGAGATTGCAGAAATTACAGACTACATTGTAGATGAATCTGGAAACTCTGCCGATGTAATTTGGGGATACGGGAAAAATGAAGAACTAGGAGAGGAACTAAGCGTTACCATAATTGCCACTGGTTTTGAGGCAAATAGCATACAGCAGGCAGGTTTTGCAAAAGACCAAAAGCCTAGAAAAATTGTGCTTGAAGAAGAAAAACCAGCACCGGCTCCTCAGCAAAAAAATCAGTTTCAAGAAAGTGTACAAGAACCCTTTGTAAAAAAGGCAGAAACACCAGCAGAAGAAACACCAAAAGCAGAAGTGGAGCAATCTCCATTTGTGTTTGACTTTTCTAAACCAGCAGAGCCAGCAGCACCTCAGGCAGAAGAGCCTAAAATGGAAGCCGCTCCAAAAGAGGTGAGTGAGCCTAAGCCGGTAGATGAACCATTTATTGTTAGAAAGCCAGAAAATCAAGCGCAAACACATGTATCGCATGCGCAAGAATCAGAGAGCCAAGAACAAGAGGCTGAATTTCAGCCAGAAGAAGGATTACGCAACAGACTAAGCAAAATCAAAGATTTGAGCGACAAGTTTAGAGGCAGGTTAAACGGTGAGGAGTTAGAGAACGTACCTGCTTATAAAAGACGTCAAATTAGGTTGAACGATGTGCCCCATTCTTCCGAATCGCAAGTGAGTAGATACACACTTACGGAGGAAGAAGGACCTGATGGAGAAAAGAAAATGGACATTCGTCCGAACAATTCTTTTCTACATGATAATGTAGATTAGGTATTGTTACTTGTCTTAGTTGAAATGTTGGAAAGTCTCGAGAAATCGAGACTTTTTTTGTGCCTTTATTTAGAGCCTTCCAAGATTGGATATACTCCTCGGCTGCTTGCCGTTCTTTAGTAAACTTGAATTTTTAGTCTTTTGCTTCAAGGCAAGAGGACAAAGAAAAAACCTAAGCTCCTGAGAAATCAGTTGTTTTTCTATTTTGGTACATAACCTTACTTAGATTTGAAAACAGACCAAAAACCAGTTCTGTTGCTTATCCTTTTTTAAGGGTTAGGGAGTTTCCAAAAGCAACAGCTCCAGAGACTTTCTCGGGTGCAACTTTTTTGGCTTTCATGCGTCTTAACTGTTAGAATCTTGTAACCTATTTCATATGCATTCAATCGTTAAACACATTTTTACCCTTGCTTTTCTTTTCTCTTCTTTTCATGCAGCCACCGCCCAAGGTGTGGAGTGGGCCAGTTCATTTTCAGGAACATCCAACATCATTGAAAGCGAGTTAGACGCTCAAGGAAACACTGTCCTCATTGGAAACAGTACTTTTAACCAACCCGTTGCGTATGATGGTACAGTAATTCTTCCCGGAACTGGTAATTTCCAGAATGTTGCTTATGTAATGAAGGTTGACTCCACGGGCTCATTGCTTTGGTTTCAAGTTTTTCCTGGTGTTCAGTTGGTCACAGATTTAGAGCTGGATAGCTCAGGAGATATCATTTTTACAGGGCGTTCAAATGCAGAAGTGGTTGTAGGTACAGATACCCTTGCTTTTACTTCTGGAGTAAACTACTTTGTTGCTAAATTGAATGCTTCGGGCACAGGACAATGGATAGAACCCATGACCATGGCCTTTTCATTTTCTACTAACACGGTGATCCGAACCTTAGGAACAGAGATGTTCATTACAAGCGATTTTGTAAGCACATTGCTCTATGACGGACAAACCTTCAATTCTTATTCGTCTTCTACCTCTTCTTTTAATAGGAGTGTAGGCGTATTGAAAATTGATGGCAACGGAGACCTCATTTGGGGGCATGTCATTGAATCTGCTGGTAATGTGGTCATTCGAGATTTTGAGATTGCAAATGGCAATGATCTCTTTATGTACGCCACTAACTTTGATACCTTATTCTTTAATGGTGCAAACTACTTCAATACCTCATCAAGCTTTGTAAGCAGCGGCTACATCTTAGAGATGGATACCACCGGAGCAGAAGTGGCCATTCAAGAATTGGGAACCACTTCATTCAATGCGCTCGGAAAATTGCAATTAGATCAAGCCAATAACAAAATTTACATCGGAGCAGCATTCTCTTCATTGCTTTATAACTCTAGTTTAAGCGGTCCCATTTTATTGAGGGTTAATGAAAACACCCTGGCAGTAGAAAATGCCATTCAAATTCTTGGAACCACCATTACAGACATTGAAATTTACAACAGCGATGTCTATTTCTCCGGTACCTTCAATAACTCCATCAGTTTTTTAGGAACTGTTTACAATGCGCTTGGAGGATCATCTTACATGGCTAAGCTGAATCCTGCTTTTACCAATGGTTGGTTTGTGCATGTTGAGAATACTGCAAGCTCTTTTGTGACCAGTACAGGATCTTTTAGCATGACCCCAACAGGAACCATCTATGGAGCATTGAAAAATAGAGGGAATAACACCTTCGGACAGCGCTCTGTTACAGGTGGGAATAACACCAATGATTTTGTGTTCAAAATGAACCAGTGTTTCCCGTACAGTCCACAAGTTATTGGAGGTTCACCGCAATATTTGTGTGGTTCAAACTCAACACAATTGGCTGGTTCGCCAGTAGCATCATCCGAGTTTCAATGGTTGTCTAACAATCAAGCCATTGCCGGAGCTGATTCATTATTGTACACAGTTACCAATCCGGGTTCTTACTCCATGGTAGTTGACAGCTTAGGCTGTTTTGATACCTCTAATGTGATTCAGGTAAACCAAGTTGCTCTTCCTTCAGTATCATCACCCCTTTCATTCAATAAATGCGAAACAGATACACTTTTCACCTTAACAGGAGGTTCGCCTGCTGGTGGTATTTGGACAGGTGTTGGGGTAGTGAACGGAACCTACGATCCTATTGCACAAGGAGCAGGTTCGCAATTGTTGACATATACCTTTACAGATAATAACGGATGCCAAAACTCATCGCAAACCATTGTGAGTGTGCTTCAAAATCCCACTTCCATTGTGTTACCCATTACCCAGGCTTACTGTGAATCTTCGAACAGCTTCACTTTAAACAATGGTTTCCCTAGTGGGGGAGTATGGTCAGGTCCTGGTGTAACCGGAAGTTCTTTTGATCCAGCAGCAGCTGGAGCAGGTTCGCACGATTTGGTTTATACCATTACCAATGCCAATGGCTGTGTTGGACAAGATTCTACCAGTGTTACTGTAAACCCAGCACCAAGTGCATCGGTAAGTGCACTTTCAAATGTTTGTTATACGCAGTTCTCAACGGCCCTTCCAAGTGGAACGCCAAGTGGAGGTACTTGGAGTGGAAACGGTGTGGTAGGGAATACCTTCTATCCGGTTTTTGTGAGTATAGGAAGCTATGACTTAGTGTACACAGTAAGTTCAGGTCAAGGATGTACTGGATCGGATACCGTGCAAATAACCGTAGATTCATTGCCAGAAGCTAGTTTTTCAGCAATTGCTCCACTTTGTGCCAATGCACCGGCCATTTCCTTAAGTACAGGTGCTCCTGCTGGAGGTGCCTATGCAGGGCCTGGAGTTTCTAATGGTTTTTTTGATCCAGCTTCGGCCAGTGTAGGACAAAACGCACTCACATACAGTTTCACCAATGCCTGTGGAACAGATGTAGCCAACAGATCTGTGGAGGTTCTTCCATTGCCCACAGTAACAATGAGTGCCATCGCCCCAATTTGTGAAAGTGCCAATGCCTTAACGCTTAACCAAGGTTCACCATCTGGTGGAACCTACAGCGGTGTTGGAGTTTCGGCTGGTTCTTTCGATCCTAGTGTTGCTGGGGTTGGAACATATACCTTAACTTATACTTACTCAGATAATAATGGTTGTGAGAATACGGCCTCAACCAACGTAGAAGTAAAACCTTTACCCACAGTAACGCTCAGCTTACAATCGAATATATGCATGAACGCCTCGCCATTGACTTTAGCCGGTGGAGCTCCTTCCGGAGGAACCTACTCAGGTACAGGAGTAGCCGCTGGGATATTTAATCCGGGAACTGCTGGAGTGGGAGATCATGTAATAACTTACAGTTTTACAGATGCCTTTGGGTGTGATGGAACAAGTAGTGATACCATTACGGTAGATCCTTTACCCAATACAGCATTGGCGGCATTTACACCAGTATGTGCAAGCGCAACGCCTTTTGCCTTAACAGGTGGAACACCGGTTGGGGGTGTGTATTCAGGAACAGGAGTTTCCAATGGATTCTTTGACCCATCGGTGCCAACATCATCTTCTGTAACCATTACTTACACGGTAAACAATACGTGTGGATCAAATGCTTCTTCACAGTCCATTCAAATCAATCCAAGACCAAGCATCAGCTTTACAGCTATCAATGATGTTTGTGTGGACGCAGGTTCTGTAACTCTAAACCAAGCTTCCCCAGCCGGAGGAACATATTCTGGTACAGGTGTTACAGGAAATCAATTCGACCCTTCAGTGGGAACCGGATCTTACTTTGTGACATATACGTATACCGATGGTTTGGGGTGTGTGAATCAAGATTCTCAAAGTGTAACAGTAAATGCCTTGCCAATAGTCAGTGTTCAAGACATCAATGGACTGTGTGAAAATGGAGCAGCAGTAAGCTTAAGCCAAGGAATACCTATGGGTGGAACCTATTCGGGTTCTGGTGTGAGTGCAGGTTCATTTGATCCTACAGCGGTAGGAGCAGGTAACTATGATTTATTCTATCTATACACTGACGGAAATGGATGTAGCAACACAGATACTTCTAATGTGGAAGTCTTAAATAAACCTGCAGTGAGCTTAGCAGCTCAAACAAGTGTCTGTGCGAGTGATGGCTCAGCAATCTTGGCTGGCGGCTTACCAAGTGGTGGATCTTATTTTGGAACAAATATTTCTTCGGGTCAATTTGATA
>CBFHSD010000059.1:9282-10719 GCA_965658375.1 Salibacteraceae bacterium
CCTCTGGTGCGGGAACCTTCCCGGTGCAGTATACCTATACTGATGCCAACGGATGTGCCGATACGGCAAGCAGTCAAATTGTTGTAAATGCTCAGCCAAGTGTAAGCTTTGCGGCATTGGCAGATGTGTGTGAGAATTCAGGAATTGTTAACCTTAGTGGTGGTGCTCCAAACGGAGGTACATACTACGGTTCAGGTGTAGGAGGCGGACAGTACAACCCAATAGGTGCAGGTACATTTGCCTTAGGGTATACCTATACAGACGGAAATGGTTGTTCTGACAGTGCAAGCTCTTCTTTAACTGTAAATCCTTTACCTATTGTCGTTGCCAGTGGACTTGCTCCATTGTGTGAAACAGATGGTTTGGTTTCTTTAACGGGCTTCCCAACAGGAGGTACGTTCTCAGGAACCGGTGTTACAGGAAGTGATTTTAACGCTGCCGTAGGTGCGGGAACCTACCAAGTAAACTACGATTACACAGATGCCAATAGTTGCAGCAATTCAGATTCTGTAATCATTACAGTAAATGGCCAACCAAGTGTTTCTTTTGGAGCATTGGCTTCTCAATGCGATAATGGAGATACATTAACCTTAAATACTGGGTCACCCGCTGGTGGCGTATATGCGGGTTCAGGAGTAGTAGCTGGTCAATTCGTTCCAACATTAGCAGGAGCTGGTTCATCTGCAGTATCGTATGAATATACAGATGCCAATGGGTGTAGCGATACTGCTTTCCAATCCATTACAGTAAATACAAGTCCAAGCATTAGCTGGGCCAACTTACCAGCATATTGCTCAAACGATGCTTCTATCACGCTCAACGCAGCACCTTCTGGTGGGGTATACAACGGAGCTGGTGTAAGTGGAAATAGCTTTGACCCAGCACAAGCGGGAACAGGTGGACTTATTTCATACATCGTAAGCAATGCCAATGGATGCTCAGATTCATTGTCTCAAACAGTAACAGTAAATGCTGCTCCAACAGTAAACTCAGGATCTTATGCAGCAGTTTGCGCGAACCAGTCTTTAACCTTGAACAATGGAACACCAGCTGGTGGAGTTTGGTCAGGATCTGGAGTTGTGGGCAGCACATTCAGCTCGGCTTCTACAGGGAGCTTTGTATTAAACTATAACTACACAGATGGAAACGGCTGTTCGAATGCTGATACAGCTCAAGTAGTAGTGAATGCACTACCAACATTGTCTGTGAGCTCAACTTTACAGCTTTGCTCAACAGAGGGTGACACTGCTCTTCAATTGGTGAACCCAACTGGAGGAACTTACACAGGTTCATTTATCACGAGCAATACATTCAGCACTGGATTAGCTAATGTGGGTCAAAACCCATATACCTATTCTTTTACAGACGCCAACGGATGTAGCAATCAGGTGCAAGATGCCATTGTTGTTTTGGCAGCACCAAACGTAAGCTTTGGAG
>CBFHSD010000060.1:0-10450 GCA_965658375.1 Salibacteraceae bacterium
CCTGCATTTGAAATAGGTTCTGTGGCTCTTATTCGCTAGTAGAAGCCGCGCCTAGTAGCACTTTATTGGTTATTTTTGTGGAATTTTTAGCGAAAAATTTGTGCCATGTCAAAGTTTGATCAGAAGATAAAACAAGAAGGTTTAACCTACGATGATGTACTTCTCATTCCAAGGTATTCAGAAGTGTTGCCTCGAGATGTTTCAACAGCGTCTAGGTTTTCGAAGAATATAAACATCCAGACACCAATAGTTTCTGCAGCCATGGATACGGTTACAGAATCTTCTTTGGCTATTGCTATTGCACAAGAAGGCGGAATTGGTGTATTGCACAAGAACATGAGCATTGAGCGCCAAGCTGCTGAAGTAAGAAAGGTGAAGCGTTACGAGAGTGGAATGATCCAAGATCCAGTAACAATCACTCCTGATAAAAAAGTGGGTGATGCTTTGGAATTGATGAAGGAGCACAGTATAGGTGGTATTCCTGTTGTTGGAGAAGACAACAAATTGGTGGGAATTGTGACCAATCGTGATTTGCGTTTTGAGAAAAATCACAACCGTTCTATACAAGAGGTGATGACCTCTGAAAATTTGATAACCACAGATAATGATGCAACTTTGGCTAAGGCCGAAGAAATATTACAACGCCACAAGATTGAAAAGCTTCCTGTAGTAAACGAGAGTTACGAATTAACAGGACTCATTACATTTAGAGATATCATCAAGGCTAAAACTAAGCCGATTGCAAGTAAAGATTCATTTGGTCGCCTAAGAGTAGCAGCAGCAGTTGGAATAACGGGCGATATGCTAGATAGAGTTCACGCTTTAGTAGAAAGTGGTGTTGATGCGGTAGTTATTGATACAGCTCATGGCCACACTAAAGGTGTCAATGATGCACTTAAAGCGGTTAAAGAAAAGCAATACGGTATAGACGTTGTTGTTGGGAATGTTGCCACAGCCGAAGCTGCAAGATTGCTTGCGGACAACGGTGCGGATGCTGTTAAAGTTGGAATTGGCCCAGGTTCAATTTGTACAACGCGTATTATTGCAGGAGTAGGCGTACCCCAGCTAACTGCTGTAATGGAAGTTGCAAAAGAACTAGAAGAAGACGGTATTCCAATCATTGCAGATGGAGGTGTTCGTTTTACAGGTGATATTGTAAAGGCTTTGGCAGCTGGAGCACATAGTGTAATGGCAGGTTCATTATTTGCAGGTACCGAAGAGTCACCGGGCGAAACCATTATTTATGAAGGAAGACAATTCAAATCGTACCGCGGAATGGGGTCTATAGAAGCCATGCAAAAAGGTTCAAAAGACCGCTATTTTCAGGATGCAGAGGATGATATTAAGAAATTGGTTCCCGAAGGAATATCTGGAAGAGTACCATTTAAAGGCCCGTTAAGCGAAATTATCTATCAACAAATAGGTGGTTTAAGAGCAGGTATGGGTTACTGTGGTGCAGCTTCTATTGATGACTTACAACATTCTCAATTTGTAAAGATCACCTCTGCGGGAGTTGTTGAAAGCCATCCTCATGATGTTGCTATTACGCGCGAAGCACCTAATTACACAAGAAAATAATTTCAATCGATAATCCTATAGTTTAAAGACCAATGAGAGTAATCAAGTCGACACTTCTTGTTTTTATTACCCTTTTTTCTTCCCTTACATCTTTGGCACAAGAAAATGTGCTTTTAACCATTGATGGCGAGGAAATTACGAAGTCAGAATTTGAACGAGTTTACAATAAAAACAATGCTTCAAGTTCAAGTATAGATCCTAAAACGCCTGAGGAATACCTTGAATTGTTCATCAATTTTAAACTGAAAGTAGCTGAGGCAAAAGACTTAGGGATGGCCGAAGAGCCATCTTTTAAAAAAGAGCTAGACGGCTATGTAAGCGATTTGGCAGAGCCTTACCTCACAGATAATGCATACAACGCAGATTTGGTGAAAGAAGCTTACAATCGCATGTTGGTAGATGTTTCTGCGAGCCATATCATGGTTGCGTTGAAGAAAGGTGCATCTCCAGAAGATACTTTAGTGGCATACAATAAAGCCATGGCCATTTATAAAGAAGCCAAAGAAGGAGCAGATTTCTCTCAACTGGCTTTTGAAAAATCAGAAGACCCAAGCGCAAAAGAAAACAAGGGCTATTTAGGCTATTTCACTGCGTTTCGCATGGTATATCCTTTTGAAACAGCTGCCTATACCACGCCTGAAAGCGGAGTAACAAAACCTGTGAAGACTTCTTATGGCTACCATATCATTAAAGTAGAAGGTACGCGCGATGCAATGGGAGAACTAAGAACAGCGCACATTTTTGTTAAGACAAATGAAAAGATGTCTGAAGCTCAAATGGTAAGAGCAGAAGGTAAAATCAACGAGTTGTATGAGAAGCTTAAGAATGGTGCCGATTTCTTCGATTTAGCACGTACTTACTCAGAAGATAATGGCTCTGCGAAAAGCGGAGGAGTGCTTCCATGGTTTGGAGCAGGTAGAATGGTTCCTAATTACGAAGAAGCAGCTGCACAGCTAGAGAAAGGAAACTATTCTATGCCAATTCAAACACCTTATGGCTGGCATATTATTATGCTGGTTGACAAAAAAGAAATTGGAAGTTTTGAAGAAGAGCAAGTTGAGCTAGAGAAAAAAGTACAGCGTGATTCTCGTTCTGCAGGGAGTGAAAAACACTTCATACAACTGCTGAAGAATGAATACAAAGTTAAAACCAAGGAGAAGGTTGCCTTTACCATTATTCCACTAATTGACTCAACTATTTTCGAAGCGAAATGGGAAGGTGTTCCAGAAGAAATGGAAATGAAAGGTACGGTGCTTCAATGGTCTGATAAGACCTACTTAAACAGAAAGGAAAAGAGGACGTTGAAAGACTTTGCCGCTTACCTCCAATCTAGCCAACAAAGACAAAAAGCAGTAAGTTTAGAAGAATACGTGAAAAACAAATTCACAACTTTCATCTCGAATGAATTACTTTATTACCAAAAAGAAGTTCTTCCTGTAAAATATCCAGAATATAAAGCATTGGTAGCAGAGTATCACGATGGAATTCTATTGTTTGAATTGATGGATCAAAAAGTGTGGACCAAAGCATCAGAAGATTCTGCTGGCTTAGCGGCTTACTACGAGGCTCATAAAATGGAAAACATGTGGGACCAGAGAATAGATGCTTCCATTTATATTTTCTCTAATGAGGAAATGGAAAGCAGAATTAGACCGTTAATTGAGCAAGGAGCAACTGATAGCACCATATTGGCTACTGCCAATGCAAAAAGCAGCTTAGGAGTAACTATTTGGAATGGAACATACCAAAAAAATGATCAGAAGTATTTGAACTCGATAGATTGGACTACAGGGATTAAAGAAACTCAAGAAGATGGTGATAAGCGCATTGTGGTGCGTGTAAACGAAGTATTAGAACCTGCACCAATGGCTTTAGATGATGCAAAAGGTGTTTATATATCTGGTTACCAGAAGTTCTTGGAAGATGAATGGATCAAAGAACTAAGGACAAAATTTCCTTTTACGGTGAACCAAGAGGTGCTATCAACGGTTGAAAATAACGCTGGTAAATAGTGAGATATATTTGGATTAGCATACTCATTGCCTCATCAAGTTGTGAATTGATCACCGCATCTCAAGAAGAGCAGCAGCATGTCGCTAGAGTATATGACACCTACCTTTATCAAGAAGAGTTGAGTGCTCAAATGCCTAATCCCATAGATTCTTTAGATAGTGTTATGTTCGCTAAAAGACTGATTGATTTATGGATTGAAAAACAATTGCTTCTCTACAACGCAGAGAATAATTTGAGCGAGGAAGCCAAGAATGTTGAATACCAGCTGAAAGAGTACAAAACAGACTTACTCATTTATGCGTATGAAAGCCAATTGATAAATCAAAAGCTTGATACGGTTATTTCTCAGGAAGAACTTAAGGCCTATTATGAAGCGAACAAGGCTAACTTTCTGCTCACAGATTACATTGTTAAAGTTGTTTATGTAAAGCTAGATACGACCGCTCCAGACATTAAAAAAGTAAGGCGTTGGATAAAAAATTTAGACGAGGATAATTTTCAGAAATTAGAAGATTATTGTCATCAGTTTGCGGCCAACTATTATCTAGATGACAATACATGGCTGTACATTGATGAGCTTTTAAGAGAGATTCCTATTGGACTATATAGCAAAGAGCAACTGTTAAGAAATCACAAGTTCATCGACTTTTCAGACGGTTCATTTTCCTATCTCATAAAAATTCAAGATTATCGTCTCAAAGATGCTTTATCACCGTTATCTTTAGAGAAAGAAAATATCAGGAATCTAATTTTGAACCAAAGGAAAAGCGCCTTACTCTCAGAATTAAGAGTTCATTTGAGAGATGAAGGACTAGCTAATAACGATTTTGAGGTTTTTACCGAATGAAAGTATACATATCATATATCGCTTTGTTAATCTTTGTACTTGCTGGACAAAATGGCTTAGCTCAAGAAGATTTAAGAAATGTACAAGAGATTGATGGTGTTATAGCCATTGTTGCTGATGAAATCATTTTGAGGTCAGATGTCGAGAGCCAGTTCAAACAATATGCAGAGTCTGGTATGGAAGTAGGACCCAATACCCGCTGTGTGCTTTTTGAAGATCTGTTGGTTCAAAAACTATTGGTACACCAAGCCAAAGTAGATAGTGTTGTAGTAGAAGAGGCTGAAGTTAGAAGTGAGTTAGACAGAAGAATCCAGTATTTCGTTGCTCAAATTGGTTCGGTAGAGCGTTTAGAACAGTTTTATGAGAAAAGTATTGAAGAAATACGGGCTGAGTTTTACGAAGTAATCAATGAACAATTACTTGTACAACGCATGCAAGGTCAAATCACTTCTGCTGTAAAGGTAACTCCAAAAGAAATCAAAGAATTTTACAATTCCATCCCAGAAGACAGTTTACCATTTGTAAATGCTGAAGTGAAATTGGCTCAACTAACAATCAATCCAGAAGTAAGCCAACAGCAAAAAGAAGAGACTAGAGCAAAATTAAATGCCTTGAGAGAGAGAATTGTGAAAGGCGAAGATTTTGGAACCTTAGCCTATTTATACTCAGAAGATCCGGGGTCAGCACAACAGAATGGAGAATTAGGCTTTATGCGCAGAGAGCAACTGGTTCCTGAATTTGCTGCTGCTGCATTTGATTTAGAAAAAGGTGAGATTTCACAGGTGGTTGAAACAGACTTTGGCTATCACATCATTGAAATGATTGAGAGAAAGGGACAAGAGCTGAATGCAAGGCATATTTTGTTGAAACCAAAGGTGAATCCATCAGATTTGATTTTGGTGAAAGACAAACTAGATTCCATATACACCGAAATTGAAACCAACGATTCTGTGAATTTTGAATTGATGGTGCAAGAATATTCTAATGATAAAGAATCAAAGAATAACGCTGGTGTGATGCTGAACCCACAAACAGGTTCGCCAATGTTTGAAGTGAATACATTAAATCAATACGATCCAAACTTGTTTTATACCGTAGATCGATTGAAAGTAGGAGACCTTTCGAAGCCTGTAATGTATGAGAAACAAGATGGAACACGAGCATATAGAATTCTGAAGCTCGTTACCTACACTGATCCTCATGTGGCAAACTTAGACCAAGATTACCAGCGTGTAATGAATGCCAAGTTGGGTGAAAAGAAACAAACCGAACTTGCCGATTGGATAGAGAAAACGATTGCAGAGAACTACATTCGTATTGATGCGTCTTTCGAAAATTGTGCATTTTCAAACAACTGGTTCAATTAATTAAGCGAGAATGAAGCAATTTACCAATGACGAGCAAGCTGCACATGCCATGGCGCAAGCCTATGCGCAATTAAAAAAGGAAATAGGTAAGGTAATTGTAGGGCAAGAAGAAACCGTCAAGTACGTATTGATTTCTGTGTTTTCTGGAGGTCATGCATTGTTGGTTGGAGTACCTGGCTTGGCAAAAACCCTTTTGGTGAATACCATTTCTGATGCACTAGGCCTATCTTTTAACCGTATTCAGTTTACTCCAGATTTAATGCCTAGCGATATTGTTGGAGCAGAAATTATTGGCGAAGACCGCAAGTTCAAATTCATGAAAGGCCCATTGTTTACCAATGTGTTACTTGCCGATGAAATCAATAGAACTCCACCAAAAACCCAAGCTGCGCTCTTAGAAGCCATGCAGGAAAAGTCTGTAACCGCAGCCGGACACACACACAAATTGGACGATCCATTTTTTGTACTAGCTACGCAAAACCCTATTGAACAAGAAGGGACATATCCCTTGCCTGAAGCACAGTTAGATCGTTTCATGTTTAATATTTGGTTGGATTATCCTTCTTTCGAGGAAGAGGTAGCAGTCGTGAAATCAACAACATCGAATCAAAAAGTAGAGGTAAACTCTATTGTAGGCAAAGACGAAATTTTAGCCTTTCAAGAGCTGGTGAGAAAAGTTCCAGTGGCAGATTCTATCTATGAATATGCTGTTGGCTTAGTTGCTAAGACGCGTCCTAATACGCAGCATGCAAGCGAATTGGTGAATGAGTTCATTTCTTGGGGAGCAGGACCAAGAGCCTCTCAGTACTTGATTCTAGCAGCCAAATGCCACGCTATATTAAATGATAGATATTCTCCTGAGAAGCAAGATATTCAAGCTGTTGCATTACCCATTTTAAGGCACAGAGTGGTACGAACTTACAGAGCTGAAGCAGAAGGGTACACAGTAGAGAAAATACTAGAAAGTCTGTTTTAAACCAGATAAGGAGTAAAAACAATCCCTCCAATGATGGCGGCAAAAATAGCTGCTATCAACACCGCTCCTGCGCTTACATCTTTGGTCATTTTAGCTTTTGGATGAATTTTTGGTGATGCAATGTCTGTGAGGTGTTCAATCGCAGTATTCATTCCCTCAGCAACCCACACCATAGCTATGCTCATGCATATTAAGCCCCATTCTATCCGTTCAATTTGAAAATACCATCCTGCACAAAGCACTGCAATTGTTGCTAGTAAATGAACCTTACTGTGATCTTCACTCCAGAGCACACTCAACCCTTCAAGAGCAACTAAAAAGCTTTCGATGCGCTTCTTTATAAAACTCATCTTTTCTTGTTAGTTACTTCAAACTTCTTCGTCTTGCTAGGGCTCATACTTGCAAAAGCTTTGAGCTGCAATAAAATCGTTTTTGGAATGTTTCCGAAATGCTTGAATGTTTTCAAGTTTCTATACTCATTAGGCATTGCCATAAACATGGAAAGAGCAAACAAAGAAAAAAGAAGACATGCTCGAATAAACCAGTAAAATTCAACAAAAGGGGTAATGATTAAGTTCAAACCAAACAGCAACAAGAGAATGCCTTTAGGAATGAGCCCAAATTGAAACATCTTTTCGAAATATCCGAAATTTCCATGAACAATCAATTGGCTAGTGGCAGGGAGGAAGTGCTTAAAACAAGCATAGTACTGTGCTGTAAACCAGCGTGTTCTTTGTTTTACAAACTCTTTCGGTGCATCTGTTTTATGCTCATAAATATGATTGTCTTCTCTAAATTCAATCTTATACCTAATTCTAGATAGGTATAATTCCATGAATTTGTCTTCACCAGCGGCATTGGGTATGGCTCTAATCATATCTGTGTAAATACTTGATTCAAAACACATTCCCGTTCCAGACAAGCTAGACGATAGGCCAAGTACACGATGTCCTTTCCGGTAAAAATTATGCATGATTGCTTCATTCATGTCATCTTGCCAAGATAGAGGACTGTTGTTCATATAGCCTTTTCTCTTGGCTTGTACCACCTTGAAACCGCGAGATAGCGAATCGTTGTACAAAGCTAGGCTATCGTTAGAAAAACGATTGTCTACATCCATAACTACCACAGCAGAGAAATTACCATGATCGAAAGTTTCTACCGCTTGCTTCATGGCAATGAGCTTAGAGTGCACTTCGGCAACATGAATATCTAGCACCTGTATTCCCCAGTTTCTTAATTGTACAATGGTTTCTTGTGTGTTGAGTTGTGCAAGAACTAAAATTTCAAAATCAAGGTCTTGCTCTTTTAATAGCTTAAGATTGTGCTTACAGGTTTCCAGAAGAATCCCATCTTCTTTGTAGGCTGGAACAACCACTAAAAAAGAAAAGGGCTCTTTTATGCTTAGAGGTTTCTTTTTTGGTGAATAACGAAAATTGCTTGCCAGTCCATAAACGAGGTAAAAAGACAGGTTCAGGGCAAGAATGAATTCAAAAATGAAAATAAGCACCATCGTGTATTTTGAATTGCTTTACTTTGAGTCAATTAAACGTATTACTAAAGTCACAATTTACAATGTATCTTTCAGAATGCACCCAATACTTTAAAGGAGTTATAAAAAGTATAGACGATGGCCCAATGAAGTCTAAATTACTTGAGTTGGGATGCGTGCCAGGAGAGCGATTTGAACTAACCAATTTAGGTAGAGCAGGAGACCCAGTTGCAATTTCGCTGGGTAGTTTTAAACTGGCTTTGCGTAAATCTGATGCACAAACCATTCAAGTAGAATAAATGGAGAGAATTCATGGGTAAATGGTCTAGTCCGCTTATTTTTGATTCACCTACCTTAAAAGTAATTTAGTCGCTCAAAAGTTCAATGCCAGCAAATAAATACGCCCTCATTAGATACCGAGTCATTGATAGAATGATTGGGAACAAATACAAACGCTATCCTTCTATAGAAGATTTAGTAGATGGCTGCTCGGATGTACTAGGAACCAATGTTTCTCGCTCATCTATTGAAAAAGACATTAAAGCCATGAAGAATGATGGCGACTTAGGGTATAATGCACCAATCAAATACAGCCGGGCAGAAGGAGGATACTTTTACGAGGATGCAGAATACAGCATTAACCAAGTTCCGTTGAATGAGGATGACATCACTGCCATTCGTTTTGCAGCTGGCTTGTTGGATCAATTTAGAGAAACTTCCATCTTTAACCAATACGAGCAGGCCATTGACAAGGTGTTGGATAAGGTGAGTATTTCATCTTTAGACACCGAGGCAGAAATGCTTGTTCAGTTTGAACATTTACCTACCGTTTTAGGAAATGAATGGCTCACCACACTTTTAGACTGTGCACGCAAACGTTCGAAGATTCTATTAACGTATCAAAGCTATCAAGAAGAAAAAGGACGAGCCAGAATCGTACATCCTTACATGCTTAAAGAACATGCAAATAGGTGGTATTTGATTGCTTTAGATGAGGATAAGGATAGGGTACAGGTGTACGGATTAGATCGCATAAAGAACATTGAAGTTCTGGAAGGCAGTTTTAAAACGAGTAAATCCTTCAATAGAATGAACTTCTTTTCCCATACAATGGGAATTACCGTATTTCAAAATGAAAAACCTGAAGTGATAGAATTGAAGTGCAATCCGATTTTAACCAAATACTTGAAAAGTCAACCCTTGCATGCCACCCAAAAAATTAAATCAGGTAAAAATGGTTGGTCAACGGTTCAACTCAAAGTACATTTAACCTATGAATTGATAAGAAGTATCTTAAGTTATGGGCCGGAAGTAAAGGTCGTAGCCCCTCTAAAACTTAAAAAGCTTGTAAAAGATAAATTATCTGAAACCATTGGTCTCTACAAATAAAGCTGCAAACAAACTCTTTGCTATGAAATATCTCATTTTATTCGTGTTCACCGTCATTGTCACTGCACAAGCTCAAGCCCAGCAAGATACAGTTTGGTTTTCTGAAGGAGAGTTTCTAGTAGGAGAAGTGATTTCTTTGAAACAAAGAGTTTTGAAGGTTTCTACATCTTACAGCGACAATGATTTTGAAATTGAGTGGGAAGATGTCAAGTTGATTGAATGCCATACAAAAGTGAGCATATTTACAGAGTCTGGTGGCATGTACAATGGCTATTTAGAATTGGGTTCAGATACAGGCTTTACCTATGTCTATATGGGCTCTGCTTCTGATACGGTGAGGATAGAGCTGGATGATATCGTTGGAATCAATCAAATAGAAGAGGCTTTTCTAGACCGTTTTTCTGCTTCAATTAGTATGGGTTATTCGTATACAAAAAACAACAATTTAAGGCAGTTAACCTCTATGGGTTCTTTTGGATACAATACACCAGATTGGTCTTTATCGAGTTCCTTCAGTGGGGTGCGAAGCGATCAGGATGGAGTAGCCCCTACAAGAAGAACTGATGCTGACTTAAGCGGAAACAGAATCATTACAGCAGACTGGTTTACAGGTGCTTCAATTAACTGGTTGCAGAATGATGAACAATTACTGCAATTAAGAACCATTGGAACCATTGGAGTTGGGAATTACTTATGGCGAACCAATCAATTTTATGTATCAGCTTCTGGAGGTGTGTCATTCAATAATGAGCAGTTCACTGTAGACTCACTTGAGGCTTCTCAATCTT
>CBFHSD010000061.1:0-10345 GCA_965658375.1 Salibacteraceae bacterium
TCTATGATGCACATTTCGTTATGCTTAAAGGCATTTTCAATTGCAGGAACCAGCTGTTCTTTTGAGGTTACTTTGGTAATTCCATAGCTAGATCCGGCTTCATTCGGCTTAACAAAGCAAGGGAGTTTTACAGCGTTTAGAATCTCATTTACCTGTATGTAATCTCCTCTGAATACATATTTGGCTTCTGCAACATTGAACCCATAGTGGCTGAGTAATTGGTTGGTAACGGCTTTGTTAAAGGTGAGTGAAGAAACCATAACACCTGGGGTTGAATAGGGGATGTTTAATAGGTCAAAGTAACCTTGTATGCGTCCGTCTTCGCCTGGTTCACCATGAATGGCAATAAATACAGCATCAAAAGTGATTTTACGTCCATCTTTAACAAAAGAAAAATCTCCTTTCTCAATGGGGAATGTGGCAGATGGTGTTTTTACAGCCCAAGCATTTTTAGAAATTGTAACAATGTATGGGTCAAATAATGACCTGTCTAAATTGTTGAATACAGTTTCCGCACTTTTTAAAGAAATTTCGGCTTCAGCAGAATATCCGCCCGCTACAATTGCAATTCTTTTCATGTCTTTTGCCTATGATACAAAGGTATCTTCCGCTTCATTATTTGGCGGTTTAAAGCAAAGAGTTACCAACAAATACGCTGTTAATCCTTCATCAGTTTATACCCCTAGGCTTTGCTGTGGATTCCTATCTTTGGCCACTTACAAATTGAATAGATGAACGCAAAGAAAAAGAGCGAAAAATCATCAGCAAAGAAAGCTTTACAATCAGCTTTGCTTTCAATCATTGCACTCGTGTTTATTGTTGGTTTAGGGCTTTATTTGTTGAATAACTACTTAGAGAGTTACACCCAACATGGAGTGCAAGAAGAAGTAGAGGATTATGCAGGCTATCATGTTTCTGAATTGAACAATTTATTCAGTGATAATAAGCTGAATTATGTGATTATTGATTCGGTATTTGTGTCTTCGAAAGAACCTGGTACTGTGTTGAGTCAAAATCCTATTCCAGGAAGTTTTGTGAAACCAGAGCGTAAAATATATTTAACCATCAATGCTTCTCAAGCACCGCGTGTGGAGCTTCCAGAATTGAGAGATTTTACTTTACGTCAAGCATTATCTCGTATAAAAACGCTGAATCTTGAAGTAGATAGTATCATTTACAGAGTGGCTGTTTGCTCGCAGTGCGTTATTGATGTTTACGCACCAGATGGATCTAGATTAAAAGCGAACACGAAAATTGAACAAGGCGATCAATTGGTATTGGTGGTTGGTTCTGGACCAACAGGTGAAAGAGTTAAGGTTCCTCAATTATTAGGACTTTCCAGAAATGACGCCATGCAAAGACTCTTGGATAATGGCTTAAATATTGGAAAAGAATCTTTTGATGAATCGGTAGTGAGTCAAGAAGATACAGTATCGGCACTTGTCTTCATGCAATATCCACAAAGTGACTCCGTTAGAACAGTTGAAATGGGGGGAATAGTTGACCTTTCATTCACCGCAGATTCAAGTAAAATTGAATCTATTTATTTGGATATGAATACGAATGACAGTTCCGATGTTTCTACGCAATAGCATTATTTTTATTTCTCTTTATTGCTTAGCCTTCAGCACTTTAGCTCAGCCAGTTGATGGCTTGTTGCCTATGGCAGAAAATCCGAACATTGAACTTAAAGTGTCTCATCAACGGGCCAATGAAATCAGCTATGCTTTAGACACCTTGCATTTGCCGTTTATTGATGATTTTTCGAAAAATTTTCTAAAGCAGTATACAGGAGACACCTCTCAAGCTGGAACTTTTGTTCGTGTAAAGGCCAATTTCATAGTCGACAATCAGTTTTTTTGGGATACTCTAGGAGCCATGTTTGATACTTCGTATCTCTTTTTTTACGACAGCACGGCAATGCAATGGGATTCCATTGCGAACCCTCCATTAAGAGTAGATGTATACAATGGATTTATTGATGAGCCAGCGGTGTTTACAGATACCGTTTGGATTGTGCCAGAAGATGGCATTTTGCAAGGCGATTCTTTAGTTCCTGCAAACCCAGATACCATTTGGTACAATTACCTTGATTCTATCTTCTTTATTCCAGATGATGGCCATTCGCTTTGGACAGACAATGATGTTTATGTGAATAATACATACTCTGAGCAAGCGATTACTATAGGGATGGCTACAATGGACGGATTGGATAGTTTAGGATATCCGTATGAATCAAATTTGAGCAGTCAGAATGATTACGGTCTGGCAGATTTCTTAACAAGCAAACCATTGTTCTTAAAAACGAAACCTCAAGGCGCAGGTTTTTATACAGTTGCCGATTCTATTTACCTCAGTTTTTACTACCAAGGAAAGGGATTGGGAGAAGAGCCAGAATTTGAAGATTCTCTCATTTTAGAGTTGTATTCACCCATTACTCAAGAGTGGAACTCAGTTTGGAACACAGAAGGGCGAGCCATGGATAAATTTGAGCAAGTATTATTCAAAATTCAAGACACGCTCTATTTACAAGATGGTTTTCGCTTTCGATTTAAAAACTACGCAACAGTAACTGGCAATTTTGATCATTGGCACATTGACTATGTTAGGGTTGAACCAGGAAGAAACCTAGCAGACACTACTGTAGATGATGTTGCTTGGACAAGACAAGCACAGTCTTTAATCAATGGTTACCAAGTTATGCCTTGGGATCACTTTAAAGCTGATCCAGGACCTTGGATGTCTAACACAACTACAAACATTTCTAGAAACAATAGCGCATCAGCGAAAAACATGGTGTACTATCTTAGAATTATAGAAGATGGCAGCGAGATTTACAATGGATCTCAGATACTGAATCCTAATTTGGGCTCAAAGGACAACGAAGAGGTTACGCTGAATCATAGCTTCACATTCCCAATAACAGATACGGCATCCCGAAAAACGTTTCGAGTTCAATCTTTATTGAATACCAGTCCGGATGCCAACGCCAACAACGATACTGCCATTTTTAAGCAAGATTTCATGACTTATTATGCATGGCATGATCGTTCGTGTGAATGGGCATATTACGTTGAGGGCTTTGAAGCGAATGTGGCGGTGAAGTATATACTCGCTAAAGCAGATACTCTTCGAGCTATTAATATGTATTTCCCGAAAACATTGGAAAACATAGTAAGTAGACCATTTCGCTTAAAAGTATGGAGTAGTTTAAGCCCAGAGGTAGTGATTTATGAGAGCCCCAATTTGAGTTATCCAAGATATTCTCCAAGAAATGTATTTGTAGATTATGTCTTAGATACCGCTCTTTTAGTAAGCGACAGTATTTATATTGGTTTTGAACAACGCACAGATCGTGTAATTGTAGGTTTTGATGTAAATACCAATAGCAGAGAGCAGTACTTTTACAAATCAGGTGGTTCTTGGTCGAATGGTTCTTTTGATGGAAGTCTTTTTATTAATCCAGAATTTGGAGATTACTATCCCTATCCACTTTTTGTAAAGAACACCATTCAAAATACCCAGGACTTAGAAGTGTATCCTAATCCGGTTAAAAGTCAATTGGTTTTGAAAGGAGCAGAGGATGAGACGATTCAAATTATTGACCTCTCTGGAAGAGTAATTGAGAGTGTATACTACAGTTCAGGACAATCTATTGATGTAAGTCACTTACAGAATGGCGTTTATCTAATTCATAGCGAAAAAGGATCATCGGCAAAATTTATCAAGCATTGAGTGTAGAAGAAAAAGAAGAGAAGGATGAGCTCATAGAGCATTATACCTATACGGCAGATTCTAGTCAGGAGTTGCTAAGGGTGGATAAATTTTTGAATGATAAACTTCCAAGTTTATCCAGAACCAAAATTCAACAGTCTGCCAAGTCTGGAAATATTCTAGTAAACGATAAGGTAGTGAAACCAAATTACAAGGTTCATCCTGACGATGTTGTACAATTGATTTCCCCCCTTGAAAAGGAAGAGTATACCTTAGAACCTGAGAATATTCCCCTAGACATTGTTTACGAAGATGAGCATTTAATGGTTATCAATAAACCCGCGGGTTTGGTGGTTCATCCAGGCAATGCCAATAGAACAGGTACTTTGGTGCACGGTTTACTTTACCATGTAAAGAATTTAGCAGAGAGTAAGTCGGGTATTGATCGCCCTGGGATTGTACACCGTATAGATAAGCTTACATCAGGGTTAATGGTGATAGGTAAAACTGAAGAAGCGCTCAATAAACTGGCCATGCAATTCTATAATAGAACCACAGAGCGAACCTATGTTGCTTTGGTTTGGGGAGATATAGAAGAAGATGGTAGAATAGAAGGAAACATTGGACGAAGCTTAAAGAATAGAACGTTGATGACTGTTTTTCCTGAAGGAGATTTCGGGAAAACAGCTGCTACCAATTATAAAGTATTGAAGCGATACGGGTATGTAACGCTTATTGAGTGTAAGCTAGAGACAGGTAGAACTCACCAAATAAGGGTTCACTTTAAACATATAGGCCATACTTTATTCGGGGATCCAGAGTACGGTGGAGATGCAATCTTAAAAGGAACCACATTTACAAAGTATAAGCAGTTTGTTCAGAATTGTTTCAAGCATTTACCACGGCAAGCACTACATGCGAAGAGCCTAGGTTTTACGCATCCAAGTACTGATAAGTGGATGGAATTTAAATCTGATTTGCCAACCGACTTTGATGAGGTGTTGAAGAAATGGGATGGTTATGTTACCTCAAAGAAAGAGTAGAACAGAAAAAACAAGGCATAAAAAAAGGGAACTGATTTCAGTTCCCTTTTTTTATTTCGTTCAATTCTGTTACTAGTTCACAGAATCAGAAAGCTCAGCGCCTGCTTTGAACTTTACAACATTTTTAGCTGCAATTTGGATCTCTTTTCCTGTTTGAGGATTACGCCCTGTACGAGCTTCTCTTCTTGTTACAGAAAAAGAACCAAAACCAACTAAAGACACACGGTCTCCACCTTTTAGTGCTTCTGTTGTAGATTCTACCATAGCATCTAGTGCTTTCTTTGCATCTGCTTTTGAGATGCCTGCTTTACCAGCAATTGAATCGATTAATTCAGCTTTATTCATAATAAAAACGAATTAGGGTTGTTAATTATTAAATTTAATACAAATCCAAATATAGGCGGAAAACCAAGCCGTACAAGGGTTTCGGTGAAAATACATGGTTTTTTGTTGAAAAAAGGGACTTTTTGTGGATAAACCCAGGTCTAAAATTTGTCAAATCCTTCTATTTCACTTGATTTAGCCAATTTTCAAGCGCAATGAACTCTCTATCTTTTCCCTTAAACTCTGGCGATTGTATAGAAATCACCTTCAAAGTGATCCCTTTGAATGGTTTAACGGCATGAATGGTTCCTTCGGGGATCGCAATGATATCTCCTTCCTTGATTTGAATCAGTTCTTCTCCCAGCAACATATTTCCTTCACCTTCTATCACGTAAACATGCTCAGAGTGGTAATTATGACGATGAGGTTTTACTTCATGGTTCACCCAAATCATAAAAGAACTGCAATTGCTATCACTATGCATTTTTTCTACGTGGTTCCCTTGCCCAAAAAACTGAAGAGAATCGCTCTGAAAGAGTTGAGCATGTGCAGCCGAACTCAATAAACTTAGTAATAGAATAAAGTAGAACTGTTTCATAATGCAATGGTTGAATTGCTAATTGCTTTTTGGTTTCCTCTTAAAAATTCCTCAGCATTCATTCTCTTCTTACCACTTATTTGAAGCTCGAGTAAGCGAATGACTCCTTTATTATAGAGCAGATGAATTTCTCCTTCTTCAATCTTTAGTTGAGGAAGCTGATTTGATTTTTCTGTTTTTATTGTGCTTGCATCAAATATTTTGAGGGTTTTTTCTTTTCCATTTTGGTCTAAAATAGTAAGGAAGGCAGCGGGGTATGGACTTAGTCCTTTAATTTGCTGAACGAGTTCTTCAGGATTTTTGGCAAAATCTAATAGACAGTCCTCTTTAAAGATTTTTGGTGCTGCTTTTAACTCTTTGCTATGGTCTTGAGCTTTTGGCTGTAACTGATGATTGATCAATTGTTCCAGTGTTTGAACAAGAGCCTTACCTGCAAGAACGCTTAGTTTATCATGCACACTACCCGCATTGTCGCTTGACTGAATGTCTATTTCTTTTTGCACCAAAAGATCGCCTGTATCAATAGCATGCTTCAGTTGAAAGGTAGTTACCCCGGTTTTATCATCTCCATTGATTACTGCCCAATTGATTGGTGCAGCACCTCTGTATTGAGGAAGCAATGAAGCATGGGCATTAATGGTTCCATACTTAGGCATATTCCAAACTACTTCTGGCAACATTCGAAAAGCAACTACAACCTGCACATCAGCTTGCCAAGCCTTTAATTCCTCTAGAAAAATAGGATGTTTCAATGATTGAGGCTGAAGTAGCGGAAGGTTATGCGATAATGCGTATTCTTTTACTGGAGAATACTTCAGCTTTTGTCCCCTTCCAGCAGGCTTATCTGGCATGGTTACCACACCTACTACGAGAAATCCAGCTTCTTCAATAGCATTTAAGGAAGTAACGGCAAAGTCTGGTGTCCCCAGGTAAACGATACGCAATGAATCTTTCTTCATAGCGCGAAATTAGCATTTTTAAAAGCTAAACTTGCTTGTTGAGCCAGCGGCCTTTGTACATAAAAAGCCAACTTAGTATGAAAAGCAGAAAGAAGTAAATGAACTCTGAATACCAAACTACCTCTATGTTTACATCTGGAATATTGGCGAGCGCCTTAGAAGCCAATAAATAGATAACTACACAAATTACTTCGAGCCACAATGCAATGCTTGTATTTCCGGTACCAGACAAGCCTTTAAACACTACCAAACCAGCTGCAAAAGTGAATACAGCGTAAGACACCAAGAGTAAAGTGGGTTTAGATGCTTGGGCCAAAACTTCTTCACCTGTAAATACTTCCAAAATCCAATCTGCCCCAAATTGAATTCCCAAAAAAGGTATAAGAGAGAAGAGTAGACCAATTCCTGTTGCTTTCCAAATCAACCCAAGAACTTTTTCGCTTTCATTTCTTCCAATGAGATTACTGACCAAGGTATTGGTAGAACTGCCTAAAGCAAAAACGGGCACAAGACAAAAGATGTAAAGACTTCGAACCACGTGAGAAATGGCCAATTCTCTCTCTCCTAGGCCCTCAATAATGCTGAAAAAGACGAACCAAGCACCTAGAGAAATTAAGTTTTGAAGCATTAAGGGAGTAGAAAGTTTGAGCACTCGCTGAATGCGAATGGATTCGAATTTATGCCAAATGTTAAAGCCGTATTTTTTAAGGTCTACTTTAATAATGAAGTACACTATGAAAAATAACAGACCAAGGAACTCTGATAGGTTTGAGGCGATCGCAGCACCACTTACTCCCAATTCAGGGAAACCCCATTCACCGAATATCAAGACATAATCGAGTAGAATATTGAAGATAGATACAATAGGTGTGAAAAATGCGAGAATTTTTGTGTTGGTGGTTCCCACAAAAAAGGCTACAAACAAAAGATTGGTTAAGGTAAAAAAGATACCCCAAGAGCGCGCTCCTAAATAGTCAGAAGCGGGAATAAGAATATTAGATGAGCTTATGAAGTAAGAGAGCAATGGTTCTCTGCCAAACCATAGAAGCACAAATAAAAGAGTCTCAAAAAGGAGAAGAAAGCGCAATCCGTGCTGCCAAACAAGGCCTATTTCGCCAAAATTCTTCTCGCCATTTCTTCTTCCAATTATGATTTGAATGCCTGTTGTAAAGCCCATTCCAATCAAGAATAATGTGAGGTAGAGTAGGGTAGCATTTCCAGCACCACCGAGTTCTTGTTCTCCAAGGTGTGCTAAGAAAGCGGTATCGGTTACCTGAACAATTTGAGTAGCCAAGCTACTAATCATGAGCGGCAACGAGACTTTAAGAATGTGTTTTCCTGAGGCTAAATTCACCCTGTAAAACTACTCTAACAAGTTAGGGCTGGAATTACACGCAAAAAAAAATGTGATTAATCCATCTCAAAACCGTCTCCACCACCAGCGCCTCTCTGATTTGAGCCTTTTCTGTTTTGGTTTTGAGTGGCCCCAAAGGAGTAAGAGAAACTTAGCTGTAAATAGGAGGTGAGCCATTGCCTAGTAGCTTCTTGATCAAAATCAATATCATTTGTAATGAAATTGAAATTGTAGGTGTTAAAAATATCATTATAGGTAGCGGATAAGGTTCCTTTGTTGTCAAATAATCGAACACGAGCCCCAAGGTTTAAGCGGTAGTTGGGCTTTATCTCTCCTTGTGCATATACCCTTCTAGAGCGGTATTGTGATGCAATTTGCAAAGTGGTACTCTTACTTACAGGAAAATCGCTGGTTAGTTTCGTGAACCATTGAAAACCATCGTTCTGCAATTCTGATTGATTATCGTCTTGTATAGTGAGGTAATAGGCATTTGCATTCCAAGTGACGTTCCACCATTTTGCGATGTTGTATCGCAAGTTCATATCAAGACCGGCTTGTAAGTTTTGACCAATGTTTTCATAGGTTGTTACACTCACCCCATCTTCTACTGTGCGTATTCTAGAAATTTGATTGCGCACATCTTTCACATAAACTGCGGCCGAAGCAAAGTTTCTATTCCAATACCTTAAATATTCTAACTCGTATGAATTGATATATTCTGGCAAGAGGTAGGGGTTTCCTTGCCTAATATTTAAAGGATCATCAAAATTTGCCAAAGGATTTAGCTGTCTACCGCTCGGTCTATTGAGCCTTCTAGAATAGCTCAATTTCCATTGAGATTCTTCGCTTTGCCACAAGCTGAGATGAGCGGTTGGAAACAGACTAAAATATTCATTTCTCCAATCGCCAGTGGTATCTGGCAAAATGACATCGGTATAGGCCCATTCTGCCCTTAAACCTCCTTGAAATTGAATCTTTTCGCCTTGGTAAGCTCCTAAACCATATGCTGCACCAAAGCCTTCTAAAATAGTTGCTTCTTGACTTCTGTTTGGATCTTCTACCCAGTCAGCATCTTCATATACTTCGTACGTATTTTTATTCCATGAGTCTCTTACTTGGTACTTTGCCCCAGACTCCATTGACCATAAATCGTTTAGTTTTTGGCTGTAGTCTGCTTGTCCCAAGACAAATGAACTTTTTTGATCTTTATCGTTGCGTTCATTAATCGGAAGGCTTGCAGGTTCGTCATAATAACCAGAATAGTTGTTGTATAGCTCAATTTCGCCTCCGTTATTTTCACCGTACTTTCCTGTCAATTCAAGCTTCCCTTTGTTTTTCAAGGTGCTCTGCCAGCGTCCCGTTATATCATAGGACAGCCTATCAGATAATTCGTCTGTGTAGCGTGTTCCTGTAGAATCAAAGCCGTTGTTAGAAGAATAGGTGCGTGAGTAAGTTGTTTCGTTGTCTCCACGTTCGCGAGAACTCAATTGCGCATTTACATTAAAAGAATTTTGTTCGTTGAACTGGTAACTGAATTGATTGTTCCAAGAGAGCCCATTCCTGTAGTTGATAGATGTACTCTTTTGTTCTAGATAAAGGGTGTCTTGAGTCCTGTATTCAGATCTATTGGTGGTTCCGTCTCTTTCGTTTTTTCTGTGCACTAGACTAGAGTTTGTCATCCAGCTGAACTTATTTTTACTGTAATTGTAAAGGATTGATCCATTGTAACCGCCAATGGTATTCCCTCCCAGTGTTACACTACCATAATTGCTCGACTGCTTTTGCCTTTTCATTACGATGTTCAGCATCCCTGTCATTCCATCTGGATCATATTTGGCACTTGGATTAGTGATTACCTCTATGCGTTCTACGCTTCCTGCAGGAAGTGCCTGGAGGTACTGTTCCATCTCTTCTTTAGAGAGAACACTTGGTTGGCCATCAACCAAAATGGTCACATTTTCATTTCCTCGTAGGCTAATTGTACCATCTATGTCTATTTGCAGCGATGGAATCTGTTGCATGGCTTCCAATGCTGTAGATGCTTCAAAACCTACGATTTGATCAACACTAAATGATTTTCGATCAATGGAACTTTGTAAGAAGGTCTGTTCTGCTTGTATCTCGACAACATCAAGCTCATTGGCAGTGGCTTTCATTCCTAATGGGCGAATTTGAAAGCTAGTTTGATCGGGAACCTCAATAACGCGAGGTTTGCCTGTAAAACCAAGCATACTTGTGCTTAGAATATAGCTTCCTGGCTGAAGTTTCAGTGTGAAAAATCCAGATTCATTAGATACAGCACCTTGCTTCAGCACTGTGTCTGGCAGGGAATAGGCTTGCACCACAGCAAAAG
>CBFHSD010000062.1:0-9939 GCA_965658375.1 Salibacteraceae bacterium
TGAACAGGCTCGGGTTCACCATTGAGGAAATTCCTTGGGTGATTGAGCAATTGAAAAAATGCGAAACCGTGAAAGTCACATCCATTTTTAGTCATTTGGCAGATTCTGGGAACCCAAAAGAGGATGCTTTTACTCAGCAACAAATTGATCTTTTTGAAAAAGCCAGTTCACAACTGATTACAGGAGTTGGCTATGCTATAACACGACATATTCTCAACACCTCTGGAATCGAACGCTTTCCCCATGCCCAATTTGACATGGTTCGCTTAGGAATTGGACTTTACGGGATAGGATCTACTCCAAAAATGGCGGAAAAACTTAAAAGCATTGGCACTTTTAAATCAAGCATTATCCAAATAAAGATCATTCAAGCAGGACAAAGCATCGGATACGGAAGAAGCGAAGTTGTTGCGAATGAAATGAAAATTGCCGTAGTTCCAGTAGGTTATGCAGACGGATTAAACAGAAAATTGAGTAATGGAATAGGATCTTTAATTGTAAAAGGTACTGTTGCCCCAATAGTAGGAAAAGTATGCATGGATATGTGCATGATTGATATAACTAACCTTGATGTAGAAGTGGGCGAAGAAGTCATTGTTTTTGATGAGCATTACCCCCCTACACGCATTGCGGAACAGTTGGGTACAATTCCGTACGAAGTATTGACCTCCATTTCAGCACGAGTGAAACGCGTATATTTCCAAGAGTAACTATGTTTAAAATTTCAGCCGCAATAATTACGTTTAATGAAGAGAAAAACCTTGAAAGATGCTTGGAAAGCCTAACGGGTGTGGTGGACGAAATTGTGGTGCTTGATTCTTTTTCAAGTGATCGCACACAAAGCATAGCAGAGACTTTTACAGTTAAATTTTACGCGCAAAAATTTAAAGGCCATATTGAACAAAAGAATGACGCCATAGATCTCACTACCCATGCAATGGTGCTGTCTTTAGATGCTGATGAAGCTTTGAGCCCAGAGCTCAAAGCCAGTATTTTAACCCTTAAGAACGGTGAATCGCCAACTGCAGCAAAAATGAAACGACTAACTAATTACTGCGGAAAATGGATTCGCCATTCTGGTTGGTATCCAGATAAAAAAATAAGGCTTTTTAATAAAGCTCATGCCAGATGGGGAGGACAAAACCCACACGACACAGTACTCGTAGATAAAGGCTATAAGGTATTAGAACTCGAAGGCGACTTGCTGCATTATAGCTTTTACACCAAAGACCAACACATTCAACAGATTCATTCTTTTTCAGACATTGCATCTAGAGCTGCTTTTAAAAAAGGAAAAAAAAGTTACTTCCTTACCCCATACATTAAGGCTACGGCAAAATTCATAAAAGCCTACTTCATAAAACAAGGAATTTTAGACGGTAAAGAAGGATGGCAAATAAGCACCTTAAGTGCATGGGCTAGCTATCTTAGGTATGTGAAACTTAGAAATCTCAATCGGGAATCATAATGGAAGTATCCATTGCTCATATCAGTTATCAAAACACCTGGAGAGGTGGCGAACAGCAAGCATCTTACCTTATGGAAGAGCTTCAAAAGCAAGGTGTACAACAGGTCCTTTTCGCTCCTAAGAACAGCCCCTTATCAGAAAAAGCTGCCTCTTACGGAGTTGAAGTAATCCCCGTTCAATCCCGCTCAATTTGGTCTTTTGCCAAAGCCATTGGCCATTTTAAAGAAGATTGCATTTTTCATTCTCACGATTCCAATTCGCATACTGCCGCAGTAATTGCACAATCCTTGTTTAACTCGTCTTTGCGCTTGATTGTAAGCCGAAGAGTAGATTTCCCAATTAAAAAGTCTATCCTAAAAAGATGGAAATACAATCATGGCGCAGTCAAAAAAATTATTTGTGTTTCTAGAGCCATTCAAAGCATAATGGCCATAAGTATTAGCGATCAATCAAAGCTATGCACGGTGCATTCTGGTGTAGATTTTTCAAGGTTTAAAAACAGTACTAGAACCAACGCCTTACTCACTCTGCTCAAGCTACCCAAACAAACTACATTAGTTGGAAATGTTGCAGCATTGGCTCCCCATAAAGATTACCACACATGGCTTTTAGCGGCAAAAGAAATATTAAAGTGCCAACCAGACATTCATTTTGTAAGTTTTGGAGACGGCCCACTAAAAGATGTTATTCACAACTACGCCAAAGAAATAGGAATTGAAAAATCTATCACTTTTTTAGGTTTTAGAGATGACATTCCAACTTTGCTTCCCTGCTTAGACGTGTTTATGTTTTCTAGCGAAACAGAAGGCCTCGGAACATCTATTATAGACACCATGGCATGCAGAGTTCCTGTTGCTGCCACTAGAGCTGGTGGAATACCTGAACTGGTAATACATGAAAAAACTGGGCTATTGTGTGAACCTAAAGACGCACTTTCTTTGGCTAAGAATGTGCTAACTATTCTCGAGAGTCCCTCTCTCAAGGAAACTTTGATTCAGTCTGCTTTTGAGCATATCAAGGCCTTTGACAAAAAAGAAACTGCTCGCCACTCATTAGAAATCTACACTTCTATCTAGATTCCTCTTTAACTTTAGGGAAGGCCCACAAAACAAAACTCCACCAAAAAGCAAAAAGAGTTGCTCCAGCTTGAGTTTCCAGGGTATCTTCATTAATCATTGAGAATATAAGCACCACAAAAACAGCAAGAAATAACCAGTTGGTTGACACTTTCTCAAACACAAAAGGGGCGGCCAAGGAAGAAACAAAAAGGATTACCCCTATTATCCCTAGTGCTATACCAATAGTAATGTATTGATTGTGCGCCCGATGTCTAAATTGTTCTTGTATGTAAAAGTCTATGGAATCATAAGCAGCATCAAAAGTATCCTTCACATCTCCTGTTCCAACTCCAAAAACAAAGTTTGACTTAAAAATACTTAAACCCATTTTCCAAAACAAAAAGCGCTGGCCTACTGAGTTCCCTTGAGGATTATCCCCCGCTCTTAAACCATGTAATTCCCACATTATTTGATATGCTCTATCTCCTAAAGTATGAGGTGGTAGAAAGCGCACATTAGCAATTCCCGATTCAATTGCAGCAATGTCTGTCTGAGATAAAGCAAGGACTCCTTCTCTATCTTTTCGTAAGCCTTTAGAAGTTAAATACCTTTTGAGTGTTGCCTTCAATAAGCTGCCATTCTTGTCTTCTCCTGTATAGTGGAAATTTGAAACTTCGTTCCACGTAGTTTCCATCTCTTGCTCTTGTACATACCAATTTACCCAATATCCGTTTTCAAGTTTATGACTCACTTGATCAAAAACATAGGGGTTTCCACTTTTAGAAAAATGTTCCACGTCATCAATTGACTCTTGCCTAATGGTATAAAAGTCTACTGCATGAAAAACCACAAAACCCAGAGTAGCGAGAATAATTAGAAGACCCGCACTTCTTATTGCTGCTGCATAAGGCATGGCGTTTTTAACGATAAAAAGACCAACAACAAATACCCCACAAAGTACTCCAAGAACGGTGAGTGCAGTCCCCGCTCTCATGATTGCTATTACTCCCATAAAAAAGAGGATGAGAAAAAAGTAGATCAAAGCATGCTTTCCCTTTTTGACTATCAAATAATAAATACTACAGAGAATCGCAATTACTAAAAATAAACTGAAGCGAATATGGTCTATGAAAAGGCTGTAATCTCTGCTATCATTCACCTCTACATCAATAATTCCCAGAAAAGCTGAGTAGCTCAAAGCAGAAATTAAAAAACAAGAGGCAAGGTAAAAGTGTAAAACAATGCTCAACTGATTCTTATTGAGGGAGCGACTTGCAGAAAAAATAATAGGCAATGCCAATAACGGTAGCTTAATGCGTAAATCATGTATACCTCTTGCAATATTTTCAGTCCAGAATAAGCCTAGAACATGCAAAATAAAAACCGCAGTTAGTAGATAGGCTGCTGGTTGCAACAAATATTTTTTCCACTTGCTTTCAAAATTCCCCTCCCAAATAAAATTGACTGACAACCAAATAATTCCAATGCTCATTAAAGCAGAAGAGAAAGGCAACCCTACCACAAGAACCATGAGTCCTAAAATGAAAAGGAGGCGATGCCAAGATTGAGGTAAAGAAATCTTTTCCAAGCTGATTATCCTTCTTGTAGAATGCGAGAATACTGTTTAAAATCTGTGAAGATCTCAAGTGCTTGATTGATATCATCATCGTTGTTTAAAGAGTTCTGAATTCTACCCACTTGATAGTAGTATCTAGAAACGATTTCATTGGTTAAAACACTTTCTATTTGATTGCGATGTGTGTATAAATCTTGTGCCTTGTTGTGACTAATTTCCATTACTAGGTTATCGTATTGTTCTTTTATATCTCCGAAATACTTTTCTCTTTCAGCCGCTTTTTTCAAATCTTCTAATAGCTGTTCGCTCTTGGTTGTATAGTCATAGTCTTTCTCTTCTAACCATGAAACAAACTCTTCGTAGTCTTTGTCGCTCAAAGTGAAAGTTGACGGGCCTGTCAATTCTGTATGCTTTGAAGAATAAATGGTGGCATAGTCGAAAATGAGATTTTTCTGAACCAAGCTAGCCAAGATTTTACTTGCTGCCTCTTCACTTACTTTAATATCTGGATCAATGCCTGCGCCATCGTAAACGGTGCGTCCATTTTTCGTTTTAAATTCTGCTTTAAGACTATCGGGAACCGTTTCAAACTTGCCGTTTTTATCCTTGTGTGAATAATCAATCCGTTGAATGCATCTGCCGCTTGGAGTGTAGTACTTAGCTACCGTAAGTTTCATTTTAGAATTGTATGAAAGATCTACTGTTTGCTGAACCAAGCCTTTGCCAAAAGAGTTTGTACCTACAACAACTCCCCTATCCAAGTCTTGTAAAGTTCCAGCTACAATTTCACTAGCCGATGCAGAACCTCCATCAATTAGAATTACCACAGGTATCTCTTCATCTAATGGCTCGTTCAATGTTCGGTGCACTTTTTTCGATTGAGCAATCTTTCCTTTAGTGGAGACTACTTCTTGTCCTTTAGGCACAAAAAGATTCACAATATTAACAGCTTCCCTAAGCAAACCTCCGCCATTTCCTCTTAAATCAAAAACAAGCTTTTTCATGCCTTTATTTGCTTTTAGATCTTTGAATGCCTTCGTTACTTCTTTGCTAGCAGTTTCAGTAAAACTGTTGAGCATAATGTAGCCAACCTCAT
Source organism: Salibacteraceae bacterium (assembly GCA_965658375.1). Taxonomy (GTDB): domain Bacteria; phylum Bacteroidota; class Bacteroidia; order Flavobacteriales_G; family Salibacteraceae; genus CBFHSD01. The sequence continues at coordinate 5,199 of CBFHSD010000062.1, forward strand.
TGTTCAACATCCCAAAATAAGGGACATCTTGAATTTTAACCTCTTCTCTTACCACTTCAAAGAGCAGTGGCTCATCCACACCATATCTTTGTACCTCTATCTCAAGCGCTGTTCCTGGCTGTCCTTTTAAGAGCTTGCTCATCTCATCTGAATTCTTACCCTCTGTAGCATTACCGTCAACTGAAATAATCACATCGCCAGCTTTCATTCCGGCTTTCTGAGCAGGGAATCCTTCATATGGTTCTGAAACAATTACAAAGTCATCCTTCTTTCTAATGAGTGAACCTATTCCGCCATATTTACCGGTTGTCATTAAACGGTAATCTTCTATGTCTGACTCTGGATAATAAACCGTGTATGGATCCAAACTCTCTAGCATAGCATCAATCCCAGTTTTCATCAATTTACCGGGTTGCGTTTCATCTACATACCTTAAGTTCAATTCTTTATATAGCGAACTGAAAATATCTAGATTCTTAGACATTTCGAAATACTTGTCTGAATAGGCTTGAATGGCTACTCCACCTAGCACAATAATGGTTGCTATGATACTGAATCTTTTCATAAAATTCGATTTATTCATTGGTTCATGCTGACTTGGATTCGGGCGAAGAGGGATGAATTTGTAAAGTCAAACGTTGTAAAGATAGAATTATTTTATGCTGAATGAGTTCAAATGTGGGAACATCGCGCCCCGTATAAACGAAGCATACAGCTAGGTGCAAGTCATTCAACTCAACTGCATGAATGAGCTCACTTTTATTCAATCTGTAAGCTTCTCTTATCAGTCTTTTTATCGCGTTGCGATCAACTGCTTTTTTAAACCTCTTCTTTGCAACAACTGGCATGATTTGGACCCTACTTTCTCCTTCAACAGGCTGGATGGGCAAAGACAAAAGTCGAATGGGATAGGATTTGATTGTCTCTCCCTTTTCCCAAACTGCGCTTATTACCTCTCTGCGCTTAATGCGCTCACCTTTTGAAAGTCCAAATTTTGCCATAAAAAAGTCCCGATTAACTCGGGACTCAATATTACAATAAGATCAAATAGCTTACTTCTTATTAACGTCTTTCACGTAATTCTCCAATGCCATAGTCATTGAAGGTGCATTTTGCGTAGGAGCCAAAATATCAACTCTTAAACCAGCGTCTTGAACAGCTTTAGTCGTAGTTGGTCCAAAAGCGGCAATGCGTGTATCATTTTGTTTGAACTCGGGAAAGTTCTTCAGCAATGATTCAATTCCAGCTGGACTAAAGAACACCAAAATATCATAGTATACATTTTCAAGATCGCTTAAATCGCTCGCTACTGTTTTGTAGATTGAAGCTTTCGAATACTTAAATTTGGCTTTATCTAAAAGTTGAGGAATCTCTTTCTTTAAAATGTCAGAACAAGGCAACAAAAACTTCTCGCTCTTGTGCTTTTTCATCACATCAATAAGCTCGGCAAATCTTTGTTTTCCATGAAAAATCTTTCTTTTTCTGTAAACCACATACTTCTGCAAGTAGTAGGCTGTGGATTCAGAAATACAGAAATACTTCATACTATCAGGAATAGTAACTCGCATTTCTTTAGCTACTCTAAAATAGTGATCTACGGCATTTCTGCTAGTAAAAATAACCGCAGTATGCTCTAACAAGTCAACGCGTTCTTTTCTGAAATCTTGAGCGGCAACACCTTCTACGTGAATAAAAGGTCTAAAATCTATAGTGAGTTTGTACTTCTTTGCCAAATCGAAGTACGGAGATTTTTCGCCTTCAGGTTTTGGTTGAGAAACCAAAATGCTCTTTACCTTTAAGTCAACTACTTTATTCATGTAGAAATTTCTTTTTTGCCTCTAATTGAGTACTTTCACACTCAATTTTGTCAAAAGAACAAGAGGGTAAATTTCGAGGGCGCAAAGGTACAAAACAATATAAAACAACGGTAATTTATACGAAATCAATCCGATGTAAAATGTTTTTCCCAACCTGACTATATACATTAAGCTCAAAATTCCCCATCCTATATAAAGGAAGTTAACCTTTGGATAATCTTTTACGTACACCACTGCTAGACAGGAAAAGAAAAGCAAAACGCTTTGAATAAGATGGAATAATATGATGTTAAAGTTAAATTCTGTTAATGCTTCAGACCTCAAAATAAAGTTCACCAAATTGTTCGCGAAAAATCTTAAAACCAATACGGCAGAAATAAGTCCTGCAACCAATAAAAAGAGCTGAAAAGACTCATATTCTAGATTTTCCGGTTTAAAATGGAGAATATTTAATGTAAAAAAGAGACTTGTAACAATGACCGAATTGATCAGTAAAACGAGGTGAATATCACTCCGCAACACCCCGTCTTCTCTCATGATTTGACGGGTGAATCGGTTACTGAAAAACGTTTGTACCAACTCACCGAGCTGCCTCGGCTTGTACAACTTTGTAAGACCCCAAATGAGAAGCACTCCAATAAAAACCGGAAATACCCAATCCCAATGTGTTCGAGAAGCCTCTTGCCAATCGAGTTTTACAAGTTGCACTTCATCCTCAGTTTGCTGAATGTATGAAAGGCCCATTTCTTCTGTCCAAGAAGCACTAGTTGTATCAGCTTTTATTACGTATATATCCTGAGTTTGTGGCACAGCACAAAAGTAAACCTACAATTGATGTAAACCGATTGAACTCTCCGCTGTTTTCAACATTGGAAACAAATTAGAAAATTACATTTGCATCTTAAATTTAAAAGCAAACTACATGGCATCATCAGATCGTTTTGAAGCGCATGATTACTATTTAATGGATGAATTCCTCAGCGAAGAACATAAATTGATTCGCGACAGTGTTCGTTCTTGGTTGAAAAAGGAAGTATCTCCAATAATTGAAGATTACTACGAACGGGCAGAATTCCCAAAACAAATTCTACAAGGCTTAGCAGACCACGGTTGCTTTGGACCTTACATTCCAGAAGAATATGGTGGCCCAGGCTTAGATCAGATTTCTTATGGTTTACTAATGCAAGAATTAGAGCGTGTTGATTCTGGGGTTCGCTCCACATCTTCTGTGCAATCTAGCTTAGTGATGTACCCTATTTACGCTTACGGAAACGAAGAGCAACGCAAGAAGTACCTCCCTAAATTGGCCAGTGGCGAATACATTGGTTCTTTTGGATTAACAGAGCCTGATTTCGGATCTAACCCAGGAGGAATGGTTACCAATTTTAAAGAAGATGGTGACGATATCATTCTAAACGGAGCTAAAATGTGGATTTCAAATTCGCCATTTTGCGATGTTGCCGTTGTTTGGGCAAAGAGCGAAGCAGGTAGAATTCATGGTGTTATTGTTGAACGTGGCATGGAAGGCTTCACTACTCCAGAAATGCACGGAAAGCATTCTCTTAGAGCCAGTGCTACAGGAGAATTATTGTTTGACAACGTGCGTGTACCTAAAGCAAACATCTTACCAAACAAAAGCGGTTTGGGCGCACCACTTGGTTGCTTAGACAGCGCACGCTACGGTATTGCTTGGGGTGCTATTGGAGCAGCAATGGACTGCTACGATTCTGCCTTACGCTATTCAAAAGAGCGTATTCAATTTGATAAGCCGATTGGTTCTTTCCAATTGATTCAAAAGAAATTGGCTGAGATGATTACTGAGATCACCAAAGCTCAATTGCTTACTTTCAGATTGGGTCAGTTGAAAAATGAAGGGCGAGCAACTTCTGCTCAAATTTCTATGGCAAAGCGGAACAATGTGGCAATGGCCTTAGATGTAGCACGCGAAGCACGTCAGATTCACGGTGCAATGGGAATTACAAATGAATACAGTATTATGCGCCACATGGCAAATCTTGAAAGTGTGGTAACTTACGAAGGAACCCATGACATACACTTACTGATTACAGGATTTGACATTACAGGCATCAATGCCTTTAAATAAGACTTGATTGAAAATCTAGATGAAGCGGGAATCTCTTTTGCGGTTTCCGCTTTTTTATTTCTGACGATTTACGGTGTAGTCCATCAATAGCTCAAGGCTATCTCGCGCATCGTTTTTCGGGAAAGTGAGAAGCAGTTCTCGCGCTTCCTCTACATATTCCATCATTACCTTGTGCGTGTATTCAATACCGTCTGATGCTAAAACAAAATCAATTACTTTTTGAATTCGCTTTGGATTCTCATTGTTGTTTTTCACCAAATAAACAATTTCATCACGCTCTTTTTTAGAGGCAGAATTCAAGGCTCTAATCAATGGCAAAGTGGCTTTTTTCTCTTTAATGTCAATACCCGTTGGTTTTCCGATGTTCTTACCATCACCATAGTCAAATAAGTCATCTTTGATCTGGAAGGCAATTCCAAGCTTGGTTCCAAAAGCATGCACTTTATCAATCATCTCTTTATCACAACCCACACTTGCTGCACCTGTAGCACAACAAGCAGCAATTAATGTGGCTGTTTTTTGGCGGATGATATCAAAGTAAATCGCTTCGTCAAGATTGAGTTTTCTAGCCTTTTCCATTTGGAGTAGCTCACCCTCGCTCATCTCTCTTACGGCATTGCTTACCAACCTCAACAATTCGAATTCTCCATTATCAATAGAGAGTAGCAATCCTTTAGAAAGCAGGTAATCGCCCACAAGAACGGCTACTTTATTCTTCCACAAAGCATTGATACTAAAGAACCCTCTACGCTCGTAAGCATCATCAACCACATCATCATGCACTAATGTAGCAGTATGGAGCAATTCTATAAGTGAAGCT
>CBFHSD010000063.1:0-7328 GCA_965658375.1 Salibacteraceae bacterium
AGTAGACAGCATGCCTACTTTGAACCCTAGATTCTGAAACAATTGATGAAGTAACGTAACTACACTTGTCTTTCCATTGGTACCTGTAACGGCAACTACTTTTAATGCCTCAGAAGGGTTATCGTAGAAATTCGCAGCGATGTATGCTAAAGCGCTGGATGAGTTGGCTACCTTCACATAGTTCACCCCTTGCTGAAAGGTTTCTGGCAACTCTTCGCACACAATAACATGTGCTCCGTTTTCAATGGCCTTCGCTATAAATTTGTGGCCATCTACTTGTGTTCCTTTTTGGGCAACGAAAAGCGTAAACGGCTTTACGTCTCTAGAATCAAACGTAATGTGCTCTACCGCAACATTGGTTGTTCCCACCACTTCGGTAATGCCTACTTTATAAAGTATTTCCTTCAGTAGTTTCATGCCAGTGTCAATGTGATTTTTTGTCCTCTAATAATGGTAGTTCCAGGAGAAAGTGACTGTGACTTTACTGCTCCACGTCCAGAAAACTGAACCTTTACTCCCTTGTTTTCCAAGAGGTAGAGTGCATCTTCAATAGACATCCCTCTTACATCTGGAATTTGCAACTCTTCTATATGAACCCCTAAAACCTGCACGCTGTCCATGCCTGTATTGGTTCGCACCCATGCATCTTGACTTTTCATGGAGTAATCCACATCAAGCGTGGCGAACACCTCTTCTAAATCTGTATAGTAGCCACTTTTAGAAACTGGAATTGATGTTCTTGTAGCATTGGCCATTTGATTTTGCTTCAATTCATCATGCAAACGAATACTTGTAGAGTACACCTTATCTGAAATCTCTTTAAAAATGGGTCCGGCAACAAGGTTCCCGTAATACACATTTCTAGAGGGCGCACTCACCAAAACCATACAAGAGTATTTGGGATCTTCTGCTGGGAAATAACCGCAGAAAGAAGCCTGGTGGGTTGTTTTGTCATAGCCCGAACTGCCTTTGGCTATTTGAGCTGTTCCTGTTTTACCAGCAATGCGGTAATCGGCATGCGCTAAGTTTGTTGCTGTACCCTCAACCACAACGGCTTCAAGCATTTGATGCAACTTATCAATGGTTTCTTTAGAGGCTATTCGACTTTTCAATATTTGCGGTTCAAAGGTTTGAACCACGTCTCCATGTTTTCTAATTTGCTTTACAAACAGCGGACGCATTACTGTACCATCATTCGCTACTCCATTGTAAAAAGTCAACATCTGCAAAGGAGTCATCTCCATTTCATACCCAATAGACATCCACGGAAGTGAAATACCAGACCACATAGAATCATTCACTGATTTGATGTATGGGCGACCTTCTCCTGGAATTTCAAGACCTAAAGGCTTATTGAGGCCCAAAGAGTAGAGTTTATTGATGAAATCTTGTGGATTAGACCCGTAATTTTCATTGATAATGCGCGCAATGGCAATATTGGAACTCACCGCAAAAGCGGTCTTGACATCTATAGTACCGTAGCCTCCCTTTTTGGAATCTTTCATGGTCTCTTTGTAGAACTTAAAGTTACCATCACCCGTTTCAATCTTGGTATCTAAATCAACCACTTCATCTTCTAAAGCCACCAAGTAAGAAGCAAGTTTAAAGGTAGAACCCGGATCTGTTGAAGCGCCTACGGCAAAGTTGTACTTCTCGTAATAATTGCCATCATCTCCTTTTTGCAGGTTGGCTATGGCACGTATTTCACCTGTCTCAACTTCCATGAGCACCACGCTTCCATGTTGTGCATTGTGCAATTGCAATTGTTTTAAAAGTGCGTTTTGAGCGACATCTTGAATATTGATATCGATGGTTGTTATCAAGTCAGAACCATCTTCTGGCTCTATCTCGTTTTCATCGTTTACCGGCATCCATACGCCACCGGCAATTTTTTGCATAAGTCTTTTTCCACTCACCCCACTCAACTCACTTGAATAGGCACCTTCCAAGCCAACAGACTGCCCTGGACCGCGATCGTAACCAATGGTTCTTCGCGCTAACTTTCTAAACGGACGCGAGCGCTTGTTTTGCTGTACATAGATGAATCCACCTTTATAACGTCCACGGTTAAAAATTGGGAAATTTCGCATCTCTTTGAGCTGCGTATACTTTACATTTCTTTTAATCAAGTGATAACGTTTCCCCTGACGTCTGGCATTTACCAAATCTTCGCGGTAGCGGTATGGCGACTTGTCACCGAACAAATCACTCAAACACCAAGCTAAAGAATCAATGTTTTCTGAGAACAACTCAGAAGAAATTGCTTCGGCATTGGGATCAAAACGTATTTCATAAAAAGGAACCGATGTTGCCAACAGCGAACCATCGTTGGCGTAGATATTTCCACGAACAGCATCTATGGTGCGGTACTTAATGGTTAAGTTTTCGGCTTTCGCACGCCACTCATCGCCATTTACAAACATGATTTTCACCACGCTCGCAAGCACCGCCAAACCGAAAAGCCCCAGTAGAATATACATGAGGTAAGCTCTTTTCAATATGTTGTCGCGCTGTTCCATTTATCGCTCAAGCAATTCTTCGATTTTTTCTTCTTCTTCTTCCGTTAAAACCAATTTTCTTGGAGGATCTGTGGATTCTACCAAGCCCAAGTCTCTCTCTTCTAAAATCTTTACCAGCTCACTTTGCTTGGTGGTATACATCAAGTCACTCTGAATGGTGATGAACTCACTACGGAGCTCTTTCAATTCTGAGCTCGTCTTACTTATTTTTCGCACTGTATCTTGAGCCATATAGCCGTTGGCGATGTACACCAAACCCATAAAAACCAAGAATAAGATGTAAGGAAGGCGATCCATCACATCTTCTTTCACCAAGAAGTTTCCGCTCACAAACTGCAGCATAGGGCGCATCACTTTGCTTGCCTTTTGCACCGTTTTGCTCGGCTTCTTCTCTTCGGTTTCTATTTTTCTTCTATTGCTCATTTATTCTTTTCGCTATCCGCATTTTTGCGCTTCGCGCTCTCGGATTTCTTTCTATCTCTTCTGCCGTAGGCACAATTATTTTTTGCTGAATAGGTTGAAACGGACGGATCAGGTTCCCGAAAAAATCTTTCTCCTGCTTACCTTCTAGATTCCCGCTTCTCAAGAAATTCTTCACTAAGCGATCCTCTAAACTGTGGTAAGAAATCACCACTACTCTACCACCTACTGCTACCGTATCTGTCAATTGCTTTAGCCAATCTTCTAGCGTTGAAATCTCATCATTCACTGCAATGCGCAGGGCTTGAAAAACACGAGCCCTAAACTGACTTTGCTTTCTAGGAGGCTCAAGATGTCTCAAAGCCTCAATCAACTTTTGAGTTGTATCTAGCGGATCATTAGCCCTAGCTTTTACAATGTCTTGCGCAATACGGTATCCGTTTTTCAACTCCCCGTAAAGCTTGAATGTCTTTGATAATTCTTCCACATCTGCCTCTGCCACAAATTGAGCGGCTGACTTTCCAGACTTAGGATTCATGCGCATATCTAAAGGACCATCTTCTCGAATGGTAAACCCTCTGCTTGCCTGGTTGAATTGATGTGATGAAACACCTAAATCAGCCAACACGCCATCTACTGGAAGCGCCTTCATAAACTGAAGGTAATTCTTCATGAATCTGAAATTCTGAGGAACCAAGTCAAAGCGCTTATCATCTAAGGCATTGGCTTGCGCATCTGGATCTTGATCAAAAGCAATCAATCGACCGTTTTCTAACTCATTCAATATGCCACGAGAGTGACCACCACCCCCAAACGTTACATCCACATAAGTGCCATCTGACTTAATCGCTAAGCCTTCGAGCGATTCTTGAAACAAGACCGGATCATGATAATCACTCCTCATTTTCTTTCTTTCGCTCTAATTCACCCATTACATCTTCTGCAAGTGACTCGAACTCATCGCTCTCGTCACCCATCAAGCCATCATATTTCGCCTTATCCCAAACCTCAATGCGGTTTGCATATGCAAATAGGACCACCTCTTTTTTAACCCCTGCCGACTCGGCAAGCGTTTTTGGAACATTTAAGCGCCCACTCGCATCTAACTGCAATTGGGTAGCACCATTATGGAATTGTCTGTAAAATTTTCTGTTTTTGGCGATGAAAAGGTTCAAGTCATTAAAGCGAGCAGTTTCATTTTCCCACTCATTCATCGGGTAAAGCACAAGACACCCCTCAAAACCACGATTCATTACGAATCGCTCTTGAGCTATAGGGTCTATCTGCTTCTTCAACCCTGAAGGAAGAAGAAAACGCCCCTTTGCGTCTAGTTTACACTCATATTCTCCAATGAAATTCGCCACCAATTATGCTTTAATGCTTTCGAAGTGTAAAAGTAGAAGATTTTTCCCACTCTTACCCACGAAGCACCACAATGTTGATAACTTCTCCCACTTTAGACGTGATTATCTGAGATATTCACCACTCCATCTCCCGTGAAATGGACAGTTTACGAAATTGCACACATGGTGGTAGTTTGTGGGAGCTAGAAACCAAATGGTGTAAACACTGCATTGTTAATGACCCTTTATTAAGGTCAACTTAGAACTTCATAAATGCTTAATTTTGTAAGTAAGATTCAATTCCATGGAAGAGGACATTATTCACGAAGGTGAATTTCAATATTTAGAGAAAGGAGAAGGTAAAGTGCTGTTATTGCTGCACGGATTGTTCGGTGCATTGAGCAACTTTGAAGATGTGATCCATCACTTTTCAAAAACTCACAAGGTTGTGGTTCCCCTGATGCCGATATACACCTTGCCGGTTATTAATACGAACGTTAAGAATTTAGCCAAGTTTGTACATGAGTTTGTAGAATTTAAAAAGTACGACAAAGTGAATTTGGTCGGCAACTCACTAGGGGGACATGTAAGCCTCGTATACCTTACCAAACACATTGACCGTGTAGAATCTGTTACACTCACAGGATCATCTGGCCTTTACGAAAACGCTATGGGTGGCAGCGTGCCTAGAAAGGGCGACCGCACCTATATAGAAAACAAAGTACAAGAGACTTTTTACAATCCTGACCATGCCACGGTAGAATTGGTAGATGAATGTTTTGAGATTGTAAATGATCGCACGAAACTCATTCGCATCTTAGCTTTGGCAAAATCTGCCATTCGTCATAACATGGGTAAAGAACTACCCAATTTTAATGTGCCTGCATGTTTGATCTGGGGTAAAAACGATAGTGTTACCCCACCAGAAGTGGCAGAAGAATTTCATAAACTTTTACCACAAAGCGAATTGTTTTGGATTGACGAATGTGGCCACGCCCCAATGATGGAGCAACCAGAGCAATTCAATGCCATTCTCGGCAACTGGCTGAACAAACAAGGACTATAAGGTGCTGATTAAAGAAGCTAATTTTGTAAAAAGCAGCCAAAATTTGGAAGCTTGCCCTGCAGAAGACAGAGCAGAATATGCCTTTATTGGCCGATCAAATGTTGGAAAATCTTCTTTGATTAACATGCTCACCAACCACAGCAAACTAGCAAAAACTAGTGGGAGCCCAGGAAAAACACAACTCATCAATCATTTTGACATCAATGGCAAATGGTACTTGGTAGATTTACCAGGCTATGGCTATGCACGCACCTCTAAAGTAATGCGCGCTGGATTCAAGAAAATGATTTACAACTACCTTGAATACCGTAAAAATCTGCTCTGCACCTTTGTTTTGATTGACTCAAGAATTGAGCCTCAAACCATAGATCAAGAATTTATGGAATGGATGGTGACACATGGTTTGCCTTTTGTTATGGTATTCACAAAAGCTGACAAACAAAGTGAAACTAAAACCAACAACAACATCGAGACTTACAAAAAGAAGATGCTTGAAAGTTGGGAGGAACTGCCTCCTTATTACATCACTTCATCCGTCCAGAAATTAGGAGGAGATGAAATTTTGAAATTCATTGAAGATACCAACCCTATCTTTAGTCGCGAGAGATAATTCCCGTTTCTTCACCCCACGACATCATCATTTCCTGTAATTTCTTTGCACCCGCATTGTCATTGGTTGCACGTGCATAGGTATCTGCCAAGGTCATAACGTTTTGGAAAGTGAAAATCTTCATCTCATCCATATCCATCTCTTTGGTCCACAAATCAATACGCAGGGTGTTGCGTTCTTTTTCATCCCAAAGAGCAATCATAGATGCTTTGCTGCTTCCACCTTCATCAGAATCTGAAGCTTGCCATTCAATTTTTTCTGGCACTTGGTTCTCGTCAAACTGAAGTTTGAATTTTATTTCTGCGTCTCTACTCATTACATTTTCGGTTTATATCCAGATTCATTCAAAATCATTCTGGCATCTTCTATTTCAAACAATTGTTTCAAGGTAGTGTTGGGGTGATCATTCATGTATTCTCGCACTATTTGCCAACCTAACCAATAAGGCATTTGGCCAGGAGATTCTTTTGGCATTCCCGGGGTAAAAGGCCCGTCAGAAATGTAGCGCATTACAATCTCTTTTTTCTTTTCAAAGAGCACCGTATTCTCAATCAAACTGCCCCATGCCATTCCTTCATTCGCACTACACCATTGCATTTGCGCTGTGGTATAACCCATTAAACTGGCTTTTTCATCAAAAGGAAAACAGGCTTCCATAGTGTATAAAATCTTCCCGTAGTGAATCATATAATCCAAAAGTTCTGCCGAAGGTTTTTTCGGTTCAAACTCAGAAATTAACCATCCACGCATGGCATCATGCACCATTCTTTCTGGTATAGCTTGGTCAATTTTATACTGCGGCAATCCCGCTTGCACATACATTTTCCCGTTATTAGGAATGTACATATCAATGCCAACAGCAAGTACAGAATCATCGGTAGATACTTTGTACTGAAATCCTGTAATCATAGCTACCAATTCTGGCACCTGTAAGTCAGGAAAGTGGTAATGGTAATAATCAAAGGCTTTACTCAACTGCTTTTGATACGTTTCTAGCTCTGGATAGGCTTTTTGTGTTGCTTCATACACCTCCATCACTCCGGGTTGATTTAAGAAAAACTTGTACCGATCTACGAAAGCAGGATCTTCTGGATAACCCAGATTCAGCACGTTCAACGCATACCTTTTGTAAAAGGTCGTGTACTTTTTTTGAAGCTCTTCATTCACTTCAGCGAAATGGGCAGAATCGCTGCCGAACATATCTTGATCGAGCCTTTTGAAAGAAAGCTCAATGGGTTCACCCTTTAGTTCTACGTCAAATTTATTGTCATCGCAGCTGGTAAACAAAGTAATAAACAGCGCAATGGGGAATATTGTCTTGAATAATTGTTTCATAAACTTGATTTTGGCCATAGTTTTGATGCTCCGAT
>CBFHSD010000063.1:7426-9808 GCA_965658375.1 Salibacteraceae bacterium
ATTGCAAGCTTGTTTTTTAGCACACAAGCCTTACTCGCTCAAGATTCTCCCAAACAAGTGGAATTAGGCTTTAACGTCTCTCCTGTTTTCGCCAGTATTCAACCAGACAATAAAGGGTATACAAGCGAAGGCATGCGCCTCAAATTAAATTTTGGACTGTCTATGGACTTCCGTCTTTTTAATACGGACAATTACAAACTTTACACGGGTTTAATGATGCTGAGCACTGGAGGGAAGCTTAAATACGCAGATGTGGTAAATATTGACGGTGTGAATTACCCAGCAACTACAGAAGCTAAATACAATTTGCAATACATCAATGTGCCGTTAGCCATTCGCTTAAAAACATCAGAGATAGGCTATATGAAGTATTACGCCCTTTTTGGTGGCGAAGTAGGTTACGCTTACAATGCTTCTGCCGAATATGAAAAAACTTACTCTGAGGAAACCATTACAACTGATGGTGAAAACATCAATGATGACATCTATAGAACACGCGCAGCCATGCTCATCGGATTAGGTGCTGAACGTAAGATTTCTGGAACAACTCGCATTCAAGCGGGTTTACATTACAGTAGTGCTTTCACCAATTTAATTGATGGAAAAACCTACCTAACAGATGATCTTGGAAACACCATCTTAGACACTAACGGTAATCCTATTGATGACCAAGACATTAAGTCGAAACAGAATTATTTGATGTTAAACATTGCAGTATTGTTTTAATGGTTAAAGTTGAAGAAACCATCTCCTTTATTACCAAATGGCTGAAAAGCTACAATGCAAATGCAGGCACCCAAGGCTTTGTTGTTGGTGTTTCTGGAGGCATTGACTCAGCCGTGGTGAGCACATTATGCGCAAAAACGGGAGCCCCAACTCTTGTGATTGAAATGCCTATTCACCAAGCCAAAGACCAAGTGAACCGCGGGCAAACACACATTAAGTGGCTTTGCGATAACTTCTCCAATGTGCAACACACTCAGTTGGACCTCACCTCTTCTTACGATGACTTTGTGAGAAGCTTAGAAAAAGTAGAAGACCTCCATAAAAATCTAGACCTTAAAAACCTTACCCTTTCCAACACCCGCTCGCGCATGCGCATGACTTCGCTGTATGCTATTGCTGGTTTGCATGGTAAGCTGGTGTGTGGCACCGGAAATAAAGTAGAAGACTTTGGTGTTGGTTTTTTTACCAAATACGGAGATGGCGGTGTAGACCTTTCACCCATTGCCGATTTAATGAAAAGTGAAGTCTTTGCTTTGGGAAAAACTTTGGGAGTAACCGAACTTATTCTCAATGCCAGACCAACAGATGGCTTGTGGGACGATGGCCGCACGGATGAAGATCAAATTGGCGCTACCTACGATGAATTGGAATGGGCTATGCGCATTCAAATGAAAAAAGGGAATACACCAGACACGAATACCTTTAGCAAAAGAGAAGCGGAAGTGTGGGACATTTACCTGCAACGACACAAAGCCAATTTGCATAAAATGAATCCTATTCCAGTTTGCACATTACCAGAGGATTTGCATTTGGATTGAGGGTTCGAAGTCACAAAGATGAAGAGAGCTATTTCTTTGAGTTGCTCTTCTTTTCTCACTTCGGCTCCGCTCAATATCCAAAACTTCTTTTATATCTAAAGACAATCATTTTTTTTAAGAATATGATAAGCTACTCACAGCTCAAGCTTTCGCGAAGCTCGTACATCCCTTCTGCGGAGGTATTGTAATAGTGCAGGCTCACTGTGCATTTACAATCCTTGTGCTCTAAAGTTTTCACAACTACTCTAGGGCCTTGAGAAAAGTTTCCTCTGCCGCTATGGCTTACATTAAACCCTTGTTTTATGAGTAAAGGAAGAAGCTCGCTTTGGGTGCTATCTGGCAGTTGAGCGCACAATGAATCGTGGAGGTTTTTAAATTCTATCTCTAAGCCTGTTTTTTCGGCAATCACATGATTAACAAGTCGCTCTACCTCACTTTTTGGTTCGCAAGCAAACAAGATAGCAATACAGCCTATGCCAAGCCACCTCAACATTAGTACACCAACCAAGTGTTGTTTCCAGCAATGAGCGCATCTAGATCCGCTTCGCCATTGGCTTGTGCTTTTTCCAATTTGGCAGTCAGTTCATCTTCATAAGTAGAACGCTGTTCTTGGTAGAAAACACCAAAAGGTTTTGGGAATTCTCCGTGCTGATCGTTATCAATAAACTGACTGAGCAAGAAGGCTTTGGTTTTGTTTGATGAATCGTGTATCCACAAAGCATCTTTATCTGTGGTATCGTTGACCTCAACCACTTTAGGAACCATATTATCTATCACAATTCCTTTAGAACCACCATCAAAAATCAAAGGTTCACCCTCTTCTAAAAACAAGGTCTTG
>CBFHSD010000064.1:0-9200 GCA_965658375.1 Salibacteraceae bacterium
CCTGTAGGCAATTTCTGCAAGCCAGCTCCGTAAAAAATATTGTCTCCAAGCACTAAACAAACATCATCATCTCCAATAAAGTCTTCACCGATAATAAACGCTTGTGCAAGGCCATCCGGTGACGGCTGCTCAGCATAAGTTAAGGAAATACCAAAATCACTACCATCACCTAAAAGGCGTTCAAAACCCGGCAAATCATGGGGCGTTGAAATAATCAAAATTTCAGGAATACCGGAAAGCATCAAGACCGATAGCGGATAATAGATCATCGGTTTGTCGTAAACAGGTAATAGTTGCTTACTCACCGCTTTAGTAAGAGGGTATAATCTAGTTCCAGAGCCTCCGGCTAGAATGATTCCTTTTGTTTAGTTACTTCTTTGATTCGGTAAAACAATTGGCACATGGAGTGACCTGTGAATTCCTCGATCTACCTCATTTTGCTTCCTTACGACCTCCCAATGCTAAACACCTCAAAACCTTTGGCTTTTAGCTCTTCTTGATTGAGGAGTGCTCTACCATCAAAAACAAAGGCAGGTTTCATCATCGCTTGGTAAATTTTGTCCCAATCGTAGTTTTTGAACTCATCCCATTCGGTAAGAATTGCAATCGCATGTGCCTGACTAATCGCTTCATAAGGATCATTTATTACCTTAACTCTAGATCGGTTTTCCTCTTCGCTTCGTGTACCTAAATAATTCAAATCACTGTACACTTGTTCAGGATTCACTTTAGGATCATACACCACAATGCTCGCTTGTTCATTTAAAAGCTCATCAGCCACATAAATAGCCGCTGATTCACGGGTATCATTGGTGTCTTTTTTAAAGGCCCAACCCAAAAAGGATATTTTCTTTCCGCTAACCGTGTTATAGAGCGTAGAAACAATCTTTTGGGCAAATCTGCGCTTTTGGTGATCGTTCATTTGAATCACCTGCTCCCAATAGTCGGCCACTTCGGCTAGTCCGTATGAACGCGCGATGTAGACCAAATTCAAAATGTCTTTTTGAAAGCAGGAACCGCCAAAACCCACCGATGATTTTAGGAATTTTGATCCAATGCGACTGTCTTGACCAATCGCTCGGGCTACTTCATCTACATTCGCCCCGGTATGCTCACAAAGTTCAGAAATCGCATTGATAGAAGAAACACGTTGTGCTAAAAACGCATTTGCAGTAAGCTTAGACAATTCTGATGACCATACATTCGTGGTAAGAATGTTTTCTTGGGGAACCCAATTCGAGTAAACATCTACAAGCGCTTGCATCGCAACCTGACCTTCTGGTGTTTCTTCTCCACCAATTAAAACTCTGTCTGGTGCATGTAAATCTTCTACTGCTGTACCTTCTGCTAAAAATTCTGGGTTTGAAAGTACTTGAAACTTCACACCATTTCCCGTATTGTCTAAGATGCTTTTCAGAGCCTCTGCAGTTCTTACCGGAAGTGTAGATTTTTCTACAATGATTTTATCTGAAGTAGATATCCGAGCAATTTGACGTGCTGCCAATTCAATATACTTCAAATCTGCTGCCTGACCTTTCCCCATTCCGTAAGTCTTAGTAGGGGTGTTCACCGAAATAAAAATCATATCGGCCTCAGCAATTGCTTCATCCACTTTAGTAGAGAAGAAGAGGTTTCGCCCACGTGCCTCGGCCACTACATCAGAAAGACCCGGTTCGTAAATGGGGATGTTATGGACATCCGCATCGTTCCATAGGGCAATTCGCTCTTCGTTTAAATCAACCACATGAACTTTAATGTCTGGACATTTTTGGGCAATCACGGCCATGGTAGGACCACCTACGTAGCCTGCACCGATACAACAAATATTTTTAACTTTCATAATTAAACTTTATTCATTCAGATTATTGGTTTCCTGATACCATGTATGCACCTCTTGTAAACCTTCCTTAAAAAAGACTTCAGGCTTGTAGTCTAAGAGTGATCTTATTTTTGAAATATCCGCATTACTGTGCTTCACATCACCTTGACGCTCAGGACCATAAATAGGAATGATATTTTTTCCACTAAATTCATTCAATGAGGCTATCATTTCATTCAATGAAATTTGATCGCCACAAGCTGTATTGTAAATTTGATTCAACGCTTTTTGATTTGTGGTAAAAAGAGCTTTGAGGTTTGCCTGAATGGCGTTCTTTACAAATGTAAAGTCACGACTTGTTTCTCCGTCACCATTTATAGTTGGAACCTTTCCTTCAATAAAGGCTTTGCAAAAAATTGGAATCACAGCAGCATACGGATTATCTGGGTTTTGTTTTGGACCGAAAATATTGAAATACCTCAACCCTATAAAATCAAGACCATAGGTTTTTTGAAAAACTTCAGCAAACTGTTCCACCGCAAACTTGGTCACTGCATAAGGACTCAATGGCTTACCAATTCTATCTTCCACTTTTGGAAGCCCAGGATGATCTCCATATGTGCTCGAACTGCATGCCAAAACAATCCTATTAACTTCATTGGTAACACAAGCATGTAATAAATTAACCGTTCCGAGAATATTCACTTCTGTGGATCTCATGGGGTTTTCAATAGACCGAGGTACAGAACCCAAAGCGGCCTGATGACTAACTAGGTTTATCCCTTCAGCAGCTCTCAAGCAAGTTTGGTAATCTGATATATCACCTTTTACGAACTCATACTTTGGATGGTTTTCAAACTCAAGAATATTCTCTAAATATCCATTTGAAAGATCATCCAAGATTCTAACCAATTCTACCCGTTCATCTTTCAACAGAGCTTCCACTAGATTACTTCCAATGAATCCAGCTCCACCTGTGACTAAAACTTTTTTTCCTTTCTCCATTTCATTAAATGGCTAACGGTTTTTGTACATCTTTTTATAGTAATTCTTGTACTCTCCCGAAATCACTTTAGAAAGCCAAGCATTATTCTTCAAGTACCAATTGATCGTTTCTCGCAATCCTTCTTCAAATGTGACGCTCGGTTTCCAACCAAGTTCTTGATTGATTTTAGAAGCATCAATGGCATAGCGCAAATCGTGGCCAGGCCTGTCTTTCACAAAGGCAATAAGCTGTTCTGAAGTACCTACTGGATTTCCCAAAACTTCGTCCATTTGTCTGCAAAGTTCTCTTACCAAGTCAATATTCTTCCATTCATTGAATCCACCAATATTATAGGTTTCACCATTTACCCCAAAATGAAAGACCTGATCAATCGCTAATGCGTGATCTAGTGCGTATAACCAATCTCTCGTATAGTTGCCATCGCCATAGACAGGCAGTGGTTTTTTCTGTAGAATATTGTTGATGAATAAGGGAATTAACTTTTCTGGAAACTGGTTGGGGCCGTAATTGTTCGAGCAATTTGAAATGACATAAGGCATTCCATAAGTTTCCCCATAGGCGCGAACGAAGTGATCTGAACTTGCTTTGGAAGCTGAATAAGGGGAGTTGGGGTCATAAGGAGTTGTTTCTGTAAATAAACCCTCTTCACCAAGCGCTCCATACACTTCATCAGTGCTGATATGGTAAAAGCGTTTCCCCTCCCAATTGTCTTGATGAATTTGCTTGAAGGCATTGAGCAAGACCATGGTTCCAAGCACATTGGTTTTTGCAAAGCTCAAAGGATCACTAATGGAACGATCGACATGTGATTCAGCTGCTAGATGAATAACAGCATGAAATTGATGTTTAGAAAAAAGTGCTGAGATAAAAGCTTCATCGCATATATCTCCTTGAATAAAGGAATAGTTTGATGCGCCCTCGATGTCCTGAATGTTTTCCAAATTACCCGCATAAGTCAGTTTATCCAGATTGACAATAGAATAATTAGGATACGTGCTGACAAATTGGCGCACCACATGGGAGCCTATAAAGCCCGCTCCTCCTGTTATCAGTACATTCATCTATTCGCGTTTAGGTTTCAGTGATTTTTTGGAACTTACAGTCTTTTATCAGCCAATTCTTTGGGCAATATGCCTTTTACATCATAAATCACACCTTGGTCTGAACTCAACCATTCTTTGATGTTTTCATTCTTGAATTCATCATGTGCGACTGCCATGACAACCGCATTGTACCCCTTCGCTTCCGGTCTATCTACAAGGTTCAATGAGAATTCTTTCTTTACTTCTTCGTGATTTGCCCAAGGATCAAAGACATCTAGCTCGCAATGGTAACTTTTCAATTCTTGAATGATGTCTATGACACGAGTGTTTCTGATATCGGGGCAATTCTCTTTGAAGGTGATCCCCAAAACAAGAATTTTAGAATTAGCAACGGTTTGCCCTTTCCCTATCATTGTTTTCACTACTTCTGATGCCACGTATGGCCCCATTCCATCGTTTAAACGTCTACCTGCCAAAATGATTTCGGGATGATACCCGACCTCTTGTGCTTTTTGGGCTAAGTAATAAGGATCTACCCCTATACAGTGTCCGCCAACTAAACCAGGCTTAAAGGGCAAGAAATTCCATTTGGTGCCCGCAGCTTCTAGCACCTCAGCCGTATCAATGCCCAGCAAATTGAAAATTTTAGACAACTCATTCACAAAGGCGATGTTAATATCTCGCTGACTGTTTTCAATCACCTTGGCCGCTTCTGCAACTTTTATGCTTGATGCCTTAAACGTTCCAGCTACAATGACTGACTTGTATATTTGATCAATTTCTTCGGCTATTTCAGGTGTGCTTCCAGAAGTGACTTTTAGAATTTTGGTAACGGTATGCTCTTTATCCCCAGGATTGATTCGCTCTGGTGAATAGCCTGCAAAAAAGTCTTGATTAAATTTCAGTCCAGAAGCCTTCTCTAAAACTGGAACGCACTCATCTTCTGTGACGCCAGGATAAACCGTAGATTCGTAAATCACGATATCGCCTTTCTTAAGGACACTCCCTATCGTTTCTGATGCTTTGATCAAAGGCGTCAAAACCGGTCTATTGTTTCTATCTGTAGGAGTTGGTACAGTAACGATATACACATTAGAATCAGCAATATCCTCCAATTGATCACTCACTTGAAAAGAATGGTTCTCCAACACATCTTTCAAATAGTCATCTGCCACCTCCAGCGTATGGTCTTTCGCATTTCTTAATTCTGAAACTCGCTGTGCGTTGATATCGTAACCAACGGTTGGATACTTCTTCCCAAACTCAACAGCTAGTGGAAGACCCACATAGCCTAATCCTAAAACAGTTATTTTCCTAGACATTGATTTAAGTATTTGAAGGGGTAATCAAATTTTCATGAACCTCAGCAACGATCTCCATGCCCAGTTGTTCAATCTCTATTAAGTATTTTCGACCTCTTTTCTCTCGAATTAAGCCAGTTTTACCAGTTAAAACGCCTTCATTCACTTTCACAGCCTCGTGCTTCACAAAAGTGCAATTTTGAACACTTAGTGAAGGGAACTCTCCTAAGAATTCTTTAATTGCTGCGATCTCCGTCTCCCTTATTACAACAGGTTTTTTTTGCCAAAACACACTCCTTACAATGCTGCTGTCCTCCAAAATACCTAAACGTTCCTTTTCATCAACTTTCGCAAACAAGTAAGACTTAAACAATGGCTCAGAAACTTTCTTTTTTCTGTCGCTCCACTGCTTCATATTCTCTGTCATGGGCATAAAAATCTCAAACCCCATTTTAGTCAGTCTATCTGCAGCTCGTTTTTCATGTCGAGGCTTCGTATAAAATGCTGTCCAATACCTCTGCTTCTTTGATTTTACTTTTGCCATAGCAACAGATATCCTCGTTCCGGAAAAGAAATATTTTGAGCCTCATTTTCCGAGTAAATTAAATATCGTATTCGTCTTTTAATTTTCTCTTCAACCTTAGGAATAAGTTGATGCAAGTAAACTAGGTCAGGGTCCCCAATAAAAATCAAGTCAATGATGTCAGAATTTTTTCCTTGAGCCAAATCACCCGTCAGGTACACTTTTTTTAGATGACCAAGACGCATGACTACGAGCTCAACAATCGTATCAAGCCCTGTATGCTTCAACACCAAAGACCTTAACTCATTGAACAGTGGGTGCTTTGTATTCGCTTTAAATACCTTTCGATTTCCAGACCTCAATGACTCCAACATTCCCGCCACTTCGAAACGGTTCAACTCTAACCGAATCGCATTCGTACTATCACCAAACTCTGCTTCCAAAGATCGCAGGTAAGCGCTACTTTTGGGATTTAAAAAAAACTTGAGCAGCAGTTTAATTCGTGTTTTGGAAGATATGATTGTTTCTAGCATTTATCGACTCGTGTGCTTGGGTAGGTATGGCTCCGCCCGGTCACTCCCAAATGGCGACTTTCATTGAGTAACAAATTTACTCAATGTCTTTTAAAAATCAAAACAAATGGAGGAATAACTTAACTATTACCGATCTCTTAATCATCCAAGAAATAAAAAGCCCATTTTCTCGCAGATCCTTAAAAAAACTTCAGCTTTTTATTCTTTTTCTTTTTATCGTCCTCATCGAAATAACCATAACCATAGCCATAGCCATAGCCATAGCCATAGCCATAGCCATAGCCATAGCCATAGCCTTCTGTGTTTTGAAAATCATTATAGATTACTCCAGTCTTGGATTGATTCTTTCCAATAAACTGATCTTCCACAAACTCTAAAAAATCAAGATACGTATAGTTATGTCTCACCACAAATAAGTTCACATCAGAATACTTTGTCAATAAATTAGCGTCTGCAACCAAACCAATAGGGGGAGTATCAAGAATAATCACGTCATATTTCAGCTTCAATTCATCTAGTAAAATCTCCAAGCGATCTACCTCTAATAGTTCAGAAGGATTAGGGGGAATAGGTCCTGCAGAAATAACGTCTAGGTTGTCTGCAAATGTAGTTTGTACAATTTCATGAGACTCTACTTTTCCAATGAGGTAATTCGTCAATCCAATCTCATTGGATAAATTGAAGTCATTAAATATTTTTGGCTTTCTCAAATCCATTCCGATTAAAACAACCTTTTTACCACTGAGGGCATAAACTAAAGATAAATTTATACTTGTGAAGGTTTTCCCTTCGCCTCCAACTGAACTCGTCACCAGAATACAATCTCCTTCATCTCTATTGCTCTTAGACAAATTAAGATATGGGATATTCATACGTGCTGCCCTAAACCCCTCCGATATTGATGATTTAGGATTTTCATGCACCACCAAATTTGAACTGTAATTGGAATGCCCAATTGTCGCTATTACTGAAACTCCCAAACATTTTTCAATTTCCTTTTTATCCTGAACTTTATTATTTAAAAAATATTTTAGAATTGTAAATCCCACTGGAAATAACACCCCTAATATTATACCCAATAAATAGTTCCTTGATTTATTGGGACCAATAGGCTTTTGACCTATGTCTTCTGCACGATCAATAATTTTTGTGTTCGGAGTGTTTGACGCTTTCACAATGCCTACTTCTGCTTGTTTTTGCAGTAAGTAGGTATATTGATTGTCAGATAATTGATATTTCCTGTTGATGTTTAGGAAAGCTTGTTCTGTTTCGGGTAGGCTTGAGATTTCACTTTCGATGTCATCTATACGTTCCTGAACATCCATCTTTTGAATATCCAAACTTTCAATGGCGGATTCGAGACTTTCTAAAATAGAATTCCTTGTTTGTATAATTTCACTCTTAAGTTGAACTTTCAGTGGATTCTGCTCTTCCATTGAATAAGTAAATTTTTCATACTCAAAACTCAATTGAAGTAACTTATTTACCAATTCCGAAACCATTGATTCTTCTAACCCAACTAAAGATGGAGTTACTAAATCAGTATAACTTTGATTCTCCTTCAAGTAGCCCTCTAGGTAATTGAAATATTTCTCCGTCAATTCGACTGTAGCCATTTGATTCTCAAGAATTAAATACTTTTCTAGCAAACGTTCCGACTTTGTATCTAAACTTAGGATCTTATTTTGACTTCTAAAGTTCTTCAACTCTTTTTCCGCACTTTTCAGCGTATCTCTTACAAGGCTCAACTGCCCATTAATAAAATCCAAAGTACTTTCGGCCACTAAATTCTTTTGGTATAGCTCATACCTCACTAGTTCATCTACGGTCTTATTCAGATATAGCGCAAGAGCCTTTCTGTTTGGTCCTTTGATGCTTAACTCCAATATTTGACCATCATCCTCTACTTGTTCTACCTTAACTTTTTCGGAATAGTACTTCCAAATATTTTGTGGATTTCGAAATTTAAAATATTGACTACCAGTGCTTTTCGTTTCCAAACCAGTTTTTAAGAACCTGATTTTAAAGCATTCAGACTCTATCCACTCATCAAAAGGAAATAATCCGTTCAGTTCATCAATCTTTTCAAGGCCCACTTCATCTATTTCACTTGTGGAAAAAACCATCACTTTGGCTTTGAGGTCCTCTTCTTTCAGGCGGTCCAAAATCGGAATGATTCGGACCATTCCTTCCTCACTTCTATACTGAAAATCAATTCCAATAGGTTGTGGATGACTCTTATCAAATTCCACTGTCATAAAAGTCGCGCCATATTCATCAGCTGTTTTTAGCCTTCCCTCTCCACGGTACGCCACTTCGAAATTTAGTTTATCAATCACCTTTTTATTATGTGTTCTACTACTTAAAACAGTTTTCTGAAGTGCTAGAATATCCGCATTATTCCCCCAATTGAAGACTAATGATACATTATTCGATAAGAAAGGGTTCTCCTCTACTTGAAGATAAATGGTTGTAGACAGTTCATAAATATTCGTTGCATACCGATTGATTATGAAAGAAATTCCTAAACCTAAAGAAACACAAATAATGATCAATTTCCATTGAGAAATAATCTTTCCAATAAGTAGTTTTACGTCTAACTCATCGGAACCATTCGAATTGGATAATTCATCTTGATTCATCAAATTAATTTTGTAAGTAAGCTAATATCACAAGCGTACTTGTGATTAAGGATAAAATTAAAGTCAGCGACTGTGCACCATCCGTTCCAATCCCATAACTTTTTTGTTTTAAAGGTTCCACGTAGATCACATCATTCGGGTGAATGAAATAAAATGGAGAAGAAATGATACTTTGATCCAACAAATTCACTTCGTGAATACGCGTTCCATTTGGATACTGGCGAATAACCTTAACTTGATCTCGTTTCGCCACGACATTCAAATCACCAGCACTGGCAATGGCCTCAAATATGGTCAATTGATTTTGGAGAATGGTGTATTTACCAGGTCTAT
>CBFHSD010000065.1:0-8908 GCA_965658375.1 Salibacteraceae bacterium
TCCTTTAGAAAGCAGGTAATCGCCCACAAGAACGGCTACTTTATTCTTCCACAAAGCATTGATGCTAAAGAACCCTCTCCGCTCGTAAGCATCATCAACCACATCATCATGCACTAAAGTAGCAGTATGGAGCAACTCTATGAGTGAAGCTGCATTGTAGGTAGATTCGCTTACTTGTCCAAAGGTTTTGGCGGTAAGAAACACGAAAAGCGGACGTATCTGCTTCCCCTTCCTTTTGATGATAAAATGCATGATTTTATCTACCAAAGAAACCTTACTCTTCATGGAGTTTCTGAATTTCACTTCAAAAGTCTCCATCTCCTGAGTAACAGGTGCTTTTATCTGTTCTACCTTATCCATTAAGACGAGCAAAGATATTTATCTGGATAACGCACAAAAGGTGAATATTAAAATTAAATGCATCTACTTTTGCAGCGTGAAAATTGACAAGAATACCGCATTACCGCACATGGCTTTGTTTATCGCCAACCTCATTTACGGCATTAATTACACCGTGGCCAAAGAGGTAATGCCTACATTCATAAAACCCTTCGGATTTATTTTAGTTCGAGCAATTGGAGCATCTCTGCTCTTTTGGTTGTTTTCTCCTTTCTTAAAGTCAACAGAAAAAATCGAGAAAAAAGATTTTGGGCGTATCGCCTTGTGCGCACTTTTTGGAGTAGCCATCAACCAACTCTTATTTTTCAAAGGGCTATCCATCACGGGACCCATTAACGCCTCTATTATAATGACTACCAATCCGGTATTGGTGCTTATTACCGCTTCTGTCATTTTGCGCGAACGCATTTCTACAAACAAACTCGTTGGCATTGGGCTTGGCATCACAGGCGCCTTGCTCATCATCCTCAGTAAATCTTCAAACTCGTTCAATTCCACTACCTATTTAGGAGATCTTTTGGTCTTTATCAATGCGGCATCTTACGGAGTGTATCTAGTATTGGTAAAACCATTAATGATGAAGTATCAGCCGCTCACTGTCATCAAATGGGTATTTCTTATTGGTTTTACGTTTGTTCTGCCATTTGGATGGGACGAGTTCTCTCAAATACAGTGGAGCACCATGCCTACTCACATATACGCTCAAGTAGCTTTTGTAGTCATTGGCACCACATTTATTGCTTACCTCTTCAACACTTACGCTCTCAAACGCTTATCTCCAATAACAGTAAGCATCTACATTTACTCACAACCATTGCTCGCTTCCTTCATAGCTCTGTTGCTTCAAAAAGATGAGCTCACCGCACAAAAAGTGCTTGCCGCTGTTCTCATCTTCTTGGGAGTATATTTGGTTAGCAAGCCTAAAAAGCAGGTTTAGATTTCTCATTGCCCTTCGGGGTCAAGCATTCTTCCCATTCCATTAACTTTGGCCGCTCAAGAAAAGCGCATATGATAAATAGCATGACCGGTTTTGGAAAAGCAACTGGAGTTTTTGACAACAAAAAAATCACCGTTGAGCTGAAGAGCCTAAATAGCAAACAGAGCGACATTATTGTTCGAATGCCTTCTCAGTACAAAGAGAAAGAAATGGAATTGAGAAACCTGATTTTCGCCCAATTGAAAAGAGGGAAAATTGAGTTAAGTGTTCACGTAGAGAACAATGGAGAGGTGGGAAACCATTCTTTCAATGCCTCATTGGCCAAAAGCTATTTCCAACAACTCATTGCGTTTTCTGAAGATTTAAACATCCCCGCAAACGATGTGCTGAGCACCATTACACGCATGCCTGATGTTTTTCAGCAGGTGCGAGAAGAACTCAAGCCAGAAGAGTGGGATTTCTTGAAAGCTTTGGTAGAAGAGGGGATTGAAAAACTGAATCAGTTTAGATCTGATGAAGGAAAGAAACTCGCTGCCGATTTTGAAAAGAGGATTGAACTCATTAGAAACAACCTTAAAGTGGTTGAGAAGTTTGAGCCCACACGCTTAGAAGGAATTAGACAGCGCATCCATAAAGTATTGACAGAGCTATCTGGCGAAAATGGTGTAGACCTGAACCGTCAAGAACAAGAGCTCATTTTTTACATCGAGAAACTAGACATCACAGAAGAAAAAGTAAGACTTATAGCACACTGCGATTATTTCTTAGAAACCATGAATGCCGGCAACGCTCAGGGTAAAAAACTAGGCTTCATCGGTCAAGAGATTGGAAGAGAAATCAACACCATTGGTTCTAAAGCCAACAATGCTGAAATACAACGAGCGGTTGTTCAAATGAAAGACGAACTTGAGAAAATAAAAGAACAAGTATTGAACGTGTTGTAATGCAAGAAAAACTCATTATCGTTGCTGCACCCTCTGGTGCAGGAAAAACAACCATAGTCAGGCATTTACTTGAACAAATGCCAAACCTTTCATTCAGTATTTCTGCCACGAGTAGAGAACCAAGAGGAAAAGAGGCGAACGGAAAAGATTATTACTTCTTGGGCGTTGAAGGCTTTAAACAGAAAATAAAAGAAGATGCTTTTTTAGAGTGGGAAGAGGTTTACGCCAACCAGTTTTACGGCACTTTAAAAAGTGAAGTAGAGCGCCTTTGGAAAATGGGCAAAACAGTCATTTTTGATATTGATGTGATTGGAGCGCTTAACCTCAAAAGTCAATTCAACGAAAAAGCTCTTTCCATCTTCATTATGCCACCCGATAAAGAAACATTGGAGCAACGCTTGCGTCAGAGGCAAACGGAAACCGAAGAAAAAATTCAAATGCGCCTTAACAAAGCCGAAGAAGAAATGGAAAAATCCTCTGATTTTGACCAAGTTCTGCTCAACAAAGACTTAAAAACTGCTCAAAAAAAAGCTATTAAACTCATCGAAAATTTTCTTCACTCATGAACAAAGAAGGAAAAAACATAGGACTGTACTTCGGCACTTTTAACCCCATACATGTAGGCCATTTAATTATTGGAAACTACATGGCAGAATACACCGCCTTAGACCAAGTGTGGTATGTAGTGAGCCCACAAAACCCATTGAAGAAAAGACACAATTTGCTGGAAGATTACCACCGTTTATCTATGGTAAAAGAGGGCATTGAAGGCAATCCTTTACTTTCTGTTACCGACATAGAATTTCAACTCCCCAAACCGTCTTACACCGTAAATACACTTGTAGCTTTAGAAGAAAAATACCCCGATCATCGCTTTGCGCTCATTATGGGAGAAGATAACTTGAGAACACTTCACAAGTGGAGAAATTTTGAGCAAATCATAGAAAAGCACAGAATCTATGTATACCCTCGCGCCTTGACAGAAGAAGAACAAGAACGCATTTCTCGCAAACACAATCGTTTTCTTTCGCACCACCAAATACGCTTGATCAACGCGCCCATTATGAAGATTTCTTCTAGTCTTATCCGCAAGGCCATTGAAGAAGGCAAAGACGTGCAATACCTGCTCACTCCTCCGGTTCACAAATACCTAAAGGAGATGAACTTTTACAAAAAGCCTTACGTGAATGAAGATTAAGGTACTGATCATTCGTTTCAGTAGTATTGGCGACATTGTGCTTACCACTCCTGTTGTTCGGTGTATTGCACAGCAACTCAATCAGGGGGATGTTGAGGTTCACTTTTTAACCAAAAAGAGCTTTTCATTTATTCTAGAAAACAATCCTTACGTTCAAAAGGTCTACTCCATTGACAAAAAGGTGAATGAAGTGGCCGATGGACTCGAAAACGAGCATTACGACTATGTTTTTGACCTACACAAAAACTTGCGCTCTTCACAAGCCAAAAAAGCGACAAAAGCACTCAGCTTCACTTTTAAAAAGTACAATCTTCACAAGTGGTGGTATGTGAACACCAAAAAAAATGTGATGCCGGATGTGCATATTGTGGACCGCTATTTTGAAACCACTAAGGCTTTTAAAATTAAGAACGACCGAGAGGGTTTGGATTACTTCATCCCTGAAAAAGATGAAGTAAAGTTGAAAGAGGTGCCGAGTTTTTTGCATTCGGGCTTTATCAGCTATGGCATTGGCGGGCAGCATCAAGGAAAAATTCTCCCCACTAATAAAATCATTCAACTACTCGAAAAAATACCACACCCCGTTGCTTTGATAGGAGGAAAAGAAGATGAAGCACGAGGTGATGAAATTGCCCAATCGGGTCCTGACATTTGGAATGCATGTGGTGCATTTAACCTCAACCAAAGTGCTTCTATTGTAAAGCAATCAAAGGTGCTCATTGCCCACGATACAGGAATAATGCATATTGGTGCTGCATTGAAAAAACCTGTTTTGAGTTTGTGGGGAGCTACCGTACCTGAATTTGGCATGTACCCTTATTTACCTAGAGAAGGATCTGAAATTTTTGAACCTCAAGGAGTAAAAAACAGGCCTTACAGTAAACTCGGCAACAAGCAGTGGTACAAAAAAGAGTTTACTGGAATGGATCAAATAGACGTTCAAGTCATTGCAGAAAAGGCAAAAGCACTTTTTGAGAAATCGCCTCTACTTAAATAAGTTCACAATTTCACTGGCATCTTCCGGTTTCATTTTCCCGCTCAATACCAAAGACAACTGTTTGCGCTGCAATGCATTTTGAAAGCGCGTTTTTTCCACCTCCGTTTCTGGCTCTAATGCCGGAATATGAATGGGTTTCCCCAATTGATCAATAGCCACAAAAGTATAAATGGCCTCGTTGCATTTTACGCGTTCATTTGTCCTGTGATCATCTACCATCACCTCAATAAACACTTCCATACTGGTAGAAAAAGCCCTGCTTACTGTTGCCTCAAGGGTTACAAAGTCGCCTACCTTAATCGGATGATTGAACGCCACATTATTTACGCTTGCAGTTACTACTACGCGCTCTGCATGGCGATGGGCGCAAACAGCTGCGGCCTCATCCATCCAATGCAACAATTTTCCTCCCATTAAATTCCCTAAAGTATTGGCATCATTTGGCAATACAATATGAGTAGAGGTGGTTAAAGATTCTTTTGGAGTTTTTGCTTTCATCTTCATCAGTTGATATAACGAAAGTATGACAATGCTGTTCTCTTAGAAACCTACTTTTGTCATAATTCTTAATGCATGGAACTATACATCAAAGCACTGCACATCATTTTTGTCATTACCTGGTTTGCAGGCCTTTTCTACATCGTCAGGCTTTTCATTTACCATGTAGAAGCGTTGGAAAAAGAAGAACCAGAACGCAGCATTTTAACAGCCCAATACCAAATCATGGAAGGCCGCTTGTGGAATATCATCACACAACCCAGTGCCGTACTCACCTTTTTCCTCGCTTTTTACCTCATGCACCTCTACGGATGGCTAGACCCAAAAGTTCTTAAAAACTTAGGCTTTATGCATTTAAAACTCAGCCTTGTTGCTTTGCTTTATGTCTATCATTTCTACTGCGGCTACATTCTAAAAAAATTAAAAACAAACAGTTTCACTTGGTCGTCTACCAAACTGCGCATGTGGAATGAGGTAGCCACCCTCCTGCTATTTGGAATAGTATTTCTCATTGTTCTCAAGAATACCCAAGGCTGGCTTTATGGCTTAGCCGGTTTAATTGCTTTTGGGGTGGTAATGATGCTTATTGTGAAGTGGTACAAACGCTACCGCATTAAAAAAGGAGAGGTGTAATCGAACCAATACCGATAGCAAACGTTCATTGTCCAATAATCGCGCAACATGCTAACAAGAGTTATCGTAATCACCATCATCTTTCTTTTCATTGACCTCTACACCTACAAAGGTTTGCACACTTTAGCCCAAGACTGGGAACCCATTACCCGAAAAGTGCTGTTTTACGGTCACTGGATGGTTTTGGTACTTTTTATACTTGGTTCTTTATATATCTCGCTCAACATTTCTTCACAAAGCCAAAACACCAATTACAAGCCCTTTTTCTACTTGTTTGGAATCATGGTCTTGATCTATGTTCCGAAATTCGTTTTCATCGGTTTTGAATTGATAGATGACCTCATTTATTTAGGGAAATGGGCATATGCAAAAGTTGGCTCAAGTTCTGGTACAGAAAATACTGGAGAGCAAATCTCCAGACTTCAATTCATTTATCAAACAGGAGCCATTGTTGCAGCCATCCCTTTTGTCAGCATTGCATATGGGATGATTCAAGGAAGATTTGACTTTACCGTAAGAAAGCAAAAACTCAGCTTTGCAGATTTACCCAAAAGCTTTGATGGCTTAAAAGTGGTTCAACTCTCTGATGCGCATCTAGGAAGCTTCTTCGAAAAGTTTGAACGGGTAGAAGAAGGCATTCAAAAGGTGAACGACTTGAACCCGGATGTGATTCTTTTTACTGGCGACCTTGTAAACAATTACGCTTCTGAAGCGGAACCTTGGATTCCGGCATTTAAAAAACTAAAAGCCAAATACGGGAAGTTCTCTGTTTTAGGGAACCACGATTACGGGAGTTATGGTAAGTACGCTTCAGAACAAGAGGCACAAGCCAATCACCAAAGGCTCCATGAAATTCATGAAGAAATGGGCTTCCGTTTGCTTTTGAATGAGAATGAGAAAATCACCATCAACAACGAGTCTATTACTATTCTTGGTGTAGAAAATTGGGGCGTTCCTCCCTTCCCTCAAAAAGGAGATGTGCAAGTTGCCAAGAGCAACAATACTTCGGCAAAAGACTTTCAAATCCTCATGTCTCACGACCCAAGCCACTGGGATAGTGTTGTCAAGAAAGAACATCCAGATGTAAATATTACACTGAGCGGTCACACACATGGAATGCAATTTGGCGTAGAGCTTGGCAACATCAAATGGAGCCCCGTAAAATACAAGTATCCAAAATGGGCTGGCTTATACCAAGAAAAAGATCAATACTTATATGTAAACCGAGGGTTCGGTTACATCGGATTCCCAGGAAGAGTTGGCATCAAACCAGAAGTAACTTTATTAGAATTGCACTCGGCTTAAGCGTAAACAATAGCAAAGTCAGGAAATTCTTTGATTGGAATTTCCTCTACCAAAACCTCATCAACAGCACTATTTGGACTACCAATGTGGCACCAAGTAATCAACTCTTTGATTTGTTCATCACTACCCGTTGCTTGAATGAAAACACTGCCATCATTCTGATTTCTCACATTGCCTTTCAAACCAATTTGCAGCGCTTTTTCTAAAGTGTTTTTCCTGAAGAAAACACCTTGCACCTTCCCTACAACTGTAATTTTTTTCGACTTCAAATTCATTTCGAACATACTAAGCACTTAAAAATTCGTTAGAAGCTGCAAAGAAATGAATCCATCTTTACTTAGAATACTGTTCTAAATGGAATCTACCTCTTTACTCGGGTTAAAATTCTACGTACTTTTGCAGCCCGTTTTGAAACAGATTATAGAATAATGCGTTGATAACAATGCAGAGCCACTCTTAAATTTTATTATATTGAGGGGCTAAACCAAATTTAAAGTCTATGCGTCAATTAAAAATCACAAAGCAGCTTACTAATAGAGATAGTAAATCCATAGATAAGTACCTCAGTGATGTTTCTAAAGAAGAAATGGTAACACCTGAAGAGGAAGTTGCATTAGCGGTTAGAATCAAACAAGGTGATGAAGCTGCATTAAATAGACTTGTAAATGCCAACTTACGTTTCGTAATTTCTGTTGCTAAGCAATACCAGGGTCATGGTTTAACCCTAGAAGATTTAATTGCAGAAGGGAATATTGGTTTGATTACCGCAGCGAAAAGATTTGATGAAACAAAGGGTTTCAAATTCATTTCATATGCTGTTTGGTGGATTCGCCAAAGCATTATGCAAGCCATTGCAGAAAATTCAAGAGTTGTTCGTCTTCCTTTGAATAAGGTGAGTGCCATTCAAAAAATTGCAAATGCATTTTCAAAGCTAGAGCAAGAGCATGAAAGAGCTCCATCAAACGAAGAAATCGCTGAATTGCTAGAATCATCTTCGAGCAATGTAGCCGATCTTTTCACATACTCACAAAAGCAAGTATCTGTAGATGCGCCTTTGATTGAAGGTGAAGAAAATAGTTTATTGAACGTTCTTTCTAACGGAAACTCAAGCAGCCCCGTTGATACATTGATGAGAGAATCACTTTGCCGTGATATTGAACGTGTATTGGTTTCTCTCAAGCAAAGAGAAGCAGATGTTGTTAGATTATCCTTCGGTTTAAATGGCGAAACGCCAATGACCTTAGAAGAAATAGCGAATAGCTTAGGACTCACTAGAGAGCGTATTCGTCAGATTAGAGAAAAAGCATTGAGGAGCCTACGTAAAAAGGCAAACTCAAATTTATTAAAGCATTATCTATAAAATCTAAAGGTCCTTTAATGGACCTTTTTTTTATGAAATGGAATTACTGAACCATAAAATTCACAGGCTATCTGAGCAGAAACATTGGATGATTTTGATCCATGGAGCTGGAGGTAGCATGCGCTCTTGGTACAAACAAATAGACTATTTCAAAGATCATTTCAACCTTCTACTTTTAGATTTAAGGGATCACGGAGATTCCCAGTTCAATGAAGAACTCTCTCAGTTCGAACTGAGAGACCTTTCCAAAGATGTGATTACTTTGATGGATCACCTTCAGATTGGAAAAGCACATTTCATGGGAGTTTCCATGGGTAGCATGATCATTCAGCATATAGAAATGCATGCTCCAGAAAGAATGAGAAGCGTAATTCTTGCCGGTGGCGTATTTGGCTTATCGCTTAAAATTCGATTCCTGGTAAATAGCGCGAACCTACTGGCTCGCATCCTTCCCTTCCGTTATTTATACGAACTATTCGCTTGGATCATTCTTCCAAAGAAAAACCACGCCCCTTCTAGAAAGCTTTTCATTCGTGAGGCTCAACGCATCCCTGAAAAAGCATTCTTGAGATGGCTCCCCATCATCTCTAAACTGAATAAAGACATCGAATCCCTTTACCACAGAGGTGTAAAAGTG
>CBFHSD010000066.1:0-3713 GCA_965658375.1 Salibacteraceae bacterium
AAATTGCCCAAGAATTGGGAGATCAAATCACGATTTATAAGGTAGATACAGAGGTAGAGGCAGAGTTGTCTGCGGCTTTTGGAATACGCTCAATACCTAGTTTGTTGTTTGTGCCAGTCAATAGCGCACAACCAATGATGCAAGCGGGGGCACTGCCGAAAGAAGCACTTTTAGAAGTGATCAATAAAGAGCTACTGAATAAGGCAGAAGCGTAACGAATTTTTTAGGTTTTTAACGATGAGAAAGCCATCTGTCAATCGACAGGTGGCTTTTTTTATGCTTTGCGAAGAATGACTTAATCAAGCATGCATTGTAATCCATCAGTCAATATTCATTTTTGAGATGCATTTCTTCTATGGCATTTGGGGTGCTGATGGCATTGCTAATAACCTTTGTTACCATGCGTTTTATTAAGTAAGGTTTTCAGTTTTTCGGGGTCTTGCCTATTGTCCCAGAATGAAACTATTACAATTTCAGAGTCTGAGTCATAATAAAAGATACTGTAGTGACCTAAAGCTGAGACTTTAACGTCAACAATATTTGTTTCAGGACAAGAATCAGGATACCTCTTGATTCCTTATAGATTAGAACTAATTCTGTCGATAAGCTTTTTTAAAAATGATGCAGAGTTGTTACGCTTATTCCAGTAATCTAAAACTTCACGTAACTGTATTGAAGCAGTTTCCCGAAGGGGCATTGCGTATAGTGTTGTTGTGTGTAGTTATTTTCTTCTTCTATTTTTAAAGCTTGGTAGTCCATGAGATTAGTTCATCTTATACTTTTCTCTATACTCTGTTGGGCTTATGCCTTCTTTCTTTTTGAATAGCCTAGAAAAATATGGCGGGTATTCAAACCCCAATTCATATGCGACTTCAGATACAGTTTTTTGGGGATCAAGCAGTATGTTTTTGGCCTCGTCTATCAAATACAATTGAAGGTGCTCGGTGCTGGTTTTACCTGTTTCTTTTTTTAGGGTATCGCTTAAGTAGCGCTGCGAAACCGAAAGATGTTCTGCAATTTGTTCAATGCTCGGAATGCCATTTTCCTTAAGCTGGCCAGAGTCAAAACATTTTTCCAATTGCTGCCTGAACTGCTCTAGCAAGTCATTTGAAAGCTCTGTTCTGTTAATGAATTGTCTTTCATAAAATCGTTGTGCATATTTCAACAAAGTGCTGAGGTGTGAAAGGATAATATCCTTGCTAAATGAGTCTTGATTGTTCTGATATTCAAGTTCAATGTTTTGAATGATCAACTCAATTTGCTTTTCTTCCTTCGGTGATAAGTGAAGGGCTTCGTTGGCCGAATATGAAAAAAATCCATACTTCTTAATATCCTGAGCCAACTCTGTCCCTTTCAAAAAGTCTTCATGAAAATTGATCGAAAACCCTTTTTGCTCAAACACTGCAGTATTTTCCCACTGTAGCACTTGCCTTGGAGCGATAAAAAACAAGGCACCATTAGTGAAATCGTATTTAGTGCGACCGTAGGTCAAATCTCCCTTTATAATTTTCTTAAAGCTAATGGTGTAGCAATCGTTGGTGATGGGAGGTGAACTTTCTTTGAGGCAAGGCAAAAAACCATCGCTCATAGCAGTAAACAAGCCAATCATTGGGTGCTCTGGGCGAGGAAGCTCCAGATATTCTAAATAGGTTGAAAGTGTTTTAAAGTGCCGCATTTTACTTCTGAATTTCTTTTTGAGCTTGAATTAATTGCTGGTTGTACTCGGCAATACGCGCGTGTGCCAAGCCATCAATAAGCATAATCACCGCAAGCATGGCAATACTGGTAATCATACTGGCGCGCCAAATAGGTGCATCTGCAAAGAAAAGTACCACAGCGCAAACCGCAATAATGATAGGAATAGCAGTGAAAACGATGTTTTTGTATTCTTTCAAAGTGGCTTCTGAACGCTCTAATTCTGAAGTGATAAATGCTGAGGTATCTGCCTTGTAGGCTGTTTCAAACTGAGTTATTCTGTTTTTATTGGTAAAGAATAGTCCGGCTCCAATAAGCACTAACAGGATGCCTGCTACCAACGCAGGAATGATATAGGCTTTGGCTAAATCGGTTTTGCCCACTTGCCAAAAACCAATGCTTATGGCGATCAATACCAATCCCGCTATGGCGAAAAATGGTGTAGAAACGAGTTCTGCTTTTGCCCAATCTGTGGCTGTTTTTAGTATGTCCATTTCCAACGATTTTACGTTTTCTAATTTAAAGATTCCAGCTTATGCCTGTTTCTTTTTCAGATAAGTTCCATAATCTTTGCATTACTGCTTTGTCCTTGGCGTGCGACTTAATTTCGTGTGGACCTACTGGACCTACCCAATTACTTCTTCCTCTTGGGCCATAAAATGCGTTCTCATCTAAGCCAGGCTCGGTCGCACACATCAATTCTGGGTAAGCTCCATTTTCAGCTGGCTGTGTAAGTGGTGTTAATTTCATGATTCCAAAAATTATTTTCATCATGAAGCTACCGTTGGTTGCAATCAAAGAAGTTCTAGAAGAACCTGGATGACAGGCGTAGGCTTTTACATCGGTTTTTCCATCGGCTTTTAATCTGTCATTTAACTCGTACACTGACATGATTTGCGCTAGTTTGCTTTGGCTATAGGCATTATTTGGCGTATAATCTTTTTCCCAATTCAAATCGTCAAACTTGATGGTTTTAATACCCATATCATAGCCCATGCTACCTACAGTTACAATGCGGCCTTTTGATTTTTCAATTAAGGGAAATAACATTGCCTGAAGTGAGAAGTGTCCAAAGTAATTCACACCCATTTGCAATTCCCAACCTTCTTTGGTTAGTTCTCTTGTGGGAGTTTGAGCAATGGCACCATTGCACATTAAAGCGTCTATGCGATTTGCTTTTTCAAGAACTTCGGCTGCTGCTTTTATAACAGAAGCCTGATCACCCAAGTCCATAGTGATGTTAACGACATCTATTTCCTTACCTAGTTTTTCTTTTAGTGCTGCAATGGTGGCTGTCGCTTTTTTAGGGTTGCGATTTAGCATCACAACTTTTGCATCTTTAGATAAAAGAATGCGAGTTGCTTCAAAACCAGTGCCGCTGGTGGTGCCTGTTATCACAAAGGTTTTTCCTTTTTGTGATTTCATTCTGTCGGGTGTCCAGCCCTTTTTTCCGAAAGGATTTTTTGTGCTCATCTCTATTTTACTTTGTTGATACAAAGATCAGTACGGAGTAGATTCCCCGTCTTATACAGATTTTCTTTTGATGTATACTTTTTGGTTTTTAATTGCACACAACGGTTGGGCTATGGCATATGGCGGTTTCGAACCACTTTCCTGTCCACCGAAACCAAACCTGGCTAAGGAGCGAAAACCTTGCTGGTAGCCGATCACGCGCCATAAGCTATATGCGTTGTTAGCTACTGACTTATTTTGGTTTTTTTCTCTGTTACAATCAATTTCAATCCAAAGAGTCCGATGATTAATTCTAGAATCAGGTAAACAGTAAATGACCAATGAGACATTCCATCTACTATAAAACTGATCATTCTTCCTCCAGCTACGCCCAATACAAAAACAACCAAACAGTACATGGCAGGTCTTCTTATAATAGGCTTAGAAAATCCGAGAATCCATATAAAGACTTGACCGAAATATATACCCATTACGGCTCTCATAATATGTTTTAGGTTTACACTGCTGACATCAAAACCATACAGAAGCGTCAAGGTTTTTTCTGG
>CBFHSD010000066.1:3812-8862 GCA_965658375.1 Salibacteraceae bacterium
TATAAAACCATATCCTAAAGCGATTGGAACTAATCCAATAGCCGTAATCAAGAGCACTGATTTTTGTAATCGTTCATTAGTCATTTTTTTAATGTTTTTAGTTTGATTCAGTTGGTAGCTAATGGTTTGGCTAAACGCAGTAGCCCAGCATAGGGACTATTGCCGTTTTAGTCTTTGTTAGGCACAGCATTCTTTTCATATAAATTATGGATTATTAGCATTAAATAGCCAAATATCACAGAACTAATTATCAGAATATTACCTATAATCCCGACTGAAGAGAATGAAACTTTTATTAGAATAGTTGATATTACGAATCCTGAGTTTCGCATGATTTTGTAAAATTTGTCAGAATAAAAGAAAGAAGCTAACAGTAATAATACATCAATAATTATTAAAATATTAAAGAACTCATCGAAAAATACATTGTTTATGTTTGTAAATTCTAATATCCCATTAGAAAAGTCTTTAGTAGTAATTATACCCCACTTTATCAATGAATAAGCTGCAAAAACAAATAATATTGGTACAAGAATAATTGCCAAAAGTTGTTTTAATTGTACAAATTTTTTAATACTTTCTCCTCGTTCATTAGGTTGGTTTATTGAAATATATTCTCTCTTTCGGATTACATTGTAGAAAAGATATATTACAAAGAACAATATCAATGACGTTAAAACATCTATTGTAAATTGTAAATCATCTTTGTTTTGAAACCAATTTGAATCTAACTCGACATAAGCTAAATCTTTGAAAATTTTTCTTATCACAATCAGGGTAATTATTTCGTACTGTTTTCCTATGTAAGCGGTAATGGACTTAGGCAGATAATAAACGAGTAGAAATACTTCAAATATCAAAATGAAAGAAAATGGAGTATATATGGCAGCTATTGGATTCTTAAAGAATTTTTGTTCAATGTCAATTATTCCTTGAATGTTTAGCAATATTATGATTAAGTGAATTAAGTAACTAGTAATAGCTATGACCAACGTAAATTTTTCTATTTCCTTTTTCCTCTCTTCGGATAATAGAGCATTAGATAATTTTGGTATTACTTTAGATTTTTTCACAATTTATTCTATTTGTTGTGCCTAACTGTTTGGCTAAAATGAGTTTTAATGCTGTTTAGGTTTTGTTGGGGGCAGTTTTTACAATTCTTCAATTTCAAGATTGGTAAGTTTGTGTTTTTTTAATAATTCAGCTACTTGTTTTGTACACGCAAAAATTAACGTATCCTTTAACGTAAAAAAGTCCGAACCATCCCAAGTGTCAAGGTCAAACCTTATATTCTCTTCTTCATAATTATTCAATTGTTCGAGATTTTGAATTGCTCCCGCAATTGAAGTTATGATTAGTGCGTTATAGCATTTCTCTGTGTGACCTTGAATTGAAATAGGAAAGGTTTTTAATCCTGTCAGATTGTTGTCATCAATAATTTGTTTGAACCTATCTGAGATTGCAAAATGTGTTGAATTGTTGAAAGGTAAAATATCAAGCCATTTTTTTCCTTTAATCACTCTGAATGAATTCTTTTTTAAAAGTTCACTTGATTTGTCAATATGAGCTAGAGTATCAAATTCTGTATCAGCCTCGATTGTAACTGAACTCCTTCCATAACTGATTTTTGCGTCAAACTTGTAGAATTCTTGTGTCATAATTTTTAATTACCGCCAACGTTTTGGCTATGAGCGGTGCGGCTAGAAAGGTACAATTTTTCGATTGGCACTGGTTGATTAGCCAGCCGTTGGCTGTGATTTAATTTCATTTATAAAATGTCAGTCCAACGGACTGGCGGGTGAGGTGCACTTGGCTCAAAGCCACAAGCACAAAGGCCATGAAAAAACGTTAGAGTATAAGAGCCTTGGGCAGTTTTTTCATCATGAGCTTTAGTAGATCGTATGGCTTCCGTCTTTGTTAAACCCAATGCTAGGAAGCGATTTGTGTGTCATAAAATAGGTATGGGCCTCCATTAAAGAACTCCAAAGAGGCCTGAATTCTTGGTACTGAGCCGTACCATGTGTTTTCATATTTTCTTGGCTGGGTACAAAAGGAAAAATAGTAACCGGTATACTTTGCTGTCCATTGTTCTTGGCTTCTACACAATACAAGTAAACCGTTTGAATGTGGGTGTTGGTGATGGGAATACACCCGATAGTGACACACTTACCATGAATGAAAATGTCTCCACCAAGACTTTGTTTATGGCCCAGTATTCGGTCTGATTTATTGGGATAATTGATCCCCAATGAAAGGTAAAAATTACTCGTAGGATTGAAACGATCTATGTGGTAAAAACCTTCAGGCACTTGGCGGTCGCCTTGTTTTCTTTTGGGACCCAATTGACCAGATGATTCACAGATAGCTATTGTTTCTAGCAGTTGGTAGGTCTTATCGCTGTTGTTTTTTCCCCATAACTCAAGCAGCCCTTCTTCTTTAAAAGCTCTGATGTAGACCGTTAACTTCCCTTGCTCAATGTTATGTTTTTCCAACACTGCTTTAACATTTGTTTCTTTCTCGGTATAGGCTTCGCGCACTCTTTTATAGCGCAGTTGTTCGGCTTTGAAATCATTCAAAATCCAGGAGGCAGATAAGAGAAGAAAGAACACCCCAAATGCGGAGAAGAAGAGCTTTCTCATTCTTCAATTATTTCCATGAACACCCGAAAGCCAACATCCCAGCTTTGGTCTTCGTATGGGGTAGCTTTGGGTTCTGGAGCAACAACCAAGTAGTCTTCTGTAGTATTCCAAGATCCGCCAAAGGCTGAATGGTCTACATCACTCACCATCTCTGCTACATTTCCAGATATGTTAAAGCATTCGTAATCATTTGGAAAATAAGAGTATACAGGAGCTGTAAGAAAGGAACCGTCTGCTATAAAATCGAAATAATTTTCCTTTTCTTGTGATGCTGGCTTGAAATTGGCCAAGTGGCATCCTTTGGCATTTCTAGTTTCTTGACCATTCCATGGGTAAGGTGCATTTACTACATTTCCTTTGGCTGCAACCGTCCATTCTTTTTGCGTTGGCAAGCGAAACAAGACTTTTTCATACTTCTTTTTCGGGTGAGTATTGTGGTATTCTGTATGCCATTTACAATATGCTTGAGCGTTATCTTTACTTACCCCAACAATAGGAGAGTTATCGTATGCTGGGTGACTGAAATACAGTTGCGTCATCGGTTCCATGTAGGCAGTTCCATTGTCCCAAACGCTAGAGTCGTACATGGCAGCTTGATAAGTTTCATTCGATTTTTTAGATTTCAATTCAGAGAGGTAAAATCTGTAATCTGTATTTGTGGTTTCGCACTTAGAAACAAAGAGTGTTTCATTGATAGGGCTAAAATTTTTGTGGATTTTCTTTGAAGAGATGTCTTCTTGAGCGAAATTGGTGTTAGAAAAAACGAGCACAATTAAGAGAGCGTGTATGCTTTTCAAAAGGCAAATATTTTTAGAGATTGATAAAGGTAAAACGCTCATGTGCAATTCTTTATTGTCTATTTATACAATCAAGAAGCAAGGGGAAAAAGTAGTGAGCCGTATTCGCATCAATCTTCTTTCTTCTTACTTTCTGTAATCTCACGTTTTGGAATTGGATTGGCAATACCCATTTCTTCCAATATTTGATACACTTCTAATTGTACTTCAGAGGTGGTTTCAACCGGGTTTTTATTCAACCAGAAAAGTACTCTAAACTGATGTGCATAGTCAGAGGAGCCAAGGTAAAGTGCCATGGGTGCAGGGTTCTTTAAAACAGTGTCTTTGGCCGCAATCAATTCTTGTATTCTAAGTAAAACTTCATCGGGATTTGCTTCTAGTTTGGTGGTAACCATCAGTTCTCTTCTGCGATTGGAATCAGAAAGCGTCCAGTTGGTTACTCTTCCGCTAATAAATTCTTGATTCGGGATGATCACCTCTGCGCCATCCCAAGAGCGCACGGTGCAACTTCTTAAACCAATTACTTTAACGGTTCCTTCTGTAGTTCCAGCAGCAATAATATCACCTTCGTGAATGGGTCTTTCAAAAATGAGAATGAGCCCGCTTATAAAATTGGCTACAATGTTTTGCAAACCAAAACCAATACCAACTCCTAAACCACCGGCTAAGAAACCTAGCTTGTCTAAACCAACTCCTAAAGACGATACCGCTAAGAAAAAACCAAGAACCACAATGCTGTATTTAGTCATCATGGCAATGGCTTTGGGTACGCCTCGTTTAAGGCTCAAAGACAAGAGTAAATCTTCTTGTAATAAGGCTCTTATAATGTTAGAGATAAGAATAGCTCCTAGAAAAACGAAAATGAATTGCGCAAACTGTTGAATAGAAAAGCTGAGTTCTCCGTAGTTATATTCTTGCGTATAAAAGTCTAACCACATTTGGTTGAGTGGTTGGGCAATCATTGCTTTTCTTAAAATAGATCTTAGCCATGCCCAAGACAAGATTAATAAGAGCACCTGCGAAAGCCTTTTGAGAATAACAATGCGTTCTTTTTGAACAGACTTTAGCCTTGAAACAAAACTGTCTGTTAAAATGAAAAAGAGAATGCCATAAGAGACCCTAAACAAGATCACAGCAATTAAGCCTGATACAAAAGAGTAAACGATAATGCTGGCAATGATTTGCGAGAACCCAACGTACCCGAAAATTTGCAATAGCACAGATAAGAACATAAGAACAACTAATACGGGAGATGCTTGACTTAAAAAATGCCAAAAAGAACTGTTGTATTTGTGGGCTTTTTTACGGTGCTTGAAAACAAGATATGTGGCCGCCAAGCCACCCAAACTTTCTACAAGCATAATCCACCTGTCAAAACCATACGCGCTGCCAATGATTTGAAAAATCTGATCAATAACGTATAAAATGATGATGATGATTAAAGGAAGTCGAAGCTCTGGAATAACAATTTTGAAACCTATAATGAAAAGGGGGATGATGGCAAGGCAAATGAGAAGAGGTTGAAGGTTAAATGGTACAACAGGGTAAATGAGGTAGGTAAGCACCACAGAGATTAAAAACCAGATGAGCCATGGGAAGGTGAAAAGTGGAAGA
>CBFHSD010000067.1:0-8837 GCA_965658375.1 Salibacteraceae bacterium
TTAAAGATTTGAAGGAGATACTCGCTTTGATTTTGCCAAATGATCACCGGTTTAAAAATGGGGTTAGCACCATTAGGAGTAAAGGCATTTGGAATATAGAGTTTAGGGTTAGAGGTAACACAATCATTGTTGGACCTTGAAATCGCCTTAAATCCATATGGATTGCCAGAATTTTCATAAGCCAACACAAAATAACAAATGGGTGAACCTTTGTCAATTGCTAAGTCTAAAGTGTCGATAAACGAGGTATCGCTAGTAACGGTAAGTGGGTTGTTCTCAATAACCCCATTGAAAGACCTCCATAATTCATATTTTTCAACTCCTGTGAACCTCCAATCTGTATAACTATTCCAGTTTAGACTCACTACTGAATTATCCTCATCCATAGCCGCTTTGAGATGAATAGATGTACCTAAATTGGATGAAAACATCGGTTGTCCACAAGTATCGAAAACAGTCACTCGATAGCTGTAACCGTGTTCATTTACAAATGCCGAAGGATCAAAGAGGGTAAAGAGAGAATCGGCTGGTTCACTTTCTCGGTCTACCTCAAAGAAAACACCATCGGGATTAAGCGCCCTTTCCAAAGCGTAAAAACCAAATGGGAAGGAAATATCTGTAAAAACAGTGACTTCGACAGCCCTCCCATTTACGGTAGCTTCACGGATATAGTGTGGATTTGGCGCAATAATATTGTTAAAAGCAATGCAATAAATGGTTGATGATGAAGTTCGATTCTCGACAGAATCATAAGCTTGAATTTTAATGCAATATTCAGTCTCAGAATCAATATTATCTAGCGTAAAAGAGTTGATGCTTGTGTCTACCGCTCCAGCCAAATAGTATGCTCCTGAGTCTTCCCTTACCCAAATATTGTAGCTCGCGAGCGTTGTCCAATTGACATACTTGTTCCATTCAATCGTCAAGGTAGCTTCGCACAAATTGGGTAGCAATTGTGCTTCTATGGTTCTATATTCCGTGCCTGTTGCACTGATATTTGGCAAATTGGTGTTGGGGTTCAAACAACTATCAAAAGCAGCAACTGCATACTGTTGATATTGGTTTCTTGCCGAAACCATTGTATCCATAAAACTGGTATTGAGTCTCCCCATCACCGTATCAATAAATACCCATTGCCCACTAAAAGGGTCTCTATAATAAATTAAATATCCTCTTGTATCATTGCTTTTACTCGGGTTCCAGCCAAGTACTGGATGGTCAGTGAGTGAATCAACCGATACAGAATCGAAGTTCGGAATCACTGGTGCGTAGACATCTTGAGCAAGCTCTTGTACTGGATTAGAAATACTGATACAACCACTG
The DNA here is from genome assembly GCA_965658375.1 of Salibacteraceae bacterium. Lineage (GTDB taxonomy): Bacteria > Bacteroidota > Bacteroidia > Flavobacteriales_G > Salibacteraceae > CBFHSD01. Next base: position 1,324 of record CBFHSD010000067.1, read on the forward strand.
GCATCTTGAAGTTCTATCTGGTAATAAACCGAATCTGAACACAGCTTGAAATCATCTTGATAAAGAGGATTTTGCATTGCGCTAGAAAAAGTGCCAATTGTAAAAAATGGTGAACCTATTCCTATGGCACGTTTGACATCGTAATTAGCATTAACTGTTGGTAACAATGGCCACAAAAATGGTGTCCACTGAACATGGGCAGTTGTATCTGTAACATTTGAGAGGTTAGGGATTATGGTACTTAGCGTATCGCTTGATGCACTTGCCTGGGGATTGAGAGGATCGTAAATGGATTGTACAAATACATAAACAGGATTGGCATTTGATGTGGTAATGGTAAAGCTATTATTAGCAATACCCGCCAAGGTTTGAGTGAGGTAAGGTCCATTGATATTTTGGCTGTAAGAAATTCTATATTCGACAAATTCATTCAATGGGTCTACTGGCGGAATCCAGATAACCGTAACCTGCCCTGCAATGTTGGATTGTATGCACCTCACTTCTGGCGGCAGTACAATTGCTTGTGCCAAGTGAGAAAATAAAAACAGAAGCGTTATTAAAAATAACCTCATTGTAATGCTAACGAATAAGACGTGAAATCATTTTAAAGGTTCGCCAAATCCAATTTTTTCTTTGCCTCTCGGTATTCTTCCAATAACCTTTCAAAAACTTCACTGGCAGTTGGCACATCATTGATGAGCGCGGCAACCTGACCAATTTCAAGTTCTCCTTCCTTTAAATCGCCCTCAAACATCCCTTTCTTCGCTCTCCCTCTTCCCAACAATTCTGCCAATTGTTCTTTTACAGCACCTTTACTATACATGTCTTGTACTTTATCATAGAACTCATTCTTTATCAATCTAACAGGAGTCAATTCTTTTAGGGTCAATTCAGTTTCTCCTTCTTTTACGTTTACAATAGTCTGTTTAAAGTTATCGTGTGCTGAAGATTCTTTTGTCGCAGCGAACCGAGAACCAATTTGAACACCCTCTGCTCCAAGCGCAAAAGCGGCTAATATGCCTTCACCTGTACCAATTCCTCCAGCAGCAATTACCGGAATACTCACAGCGTTTACCACATGCGGAATTAATACCAAAGTGGTCGTTTCTTCTCGCCCATTGTGCCCGCCAGCTTCAAAACCTTCGGCAACAAGAGCATCTACTCCAGCTGCCTCTGCTTTTTGAGCAAATTTTGCGCTGGATACAACATGTACAACCTTACAATCTGCTTCTTTCAGTAATGGAGTCCAAGTTTTTGGATTACCTGCAGATGTAAACACAATAGGCACCTTATGCTTTATGATGGTTTTAACGTGGTCTTCGATATTCGGGTAAATCAAGGGTAGATTAACTGCAAAGGGCTTTTCAGTGGCTTTCTTGCATTTAACAACATGCTCTTCAAACACCTCAGGATACATGCTTCCAGAGCCAATAATACCCAAGCCACCAGAATTTGAAACAGATGCAGCCAATTGCCATGGTGAACACCATATCATTCCGGCCTGAATGATTGGGTATTCTATGTCTAATAAATCAGTAATTCTACTCATAACAGAAAACAAAAGTACTGAGAACTCTTGATGTCTTTCACGGGTATTTCTGAATAATACTATCTGTTTTTCACAAAATCATCAATTTGTGCTATATTTCACCCCTCTCGTATAAAACCAGAATTACTGGATGATCGAAGGAATTAAACACACTCGCGACACACTTTTTAGGTTCAGGAATTGCCTATCACTCATTCTTATAACTATTTCGACTATAAATACTTACGGTCAAATAAAGCATACAGATATGGGCTTCGCAATTGGCACAGCACACTATTTAGGTGACATTGGTGGAGAAGAAGATGAAGTTTATAATTATTCAATAAGAGACTTACAAATCAACCAAACACGCTGGGATTTTGGAGTTTTTCATCGTTATAGAGCTTCAAAACTTGTTGCAATCAACAGTCAGTTTCATTATTTACGTTTTCAAGGTGCAGATAGCGAATCTAAACAACCACACTCTAGAACGAGCAGAAACTTAAGTTTTAGAAATGACTTACTGGAACTTTCGAGCAGGGTTGAATTTTACTTTTTGAACGTTCACGACATTCTTGGAAACAAAACTTTTCATGCAGATTTTCAAGCCTATGGTTTTATTGGACTAGGTCTGTTTTACCACAACCCTAAGGCACAATTGTACGGACAGTGGCATGCCTTGAAACCTTTAACTACAGAAGGTCCTGAGAATGAATACTCTCTTCTTCAGCCCACTATTCCAATGGGTTTGGGAGTTTTTAGCACATTCAAAGCGAATAAGTACGAAAAAATAAAGAGGCATCGTATAGGAGCTGAGTTTAATCTTCGATTTACCAACACCGATTACTTGGACGATGTTAGCACCGACTACCCCGATTACGAAGACCTTCCGAGCCAATTGGCTAAGGACATATATGCACGGGAATGGGAACTCAATAACGACCCATCCAGAAATTCAGTAAAAAGACCAGGAGAAGGCAGAATAAGGGGTAATCCTGGAAATAAAGATTGGTATTTCACGGTTTCATTTACCTATAGCTACGTCTTTAAAATTGAACGCAATAACTTCAAAACTCCGAAGTACAACTACCTTTGGAAAAAGCCGAAAAGAAGAGGTTCTGGATCAAAATATTAATGCATTTCTTTCAACAACAACTGTTGATGGTTTTCACCACTGTATTTCTCGGTTTCAAATACCTTTGCAAAAAATAAATTCATGCAGCGAGATCAAAAAATATTTGAGCTTATTGGTGCCGAAAAAGAACGTCAAAGACGCGGCCTAGAGTTAATAGCATCAGAGAACTATGCAAGTGATCAAGTAATGGAAGCCATGGGCTCTGTGCTGACCAATAAGTATGCTGAAGGATACCCAAACAAACGATATTACGGTGGATGTGAAGTTGTTGACCTTGTTGAGCAAATGGCCATAGATCGCTCAAAGGTATTGTTCAATGCAGAGTTTGCCAATGTGCAACCACACTCTGGTGCAAATGCGAATGCCGCAGTGTACTTGGCTTGTCTTCAACCCGGAGATACGGTATTAGGTTTTGATTTATCTCATGGAGGGCACTTGACACACGGTTCTCCAGTGAATTTTTCTGGTAAAACATACAATGCTGTATTCTACGGTGTAAACGAAGAAACAGGGCGCATTGATTATACGCAATTGGAAGAAGTAGCACGAAAAGAAAAACCCAAAATGATCATTTGTGGAGCTTCTGCTTATTCTAGAGATTGGGACTACAAGCGATTCAGAGCTATTGCAGATGAAGTTGGTGCCATTCTATTGGGTGATATCTCTCACCCAGCCGGTTTAATTGCCAAAGGATTATTAGAGGATCCTCTGCCCCATTGCCACATTGTTACTTCCACAACTCACAAAACACTTCGTGGGCCTAGAGGCGGAATTATCATGATGGGTAAAGATTTCGAAAACCCTTGGGGATTAAAAACTCCAAAAGGAAAAGTAAAAATGATGTCTGCCATGCTAAATGGAGCAGTTTTTCCAGGTATGCAAGGAGGTCCATTAGAACATATTATTGCTGCAAAAGCCGTTGCTTTTCAAGAATCACTTTCTGATGCGTATTTCAATTACATGTTGCAAGTAAAAAAGAATGGTAAAGTACTCGCGGAGCATTTAATTCAAATGGATTACAACTTAGTCTCTGGTGGAACCGATAACCACTGCATGCTAATTGATTTAAGAAACAAAAATATTACTGGGAAGGAAGCTGATTTTGCTCTGGGCAAGGCAGGAATTACAGTAAACAAGAACATGGTTCCATTTGACGATAAATCACCTTTCGTTACTTCAGGAATTCGCATTGGCGTGCCTGCCATTACTACAAGAGGATTGGTAGAAGAGGATATGGAATGGGTTGCGGCTCATATCAATGAAGCCATTGTGAACTCAAATGATGATCAAAAACTAGAAACGATTAAAAGAAAAATTAACGACACGATGGTTCAACGTCCATTGTTCGCCAATTAAATACAATTATGATTACAGCCAACAATCCTTCACTTCGCTCTTGGGTAAGTGTAGAGAAAAAAAGCGACTTTCCTATCCAGAATCTTCCTTTTGGGATTTTTTCTACAAGTCAAAAATCACCCCGTGTTGGTGTTGCTCTTGGAAACCATGTGATAGATTTATCAGAACTACACAAACACGGTTACATAAAAAGTTTAGGCATTGATCAAAGCGTTTTTGAACAGCATACTTTGAATCCTTTTATGGAATTAGGCAAACAAGCTACGAGAAATGTACGCAACGCCTTAAGCGATTTGTTTTCTATCACAAACGAGTCGCTTCAAAACGACAAGGATGCTCAAAAAGAAATCTTAGTTTCTGTGGAAGAAGCTACGATGCACATGCCTGTGCACATTGGTGACTATACAGATTTCTATTCAAGTAAAGAACATGCAACCAATGTAGGAACAATGTTTAGAGACCCAAATAACGCATTGCTCCCCAACTGGCTGCACATACCTGTTGGTTATCACGGGAGATCAAGTAGCATTATTTTAAGTGGTCAAGAAATTCACAGACCTAAAGGTCAGCAGAAACCGAATGACGATGAACCTCCAGTTTTTGGTCCAAGTAAATTGCTTGATTTTGAATTAGAAATGGCTTTTATCACTTACGGAGGTAATGATCTAGGAGATTCTATTTCTACTACAGATGCCGAAAACCACATCTTCGGCATGGTTTTATTCAATGATTGGAGTGCCAGAGATATTCAAAAATGGGAATACGTTCCTCTCGGACCATTCTTGGCTAAGAATTTCGCTTCAAGTATGTCTCCTTGGATTGTAACTATGGATGCGTTAGACGCTTTTAGAGTAGAGACACCTACACAAGACCCAGAACCTCTTCCCTACCTTCAATTTGAAGGCAAAAAGAGTTATGATATTGCATTGGAAGTAGGTATTACACCAAATGGAGGAAAAGAAACGGTGGTTTGTAACAGCAACTACAAATACATGTATTGGAACATGTCTCAACAACTGGCGCATCATACAGTAAACGGGTGTAATATTCGTGTAGGGGATATGTTGGCCTCTGGAACCATTTCTGGACCAACTGAAGACTCATACGGAAGCATGTTGGAACTATCTTGGAGAGGTACAAAGCCTTTAAAACTCAGTGATGGCACTGAAAGAAAATTCATTCAAGACGGAGATACTGTTACGATGAGAGGTACTTGCGAAAAAGATGGCGTAAGAATCGGTTTTGGTGAAGTCGCTACCAAAGTGCTTCCTACAAAATAGACTCACAAACAAATAGAATATTAAAAAGGCATCAGTCAATTGACTGATGCCTTTTTTGATTTTATCATCTAATCAATTGAATGTATCCGCTAGATTCATAAGGTTCTCCGCTCCCTTTAATTCCAGTGAGTGTATAGAAATAAACTCCTTCTGGGTGCTCTTCGCCATCCCAACCATCTAAAGGTGAGTTCCACTCAAATATTTTCTGCCCCCAGCGATTGTAAACAACAGATTTATAATTTCTTAATCCATTTAAAGGTAAGAAGAAGATATCGTTCATCCCATCTCCATTTGGAGTAAACACATTGTAAGTTTCTTCATTGAGAATAACATCGATTATCGTAAATGCCGAATCTACACAACCGTACTCATCTGTTGCTCTTAGAGCCGCAACATAGCTTCCTTCTATCTCATAAGTATAAGCTGTACCGTAAGAACCATCATCTTGTATAACAATAGGCCATCCTTTGTTCGCATCATTTGGAGTGCCATTGGTGTACAAATCCCACACATAATAGATACTTGGGTCTTGGTTAAAAGCAGAGAATCGTACATCAAGTGCTGCATTTCCACTAAAAGGGCTGTATTCATGAGAAACATCTACCTGTTCATCTCCCTCAATATCAAGATATGATACTGAGAAACTTGGGTCTGGGGTACTGATACGGATAAATGCATTCTTAGAAAGTGAATTCCCACAACTGTCGGAAATGGTTCCAACAATGGTATCAGAAGCAGTAAGACTCACTTCTATTGTTGCACCCGTATCTTGAGTTGACCAGAGGTAAGAGTAGTAACCCGCGCCATCTTTAGCCTCAAGAGACAATACAAGTGGCTCATCGTAGCACACCACAGAATCATACTCCAAATCTCCTTTCAGTGGATTATGCGTAATCGCTATGGCTTTAAAGTACCTCGTAACAGATCTATCCACACAAGAATCTCTAACAACCACATTGAAGTTTAAAGAATTTGACGTCATAGGTCCACTAAACTCCAATTGATCTCCTTCTCCATTGTTCCAATTAATGGCATAATCACCAGAGCCTCCCTCAATTTCTAAAGGCCCAAAATTGAACCCTAGGTCTTTACACCAAACGGTATCATTGGTAAAGGGAGCAACAATAAAATCATCATATTCAAACATACCTGCAACAATGGTATCTATCAATTGCTCTCCTGTACAAGCATCTGTAATGGTAACCACGAATGATTGGTCATTGTTAGTGGCCACATTCGTAATAACTGAATCTGTTTGCCCCGTATTCCATTGGTAAGTAATGGCTCCGCTGCCACCAGAATAATTGACGGGAATACGCACTGTGTCTCCTACACAAGGAACACGTTGCGCTGTATCTATCAAAGAAATTGAAGGATAAGATTGAATTGAAACGAAGAAATTCTGAGAAACTGTATCCAATTTACATTTATCAGTGACCCGCATATTTACTGTGTCACTTAAACCGTTAACCAGCAAAAAGGCTCCCCCATTAAATGATGGGAAATTGTTCCATGAAAATTGAAACGGTGATTCTCCTCCTGTAAAACTAGAGAAGGCAGTGTCTATTGATGTGATGCAAGGCAATACGATTGGAGAATCTACTCCTGCTACCATAGGTGTGTAATTCATGTACACACTGGCTGTATCAACTATGGTAAATAAACTACACGCATCTGTAATAGTTACGGTATAATCGGTCCATCCATTTTGATGAATGACACTGTCAATCACAATGCTTTCGGTAGTATCACCCGTACTCCATTGATAGATAAAATCGGGGAACCCTGTTAAAGGCAAGACTGCTAGATCTGCCGTTTCATTGGGACAAATGATCGTATCTGAGGTGGTAGCTGAGGTAAGTGCAATGGGATCTTCAATGTTAAAGGTGACTGTATTGCTATCAAAACCGCAACCTAAAGAGAGGTTAGTGTCCAGCACTTGGATTGAAATTGTTTCTGATCCCTCAGGAACCCCATCATTGAATACGGTGATTACTATAGGAATGGTATCCATTCCTGGAAGAAATACATATTGGTTTCCTATGTTGGTGTAATCGGTTCCCATTAAAGCAGTTCCTCCTACATTAATGTTTACCGTATCTGTGTCATTCACGTTTTCATAACGTACTAAATTCAGAGTTACATCTCCGCATCCCTCAAATAGAATTGAATCTCCTCCAATACCTGTAAACTCTTGTACCGGGTGAATCTGAAT
>CBFHSD010000068.1:0-8621 GCA_965658375.1 Salibacteraceae bacterium
CTATATAGGTAAAGCCAAAAACTTAAAAAAGAGGGTTTTATCTCATTTTACTGGAAGTGATGATTCATATAAAGATCAGCGTTTCAAACGAGAGATTCGTTCTTTAAGTCATTTAGAAACAGCTACGGTAGAGATAGCTGGAATTGTAGAAGATTCACTCATTAAGAAGCATTGGCCAAAGTTTAATAGAGCACAAAAAGAACCTGTTTTTCTGTATAGAATTGTTCACTATTTAGGAAGAGATTCGGCTATGAGACTGACCATTCAGAAAAGAAAAAGATCAGAAGATGCCATTGCTACTTTCTATTCAAACTCTTCTGCCAAGCAGTGGCTTCAGCTAAAGGTAGATGAATACCAATTGAACCCAATTTACTGCGATGCACCCATTTTTGCGAACAGCGGTATAGCCATAGAGGCCCACAATGCGCAATGTTTGAAGTTGATCAAAGACACTAAAGAACAAGAATCGAATTACCTTTTGCTTGTTCAAGGCAACACGAAAAAAGGGGTGTTGCACGTAGAGAAAGGCAGGGTCATAGGGTACAGCATATGTGGTGTCCAAGAACAATTGGAGATGAACGCCTTGCTAGAATCTATTCAACCCATTCATACGAGTAGAATTATTGAGAAAATCAAAGAAGACATACTTATGTATGGCTTGTACGAAGAACAGATTGAGATATGAATTGGTCAAATCACATTTTAACGTTTTACAAAAATCTTGTCCTGCCAGAAGTTACTGTTCCTAGAGTAGCAGTGCTAAATCCGTATAAGGTCAAAGAAACGCAAGATTTGATGCGTCAGTTTTACGAGAAGTATTACTCAGACGAACGAGAACGTAAAGTACTTATAGGAATCAACCCTGGCCGTTTTGGAGCTGGACTAACGGGGATTCCATTTACAGATCCTGTCTATTTGCATGAGCAATGCGGAATAGAGAATAGGTTACCGAAGAAACATGAGTTAAGCTCAAAATACATTTACGATGTCGTAGAGGCTAGCGGTGGCCCTGAAGCTTTTTTTGGTCAAGTATATATTACTTCGGTATGTCCAGTAGGATTTGTAAGAGATGGAAAGAACCTCAATTATTACGATGATAAACAGCTTACCGAAGAACTTGAAGCTTACAATGTCAAAGAGTTAGGAAAACAAATACAGGAACTCCCTGTTCATTCAACAGCATGGATTTTGGGCCAAGGAGCCAACTTTAAGTATTTTAAGAAGCTAAACGAGAAGCATGGTTTTTTTAAGCAAGTAAAACCTTTACCACATCCTAGATGGGTAATGCAGTACAGGCTAAAAAGTAAGCAAGATTACATTTCACGCTATTTACAGGTCTTTCAGGAATAAAAGGAAGGAGCGAACCGTTTGAGGATATGATGAAAAAGCAAATAATTGGATTGTTATTATTAGGTGTTTTCGCAGTTTCTTGTCAAGGACAAACTACGCAAGAGCTTAATGAAAAAGAACTAAAAGAAATGAGTGAGAAATTAGATACAGCCACATTTGGAGCAGGATGCTTTTGGTGTGTAGAAGCCATATTTCAAGAGTTGAAAGGCGTAGAAAAAGTAGTTTCGGGTTATTCAGGGGGACATGTAAAAAACCCAGCGTATAAAGAGGTGTGTAACGGAACAACCGGGCATGCAGAAGTGTGTCAGCTTTATTACGACCCAGAAATCATCTCTTTTGAGGAACTTTTAGAGGTGTTTTGGCAAACACATGACCCAACAACACTCAACAGGCAAGGAGCAGATGTTGGAACACAGTATAGATCGTCTATTTTTTACCATTCTCAAGAGCAAAAAGAAAAAGCTGAGTTCTACAAGAGTAGGCTAGAGGAGGAGAAGGTCTACCCAAATCCTATCGTAACGGAGATTTCAGAATTCAGGAATTTTTATGAAGCTGACGATTACCATCAAAATTACTTCAATGAAAATGGAAATCAACCTTATTGCAGTATGGTAATTCGACCTAAAGTGGAAAAATTTCACAAGGCTTTCGGAGAAAAGTTAAAAAAATAAAGCTCAATCAAATTATCACAATCAAGATTGCGTTACAAAAGTAACTAACTTAACTGTTACTTTTGTATTCCGTAAATGTACCGTCAGAATAAAAAAATAAGACCTTCTCAATACGCAGGTCTTCTTTTTTGTGTCCCCTTCCTAATTTAGAGCTAGTCTCCTTAAGGTCTACTTTCTCCTGTACTGAATTGGGTACAAATGTATCTCCCGTTAATGTAGTCGAACTTTCACTAGCAGTAAGACTCCCAATTCCCATTACTAGCCATTTAAAGTCTACTTCTGGATAACGGTTTACTACTTTAGTAACTACATCGAGGCTCGCATTGTTGCGACCATTGAGTATGTGCGTTAAAGAACTTCGCTGTACTTGAATAGCTTCAGAGAACTGTGTTGTATTCATGCTTTTAAAATGCATGATCATCTTAAGTCTATTGCGTATCCCCTCTGAGTTCATATTTTAAATGTTACAATTGTACCTTCTAGATATTTAATCTGATTGTTGCAAATGTAACGTCAATTTGCGATCTAAAAAACGAATTGGTATACATTTTGACAAAGTGAACCTTGAATTGATTGAACCAAGATTATATTTGTGACAACTTTGATACCCATGCAGATAAAAACTCTCTTCAGTGCTGGTCTGATTTTAATCTTGTTGAATGGATGTACTGGTTCAAAAAGTTATTCTAAGAAAGGTGAAAAGCTTCAAGAAGCTGGCATGACCAATGAAGCCGCTGGATTCTTTTACGAAGCACTCGTTCGAAACCCTAAAAACATTGATGCCCGAATAGGTCTTAAAGCTACTGGTGATAAACAGATCAATGCAATTTTAGAAGGTTTCTATAAAGCATACTCAATAAAAGCAGATAGAGACGCGGTTTACTCTTACAGAGATGCATTGAGATTAAGTGAAAAGTATGGAGCATTTGTAGATCTTGAAGTTCCTTCTTATTACAGTGCGTATTATGATGAAGTTCTTACTCGGTATTTGCATGATCGCTATGTAGAGGCAAATAACTTCTTAGATGAAGAGAAATTCACTGAAGCGGAGAATGTTTTAGATGAAATTATTTCTCTTGACCCAGATTACAAAGACGCGAAAGATTTGGGAGATCTCGCTGAGGTTGAACCTTTGTATAGAAAAGGAGTGCGTGAGTTTGAAAATGGCAAGTTCAGGGCATGTTATGGAACCATGAATATGGTTTTGGGAATTGATAATGGCTATAAAGATGCTATTGACTACAAAGAAAGAGCCCTTGAAAAAGGAACAATAACCGTTGCTGTTTTACCATTTGAGTCTTCTGTAAATGCAAGTGGAGCACAATCGCTGTCTAAGTCACTTTACGGTCAAATAGTACAACAATTGGTAAATAGTGACAATCCCTTTCTTAAGGTGATAGATCGAGAAAATACAGATCATTTATTGCGCGAACAACGATTAAGTATGGAGGGTGCTGTTCAAAATGAAAGTGCTGTTAGCGCAGGTGAAATGTTGGGTGCTAAAGTTTTGATTACTGGAAAAGTGACGAGTTATGCATACAATCCAGGAAGGGTTAGCAGTCAGAAAAAACAAGGTTTTACAGCACAATCCATTACGCGGATAGATCCTGTCACAAAAGAGAAAAAGACAGCGACTGTTTACAAAAAGACTTACTATACAGAACATCAAGGAAATACCGCGGTAAATGCATCGTTTCAGTTCAAAGCTATTGATTCTGAAACAGGCGAGGTTATTGTTTCAGATGTACTGAGTTCTACAAGTGCTGATCAAGTGCATTTTGCAACTTACAAAGGCAATAAAAAGGCACTTTATAAAGGAAGCTTCAAGAGTTTCAATACAACCTTTGACTCAGGCGATAAGGTGTTTAAGTCATCTGCTCAAAAAAGACAATTCGATGCGATATTGTACTCTCAGAAAACTACTTTGAAGTCTGAGGTTCAACTGACTGGAGAGCTTTCTTCAAGTATGAGTAAAGGTGTTTATGGTCGGATTAATGCGTATAATCCAGATAAATAATGTTGAAGAAGTTTTGGTTCCTGGCAATCGTTGTTTTCACGCTTTCAGCTTGCGGAGGAAAAAAAGAAAGTATCCCAACTCCTGTAGACCTTAGTCCAGCTTGGGTGAAACAACATCCTGTAGATCCTCAATATTATGTTGGTGTGGGTATGGTTCCAAAGAAATTTCATCCAAACGACTACGCACAACAAGCAAAAAAGAACGCATTAAATGATCTTGCCTCAGAGATTCAAGTCAACGTAGCATCCAATTCTATGCTGTTTTCAGTAGAAAGAGGAAGTGAGTTTAGAGAAGAATACAAAGACTTTATTCAAGTAAAAACAAACCAATCCATCAAGAATTTCGAACAAGTAGATGTCTACGAGAGTGAATCGGAGTTTTGGGTCTATTACCGTCTTTCCAAAGCGCAATACAAACAAGACAGGGCAAAGGAAATTGAAAAGGCAATCAATCAGTCTATGTTGCTGATTGAAAAAGGAGACGACTTAGAGGCCGGTAAAGACCATAAAAATGCTTTAGTAAGTTATTTAAAGGCTTTAGATCCCATACAACCTTATTTAGGTGAGCAATTGAATGCCACATACAAGGGTGAACCGGTTTTCTTAGGGAATCTGCTTTTTCATAAGATAGATGGCCTGACAAAATCACTGCATTTAATTCCAGAAAACCAGAACCTAGAAGTTGTCATTGGTCAGGTGATTCCTTCAGAGACTTTGAAATTCACACTTACCGATGCTGAAGGAAACAAAGTAGGAGGCTTCCCTATTATTTTTGACTATTCAAATGGTAGACCCGACCAAAGAAGGGGGGTAACAGGAAATGATGGTGCTGTTTACGGCAGCTTGAGCAAGATATTTAATGCAGATGCCAACCAATATTTTGAGGCAAAGATTGATTTCGCAAAGCTGGTAGAGCATGGAAAGGAAGAAGAATTTACTGAAAATTTACTCTCTTCACTCAATGCGAATGTAGCGAGTGTTGCGTTACAAGTGCGATACCCTAAGTGTACAATCAATATCAATCATACAAGTAAGTCAACTGCAATTGGATTGGAAGAAACAGAAGAGACCATTGCACAGTATCTTAGTAAGAAAGGGTTTATCATTACTTCAAGCAATCCAGACATCACGATTGATATAGAGGTAAATACAAGATCTCTAGGAAAGCAAGGTGACATGTACTTTGTGCAATTAACCGGAATTTTAAAGGTACAAGAAGCAAACACTAAGAATACCATATACACAGACAAGTTAAAGGAGTTTAAAGGAGTGCAACTCACCGAAGAAAAAGCAGAATTGAATGCTTTTCAAAAGTTAAGTGAGTATTTAAGAGATACTGGAACCCCTCGTCTTTACAGGGCTTATATGAAGTAATTGTCAAATCTTTCACCATTTTTTTTCAAATGGTGTCCAGACTTTTTTCTAGATGTACATTTGCAGCCTCAAAATTCAGGCATGCAGTCAATTAGAAATATAGCTATTATAGCTCACGTAGATCACGGTAAAACAACATTGGTAGATAAAATTATCGATGAGTGTAAAGTTCTTGATGATAGAACGGAAAGAACTGAATTGTTACTTGATAATAACGATTTAGAGCGTGAAAGAGGAATTACCATCCTTTCAAAAAACGTTTCGGTAAACTACAAAGACACAAAAATCAACATCATTGATACTCCTGGTCACGCAGACTTTGGAGGTGAAGTAGAGCGTGTTTTAAAAATGGCAGATGGAGTACTCTTACTTTGTGATGCTTTTGAAGGTCCGATGCCTCAAACACGATTCGTATTGGGTAAAGCCATTGAATTAGGGCTTAAGCCAATTGTAGTCATCAATAAAGTAGATAAAGAGAACTGTAGACCTGACGAAGTGCAGGAATCTGTTTTTGAATTGATGTTCAACTTAGAAGCTTCGGAAGACCAATTAGAGTTCGAAACCATTTATGGTTCTTCTAAAAACGGTTGGATGGGTGCAGATTGGAAAAAACCAACTACAGATGTACGCTATTTATTAGATAAGGTATTGGATGTAATTCCTCCAGCACCTTACAGAGAAGGCACTTCTCAAATGCAAATTACATCTCTAGATTATTCTGCATTTACTGGAAGAATCGCGATTGGTAGAGTATTTAGAGGAGATTTAGAAGTAGGTCAAGATGTAATGCTTTGCAAAAGAGATGGTTCACTAAAGAAAAGTAGAATCAAAGAGCTGCACGTATTTATCGGAATGGGGAAAGCCAAAGTAGATAAAGTACGTAGTGGAGATATTTGCGCCATTGTTGGTTTAGAAGATTTTGAAATTGGTGATACCATTACCGATAGAGAAAACCCTGAAGAAATGCCAAGAATTGCCATTGATGAACCAACAATGAGCATGTTGTTCACCATTAACAACTCGCCATTCTTTGGTAAAGACGGGAAGTTCGTTACATCTCGTCACCTGAGAGACCGATTGTATAAAGAGACTGAGAAAAACTTAGCCTTGCGCGTTGATGACACCGATACGGAAGATAAATTCAACGTTTTTGGAAGAGGTATTCTTCACTTGTCAGTATTGATTGAAACAATGCGTAGAGAAGGGTATGAACTTCAAGTAGGTATGCCTCAGGTAATTGTGAAAGATGTTGATGGTGTAAAGTCGGAGCCTTATGAAACATTGGTAATCGATGTTCCAGAAGAGTATTCGAGTAAGGCAATTAACCTCGTAACACTTAGAAAAGGTGATTTAATGGTAATGGAACCAAAGGGAGACTTGCAACATCTCGAGTTCAATATACCATCTAGAGGTATTATAGGATTGAGAAACAATATGCTCACAGCAACTGCTGGTCAAGCAATTATGACGCACCGCTTCAGAGAATTCGAGCCTTTCAAGGGAGATATTCCTTCTAGAATGAAAGGTTCGTTGATCTCTATGGAACAAGGTCCATGTACGGCATTCTCAATAGATAAATTGCAAGACAGAGGTAGTTTCTTTGTTGAGCCAGGTGATGTGATCTACAAAGGACAGATTGTTGGAGAACACACAAGAGACAATGATTTGGAAGTAAACCTGATTAAAGGAAAACAATTGACCAACATGCGTAAGTCAGGTACTGATGCAGGCATTAAGATTGCTCCTAAAACTCAGTTCTCTTTAGAAGAATGTATGGAATACATTAAAGAAGATGAGTACTTAGAAGTTACTCCATTGAATTTAAGAATGAGAAAAATATCTTAACCATAGGTATTCAGTTATAGTAAAGGGAGAGCATGAGTTCTCCCTTTTTTTATGCATTAAACTGTGCTTTCATGGCATCTTCAATTTGGTTAATTTCACTGCCTCAAACTCTAAAAATGTATTTAGCGAAGTACTTTATAATCATCTGTTTTTTTGCTCCAATCATAGCAATTGCTCAAGATTGGGAAGAGCAATACAATAAAGAAGGCATTGTGGTTTACACAATGAGCGAACCTGCAACCAATACCCATTCTTTTAAGGCTTTGACAACTATTGAGAAGTCGGCAGAAACAGTTTATGCTGCCATTGCAGATTATGACCATGTTGCAGAGTGGCAAGCGGTAGAGGAACTAATTGTGCTAAAAGTGCTTTCAGATACATTCAAAATTGTAGGATCTTATATTCCTTTTCCTTGGCCATTATCTGATCGCTATTCTGTTTCTGAGTTTAACACAAGTGTAGATCGTACCAATAAGGAAGTGAATTATACCATAAAGGTTATCCCGTCAAAATCGTTTCCTCCAAAAAGAGAAGGAGTAGAGCTCTTAGAGAAAGGGTGTGGATACTGGATTTTAAAAGAGAATGAGAAAGGATACACAGAAATAGAGTATTTCTATGCTGCCGATGCGGGTAATTTGCCAAGCTGGGTCGTGAACCTTTTCATTGTGGATGCTCCGAAAGACGCGCTATTAGCTTTGAGGAAAGAAGTGCTAAAAGACCTCTATCAAAACCCTAATTTACCATTCTGGTGGGATTAATGCTGATAAGAGGTTACTACCACGATTAGAATGTCTACTTTTGCAGCTCATTTAATACAATTACATTTGACTGATTTTAAAACACTTGGACTTTCGGAGCCTCTTTTGGAAGTTGTAAGTAAACTCGGATTTGAAACGCCAACCCCTATACAAGAGAAATCTATTCCCTTGTTACTAAGTAAAGACCCTACTGATTTTATTGGTTTAGCACAAACAGGAACAGGAAAGACAGCCGCTTTTGGCTTGCCTTTATTAGACCTTATTGATAGCGATAGTAGTGATTTACAAGCCATTATCTTAGCTCCAACCAGAGAACTGGTTCAACAAACAGCTAAGCAATTGATGGATTTCTCTAGAAATCAAAACAAACTGCGCGTAGAAGTAGTGTTTGGTGGAGCTAACATCTCTACCCAAATTAGAGCGCTTAAAAAACCAGTTCAAGTAGTTGCCGCTACTCCTGGACGTTTGATTGATTTAATTGGTAGAAAAGCCATTAAACTAGAAAACGTAAAATACGTGGTTTTGGATGAAGCTGATGAAATGTTGAGCATGGGCTTCAAAGAAGACATGGATCACATTTTAGAGTACACTCCAAAGCACCGCGTAA
>CBFHSD010000069.1:0-8456 GCA_965658375.1 Salibacteraceae bacterium
ACCCGTATACAATTCAAAATGAAGATGGGGGTTGGTGCTGTATCCGGTATTACCACTAATCCCGATTACTTCTCCTTTTTTTACTTCATCTCCAACTTTTACTCGAGCTCCATTTTTCTTTAAATGGCCATAGGAGGCAAAGCTTCCGTCTTGATGATAGATAATGATGAAGTTACTAAGAGATTTACAATCTGGTGATGGACACCCTTTTTTTGAGTCTTCTTTTACAGCCACAACGATTCCTTCTCTAGCAGATAGAACCTTGCTTCCCACCGGCAAGTCAAAGTCTAATGCACTCACACCTTGATGTGAGAATTTGCCATTAAAACCTTGGGTTAAGGTATATGTTTCACCAGATTTAAAAGGCAATCTATAGATGTAGGTGTCCTCATGTTGGGCATTTGCATTTCCCAAATAGGTTTGGGTAGAAATAGAAAACCTTGATTTTTTCCGAGCATCCCTTACTGTGAACTTACCGAGTTCTTTTTTCTCCCTTGTTTGCATAACAATGGTCTTGGGAATCCGAATAGGGGAGTTCATATTTTGTAATTCTCCATCAATCTTCACAGTTACGGGGCAATAGCTTTCATTCACCAATGTGTATTTATAGCCATTTTTAATGCTCTCTTTTTCAAAACTTACTTGAGCAAAGCAAGGGAGGCTAAGAAATAGAAATGCATGGAATATTAGAATCTTCATGTATTGCCTTTAGAATGCAAAGAAAGCACGAATAGTTGAGAAAATCTAAGACACAAAAAACCCGATTCTGCCAAGCAAAATCGGGTTGAATGCGTTTCGATAGATTGATCAATAAATCAAACTATTGTTTCTATATCCTGCAGATTGATTGATGTACCAATCATTGTATACAGTACCATTGCTTTGAGCCCAAGCTCCAAAATGAAGGTAACCGTTTAGTATTTCATTTTTCTCAATCATATGTTCAAACTCAACGGGAATATCAATAGCCCAAGGAAGTCCATTTGCATTTTGGAAAGATACTCCAGAACCGAGGTTAGAAGCGTCATCTACGGTTCCAAATAAACTCATATCTACTAAAGCTGTTGGATCGTAGTTTTTGAGGTGAACCTCACGTCCTTTTTCACCATTCACAAAAATGAAGGGGTCAAAAGCGCTGGATGTAAAGCTCTGTGCTTAGTTAAATTCAATTTCAACTCGAGTAGTATCTGCTTGTGTAGTATATCCACCTGGCTCAACGTTAAAGAAGTTTCCTCCCATAAAATCATTGATTTTATCGTAAATAATCACAACAGCCTCGCTTGAGTGTCCAGATTCAGAACCGTTTGCATTTAGAGAACCTAAGCCACCAACATGATCGTAACCACTCACGCTTGAAATATCTGCTGGAGCAACTGGAAGTGCAACACCAAATCCATTATTGTATTCAGCACCAGTAGCTCTGATGTGGTAAGTGCCTTCCATCTCATCGGTTTTATTGGATGTATTGTTATAAAACGCATATTGATACGCGATACTCAAATCGTTGAAGTCATAATCACCTTGTGCAGGCCATAGATCTTCGAATACTACAGAACCGAAGTCAGAATTGTTGGGATAGTAGTTCATATATGCAAGGTTCGGATCATTCGGGAAATCATCGAAATTGTCATCTACACCGTCTCCATCGCTGTCATTGTTACCATTTACAGATACATTGTCGATGTATAGATAATCACCATGTTTATCATACGTAGCAACATAAAACTCAATGAGCACATTGTCTGTGCTTGATGGGGTAGTTGCTGATAAAGTTTTGGTTACCAAGTATTTTGGCTACTTCCAATTGCAGTCCCATGAAATCAATGAGTTTCCACTTCTAGACATGATGGAGGCCCAAATAGCAGATTTTTTACTTGCGTAAACATCAAATTCCAATTCAATCAATTCGTTTCCAGTAGCAGAAATTTTTTGAATGATTCCATCATAACCATCTGTATCTTCAAATTTATAGACAGGATTTCCGCTAAAGTTATACCCTTCATTATCGATGCTAGGGCTATATGCTTCAACCCACTGACCAGTAGATATAGAGGACCACCACCCCTGAACTGTATTAAAGTTTGTAGCACCACTAAAATCTCCGTTAACGATAGATCCTGCTAGAATCCCGTTGTTCTTGCTATGAACAAGTGGGGATGTAAGTTCTTTGTTATTTCCAGTTTTTCCCATGGCGCTTCTTTGTGCTTCAAGGGCGTCTGCTCTTTCACCACCCAATTGAGTATACTCATGATTTGCCACGTTGGCAATAATGGGTGTTTTTGTCCAACCCATCAGGCTGTTGTTGATATAAAGAGTATCTACTACAGTTGGCAAAACCAAGGTGTGTTGAACTCTTTGATTGTCATCTGCTGTAAACTTGGCCATCATGGCACCTCCTTGATCTGGGTTACCATTGTAAACTGAAAATGTGGAGTTTGAATGAGCGCTAAATTCTGCTCGAAGCCCAATGTTTAATGTGACATTTCTCGTTCCAGAAAAATCGAAATTTTCTGCTCGAATTTTGTCCATTGTTATTATCGCTCTGTAAGTCTTTGTTACACGATGCGAACAACATGGTTGCTGCAAGTAAACTGAATTGTAGGGTTGTTTTAATAGCTGTGATTTTGAAGTGTATTTTCAAACATAATGCAAATATGAAGAGTATTGATAATCAATATATTGAAAAGTCAAAATAGTCTCTATCTGGGATATTTTATACATGCAAATATTTTCTCACTTTAAGAAGGAAGCAAGTAGGAGGTCACGAAGAAGCTTGAGGCGAGCGTTAGAAATTATTTGAGGTATAACTTCTTGAGGTCGTCAATGATGTGTTGAAGATCATTTGTTTTGATTTCATACACTGTAGCGAGCTGCATTCCCAGTTTGCCTTCAGGGAAGCCTTTGCTCGCAAACCACTCGAGGTAATAGGTTGGTAAGTCACACAGCAAGAGGCCTTTATGTTTTCCAAAAGGCATCTTGCTGTAAATGATTGATTTTAGTATTTCTTGATCCAACTAACTGGTAATGATATTATTTAGACTTGACTAAACCTTACTCTTGACTTTCTAGTTGAAGTAACGCGTTGTAGGCATTGATCACTTTTCCAGAAGCACACAGTTTCTTAAACTTCACTTCTTTGGTTTCCCCATTCATTCTTACTGCTACTTTTTGATTCTTGTAATCAGTGCCAGAAGACATGATTACTTCCTTCAATTCAACAGGAGAAAGTTCTGGGTAGTAAGACCAAATTAGGGCAGCAATTCCTGCAACTAGAGGAGAGGCCATAGATGTTCCATTGTTCTCTTCGTAAGTATTCTCTGGTACCGTTGAGTTGATTGCTACTCCTGGAGCAAAAATATCAACGGTCTTTTTTCCGTAGTTGCTAAAGCTTGCTTTTAATGAATCAGAATGCATGTCAGATGCTCCAACAACAATCCAGTTTTGCGCCATTTTACCATCGCTATACTTGTGGTAAGGGTAGTGGATTTCTTTGTCAATATTCTTATTGTCATTACCAGCTGCGTGAATAATCAGCACTCCATTTGCTTCTGCATATCGAATGGCATTTTCAACCTCTGCCTTTCCAGGAGAATACATTTTACCAAAGCTCATGTTCAAGATGTCTGCACCATTGTCTACAGCGTATCTAATTCCATTTGCAACATCCTTATCTCTTTCATCTCCGTTAGGCACCATGCGCACAGCCATGAGCTCTACATAGTCTACTGCTCCTTTCATTCCTAAATCATTGTCTCTTTTAGCGCCTACAATGCCTGCCACGTGTGAACCGTGCTCTCCAGATCCTCCAAAAACATCAGGGTTTCCGTAGTTAGAATCGCTGTAATCGCTTGGATCGTCACCAACAATAGCTCTTGAGTTTTCTTCTAGGTTTAAGTGATGATTTACAATGCTTTGGAAATACTCCATTACACCATCTAATTCATTCATCATACCGTCAAGGTCTTCCGTTTCAAAGAGTCCGAGAAAAGCAGCAGCTTTGTTTAGGTCTTCGTCTTCCGTTTCCATGTTTTCAACATCCGTCATTGTGAGCTTCTCCACATTAAGATGCTCTTTAATCTTATTGATGTTACCAGCAAGCATAGCTTGTACGGCATTCATTTGCATGAGGTTGCCGTTAGCTTCTTCCATGCTGCTTTTCCATTCTTTTTGTAATTCGAGGTAAAGCTCGTAATCTTTTTTATCTGCTTTGGCTACTTCTTTTTCGCTCACCCCATCAAACTTTTTGATAAAGCCATTGAGCATGCGCACATATTCTAGGTTATCATATTCAATGTTTTCTCCATTTGCATTCCCTAGGTAATTCCAACCGTGAATATCATCGATGTATCCATTGTTGTCATCGTCAATGCCATTGCCAGGAATTTCATCTTCGTTCACCCAAAGGTTCCCCTTTAAGTCTTCATGTCCTATTTCTACTCCAGAGTCTAAAATGGCAACAATTACCTTTTTCTTTGGGGTTTTGTCTTTTAACAGTTCGGTGTAGCTGCGCTCTACAGAAGTTCCAACAACACTGTCTGTTGCAGGGTCTTGTAAATGCCAACCGGTAGATTCTTGTGCCATTACGGTAAAGCCAATAAGAAATGTGCTAGCTGTACTTATGATGTGTTTATTCTTCATGGGAATTTTTTTGATGTTGTATTGGTTGAATAAGTTTGATTAAAGTCTGTATTGATTCTTGATTTTCTTTTGAATTGATTGAGGATAGCACTTGTTTCTTTTCTTTTTCTGTCAAGTGCCAGCTCAGTGATATGTTTTCTTCTTTCGATCTTTTGATTTGCAAATTAACAACACTCACGCGTTCTTTAAGTCGTGTACTAGCGTGAACCAGCATTTCTTCTTGATCAAAACGTTGAATGGCCAGGTAGTTTCTATAGAGGCTGTTAAAAGGTGAAACCAAAGAAGTGATGAAACTTGGTTGTGGATCATGAGCTATCTGAACTGCATTGTAGGTATCTCTGAGCTGAACAATGATAATACCACTTGTGTTTTCATTGAGCCAATCTTCAAAAGCGTTGATGTATCGAATGGCATTGTAAAGGCCTAAATTATCTCTGATTCCTGCATCCATCACTTGAATTTCTGGTTGAGTGGGTAAGCTGGCTTGTGGCAACACATAAAAGTACGAAGCATTCATTCTAAGCGCTGATAACATGGAAAGCTGATCGCCATCTGGAATGAGCCTTTGCAGTTCTACACTTTCAACATGAGATGTTTTGTGTAGGTTGTCTATCACTGCTGTTTTGGATAAAAAACTCACTGGTTGACTTGCCGTAATCAATCGCCTTCCATCATTTACAACGTAAGGAGACATGACCATCAGTGGAATTTGAGATTCTGACTCAGGCTTTTTGTAATAAGCCAGGTTGTTGTTTAAAGCTCCATGTGTATTCTCATTAAGTTGTTGCTCCCATGAGTAAGCCCTGTCTTTGGTATATACATGCCCGTTTTGCTCAAAAGTATTCCATCTAAAAAACCAATCGTGTAAAGCGATATCAATACCAACAGCATTCAATAGATCTTTACTAATGTTTGCCTTGTTGGCACCTTCATTTCTTAAGTTTGATTGATTCTCTAGATCTTCTAGGTACATTTGTCGGTAGTATGCAGAACCGAGCATACCACCAGAAGCGCCTGTAATCAAATGGGTGCGATCCATTAAAGTGCCATCTAAAACACTATCTAAATAAGACATAGCATGCATGGTCCAAAGCGATGATCTTAATCCGCCTCCAGAGCAATTGAATACAATGAGTTTTGGCTTTTCAAGTTGCGTGAGCGATGTATTTTTAGCATGCCATTTTTCTAGAATTTCAAGGTGACGGTTAAGATCCTCTTGTAAGATCTCGGTATTGTTTGCAAGGTCTTGCAGACGCTCGTTAGAGTATTCTGATGGGGTTTCATAGGAGAGGCCATAAGCGTAATTGGTGAAAGAGTACTTGGAGATTTTTGATCCCTCGTTGTATAAAAATAGCAGTGCAATGAAGCTCATAACTGCCCAGCCTTTTAACCAGGAGTATGCTGCAGAAACAATCATCAAGACCATTGTAAACAGCAAGAGGAGAGAAGCTCCAGCGGGCAGTTCTAAGAAAGGGGTTCCTCTAAAAGTACCGAGAAATAGGATGATGAAAATGATGAAAATTTCAAAAACACTCGCATTGATATGGTTTTGGGCGAAAACCGTTTGCAGCATTTTAGCATCATAATGCTCTATGTTACGCGGTAACTTTACCTCCCAAGGAGATTGTAGATAGGTGTGCACCTTCCATTGTTTTTTAGCGCCCAAAAACGTATACCATTTTTCGCGTTTAGAAAGTACACTTCTCATAGCGCGAACCTTTCTTTTTTCTGGGTTAGTTAAGAGGTCTCCGAAGAGTTTTTGTAAACTTTTATTGGTAGTTAAAAAATAGCTAAGCACTACGAAGACAACAGTAAATACTCCTGCTAACACAGAAAGAATGTGCAGGCAGATAGTAGGTATTGGAATCAACTCTTGTGTAGCTTGATAATGGTAAAGAGAAGTGTTGTGCAAAACAAGGTAGAAGAGAGGTATGATGCTGTTATTGAGTACATACTTTGTAAAAGGTCTTCTAAGGGTTGCTAAAAATGCAAACTTGCTGCCATTGAGAATATAGCTTGAGATTTGAAAAGCCATGATAAAGCCACCCAATGTGAGGCCAAGAAGAAAGTGAGAAAGGGGATTTACACTTCCCATATACTCTGGAAACAGAAACAGGAATTGAGCACCCAAATTACTCGCTACGGTACCTGTAGCTACTCCACCTAAAAACAGCCAAAAAACCAAAAGCAACAGGTTGCTATGCAAATGCACAAGCACCAATTGGAAAGGGAAAAAGAAAAACACCCTTTTCCATCGGTCTTTCCAGGTGATTTCAGTGGTCATTTCTCTTATTGTTTTCTCTGGGTAACAACGAGCTCATGATTTACCAATTGCTCAGAAATACTTTCAGAAAAAACTGTAATTGCCTTTTCCATTTGCTTTCCTGTTACCTTAGGTCCAAATGCCTGCCAAATCATTTGTGTGCTTTTGGCATCATACAAGGTCACTTCAAAGCGGTACTCTTGCTTTTTCTTCCAGCTACCTGTTGGCGAAATCAATTGATAGGATGGGTAAATGGTATTGTAAAAATTGGTCATTCCAGCTTCCACTTCGGCTCCATCGTACTTTACCTGCATATCGTTGTGTTCAATGGCCATCACCATTCCATCGTCTTTGATAGATGTTACAGTTTGTCGTGTGACAAGAATGGCATCTACCTTCAAGGTTTTTAAATAAGCCAACACTTGTTCTCTAGAAGAACCTATTTGAGCAATGTGTGTGGCAGATGAGTTTGCCTTGATTCCTTGATTTGCCAATGCCTCCATCAATTGACCTTCGTACTTGATAGCTTGCTCAGAAGACTCTAATAAGGATATAACACCAACCTGCTCGAATCCACTCGTTTGAACGTCAGGATTTTTTGCTTGTGAAGCCACCTCATATGACTTACAAGAGCTAAGGAAAACGCTAAATAAAATAGAAAGCCAATATATTTTCATTGTTTTAGGTTTGAATCACCCCTACGTTATAGCGCTCTGTTATGGGTTGGTTATTCGCCATTTCAATTCCCATAGAAATCCATGTTCTGGTATCTAAAGGATTAATGATTGCATCTAACCATAGGCGAGCTGCAGCATAGTATGGCGAGGTTTGCTCATCGTACCGCGCTTTGATGCTGTCAAACATCTCTTTCTCTTTTTCTGCGGTTATTTCTTCGCCTTTCGCCTTTAAGCTGGCAACTTCAATTTGAAGCAAAACTTTGGCAGCTTGAGATCCACCCATTACGGCTATCTCTGCGGTTGGCCAACCTACAATCAGTCTTGGATCATATGCTTTACCGCACATGGCGTAGTTTCCTGCACCGTATGAGTTACCCATAACAATTGTAAACTTAGGAACAACAGAGTTGCTCATGGCGTTTACCAATTTGGCACCGTCTTTAATAATGCCACCGTGTTCGCTTCTAGAGCCTACCATAAATCCGGTTACATCTTGAAGAAATACCAACGGAATTTTCTTCTGGTTGCAGTTCATAACAAAACGAGCAGCTTTGTCGGCAGAGTCTGAATAGATCACACCCCCAAACTGCATTTCGCCTTTTTTACTTTTCACCAATTGGCGCTGATTGGCTACAATACCAACGGCCCATCCATCGATACGAGCATAGCCTACAACAATGCTCTGGCCATAGCCTTCTTTGTATTCGTCAAACTCAGAATCATCTACCAAACGCTTTATGATTTCTCTCACCTCATAAGGCTTTGAGCGTTCTGATGGAAGAATGGATAATATCTCTTCTTGATTCTCTTTTGGGAGTAGGGATTCAGACCTGTTGAAGCCGGCTTTTTCGCTTGCTCCAAGCTTGTCCATCATTCTT
>CBFHSD010000070.1:0-8314 GCA_965658375.1 Salibacteraceae bacterium
ATCTCAGGCTCTAAATTCCAGCGAAGTAATTCTTGATAGCTGAATATTCTTGGGCTCATTACCATAATGGGTACTTTTATTCCAGATTTACGAATGTCAATACCTGCATCAGGATAAGCAACGGCTAAGTAATCAACCCTTTGGTGTTCCAAGGTTTTAGCTATTTCTGCAGCTCCAGCGCCATAGCCATAGGCCTTCACCATGGCCATTATTTTTACTTGAGGTTTCAGTAAGTTTCGGTATGCATTAAGGTTGTGGATGAGTTGATTTAGGCTGATCTCTAGTACACTCTCATTATTCTGTGCTTGAAGTAGGTTTGAAATTCGCTCAAACTCGAATTTTCTTGCACCTTTAACGAGTATGGTCTCGTTAGAGAGTTGAATTTCTCCAGCTCTAATTGCATTGAGCAGTGCTGCTGTTGAAGGAAAGTATTGCTGCTTTTCCATGCGAAAAGCATTGCGATGCACACTCATTTCCTTTCCTATACCTATAAGTCGTGTGACTTTAGCATCTTCAAGTGATTCGTTAATTTGAGCGTACAATCTTTCCGGTGCGGATGCGCTCTGTTCTAAACTTGATAGAATAGCAGTTCTCTTTGAATAGTGACTTTGTTGCTTTGTGAAATCAAGGGCTATTTTTAGAGATTCAACATCTGCGCTGTATACATCATTGATTACCGTAGTTTGATTGACCCCTTTTTTTAACTCGAGACGCATTGCAATTGGGGTAAGCAATGGGAGTGTTTCGCGAATTTCAGAAGGGGTGATTCCTAGCACTAGGCTCATGGTTACACAGTGGCATGCATTTTCGATAGAGGCTAAATCTGTAAAGGGTATATGAGATTCTATATGTGTTTTGTCCCAGTTAAAAGTGAGGCTTGTGTTCAAGGCCTTTACCTCTTTTTTAACAGAAATGTCACCCAATTCTTCGGAGCTCCAAGACACAAGTTTTTTTTCCGGATAGTACTTTTCTAATTCTTCTTTGACAAGATTGTGGTCTGCACAAAAAACAATAGTTTTTGATTGCTTAAAGAGCGTTAATTTTTCTTGAATTTTTTGACGCTTAGAAGCAAAGTTTTCGCTGTGTGCATCTCCAATGTTAGTGAAAATACCGAATTGCGGTTGAACAATATTTTGCAACTGTTCCATTTCTCCCGGTTGAGAGATTCCCGTTTCAATAATTGCAAGTTCATGTTGCTTTTGAATGTTCCACAAAGAGAGTGGAACACCGATTTGTGAGTTGTAGCTTTTCGGACTTCTAACTGTTTTTTTTGAGGAAGAAAAAAATTGAAAAAGCCATTCTTTTACAACGGTTTTTCCGTTACTTCCTGTTATTCCAATTAATGGGATGTCAAACTTTTCTCTGTGTAGTTTAGCAAGTTTTTGAAGTGCTTCAACACTGCTGTTTACTAAAATAAAATTGCCTTTCGAGAGGTTTAAGCAATCACGGTTTGTGACAATAAAGTTAAGCACCCCCTGTTGAAGCAAGGCCTCTATGTAATCGTGCCCATCGTGGTGTTCACCTTTTATGGCAATGAATAAAGTGTGCTTAGAAGATCCTATTTGTCGGCTGTCAATGGTGATGTGATCAAACTCAGATTGGAGTGAGTTTAACCGTGAATCGACTCCAATATAATGCGCTATTTCGCTTATTTTATATCGTGTATGCATTTAACGGTTGTGTCTTGTATAACAAGATCTACACAAAGGTTTGTAACTTTCAGTTTCGCCCAACTCTACCAGCGAGTCTCCGCCAGAAAAACGGTGCGAGTACTGGGCTAAGTTACCGCATTCAACGCAAACGGCATGCACTTTAGTTATATATTCTGCAATGGCCATTAACCCTGGAATAGGGCCAAATGGTTGCCCTGTATAATCCATGTCTAAGCCTGCAACAATTACTCTAGCTCCTTGGTTGGCAAGTTGATTGCACACACTTATAAGTTCTTCATCGAAAAACTGCGCTTCATCAATACCAACAACATCGGTATTATTGGCTAAAAGCAAGATGTTGGAAGAAGAAGGTACTGGGGTAGAGGAAATACTATTACTGTCATGAGAAACCACTTCTTCTTCGTGGTACCTCGTATCTATTTGAGGCTTGAAAATTTCGACACTTTGCTTGGCAAATTCTGCTCGCTTTAATCTACGGATAAGTTCTTCTGTTTTTCCAGAAAACATGGATCCGCAAATAATTTCTATCCAGCCGCGTTTTTCGTGAAGATTGATTGAGTTTTCTAAAAACATTCTATTGTGAGATGTGCTCCTAGTAGCAAAACTAACCTAATTTTGGATGTTAAATTTTTGGATAATGGGGTCTAGCGAAACTGATTTGAGAAAGTTGTTAATTCAGAGTTTTGACCAATTGGTAGAGTCTGTTGAATTACTGTATGAAAATGAGGTTGTTGATTTATCTGATATGGATAAAATAAGCTCGAATATGCAGCAGTTCAATGATCAATTTGCTGTGTATAAATATTTCTCGGCTCAAAAGCAAAATGAGGAAATCAAACTTCAAGAATTGTCTGTTCCAGAACCTGAAAATGTTAAGACAATCGAGGAAAATTCTGATACAGATCTCAACGAAGCGGTAACAGAACTTGAAGCGGTTCAGGCAGAAAAAGAATATCATCCTAGTATGGCGGTGATACCTGAAGAACCTGCACTTGAAGCACCAATTGAGCCTGAAGAAGACCAAGTACAACCAGAAGAAGATATAACAGCTGCAGAAGGAGTAGAGGAAGAGGGAAGCCAAGAATCAGAAATTCAGAAAGAGCCAGAGCCGATTGAATTGAAAGAAGAAGTGCTTGAAGAAACCATTGCAGAAGAAGCTGTTGAGCCTGTTGTTGAGCCAGTTATTAACGATGAGCCCGTTTCGGAAGAACCAATAGTTCGAGTAGATCACTCAGAACCGATAGATTCAGCAGAGCTCAATGACCAACATAAACAAGAAGACGATTCTTCTTTAGCTTCGAAATTGAAAAAACAAGCCATTCCAGATTTAAAGGCAGCTATAGGATTGAATCAGCGCTTTTTATTTAGCAATGCTCTGTTTGAAGGGAATATGGAAGCCTTCAATAGAGTCGTCAACGAAATCAATCACCTAGAGAGTAAAGAAATGGCCGATACTTTTTTACGGGTTCAAATCATTGACAAATACCAATGGGATGAAGAATCTGAAGAAGTACTTGCTTTTTTTGAATTGGTGGAACGTAGATTCATGTAACAATGGATCAAAATAGAAGCTTAACCCGTTTGTTTTTAGTTCCCACTCCAATTGGGAACCTAAAAGACATTACACTTAGAGCCTTAGAAGTGCTTAAAGAGGTAGATGTAATCTTAGCTGAAGATACTCGGGTCACCAAGAAATTGCTTCATCAATATGAAATAAGCACACCTATTCGTTCCTTGCATATGCACAACGAACATAAAATTGTAGAAGGCTTGGTGCAAGAGATGAGAGCGGGAAAAACTTTTGCCCAAGTTTCAGACGCAGGGACTCCTGGAATTTCGGATCCTGGTTTTCTTTTAGCTCGAGAAGCCATTAAGGAGAACGTTCAAATTGAGTGCTTACCTGGTGCTTCTGCCATTATTCCAGCATTGGTTATTTCTGGATTACCATCAGATCGCTTTGTGTTTGAAGGTTTTGTTCCTCAGAAAAAAGGAAGACAAACCAAGCTGAAACTTTTTGCTGCAGAAGAGAGAACAGTGGTTTTCTATGAATCGCCACACCGCATCCATAAATGCTTGGTTCAACTTCGCGAGTTTTGCGAGCCAGAAAGGCAAGTGGCCGTTTGCAGAGAGTTGACTAAATTGCACGAAGAAGCCATTCGTGGATCCTTAGATGAGGTCATTGCTCAACTAGAAAATGGAGTGAAGGGCGAGTGTGTTGTTGTGCTGTCAGGATTTTCTTATTCTTCAAAATAATTTCGCGTTCTTCTCTATTGGCACTAAATTTGAAATGAATAGATTCAAAGAATGCCTTATGAAACAAATTCCAAGTTTATTGTTGGCTGTGGTTTTAGTGGCAGCCATCCCAAATGAAAGGGGAACAATAGAAACAATCGAGAAAAAGATTAAAGCTTTAAAACGCGTAGACTACCAAGTATTTTCAAAAGGTGAAGAACTAGAATATGTGGTGCATTACGGGTTTGTTTACGCTGGTAAAGCCACTATAGAGGTGGTAGGTTCTAAGAAGAACAACAAAGGCCAAGAGCTAACCCATGTAAAAGGAACCGGTTTTAGTACTGGTGCTTTCGATTGGTTTTTTAAAGTAAGAGATACTTATGAGAGTTATATCAATGCCGAGAGTATGAACCCAGAACTATTTGTGAGAAGGGTAGATGAAGGCGGATATAAAATAAACCAAGATTACAAGTTCAACCACGAGCAAAATGTCGTGGTGAACCAGTCTAAAGAAAAATATGAGATTCCAGAAGGAATACAAGATATGATGAGTGCATTCTATTATGCGCGTACTATCGATTTTACCAACGTGAAGAAAGGAGATGTTTTTACCATGTATGCCTTTGTAGATAATGAGATTGAGCCACTTGGAATCAAGTTTTACGGAAGGAAAACCATCAAAACAGATGCAGGAAAGTTTAAATGCCTCGCTTTTCAACCTAGGGTTTTGAAAGGGAAAGTGTTTAAAGAAGAAGATGATTTATTGGTTTATGTAACGGATGATAAAAACAGGATTCCAGTAATGGTAGAAGCCAAAATTTTGGTTGGAAGCGTTAAGATGGAATTGGAATCTTACAAAGGATTAACTCACGATGTTGCGCTAGTAAAGAACTAAGATTTCTTTGTTTAAAAGCCTTTCAACAATCCAGTCAGCTGGAATAATTTAAAGTTACTTTGTCGCTTGAATCAACGCTATGCAGATGGCGTGATTGAAAGAGTAAAACTGAAATGAGTAAGATAGTTAGGTACATCATTCTAGCCCTTGTAATATCCCTTCTAGCAATTCTTGGAATAAACAATTTAAGTGGCACCGAAGAACCAGATGCAAGTGCGCTTGCCAAAGCAAATGAAATAGTGGAGCCGGTTCAGGTTCCTGTAGAATTGCTTTACGGTATTCCGTTAGATTCTTTTGAAGTGGTTCAAGACAAGGTGAAGAAAAACGAATTTCTTGCAGATATTCTCAATAATCATTTGCCTTACCAAGTCATTCATAATGGGGTACAAAATGCAGAAGGTATTTTTGACGTGAGGCAAATACGATCTGGTAAGCAATATGCTTTGTTTTTTACGCCAGACACTACCCACACTTTACGGTACTTCGTATACCAGAAAAACGCCATCGATTATGTTGTTATGGATTTTGGTGATTCTGTTAAGGTAACGAAAGGCCAACATAAGGTAAGTACCAAAGAACGTATTGCATCAGGAGAAATTGAATCTTCATTATTCAACGCATTGAAAGATGCCGGTTTAAGCGGAGCTCTTGCTATGGAAATGAGCGAAATTTATGCTTGGAGCATTGATTTCTATAGACTTCAAAAAGGTGACTTTTTCAAAGTTGTATTTGATGAGAAGTTTGTGAATGATGAGTTTATTGGAGTAGGAGATATCAAGTGTTCTTTGTTCTCACATGGTGGAAAACCATTCTACGCCTTCTCTTTTCAAGCCGATAGCTTAAGCCAAGATTATTTTGATGAAGAGGGAATGAGTTTGAGAAAGGCCTTTCTTCAATCGCCATTGAAATTTGGACGCATCTCCTCTGGCTACACCATGAAAAGGTATCACCCTGTGCAAAAGAGGTACAAAGCACATTTAGGTACCGACTATGCAGCACCAAGCGGAACGCCTATTTTGGCTGTTGGAGATGGAACTGTCATTGAAAGAAAGTACAAGCGTTACAACGGGAATTACCTAAAGATCAGACATAATGGTACCTACACTACGCAGTATTTACATATGAGTAAATTCAATTCTAATGTGAAGAAAGGTTCTGTAGTAAAACAAGGAGATGTAATTGGTTATGTGGGGAGTACAGGTCTAGCAACAGGTCCTCATGTATGTTTCCGCTTTTGGAAGAACGGAAAGCAGGTAGATCACCGAAGAGAAGATTTTCCATCAGCTGAACCAATACCAGAAGAGATGAAAGTGATGTTTAACCGCAGCGCAGATTCACTGAAGACGGTTATAGATCAATACCCCTTGCCAGAAGAGAGCAAAGGGAATAAGCTTGCTACTTTACCTGCTCAATAATTGAAATAACGCGATCTGGATAATCACTAATGATACCGTCAACTCCCCATGTCATACATTTTTGAATGTCAAATTCATGATTTACCGTCCAGGGAATTACCTTAATGTTTTGCTCCTGAAGTTGAGTAATCATGGATTTATCAATGAGCGTAAAATCACAAGAATAAATGTCTGGCTTAAAGCCGAGACTGTCAAGCATAACTCCTGCAGATTTTTCTTTTTCAACCAATAACGCGATACTTACATCGGGGAAATTTTCTTTTACTTCTTTTAAGCTTCGCACATCAAAACTTTGGATGGTGGTTCTATTCGTGATGTTTTTTCCATTCACTACCTTCATGACAAGGTCTACAAACTGTTTTGGAGAAGGGTGATAAATGGAATCTGTTGCGGGTTGAGATTTGATTTCAATATTGTAGTTCACTCGGCTCAATTGATTCTCGGAAATATAGTTTTCTACCGAGTCTAACAATTCAGACAATAGAGGCTTGTATTGAAGCAAGTGTTTTTGTTTTGGAAACCTTGGGTGAACCGGAGTCCCGCAATCACACGTTTTTATAGTGGAGTAGTTCATCTGATACAGATTGAATCTTCGCTCATCCTCAACTGAAATGGATTGATTCAAAGTATCAAGGCAAATTTCATGATTCAAAAAAGGTTCATGAGAAAGAATCACTCGCTGGTCTTTGCTAATTACCACGTCCAACTCAAGAGTGTTCACTCCCATTTCAACTGCTTTTATCATACCTATAAGGCTATTTTCAGGGTAGAGCCCTCTTGCTCCTCTATGGCCTTGAACGTCTATTTTGTGCTTAAGAGGGTGAGATGAGTTTTTTTTACACGATAGAAAGGCAATAGGTAAAAAACAGAAATAATAAAGTTTCATCTTTGCTCGCTTTGATACAAAGAAAGAGTGAAATGCTTTAAAAAAGGTCTTTGTGAACAAAATGATAACATATGAAAACAGTTTGGATAACTGGAGCGAGTGATGGCATAGGGAAGGCCTTGTGCGAGTTGTACGCTTCTTGCGATTGGAATGTAATCCTATCTTCTAGAAACGAACAGAAACTGAATGATGTTAAGAATGAACTCCAAGGCGCTGGCCAAAAGTTTGTTGTCTCGCTAGACTTGTATGAACATCACCGGATTCAGGAAGTTGTCGAGCAAACAATAGATTTGGTAAAAACAGTTGATGTGCTTATTTGTAATGGTGGAATAAGCCAAAGAAGCTTGGCGTTGGAGACTTCTTTGCAAGTAGAAAAGCGCGTAATGGACATTGACTTTTTTGGACATACAGAAATGACCAAAGCATTGCTTCCTCATTTTGTTAAAAATGGAGGGGGACATATTGCAGTGACAAGCAGCTTGGTGGGGATTATTGGTTCTCCGTACCGTTCTTCTTATGCCGCTGCTAAACATGCCCTACACGGTTACTACGATAGTTTAAGAGCAGAATTATATGACCAAAAGATAGGCGTAACCATGGTTTGCCCTGGATTTATAAAAACCAATGTATCGGTAAATGCCGTTACTGGAACAGGAGAACAATTGGGTAAAATGGATGATGCTCAAGCCAATGGTATGAGTGCCGAAAAGTGTGCGAAGATTTATAAAAAAGCAATCGATCGAAAAAAGCTTGAGGCGTATATCGGTGGAAAAGAAGTGATGGCTATTTACTTGAAGAGATGGGTTCCTAACTTGTTTGCTAAGATTCTTTTAAAAGCCAAAGTAAGGTAGTATGGAAACCATAGAAGTGATTGAGTTACATAAACATGGCTCAAGTAAAGAAGCTTTTCAATTTGCAAATAGACCCAAGCCGGTTTTAAAAGAAGGTGAAGTATTGGTTGAGGTGAGTTCATTCGGGCTCAATTATGCCGATGTTATGGCCCGCAATGGTCTTTACGCAAGTGCCCCTCCATTGCCAAGTGTTTTGGGCTACGAAGTAGTGGGGCTGGTAGTAGAAATGCATCCTTCCTGTAAAGATTTTCAACTTGGAGATCGTGTATTGGCATTTACTCTATTTGGGGCCTATGCAAAGCATGCTGTTGCTAAAGTGGAGACCACGGTTATTCTTCCAGAAGAAATAGAAGACGGAGTTG
>CBFHSD010000071.1:0-8267 GCA_965658375.1 Salibacteraceae bacterium
CTTTTACAGTTGATGGAGTTTGACTGACCCTATCTTCTTGGTCATTTGGATTTTGTTGGCCTTCCGATTCTGTTCCAGAATCAGATTCTTGACCACCATTCACATCAGAGCTACCGTTTGTAGTTGGATCTTGATCTCCACCATCGGCTATGGCTTCTCCCGTGTTCCCTTCTAGATAAGTTACATAGGCCATAACTAAAACACGCTCATCAGGGTCTGGCATGTCAGCAACTGCTTGACGTGCCTTGTTGTAATCAAGATTAGCTTGTCTTTCTATACGTTGAGCAGCTTTTCTATCGGCAGCTGCATCACTTATCAATTGATCTCCTTTACTGCGTAACTCTTCAATGCTTTGCTCTGCCTTTCTTTGCTCACCTGCATTCAGGTTGGCCATATTGTCTTCAAGTGCATCTGCCTCTTGCAGTTGATTGCTTCCTTCAGTTTCTTTATCACTCGCTGAAGCATACAACTCTTGCACTTGAATCATACGCATATCGTAATCTTCCTTTGCATCTCTAATCGCAATGGCTTCGGGCATAGATTGAACCTCTCTGATTTTGTTCTCTGGCAGTTCGTTTTCAACTGGTAACGGAAGTATTTCTCTACTCAATGGCGATTTCTCCAACACCACATCTTGCTCAATACGAAGAAGATCAGCAAGAATTTTCTCTTCTCTGCGCTTCTCCTCTTGCTTCTCTGCTAACAAGATTTCTTTTGCTGCTAGCTCTTCCAGCATCGGCTTCCTTTTCTTTTTCTTCTTTTCGTTGGAAATATCCTCTTTTAAGATGCCTATTTCTTGTTTGAGGTTTTCGATTTCATCATTCAACGTTTGAACATCGCGTTCTTGTTGAATTGATACAAGTGGTGCTTCAGGATTTTGAACCGCTTGGGTTTCGGTTTGAACAAGCAATTCTGCCTGGCGTTCCAAATACTCTGTTTCCTTTTTCTCTTTAGCCAATTGCACTTTCAATACATCAATATCAGCTTGAATAGCTTGGCGTTCTTTCTTTTTATCAGCTTCTATTAACGCTTGGTTCAAATTCGTTAACTCTCTTTCTGTTGCAGCTTGCTTTTCTTTAGCCGGAGTAACTTTGGCCAAAACCGCTTGAGTTTCTGCAGTATATTCTATTGGAGTGCTTTCTTGATTATTAACAGTACCTGCGTTTTCTTTTATGCCAGTTTCTGTTCCTGTCTCAGTTGCACCTTCTGCTCCATCGGCATCAGCAAAAGCGGTAGTATAGGTGTTCAACGCTTCTGTTTGCTCGCTTAAGCTTGACTCGAGTTCTTTTTCTTTGGCTTTGAGCGCCTCCAAAGTTTCTTGATCTTCCTCTTGTTCTGACTCATGCATTTGGTAGCTCACAACCATTTGCTCTTTTTCAATGGCTTCAATCCACTCATCTGTTAAGCCTGCTAA
This sequence comes from Salibacteraceae bacterium, assembly GCA_965658375.1. Taxonomy (GTDB): domain Bacteria; phylum Bacteroidota; class Bacteroidia; order Flavobacteriales_G; family Salibacteraceae; genus CBFHSD01. The sequence continues at coordinate 1,415 of CBFHSD010000071.1, forward strand.
AGCTCTGTTCCTCTCAAGAGGGTTCTCTAAGACTTCGAGCTCTTTCTTCTTCATCTCAAAAGATGAAGTATACACTGAACGACCTGTGGCTAAAGGCGCAGCTTGGATTTCTTCGGAATCATAGTTTCCGAAATCGAATTCATCTAATTCGCCAGCTGTATTTTGTGCTAAGCTTTGATCGCTTGTTCCTCCTTCTTTCAAGGCAATTACCTCATCAATTGCAAGCAATTCAGCTTGTAAGTCAATGTACTCTTCATCTCCTGCTTCAAACACCAATAAAGTTTGTTCTACATTGGCTTTATTACTCTGTAAATCTTGAATGTACAGTTGATCAATCTCCGCCACCTTTTCAGCTTGGAATAGCTCATCATCCAAAGCAGCAGCATCTCTATAATTCGGATCGTATTTCTGTTCTAGAGATTGTATAGAAGTGAAAACGAGGTACTTTTCATCTACCGTATATGGGTTCTCTTTAGGAGCTTCTAAGCTCGCCAGCTGATTGTTCGCATCAGCTATTGCTTGCCTTTTAGCATTGGCTTTTACTTTGAGAGTGGCTAACTTTTGATTCAAAGCACCCTCTGGATAAGCTGCCTCATTGTTAGCCATTTCTGATTCAACACGATCTATTTCTTGTTGGATAGAAGTTGACCATTCGCTGTTGATTTTTAAAGCCTCTTCGGTACGGAGATATTCATTTTCAATTGCATTTGCTTCTTCCAGTCTATTCTCATAAGTGGCTGTATAAGAAGAACCATCAATGTCAACTAAACGAGGTTTTGCTTGGGTAGAACCCGCATCACCTGGAATCTCGGAGTTACCTGAATCTTCCGTATCTCTTTTTGTCCCAGAACCTTCTCCGCTTTCTTCATTTTGTTCATCAGAACTTGAAATTGCAGTGCCTCCGGCAAGTGCTAATTCTAGTCCATCTAAGAGATCCTCTTCAGTCCAATCGTTTAACGCTAAATAACTTTCTACTTCTTCTTCATTGGATTCTAGAGATGTTCTAAAGGCAGCTACTTCAGGATCAGTGTAGGCTAAACCTTGATCCATACTTTCCATTTCTGCCGCGATTTCATCTGCAAAACGGTACTGTGTTTCAAATATGTTATAATCTTCCCTGCTTTTAGCTGCTTTATCTTCTAAAGATTCTCTTTTATACTTCGCTGCCTGCAACTCTTCACCCATTGACTCAGATTCAGCAATAAATGAAGCTTTCAGCTTTTTATCCTTCGTATTCTCAGCTTGGTTATTGTAGTAGTTAACATCTTCTTGAAGTAAGATTATCTCTTCTTCGTTTTTAGTGTACTTAGATTCAGCATCTATGGCTTCTTCGCGCTTCCCATTGACCGCTAAAGAATAATCTTTGACTCCTTGCTTCACTGAAGGAATCATGGTCTTGGAGCTTTTTTCAATCTCCCCAGACTCATTCGCCATGCTCTCACTCAACTCAGCTCCACCTTCTAACTCTTTCTTGATCTCCTCAGCTTTAGCAATGTTTTTCTCGGTATTACCAGCCAATTTATCCAGTGCCGTAAACAAACTAAATGCAGAACCCGCTTGACGTGTATGCAATGATGCTTCTTTTTGAAGCGTGTTCATCTCATCCAAAAGCGCTTGCTCGCTATCACTGATACCATCTGTAGTATCAATTTGTGTTTGGATCTGCTCAATGGCCATGAGATCTTGCTGAGCCAACTTATTTTTTTTTCCTGCCAGCGAGAAGGCTTTTTCAGCATTAAGCTGATGCTCGACTCCAATAGTTTCTAGTTTTTCAATTGATTGCTCTAAATCAGAAATGACTTGTTGTGCATTACGAGAGGGTCCCGTCTCTTCCGGAATCCCAAGGTCTGCTCTTTTCACCAATTGCTCAGCCAATAATTTTCTGTCGGTTTCGTCTGGTTGCTTTTCGAACAAATTGCGGATAATGAGGCGTTCTTGACCATTTTCTTCTACAATCTCGATCTCTTGTCTAAGCGTTACAATCTCTTTTACCGGTGGTATGTTCACTATTCCAGCATATACTTGAGAAGAACCATAAGGTTCTACAATAAACTGATACGAGGTATTCGCTTTTAAGCGCATCACGTAAGAACCATTGTCATTATTGGTTCCAAATGCACCAATTTCTTTATCGGTGTCCACCTCTTTGACAATGATTTTTGCCGAGTTGGTTTTTTGAGAAGCAAAATCTCCAGCAAGAACAGTAAAAGTTTCTGGTGTTGTTTGGGGTTCAATTTGATAGACAGTTACTTCTCCTAAATTGTTATTTCTACTGGAAGTGAAATAAGCCATTGCTGTGGTGTCATTCACCGCATACAAAAAGTCATCATCAGGAGTATTTATTGCCCAGTCTAGATTTCTTGGCTCTGTAAAGGAGAATGCTATTTGATTGAATGTAGAATGAAAAATATCATAGCCCCCCATGCTGGTGTGGCCTTTGGATGCAAAGTAAAAGTCTTTCCCATTGGTTTGAAGAAATGGAAAAGCATCGTCATAGACCGTATTGATGCTTTCAGGAAGTTTTGTTGGTGTGCCCAAAGAACCATCATTGGTAATGGGAACCATAAAAATATCAATCCCCGATTCTTTGTCTTCTCCGTAAGAAGAATAAAAAATCACATTATTGATCCCGTCACGGTACATGGTACCGTTATACTCTTCTCTTTCGTCAATCTTTGAACGCAATTCTTGCGGCACAGGAAGAACTTTCCCTTTCACCTCATTCATGCGATAGGCCAAGTAAAAATCACCGTCAGATAAACGAGACTTGTTCAATACCTGAGGTTCAGTAACATTCTTGAGCAGCTCTAGACCGTTTTCGGCCATTCTTATCTGCAGCTTTACTTGGTAACGCTTGATTTCTTTGGACCTTCCAGATTCCATAAATCTCCGGTAGTAAGTCGCAGCTTCTTTAAACCTGTAATTGTAATGGTAACCTTTCCCAAGAAAGAACAAGGCCTCTCCGTCAACATCAGGCTGTGTAACAGCATACTCTAGATATTTGAGAGGAAGACTTTTGTTCTTATCAACAAAGAGCATACATGCTCCTAGACGATAATTGTAAAAGGCATCTTTTGGGTAAAAAGTGGTGAGCTGGCTGTAATGTTCTTTGGCTTGCTTGTAATCGCCCAATTCAAACGCTTCAGCAGCTTTAAGCCTCAAGTCTTCTGTAGACTCTTCTGACTGCCCAAATGCAACTTGCGATAGGGTAAGAATGAGTAGACTTAAAAGTGTAACGCAGCGCATCAATTTGCTCAATTTGTTTATTGGTTTAGGACAAAGCGATTACTTCCTTTGGAAACTCATTCGGTTTTCTTCACCTTTAATGAGCCGCTTTACGTTATTCCTATGGGTAACAAACACAATAATAGTAATAAAGCATGCATAAGACACCAATATGGTCGAATTGGTTTTAAACAAGAATATTAAGATAAATGGGTAGCACATTGCCGCAATTATACTAGCGAGCGATACGTAACGTGTGGAGATAAAAACGAGAAGAAAAACCAAGAGTAAAACTCCTGTTGGACCAGGCAATATCCCCAAGGTTACGCCAAGCAGAGTAGCAATACCTTTTCCGCCCTTAAACTGTGCAAATAAAGGTAGAATATGACCTATAACAGCCATGGTCCCTAGAAGGATCTGAAATAGCGTTTTGTCAACAAACACACTCAATTCTCCTCCACTGAGACCCAGTAAACTGACCGCAAGGAACCCTTTGGAAACATCAATGAGTAAAACGATGATACCGGCTTTGGTACCCAAAACCCTGAATGTATTCGTAGCTCCAGCATTTCCAGACCCATGTTCTCGAACGTCTAGCTCATAAAAACGTTTCCCAATCCAAACAGCCGTTGGAAAGGAGCCTAGAAAATATGCGATGATCAATAAAATGAAATCTAACATAGTTCAAGTTTCGGATTGCAAAGAAAAGGAATGTTTAGCACTCTGATAAATCACCTTTTGCGGCATCTCATTTTTCTGTGCTTCTGAACTTTTATTTGAAAAGATAAGCCCTTGAAATGTCAACAGAACAGGATAAAATTAAAAAGAGAGCATAGGATACTCACTCATTCTCATCCAATTCTATCTTCTGAATTTTCTTTTTGTAGATTCTTTGATTTGAATACCAAACCACTGGACCGTAAAGGAATACGCCAGCCAATAACCAAACAAAAAGCTCTAAAAGCAAATAGCTATCAATTGCTAAACCAGCATCTTCTTCGAAAAAAAAGTTGATAACTCTTAAAGCAGCATAAGTAAAGACTGCCCAGAGAGAACCATTGATTAGACTGAATTTAAACCAACCTTTTTCTTGATTTACCCTCCACCCCTCAACAAACTTTAAATCTTTATCACTCATTTCACAAAATCAAAGATTCATTCATATAGCATTCAGTGTGAATAGGAAAGCCTAAGCAATTCGCACATAGATTAATTTGTGTCTGCTCTTAGGTGCCTCACGCTGCTCAATCTCAAACTTGCCGGTAGATTTAATTAGTGGTGTAAGTTTTTCAAACCCAAAATTCCTAGAATCGAAATTCGGTTGTTTCTTTTGCATTAAACTACCTACATCACCTAGAAATGCCCAACCATCGTCATCTGATAAGTCGCTGATAGAGCTTTTAATCAGCTTAATTTCTCTTGGCGTGATTGGATCTACTGTGTTATCGTTAGGTTCCCCAGAGTTGGATTTCTCTTTGCTCTGTTTTCTAAGAATTTCGATGTAAATAAACTTGTCGCAAGCAACAATAAATGGATTAGGGGTTTTCTTTTCTCCTAAACCAATTACTTGCATACCCGCTTCTCTTAATCGCGTGGCTAATTTCGTGAAATCGCTGTCGCTAGAGACCAAACAAAAGCCATCAACCTTGTTGCTGTAGAGAATATCCATAGCATCAATTATCATGGCCGAGTCGGTTGCGTTCTTTCCTGAAGTGTAGGCGTATTGTTGAATGGGATTGATGGCGTTTTCTAAAAGCACATTTTTCCATTTGTTCAATCCTGGACGGGTCCAGTCGCCATAAATTCTTTTAATGGTAGGGTTGCCATATTTAGCAATCTCCTCCATCATTTCTTTGACATATGCTGACGGAATATTATCTCCATCGATAAGCACAGCCATGTTATTTTGCTGATTCATAGTGTGTACTATTGACATTACTTGCCTGTTTACGAGACAAATAAAAAGGGATAAAATCTACATTTCGCCCTCATTCTTCCACACTTGAGCACTCAATGAAATTCGAAAAAGAAATTACTTGTCCAGTTTAACTTTCACAGCATTCAGGCCTTTCAGTCCTTTTGCCAATTCAAACGCTACTTTGTCGTTTTCTCCCACATCATCTATGAGTTCTGAAAAGTGTACAAAATATTTCTCGTTTGTTCCAGTTTCTCTGATAAATCCAAACCCTTTGTCATCGTTAAAGAAATCTACAATACCATGGTGAACAGGATCAATCTCCTCTTTTTCACGCTTTGGAACCGTAATGTCAATTTCTTCTGCTTTGATTTTTTTCTTGGTTGTTGGATCTGGCGGAGTATCGGTCATGTTACCAAACTCATCCACGTAAGCAATCATATCATCACCAGATGCTTTCGGCTTTGATTTGCGCTCTTCTCGTTTTAACAGTTTGTCTTGACGTTTTTTTAAACGCTTTTTTTCTTTTTCTTTTTTGTTGAAGGTTTCTTGAGATCTACCCATGTAGAATTGTACTGATTTAATGCTTTGCTTCCCCCCGTGCAAAAGCAGGTAAAAGTCCGGATTGAATTGGGGAGACCAAATAGTTAATTTACAAAGGTAGGTCTAATAAAAGAAGAATTTGAGGCATTAAGAAAATAATTCCAAACAGTTCAAGTTCTCTAACTTTTTGGACTTGATCCTTTTTGTCTCTTTCAATGCCTTATTCTTGTCTCGAACGCAGGTGAACTCCATTTTCTAATCAAACTGACTTAAGAATCGTGTACGATCATTCTTACTTCCGTTCATGTATTGATATCCTCTGTTGCCTTCTTCTGCTTTAATTTTTCTGTCACCTGGTTTTACGTCAAACAAGGCATCCATAAATTCTTTATTGGTCGAATACACCTTCATTAGTCCGGTGCTTCCTTTGAATGTGAATATGTACCACTTACTGGGTGAAAGCTCTAAATACATCACCACATCAGTACTTCTTCTATTGTTCTTGAATTGGATTTTACCATCTACCAAACGGTTCACCTCTTCTTTTCCTATGTTCCCTATTCCAATTGGGCCTTCGCTTACAAAAGACTGGCTTTTTGGATCCCAATTCATTGTCAACTGATTAAAGAACAACGTCTTATTCAATCCATCAGGAACAGAAACCCTTTTCCCAGCAGCTTTTCTTGCGAGTAAATCATCGGCAATTTTTTGGCCTACTAAATCACGAAGTCCTACTTCGTATTCATTTCTGTCAAAATCAACCGCTTCTAACATCTCTGATTTTTGTAACTCTTTTGTGAGTACTTCCATGATGCCTTTGTCCATCTTGAAATCGGTGGTGAGAATCAGGTTCATCTCGTTTTCATTGCTAATGGTATTGTAAATGAAATTACCGGCTGGCTTCACTTCAAAATGACTTATGTCATCTGCGAGTGTAAATACCCCTTCTGTTTCTATTTTACACGTTTTGGTATTCAATGAGGTATAGTTACCAGGCAATGAACGCTCTGTTAGCTTTTCAAAATTCGCAATTTGATACTCTCTAGAAATCTTATCGTAGGTAATCAATCCACCTGTCGGAATCATTGCGACATCTTCTTTAGATTCTGGCTTTGACAAGAATGCAGCATACAAGTAAGATGAGTCTCTGGGAATCACCATACTGTTATA
>CBFHSD010000072.1:0-8094 GCA_965658375.1 Salibacteraceae bacterium
GCTGGTGCTTGGATGGAATGGTTGGCTCAAAAGCAAAAATCACCTTTCCCAAAAAAGCTCACACTTGCTGGGGGTTTGGCAATTCTTGCTACAGCTATTAACCCACACGGGCCATACATGATCATCCACCCCTACATCATATTTACCCAAGTGGGATCCAACCATTACACTACAGAATTGAACTCGGCTTTTTACAGACCCGATGACTATTTTGGATTCAAAGAACCATGGATCGCCATTGTCTTATTTGGCATTGCACTAATATCTATTGCTTTTCTCGTATTCAAACGGAAAGAAAAACCTCTTGCAGGGCTCATCAACACCACAGGCTTCGGCTACATTTTAGCATTAATTGCCTTCTTTTATTTAGGCTTAACGGGTCACAGAAATGTGCCCTTCGGTATCCTATTGGCCATGATGGTTTTATTGCCCTTAACTGCGCATTGGAGTAGCACATTGCAAAAACTTCGTATTCCTTTTCAAGCACTAAGCATCGTTTTACTGCTTGGACTTTACCTCAGTGTGGTATCGAATACCTACTACGAAAAACTGAACCCTAAAGATGAATTTGGTTTAAAGACCTATGCTGCCAAAAACCCCACTACTGCTGCTCAATTTGTAAAAGATCACAAGCTCAAAGGAACCTGTTTTAGCGATTACCTGACCTCTGCCTATTTCTTGTGGGAACTTGGCCCCGATTTCAAATCTTTTATTGATTTGAGAGATTTAGACGTGTTTCCTATGGATTTCTTCTACGCGTTCACGAAAATTACTTTCGACCCTATTGCTTTTGAACAAGCAAATGAAACTTACAAATTCAATTACATCTTGCTTTACAGGCCTTCTTTTGAACCTTTGCACCAGCACTTATACCAAAGTGATGACTGGATTTTGGTCAATATTGATCCAGTTTGTGCCGTTTACCTAAAAAACACAACAGAGCATGCCGAGCTCATAGCGAATTACGGAGTTCAAAAACAAGGAATTTCAGTTTTCAAAACCTCCTTTCAACCCAAACCCGCTACTTTCTCAACCGGACTTTCTACACTCCTAAATCCATGGTACCAAGTAAAGGACAAAGAAGAAGTAAACACCACTTATTTAGCGGCTGAATACTTCTCTCAAGTGGGCGATTTCAATTTGGCCAGTGCAGCGCTAAATGCTCTTCTTCAAGCCAATCCAGAAAACGCAAAAGGGCTTCTGCTTTCTGGAAATATGCATACCATTCAGGGAGATCAAATGCCATCAGACTCTTTAAAAGATGCTTACTACAAATACGCCACGCAACAACTTTTAACTTACAATAAGTTGGAACCAAAATCAGCCAAAGGCTTTCTTACGTTGGCTTCCATTAGCATGCGTTACAACAATGTGAACCAGGCATTGAATTACTTAAATAAGGGGAAAGAGAACAATCCTAAAAATGCCGATATAGGAGTAGCAATGGCAGAAGCATATCAAGGATTGATGGCGCAAGATCCAAAGAATAAAACACGATACATACAATTATGGTTTGAGCATATGATGGCCGCTCATAAGTACGATCCCGGCAATCAAATGACAATAATGAAATTGGCTCTAGCACACTGCCAACGGAATGAATGTGAACAAGCAGCACCTTTTCTACGGCAATTTGAAGGGAGACCGGGAATTGCTACAGAAGATCGTGAAAACGTAGAAAAGTGCAAGAAAAAATGTTTGCCTTAGTCTACTTCAACAGCCTGATTCAAAATGTAGTTCAGCTCCATTACATCTGTAGAATTCAGTTCTAAGAATCCCTCTAGCTTTACTACTTCATCGGTGTCAAATCTTCTGGGTCTTTCAACAAATTTAATGGCCATCACAGATTCTGGCCCAGCGTTCCCACAAAAGAAACACGCTGCAAAAGGGTTGGCAGATAAAACGTACAGGCCTTTGTCTAAATCCAATGGTATCATATAGCCCTCGATCGCAACTTTGCTCTCATCCATCATCAATAAATTAGAACCAAAAGTGGGATACCAAAGCATCTCTCCAGTTTCTTCATCTTCTTCTGCCTTAAACTGCACGTCTTCAAGCATTTTCCAGGTAAGTTTATCTTGTCCGTAGGTGAAACTTACAAGAAAAATAAAAGCTATTAAACCGATGATTCTAACCATTATTGAGTGTTTTATGAATGGATGTTCTGGCAGCAATTATTGCCGGTAACAATGCCGCGAAAGTACCTACCAAAATGGCAAAAGCAAAGAGCTTTAACACTTGATAAAAATCCAATACTTGAATGCTTCCGGCCACATAAAAAGTGAGCTGGGGCAAAATGCCTACCAACACGCTGTAGGTGAGTAAAATTCCTAAAAGAAAACCTGCCACCACTTGTATTAATCCTTCGAGCACTATTACTACAAACAAACCCAAAGGAGAAAGGCCTAATGTGCGCATGAGAGCCAATTCGTATTGGCGGTCTAACAAAGAACTGTAAAGCGCTACAAACACACTTATTGCTGCAATAAAAACAATGATCCATGCTATACCTTGAATAAAGCCTAAGCCTTGTCCTAACAAGGCTATTAAGCGGTTGATTTCTATAGCTGGTAATGCTGCTTGCATCGATGTTTTTCCATTGATCCACCGTGGTAAGCTGACCATTCCTAAAGGGGAAGAAAAACGCACCAACAAGGCTGTTATTTCTGGGTTAGAGGCTTCGCCTTCGTGGGTATGCATCTCCCACACCGAAGCTGTAGAACAAAATAATAAACGGTCTGCTGGCGAACCAGATTTCTCAAGCACCCCAACCACTTTATAATCTGCATGATCGTGAGACTCACCTGCTTCATCAAAACCATGCGAACCGTGAAAATATGCCCCAACATCTAGTCCTGTTTTTTCGGCTATTTCTGCACCAATCACAATTTCAAGCGACTTAGAAAAATTGCTTCCTTTCTCAAGATCAAGATTCATCCATGACGCAAAACTCGTATTGGTTCCCACAATACGGTACCCTTTGTAATTATCTCCATAAGAGAGTGGCAAAGTGGCTTTCACCAATCGGTGATTCATCACTTTCTCGGCCTCATGCAATGGTATATTCCCTGTGGGTGCATCAATTTGATAAACTGCAGAAAGCACAAGCTGAAGCGGGCTTCCCTTGGCCCCAACCACCATGTCGGTTCCACTGGCATTTTTAACAAATTGATTCGACACTTGCTCATTGGCAATCATCAACAACCAAAGTATACCCACACCAAATGCCATGAGTAGCACACTTAATAAGGATTGTTGTTTCCTGAACAAAACGTTTTTCCAACTGAGTTTAAACATGGTTCAATTCTATTTGGTGATCTACGGCTGCTTTCAAACGCTGATCATGGGTAACAATCAGTAAAGAAGTATTTAATTCTTTTGCTTGTTCTTTCAATAATGAAATCACGGTTTTACAATTCTCATCATCCAAAGCACTTGTAGGTTCATCTGCAAGAATAAGAGATGGCTTGTTCACTAAAGCCCTTGCAATTCCTAAACGCTGCTGTTGTCCAATGCTTAATGCAGTGGTTTGTTTATTCAAGCTATCTCCTAAACCCAAACGGTCTAAAAGTTCCTTGCAAAAAGAGGCATCTAATTCTTGTTTGGCAAAGCGCTGAGCATATATCAAATTATCTAAAGTTGATAAGGCACGAATGAAGTGAGGTCTTTGAAACACAATTCCAATCTGCTGCCCTCTAAACACATCTATTTCTTTCGTTGAAAGCGAATGCGTTGTGGTACCTCCAATCTCGATGGTTCCCTCATGTGGAGAAAGAATTAAACCGAGTAAGTGCAACCAGGTTGTTTTTCCAGAACCGGAATTCCCTAGAATTAGCGCAGATTCACCTTCTTCAACCCTAATAGAAGGAAAGTCAAAGACAGCAGTAGCATCGTAGGCAAAGTGTAGATTTGATGTTTGTAGCACGCTTCAAAAATACGTTTGAAAAATCTTATAACTGCAATTAAACCTAATGGTTCGTAAACCATCTTAAGTTCAATGAAAAGCCCCAAAGAAAAGCGCTTCGATGAAATTGTACAGACCTATTCTGAAAGGCTGTACTATCATGTGCGTAGAATGGTAGGTTTTCATCAAGAAGCTGATGATGTATTGCAAAACACCTTGCTGAAAGTCTGGCTGAACTTGGGAAAATACAGAGGAGATGCCCAAATATATACATGGATTTATCGCATAGCCACCAACGAAGCGATTGAGCATTTAAGAAAGAAGGCAAGAAAATCAAGTGTTTCAATAGAAGATCTTAATCAAACTGACCTTCAAAAACTCACTTCTGATACTTATTTTGATGAAACTGCTGCAGAAGCTCATTTTGAATTGGCCTTGGCTGCACTCCCACCTAAGCAGAGAGCTGTTTTCCAGTTAAAATATTTCGAAGAAATGAAATATGAAGAGATGAGCGAGGTAATGGGAACCTCTGTGGGTGCCCTAAAAGCATCTTTTCATCACGCAAAAAAGAAAATTGAAGATTTTTTAAATACCCCGTTAAACGAATCTTCTTCTTTAACATCCAACAAATGATGCAAAAAGAACAACATCGTGTTTACAAAGTTCCTGAAAACTATTTTCAAGAACTCTCGCAGAAAATAGAAGAAAAGAGAAAGAAGCGTGTGCAACACAAACGAAAAGAGACCTTCTTTTACATTTCCTCAGCAGCTGCAGCCATACTCCTTATAGTAAGTTTAGGGAATCATTTCATGTCGACTACAAATGATACTCTTGAAACGAACTTTACAGAAACGGATCTCGAATGGTATTTAGAAGATTATGAAATTAATTCTGAAGAACTTGCTTCCATCAATTGGGATGAATTCCATATTAGTGAGGACTCCATTTCTACTGAAGAAATTTTTGACTACTTCGAAAACACCAATTATTCAGACGTAGAATACGCCTATTATCAAACATTGAATTAAAAAAAGAATATCATGAAAAAAATAACAGCAATTCTAATAACAGTGCTAACAGCTGCTACAACAATCACATTTGCTCAACCCCACCATGGAAAGCCGCACCATGGAAAAGAACATTCAATGGAAAAGATGAAAGCGCATAAAATTGCGTACATCACCACAGAACTAGACCTGAGTACAAAAGATGCTGAAAAGTTTTGGCCGATCTACAATGAAATGGAGGACAAAAGAATGGAAATCATGGAAGAGCGTAAAAACGCGATGAAAGCCATGAAAGCAAAAAAAGAAGAAGGTACTTTGAAGGACGCTGACATTGAAAAGAGTATTCAATTGAATTTTGAGATGGAGCAAAAAGAGTTAGATCTAAAAAAGAGTTACCACAAGCAATTCAAAGAAGTTTTAACTATGGAACAAGTAGGACAATTGTATATGGCTGAACGAAAATTCCATAAAGAGCTTATGAAGAGACTTTCTCATGAAGAACATAAAGGCGAAAAAAAGCATTGATTGAATTTTTTTCGGATTAGAATTAAAGGCTCGTGAATTTTCACGAGCCTTTTTTTATTCTGCTTATATCAACTTATGTTCATCATAACATAATTTTATATGTCAAGCAAGTTTTTATATATTCGGGACATCTTAAAAAAACCAATTCGTTATGAAAAAAATTTACGCACTTTTCTCGGCCTTAATGGTCACGGGTGTCTTAATGGCACAACAATTTATGCCTTTGCCTCCGCAGAGTGGTCCTTACTCTGGTATGGTTAGAGGTTATTGGTTCACTGCACCAACCACATTTGTGATTACCGGTGTAAGAGTTCCAACAGATGCCAGTTCAGCAGCTCAGACCATCCATTTAATGCGTCTTAATAGCAATCCACCTTCTTATCCTGGCACAACTTCTAACTTTACCACTCTAGGTTATTGGGCAAATGTAGCTGGCACTTCTATTATACCTACCAATGTAACTGTCCAAGCAGGAGACGTAATTGGTGTTTTGGGTTGGAGAGGCACCACAAACTCATACGGAAATGCAACAGGCTTTACGTCTTCTGTATTAGGTGTTCCTGTAACTATAGCGCGCATGGGCCATCAAGGATCCATCAATTCCGCTCAAGCTCCTAACGTATGGGGTGAACCAGCTGGTTCTTCCATTTCTAGGGTTGAGTTATACTATGCACCACCTAGCACTGCTCCTAATGATGCTGGTGTGGATGCCATCGTAAATCCAAATGTTTTCTGTTCTGGAGATTCTTCGACAATTGATTTAAAAATTACGAATTACGGAACACAACAATTAGATAGTTGTGAAGTAGTTTGGTCTGTGAATGGGGTTTCTCAAAGCAGATGGTACACGGTAAACCTAGATACTTTTGCTGGTACGGGACCAACAGATACCATTCTTACAGTAGATACCTTGGCTATGTCAAGCGGTGTAACCAACATTGTTGCTTACACACAATGGCCAAACAATGCGCCCGACACTGTAAATAACAATGATACAACTTCGGCCAGCCTTCAACCAGCATTGAGTGGCACGTACACCATTGATGCAGCCGGTTCTGGAGATTACCAAAGTTTTACAGACGCTGTAGCAGATTTGGATGCTTTTGGTGTTTGTGGTCCAGTGGTGTTTGAAGTAGTCTCTGGCACATATACAGAGCAAGTAGAAATAGAAGCAATTACAGGTACTTCATCAACCAACACAGTAACCTTTAGATCTCAAAGTGGAGACCCTACAACGGTAACTGTGGCTTACTCCCCAACAAGTACAACGGCAGACAATTATGTAGTTGGTTTCATGGGTGCCGAACATGTGATTTGGGAAGACATGACCGTTACCAATGCCTATCCTCCTACTACATCATCTTCTTATCCTGGGCGTGTGGTTGTAATTGATAACAATTCAGAATATATTACAGTTGACGGCAACGTAATCAATGGTACGGTTCCTCAATACCAATATGCTACAAGTAATTACATGGCATCTGTTGTGAACTACTTCTGCTCTAACAACACCATCTCTAACAATACCATAAATCAAGGTACATATGGGATCTACAATTATGGATCTAGTGCATCACGAAGTGAAAACACCGTTATTCATAACAATGATATTTTAAACCCATGGTACTATGGAGCATATAATTATTACCAAGAAAATCTTCAGTTAACAGATAACTACATCACCAACAACAATGGAGTTTTCTATCGTGCTCAAAGTACCGCCTATGCCTATGGGTATGGATTGTATGCTTATCAAATAAATGGAGCAAATGTTAACATCAGCAACAACTACGTGCATGGTCAAAACAAATGGCCACAGTATGGAATGTATACGGGTTACATCAGTGGAGATGTATTCTCAATGGCAAAAATCACTAACAACAGAATTGTTATTGCTGATACAGCTCAGAGTAATACGGGTACTTTCACTTATTGGTATGGTACTTACTTCTATTACAACTTGTTTACTCAAGTAGCTAATAACTCTATTGTTATTCGCGGTACGGGAAGTACATCAAATAACAACAGAGCGGTTTATGCTTATAATGGTCAGTACAACTTCTACTATAACAACATTATGGCAAACTACCAAACGAATGGGTATACGATGTACTCTTACCTTTCGGCAATTAGAGAAGCAGATCATAACAACTACATCTCAAATGGTTCTTCTAATCCTTTCTATTCTGGGTCTACACAAGCAGATTTAGCTGCATGGCAAACAGCCACAGGTCAGGATAGTAACAGTTTAGAGGTATTCATGCCCTTCAATAACCTTGAAGATTTAAGAGTATGTAACGATTCATTGTACGGAATGGGAGAATCTCTTCCTTACGTAATGGATGATTTTGAAGGTGATCCAAGAATGACACCTCCATGTATCGGAGCTGATGAGTTCATGCCTCCAAGTTTGTTTACTGTTGGTGCTGACTTCTCATTGTGTGATGGTGATACAGTAACCTACGAAGTATTCTACTTTGATACAGTGATTTGGAATGGAACGGATACTACTACAATGAAAGACATTACAACGCCTTCAACTTATGTGATTGAAGCGATGAATGCCTGTGGTAGTGCAGTAGATACTTTGGTAGTAAATGCTCAAGTACAACCATCATTGCCTTCTACAGAGAACATTTGTGCAAATGACATGACAAC
>CBFHSD010000073.1:0-8043 GCA_965658375.1 Salibacteraceae bacterium
TCTTTATCAACTGCTCTGTATAAATATCTCCACTCACCCTTTACCTTAATATAGGTTTCATCTAGTCTCCACCTTTTCCCAACTATTTTTTTCTGTTTCTGAATTGTTGTTCTACAAGGGGTGTGAATTTGAATGCCCAACGTTGAACAGAAGCATGACCCACTTTGACTCCTATGATAGATAAAAGTTCTTCTCCATCTGTATAGCTTAGATTAAACCTTAATTTGAAATAAACAGCTTGTAATATGATTGCTTTAGGAAAACAGTGACTTTTGAACATCTTTTTGTTGTAAATATAAAAAATTGATTTTTTTATTACATTAGTTGCGACAAAGCTGTTAGTTCATTAAGTTCTTTGTAATCAGTGGGGAGATAATTTGCATAGGTTTATTGATGCTAGTGAAAAACTTGGATACATTGTAACCGCTAATTCAGATGAAAACGGGTACTTGAACTATTTTAAGAAACAAGAATTCAGCAATTATCTGACTTTAAGTTTACTGAAAATAAAGGAAAAATTGTATCTACCGCACGAATAGGGCTGCAATATGAACACAACTCGAAGAGTGCTAAAATGAAGTTTTGTTTTGCTACTAATGACTATAATAAGGTAAAAATATCTGATAAAAAAATAGAGAGCTATATAATTAAAAAGTACAGGGTTTTTTATCGATAGATAATTTCGAAGCGCTCATTAGTAAATTAAGGCCTGATAAAGTTAATGGCTCTAAAGAAAAATTTTTTTGTAGTAGGGCTAATGATGTTAAAAAGAAAAAAAATTTCTATGATCTACATGATATGTTTGAAGAATATGTCAAATTATTATATGAAGATCTAAGTAAAATTAATGACAAAGTTTGGCGAGAATTTAGCCAAAGTTAAATCTTTATAGAAGTCTGTTAACTTAAGTAAATAAATAAAAATGGGAAGAGATTACACAAAGTATAACTTAGAAGGTTTAGGAGAAAACCTTAATAAAAGACAATTGGTTTTTACCATTGTAAAGGATTGGGCGACTAAGAACAAGCCTTCTTTAGAAGAAATTCAAACTGCATTTCCTGATGAAGTACAAGGTGGTAAAGGCTTTATTGCAAAAGAAAGTGAAGTGAAAGACGCTAAGCGTTTTAACATGAAAGAACCATTGAGTATTAAAAATGGCTTGCATGTAGTGGTGTCTAACCAATGGGGAAGCAAAAATATTGATGGATTATTAAGCTTAGCAAATGGATTAGGATATACTATTCTAAAAGTAAATAAAAAAGAAAATACTGAAAAACCAACTGGTTCTTCAGCTTCAGCTTCTTTTGATATTACTCAATTATCTATGAGGGATTTCAAAAAACTCATTACAACGACTGAAGATAAAGCAGCATTGGAGGCAAGTTTGTTAAAACAAGCAGAATTCAATATCGACTTTTGGTCTTATCTTTTAATGTACGATTATATCGTAAATGAAGGAGCGATGGAACTTTCAGGAAAACTGATGGATGATGCAGCTGATGCGTTCTTGATTGAATGGTATGAAATCCATGAGGAACAAGAGCCTTTAGCTCAGTTTGTTTTAGATAAATTAGAATTGGATTTTGAAGAAGTGCAGACAGACAATGAAAAGAGAATACTCTTTAATGCCTCTTTTGGGTCTTATCTGTATTTCAGTTTAAAAGAGTTCGCTACTGTTGAGGACATCGAGGAATCAGATTTGGCGGGTTATCTGGCTTCTCATGACCACACCTTACTCAGAGATGGAGAAGACGTTTTTGATAGTCATGGTGTAGGTGACGATTGGCTTGTAACCCTTGGAGATGAATGGCTCATGTATTGTGGTTTTGATAGCAGTGACTACGAAGGAGAATGTGGCGTGCATCTAGTAAATACCGAGTGGCAAGAGTTCTCTATTGACTATAATCGCATGGCTGAAGATATAATAGCTCAATTTGCATAGTTGATAATGATTACATTCCATCAATGAAATTACTCTACATAGATTTAGATGGTGTTGTGGCAGACTTTGTGTCTGCCATGAACACTCATCCTAAAAAAGAGATTTCACCTTATGATAAGCACCCAGATACTATACCCCACATTTTTAGAGATTTAAAACCAATAAAAGGTGCTATAAAAGCCGTAAATAGACTATTAGAATCCTCTATTTACGAAGTGTATTTTTTATCTACAGCACCTTGGGGAAATCCATCGGCTTGGACCGATAAACGCCTTTGGATTGAAGAACAATTTGGCGATAAAATAAACAGAAGACTCATCTTAACGCATCGTAAAGATTTAGTCAAAGGAGATATACTCATTGATGATAGGCCCAATAATGGCGCGAAATATTTTGAAGGAGAATGGATACAATTTGGTTCTAAAATATACCCTAATTGGCAAACAATTTTACAATATTTAAAACCGATATAATGAATAAAAATAAAACAAAAGATGACATTAATAATGAGGAAAATCTAAAAGAAATTTTATTTCATGATTATCAAATAATAAAACAAATGAAAACTCCTGAAGGTAACAAGATTAAATTACTTTCTACTTTGTTCTCTATAAATCCTAATAGTTGGCGTGTTGTTGGAATTACTCATGCAGCATTAGAGGTATTTAAAAAACATAAATATAAAAAGGTTGCACGTATGGGAATTAATAGAGCTCATATAAAGCAGAGACATCTTTTTTACAAAGATTTACTAAACTCTGAAATACCTAATAAAGAATATTTTTGGAAAGAATATTTTAATAATGACATGACAGTGCTTTCAACGTCTTCAGAAAACATGAAAAATAACTCTTCATTAGTAGAAAATGTTATACATGTGCCTAACGATGAACGAGAACTTTTTAGGACTTCAGGTTATGCATGGAAACATAAAGAAGCCGAAGAAAATTTCTTAAAAGAGATTTATTTAAAATTAAAAAATAATGAAACCTTACAATATTTAAATCAAAATAACGATTTTTTAGTGTAAAAATGTAATCTATGAAAGCACTTTCAAAATCACGATTTAAGCAAGGATTAGAATGCCCTAATAAGGTTTATTTTTCGAATAATAGACAAGTATTTCATAATATAAAAAATGAAGATTCATTTTTACAAGCCTTAGCATTTGGTGGTTTTCAGGTAGAGGAATATGCTCGGTTACAATATCCAGGTGGTGTTTTGATTGAAGATCTAGAGGATAAAGAAAACTACGATTACCAAGATTTAGCAAATCGAACTTCCGAGCTATTAAAACAAGAAAATGTAATAATCTATGAAGCTGCTTTTTATATCGATGATTTATTTATTAGGACAGATGTTCTTGTTAAAAAGGGCAATCATATACAGCTCATAGAAGTTAAGGCAAAATCTCTTGACCCAAGCCAGCCTTATAATTTTGTAGGAAAGTCAAAGAAATTAGTGAGCAGCTGGAAGCCCTATCTTTTTGATTTGGCTTTTCAAACTTATGTCACACAACGATGTTTACCTACTCATACAATTACTCCTTATTTATGTTTGGTTGATAAAACAAAATCTGCGACTGTAGATGGGTTAAACCAGTTTTTTAGAGTAGAAAAAGATGTGAATAGTAGAACAGGAGTGAGAAAAACATTTAAGCAGTTGAGTCAACTAGGTGAAAATATATTACACCAAGAAAACTTATCTGATGTGGTTTCAAAAATTCATAATGGAGATTATAAGTATTATGATAATTTAAACTTTCACGAGGCAGTTAAATTATTGTCAGAAATTAGAATGCAAAATTATTATCCAAACTGGCCTACTCAATTTTCGGCTTGTAAAAAATGTGAATTTAAAAAAGATGAGAGTTTGGATGGTAAGAAAAAACAATCTGGTTTTGAATATTGTTTTAAAAAGCAATACCAATGGACCGATCAGGATTTTAAAAAATCCAATATTTTTAATGTTTGGGATTTAAAGGACCCAAAGTTAATGAGGCAAGGATTATTGTTTAAATCACAGCTCACACCAGAAGACATTAAATACAAAGAGGCGGCTGGCAAACTTGATCGAACAGAGCGCCAATGGTTGCAAATCGAAAAAGAACGCGATAATGACTTTACGGAGTTTGTTGATATAAAAGGTTTAAAAGACGAAATGAATACTTGGGTATATCCACTTCATTTTATAGATTTCGAGACCTCTACTGTACCACTTCCGTTTCATACGGGTCGTAAACCTTATGAGCAAATAGCCTTTCAGTTTTCACATCATATTTATCATGAAGATGGCCGGATAGAACATGCAAACGAATATATTAATACTACCGCTGGCGAGTTTCCAAATTTTGAATTCATTGAACATTTGCAGAGAGCACTATCAAATGATGAAGGAACAATTTTTAAATTTGCGACTCATGAAAATACAATACTCAATGCTATTAGAGCACAATTAAAGGCCAGTAATGCCCCAAACCAAGAATCGCTAGTTTCATTTATAGAATCAATTAGTCATAATACAAAAGACAATCCAGACAAATGGACAGTGCCACCAAGAAAATTGAATAAGGGTACTCGAGATATGGTAGATCTTTGTAAGGTTGTTGTTAATTACTACTACAATCCTCATACTTTTGGCTCAAATTCAATCAAAAAAGTGCTCCCTGCCGTATTAAAGTCGAGCCAGCTTGTTCAAGATAAATACAGTAGACCCATTGGAGAGATTTCGGTAAGCAGTAAAAATCTCCCGGAAAATCATGTTTGGTTAACCAAGCAACAGAACAAAATCATCAGTCCTTACAAAACTTTGCCTCCAGTTTATGACAATTTAAGTCAAGAGGAAATTGAAACTAGATTGTCTAACATTGATAATATTGATGACGGAGGTGCTGCCCTAACAGCCTATGGTAAAATACAATATACCGATATGACTGAAAAGGAAAGAGAAGACATATCAGATGCGTTAAAACGCTATTGCGAGCTAGATACTTTGGCGATGGTCATGATTTATGAACATTTAAAATCTTTAGTGAAATGAATTTAGAAATTGAATTACCTATATTTATAACACCATTTATGAAAAAATGGCTATGGCAATATAAGTTAGAAACAATAAAAGATATTACAACTTTAGGATTATTTTATTGGGAATTCAGACCAAACAGACGCAAACCTGAAAAACCAAGAAGAATTCCAAGAGTTGGAGAAGCCTGCAAGCTCATAGAATCAAGTTTTAATAGAAGTATCTATTTCTTTGAAATTGATGCTAGAACTTTGCATGTGTATGAGAGTTCGGGATTCAGCTTGGCTGGGTCAAACGTAGCAAAAGAGTATATTTTTGAAGGTGAAAAATTTATAAAAAAAAATACTTTAATGAATTATATAAGTTAAACTCTATAAAAGTAATCTTATTAAACTTCCTTTTAAATTGAGGAAAGTTATATCACCGTTTCCAAGTTTACTCATAATTACACAATGTATTCTCTAAAATATAAATTTTAAATAATTACATTGTTACACTTTCCAGGTCCCCCCATTAGTATACAACAGATTATCTTTTTTAACGTCTTTAAGACACGCTTTACAATTGAACACCTATTCTTCGGGTTTTTATATTGTACTCTACACATCGTAGAAAAATCTACATGACAAACTTCCCAACTGAAAATCTCTATCTCAAAAGTGTCGCAAAGACAAAGGGTGTACGTTTTATTGGGTATATAGGTTCCATTGCTGCTCCCTTCAACTGATGAAAATGATCTTTGAGTGAATTTATATTCAAACGTATTCTGGGTAACTTTCACGATATATTCGTTGCCCACTTTCTGCAGCATGTATGCTGAATCTGCAGGATCTCAACTGTTAAAACTACCAACGATATATAGCGATGCATTTACCAGAGTGTAGGCAGGAATACTTGAAACTTTGAAGACCACAGCAAAACTGGCTTGTGCTGCGAGGAGAAATCCAAAGAGTATGAATCCGCAAAACCTCATTTTGGAAAGCTCATTTTGTATGCCTGCTTCTCTCTTCATGAGCCATTATTTAGAGATGCAAAAGCTATTCGATTTTAGGCCATATAGCCGATCTGCGTCTTCATACAAATGCTCTCTATGATCTGGATGCGCAATCTCTATTAAGCGCTTCATTCGTTGATGAATGTTTTTCCCATACAATTCGGCAATACCATATTCGGTGATTACATAGTGCACGTGAGCGCGCGTAGTTACTACTCCAGCTCCCGCATTTAAAGTCGGGCTAATACGACTTTGTCCTCTGCTGCTTACAGAAGGCAATGCAATAATGGGTTTACCACCTTCACTTAGAGACGCGCCTCGCATAAAGTCCATTTGGCCGCCAACACCACTGTAAATGCGGTTCCCAATGCTATCTGCTGCTACTTGCTCGGTAATATCTACTTCAATGGCACTGTTAATAGCCACTACCTTTTTGTTGCGTTTAATGTTGGCTACATCGTTTACCCAAGCAATGTCAATAAAGTTGACAATGGGGTTATCGTCTACAAAATCATAGAGTTTTTGCCAACCCATGGCAAAGCCAGAAATAATCTTTCCCGGATGAGATTTCTTGTACTTATTCGTGATCACTCCTTTCTTGAAAAGATCTACCACACCATCGCTGAACATCTCTGTATGAATGCCTAAATCTTTGTGGCTGTCCAATTGCCTTAAGGCAGCATCAGGAATAGCGCCAATGCCCATTTGTAAGGTAGAGCGATCTTCGATAAGACTCGCTACTTTTTTGCCAATCTCATTTTCTATGTCGCTTGTTGGGCGCGGATTATGAGCGTGAATAGGGCGGTCAACTTATACAAAACTGTCAAAGCTAGAGATGTGAATAAGCCCATCGCCATGCGTTCTAGGCACTTGAGGGTTCACTTGGGCTACTACGTGCTGGGCACTTTCTACAGCTGCTTTGGTAGCGTCTACAGATACACCCAAAGAACAAAAACCATTTTTATCTGGCGGACTTACTTGCACAAAGTTTACGTCAATCGGCATAATGCCTCTTCTAAAAAGCAAGGGTACTTCACTTAAGAATATAGGAACGTAAGATCCGTTTCCACTACGAATGCTTTCTCTGCTATTGGCCCCTGTAAATAAGTTGTTTACGATGAAACTATCTCGGTATTTGGTTTGTGTATGCGGTGCATCACCATCTATGTGTAAATGCGTTATCTCCACATTTCTCAATTCATCAGCGCGTTCAACTAGGGCATGCAGCAATTCGTTGGCAGCCATGGCGGCAGAATGAACAAATACGCGATCGTAGGATTTAACAATGCTTACGGCTTCTTGAAAAGAAACAGGGCTATACATAAATGTTGTTTTTTTGGGGTATCGAAAATCTGCACAAACATATTCAAGACTTCTTTGACAGAAGCTGCGAAAAATCACCTTTTGCTCAGGTGGTGAACGAACTGGAACAAGCCAAATTGGCAAAGCAACCGGTGACTCTAAGCTTTACCTGTGGAGCTTTGATAGAGTTGCTTGGGCAGTTTTATGAGGGGTCTCTC
The DNA here is from genome assembly GCA_965658375.1 of Salibacteraceae bacterium. Lineage (GTDB taxonomy): Bacteria > Bacteroidota > Bacteroidia > Flavobacteriales_G > Salibacteraceae > CBFHSD01. The sequence goes on from CBFHSD010000073.1 coordinate 7,481, forward strand.
AGCAAAACAGGATCTGCCAAACGCTTCTTGCGTTTTGCGCAAGATTATGTAAAGCTTTCAAAAGCAAATGCTTCCGTCATATACCAATATAGAAATGCGGTTGTACACGGTTTTGGGAACCATGCCTTCAATAAAACCATGAACAAAGAGTTTCGCTTTTACAGAGATGTGGAACAAACTGCGCTTGTAGTGAAAAAGGGTGGGAGCACTTATGGTATAAACCCGCAGTTGTACGCCAATTATGTGCTTGAAGCTGCCGCTAAATACCAACATGATTTAGAAAAAGATGCTTTGCTTCAAGAAAAATTTGATCGGGTGTATAGGCGAGTGGGTCGCTTATTGTGAGGCTCTCGAAGGGCCGGTCTCATTTATACCTCTACCCGGGTCCACACATCGGTTCTACCAATAAGCGAAAAGCCTATGAACCCGCGCACATTGATGGTGTTTTGATTTTCCATTGTGATATAGCAACTGTAGGTGTTGCCATTTTCAGGATCGTAAATGGTGCCTTCTTCCCATTCTTTATCAGCTGCATCGTATTCAAAATCTTGCAGATTAACTAA
>CBFHSD010000074.1:0-7995 GCA_965658375.1 Salibacteraceae bacterium
GAAGTTATCAACTGTACCAGAGTAGTTCATATCGATGTCAACACCATCATCTCCTTGGAAGTTTACCAAAGCGTTAGTCATGTTTGTAGTTCCACCAAAGAACTCGATTCCATCATCAAGAGTAGCATAAACTTCGATGTTATCGAAAGTACTTCCGTTACCAACACCACCTAAAGTGATTCCGTTGATTTCGTTACCGTCTCCAATAGAGATACCACCATGACGAATAGAAACATATTTCATAGTTCCTGAGTTATCAGAAGCGTTAGAACCACCATACTTAGCGTATTCTTCATCAGCTGGTAAACCTTCAATTGTTGTTTCAGTGTCACCATCTTCAGCAGAAATAGGTGCTGAACCAAGAACGATGATACCTCCCCAAAGTTCGTTTTGTGTTCTATCTAAGTTAGAACCTACCATTTGTCCTGGCTCAATGTCATCCAATTCAGAAGTAAAGATAATTGGCTGATCAGCAGTACCCATCGCCATAATTTTACTACCTCTTGAAACGATCAATACAGAAGCGTTTGTTTCTAAACCTTCTTTACCTTTAATCAAAGTACCTGGCTCAATTGTAAGTGTAACACCTGCGTCTACAATTACTCTACCATCTAAGATGTAAGTTGTTTTAGAACCGTCTGCGTTGTTAGAATTCCATGTCTCATCAGCTGAGATTATTCCAGATACAGTTTTTGTACCATCTACTGGTTGTGTGGTGTCGTCACCATCGTCATCATTGTTACAGCTTGTTGTAACAAATGCTAGTGCTGCTAAAGCGATTGCAAATCTTTTCATTTTAATTCAAGTTTTAATTTTTGTTTTGGATTTGAATGACGCAAAAGAAGGCTTACGATATTACATCAACGTTAAGTGAACATTACAAAGTGTTTAAACGATTATGTCCTTAACCTTAACACTGATTTCAGGTTCATTTGGACTTGTAAAATTCGTATTTTCAGAATGTTAATGTGGCGATTTGCGTTCTATTAAAGCTAAGTTAATCTCGACTTAACAAAATGGAAAATGCTAGACCTATCTTTGTGATGATTAATACTTTTAAACTATGAGTGACTCGAACGGGAAAATTTTAGTAGTAGACGATGAAGAAGACATCGTTGAGTTTATTTCTTACAACCTAACAAAAGAAGGTTTTGGTGTAGAGACCGCATTAAATGGTAAAGACGCTGTTGCAAAAGCAGAAGGATTTAAACCAGATCTTATTCTTTTAGATGTGATGATGCCTGAAATGGATGGCATTGAAACATGTATAGAAATCAGAAAAATTGAGTCACTCAAAAATACGTTCATCACTTTCTTAACTGCTAGAGGAGAGGATTACTCACAAATAGCTGGTTTTGATGCTGGAGCCGATGATTACATAGTAAAACCGATTAAGCCAAGAGTAATGGTGAGCCGCTTAAAGGCAATGCTAAGAAGATCTCAGGTGCAAGAAGAGATGAACTCAAGCGAAGTTGGTGGCTTAACCATTGATCGAGACCGCTATTTGGTGAAGATGGATGGCAAAGAATTAACGCTTCCTAAAAAAGAGTTTGAATTACTCAACTTGCTAATCTCCTCTCCAGGTAAGGTGTTCAACAGAGAAAAAATTCTCACATCGGTTTGGGGAGAAGAAGTAGTTGTAGGCGATAGAACCATAGATGTGCACGTTAGAAAACTGCGCGAAAAACTTGGTGACGATTGCATTAAGACCATTAAAGGCGTAGGTTATAAATTTGACGCGTAATGCGTAACAATACACCTCGTGAAATAGCTCTATTCATAGCCGTGTATATCACGGCTTTTGTTTTTTTATTCTCCATGCCTCTCGGCTTGGTTTATTACAGTAACGCAGCTTCATGGGTTTGGATTACATATGGCGCTTTTATTGCCGGCACCTTCCTTTTAGCGCTTTTCTTGGTGAACTACTTTGTAGAAACATTCATATATAAAAAGATTAAAGTACTTTATAAGGTAATCCACACCAAAAGACGTTATGGTAAGGCAAAGTCAATGGATTACAACCAAGACGTCCTGTCTGCCATTAGCCAAGATGTTTTGGATTGGGCCAAAGAAAATGAGCGCACAGTAGATGAGCTAATGGCTCAAGAGAAGTTTAGAAAAGAATTTATTGGGAACCTCGCACACGAGCTCAAAACTCCCGTTTTTACCATTCAAGGCTACATACTCACTTTGCTAGAAGGTGGCTTAGAAGACCCGAACATCAACTTGAGGTTTCTACAAAAAGCGGATAAGAGCTTGGACAGGTTGATTACACTCTTGCGAGAGTTGGATGAAATCACCAAATTAGAATCGGGTGAGTATGAATTGTTGATTGAAGATTTCAATGTGCTTGAATTGGCAGAGGAAGTTGCAGATGAGCTAGATTACAAAGCAGCGCATCGCTCTATTGAAATAGAAATTAGCGAGCCGGAGAGTCAATTAAACGTTACAGCTGATAGAAATAAAATAGAACAAGTACTTACTAATTTGATCACCAATTCTATCAAATACGGAAAACAAGAAGGTAAAACAACCATCAAGTTTTACGACATGGATGAGAACATTTTAGTAGAAGTTGCCGATGATGGTGTGGGGATCTCGCAAGAGCATTTGCCACGTTTGTTCGAGCGTTTCTACCGTGTAGATAAATCAAGATCTCGTAACCAAGGGGGAACCGGTTTGGGCTTAGCCATCGTTAAGCATATTATGGATGTGCACAATCAAAGCATTAATGTGCGTAGCAAAGAAGACGAGGGTTCTACTTTTTCTTTTACTTTGAAAAAAGCATAATTGCTCATCAACTTGTTCGCTACACTTCATGAAAATATTTACAGAAGTTTCCTTCGCTCCTAGTGCATTTAAAATAGCACATAGCGATCAAATCTTGTTTTTAGGTTCTTGCTTTGCAAACGAAATGCATCAAAGAGCACAAGATGGGGGCTTTTGCACTGCAGTGAACCCTTTTGGGACCGTGTTCAACCCACATAGCCTAGCCAAACAACTGAAGCGCATTCAGCACCAAGAATTGTTCGAGGAAGAAGAACTGGTATTAAATAGAGCTCTGTACCACCATTTCGATGTCCATCATTCGTTTAGTCAGCCAAAAGCAAGAATCCTTATTGATCAAGTAAACAACGAATTAACCAAGGCTCACCAATTTATAAGCAAAGCCAAAGTGGCATTTGTAACACTAGGTTCGGCCTTTGTTTATAGGCCCAAAGAACTTGGCGAATGGGTAAGCAATTGCCATCAAATCCCATCAACAGAGTTTGAAAAAGAATTGATGAGCATAGAGCAATTAACCACTTCTCTTCTTGAGATCAAGCACACTTTAAGCGGGTTTGGAGTCGATCATATTGTGTTTACGGTATCGCCTGTTAGGCATTTCAAAGACGGCCTGGTAGAGAATGCACGAAGCAAGGCGCGTTTGCTAGAGGCCGTGCATCATACGATTCATCAAAGCGACCAGTGTTTCTATTTTCCATCTTATGAATTTATTTTAGATGAACTCAGGGACTACCGCTGGTTCAATGAAGATTTACTGCATCCAAACCAACAAGCTGTAAGTTTAGTGTGGGAGAAATTCAAAGAAGTCTTTTTCTCTGAAGAAGCCATTCACTTAGCCAAAGAAGTGCAGAACGTCAACCGCGCCTTAGCACACAAGGTGCAACATGAGGGTACAAAAGCGCATGGCCAATTTCTGCAAACGCAACTCTCTAAAATAGCTGCACTTGAGAACCTTGTGAACTTAGAAGATCAAAAACAAGCTTTTCAAAAACGTTGGTTGAGGTATTCTGCCAACGAAAATTCGGGTACGGAATAATTAGAAAAGCCCTCTGCCTTTTCCGCGTCCGCTACCAATTGAGAAATATTGAGATCATCCAATTGTTGAAACGGAACTCCAAAGTGCTTTTTTGCAAACCGTGCTAAATACTGCTGTTCGGGCATGCCTTTGGTAGGTATAAAACCTGCTTTTTTCTTACTTGTAGCCAAGTCCATAATGGTAGAATACCCAGATTGAGAAATCACCATTTTTGATCTGCTTATTAGTGTTTGAACATCCTCTTTGCTCGCTAGGTCAATGCTTGGCATAGGAATACCATCGCGCGAGTCATTGGTACCTCTTATGAGATAACTTGAGTAAGTCAACTCTTTTTGTTGGGCTATTATTTTGTCTTCGAATAAAGCGCGTAGGGGTTCCAGGCCCGAGAGTAAAAAAAGCACGTCAATATCCTGTTCTACTTTGGGCTCGGGTTTAATTCTACTTAGAGGGCCAATGTATGTGTGCTTCTTGTTTTCTGGCGGTTTGCTAATATTTCCGCTTAAACCATGAGGTGGTTCAAAATCAGGAATCCACAATTCGCTAAATGGTTCAAGGTAGTCGTTGTGCTTTCTTCTTACAATGCCTAAGGTGTCTTGCGGCCAATGGTATTGATGACCAATAAAAATGTTTAATGCTCCTGGAAGGTGAACACCGTATCTATTGTCTGAAATCACTACATCTGGTGGTGAGTTTTCGAAAATAGAAGCAATTAAAATGTGTTCGCTTTCAATTCCGTGTAGAATGGAGTTCATCGAATTCAGTGTTCCCCAAAGCGCGCTTCTAGAACTATATGCTACTCCATAGTCGGGCAATTCTATAAATGCAAGATTAGGATACGCTCTGTTTAAATAGGTGTAAGCTATGCCGCTAGATGCAATGGTTACTTGGTGTCCTTGATCAATAAGGCAATCTATTACAACCATGGAGCGTGCTGCATGGCCTAGACCCCAGTTTAGAATACCAAACAGGAAGTGTTGCGATCTGTGCGTCATGTGAGATTGATGTAAGTAAGTAGTAAAGTGTTGTCAACTGTAGGTTAAATTTGCCGAGCTAAATTAATAAAATGGGTAGAAAGAATAAGCTGAAAAGGTTTGCCGAAGTTGCTCAATTTGAACATGTGCTTGAACCCAAGCTTGAAGATGTTCTTATAGAAAAAGATGGAGGTGAGTTCAAAGACCACCCGATAAAGGGAAACTGGCACAAGGAGTTCTTTAAAAACAATCAGCCAATTGTTTTAGAATTGGGCTGCGGAAGAGGAGAGTACTCTGTTGCTTTGGGTAAAAAATACCCAGAGAAGAACTTTCTCGGTGTAGATATTAAAGGTGCGCGCATCTGGAAAGGTGCCAAGCAAGCCAAAGAAATGGGCTTGAACAATGTAGGCTTCTTGAGAACACGCATCGACTTTATAGCTTCATTTTTTGAGAAAGGAGAGGTCGATGAAATTTGGATTACTTTTCCAGATCCTCAACCCGAAGAACGGAGACAGCGAAAGCGCTTAACCTCTCCAATGTTCATGAGTCGGTACAAAACTTTTTTAAAGTCTGACGGTCTGGTGCATCTTAAAACAGACAGCACAAGCCTGTTCGATTACACTTTGGCAGAAATCAAGAAGAATAATTTTCCTTTACTACTCGCTTCTCATGACTTGTATGCCGAATTAATAGAAGATCTCGATGCCGATACGCAAGAAATCCTTCAGACAAAAACCTTCTATGAAGACCTGTTTGCGAGTAAAGGATTTAAAATCAAGTACTGCAAGTTCACAATCAATTGATGGCTAAGCAGGAAGATTTTTTTCAGCAAGTGTATCAAGTGGCAAGGCTTATCCCTTATGGGCGAGTAACAAGTTATGGTGCCATTGCAAAGTACTTAGGCGCAGCGCGTTCATCGCGTATGGTGGGCTGGGCAATGAACAATGCCCACCAACAGCCCATTCCAGTTCCCGCTCATCGGGTAGTCAATCGCATCGGTGCGCTTACAGGAAAGCATCATTTCGAGCACCCTTTTGCCATGCAAGAGAAGCTAGAGGCAGAGGGTATTGAAGTGCACAAAGATCAAGTCAAAAACTTTAAAGAATTGTTCTGGGATCCTAGCATAGAGCTGGCATTGGAATAATGACCCAAATCATAAACCATCACGAGCAATTCTTGTTAAATTTGTGAACCAATCTTAGGTGTTTTTACATGACAATTACAGAAAAAAAAATCAAAGAGGGATTATCCTTTGTTTTGGAGCCCGATTTGAAAAAAGATATCATCTCAGCGAATCTCGTTAGCAACATTCAAATCAAGGATAAAAAGGTTTCATTTCGTTTGAAATTGAACAATCCAGCCATGCATAATAGAAAGCGTATGGTTGAAGCTTGCGAACATTACTTGAAGCTCAAAGTAGCTGATGATTTAGAGATAGATGTGGATGTTGTTGCACTTGGCAGTGACGCAGACCGCGAACCAGATCAAAGGAAAGTGTTGAATCAAGTGAAAAAGGTAATCGCCATCGCTTCTGGAAAAGGAGGGGTTGGAAAATCTACCATCACGGCAAACTTAGCAGCAGGACTCACAAAGAGAGGTTATAAAGTTGGAATTATAGATGCAGATATCTATGGTCCATCCATGCCTTTGATGTTTGATGTAGCCATGGAAAAACCTGTGGTTTCTGAGGTAGAAGGCAAGCGCTACATGATGCCAGTCGAAAGTCCTTGGGGCGTAAAAATCATGTCCATCGGTTTCTTTACAGATGGCGATCAAGCTGTGGTATGGCGCGGACCAATGGCCAGCAAAGCTTTGGAACAAATGTTTACAGATGTTTTTTGGGGCGAACTCGACTACATGCTGATTGATTTGCCACCGGGAACCGGAGATGTGCACCTTACATTGGTAAAACAAGCTCCGCTAGATGGAGCTATTGTGGTTTCAACACCTCAAGAAATCGCATTGGCAGATGCGCGTAAAGGTGTAGCAATGTTCAATTTAGATTCCATTAAGGTTCCAGTAATGGGTCTTGTAGAAAATATGAGTTGGTTTGTGCCAGAAGACATGCCAGAGAAAAAGTACTTCATCTTTGGTAAAGAAGGCGCAGTGCGTTTGGCAGAAGAGCTGAAGGTTCCCTTGTTAGGGCAAATTCCTTTGGTGCAAAGCATTCGCGAAGCAGGAGATGTTGGAAGACCTGCCGTAATGCAAGGAGATACCATTCAGGCAAAGGCTTTACAAGCATTTGCGGATCAAGTAATAGAAACGGTTGAAAAATAAGAGCATCTATGAATTCAGTAGATAAAGCCGCGCTCATGCAAAGAGCCAACGATGCCATTGAGCAGTTGCGCCCATTTTTAATAGCAGATGGTGGAGACTTGGAGTTGGTGAATATATCAGATGATCTTGTAGCGCAAGTAGAGCTCAAAGGCACCTGTAAAGACTGTTCAATGAACAAGATGACCTTTACCAATGGTATTGTAGATGCCATTAAACGTGCTGTTCCAGAACTCACCGGAGTAGAAGGCATTAACTTTACCCTTAGCGAATAACTCTCATGGCCGAACTCGTACAAAAAGAAGAAGTTGTTATCCTATTTGCTGGAGACTCTGGCGATGGAATGCAGCTGACTGGTAACCAGTTCACAAATACCAATGCTTTATTTGGGAATGATGTTTCCACCTTTCCAGATTTCCCTGCAGAAATTCGTGCCCCAATCGGTACGGTTGGCGGTGTGTCTGGTTTTCAAGTGCGTTTTGGGTCGCAAAAAGTATTTACACCTGGTGATGCTGCAGATGTGCTTGTGGCCATGAATGCCGCAGCATTAAAAGCCAATATACATAAGCTAAAGCCCAGCGGTGCCCTTATTGTCAATACCTCTGGTTTTGATAGCAAGAATCTAAAGTTGGCCAAAGCAGAAGAAAACAATCCGCTAGACGACATGCGTTTAGAAGATTGCTCTGTTATAAAAGTAGATGTGAATGCCTTGGTGTTAGAAGCCCTGGCTGATTCTCCCATAGACAAGAAAGCAAAAATCAGAGCCAAGAACATGTTTGTGCTCGGATTGCTGTATTGGATGTATCACCGCGATCTCACAACGACCGAAGAGTTTATCAAAGCAAAATTTGCCAAGCATCAAGATATTGTAGACGCCAACTTAAAGGTGTTGCGCTCTGGCTATTACTATGGAGAAACCAGCGAAGT
>CBFHSD010000075.1:0-7800 GCA_965658375.1 Salibacteraceae bacterium
TATCATTAGAAATAACCGCTTGAAGCGTTTGTTAGAGATTAAAGCACCAGAAGTAATTTTGAGAAACGAGAAAAGAATGCTTCAAGAAGCAGTAGATTCTCTTTTTGATAATTCAAGAAAATCTTCTGCTGTTAAGACAGAATCTAATAGAGCATTGAAATCTCTTTCAGATTCATTGAAAGGGAAGCAAGGACGATTCCGTCAAAACTTACTAGGAAAACGTGTTGATTATTCTGCGCGTTCTGTAATTGTTGTTGGACCAGACTTGAAGATGCACGAATGTGGTCTTCCTAAAAATATGGCGGCTGAACTTTACAAGCCTTTCATCATTCGAAAGTTGATTGAAAGAGGAATTGTAAAGACAGTTAAATCTGCCAAGAAAATTGTAGACAAAAAAGAGCCAGTTGTGTGGGACATTTTGGAGAACGTTTTGAAAGGACATCCGGTTCTTCTCAACCGTGCTCCAACGCTGCACAGATTGGGTATTCAAGCATTTCAGCCAAAATTGGTAGAAGGAAAAGCGATTCAGCTTCACCCTCTTGCATGTACGGCATTCAACGCGGATTTTGATGGGGATCAAATGGCAGTGCACTTACCATTAGGTAATGCTGCTATCCTTGAGGCGCAGCTGTTGATGCTTGGTTCTCACAATATCCTTAACCCTGCGAACGGTGCACCGATTACGGTTCCATCTCAGGATATGGTATTGGGTCTTTACTACATTACCAAGTCTAGACTTACCACTAAAGATAGAGTTGTAGTTGGTGAGGGAATGACTTTCTATTCACCAGAAGAAGTAATCATTGCCTTCAATGAGAAGAGACTTGAGCTTCACGCTAATATTAAATGTCGCACGACATTTATGGAAAATGGCGAGATGGTAGAAAGAGTGATTGAAACCACTTGTGGTAGAATCATCTTTAATGAGGTTGTTCCAAAAGAAGCAGGATATATCAATGATCTTCTTACCAAGAAGTCTTTGAGAACTGTTATTTCTAAAGTTCTTAAAATTACTGGTATTGCTAGAACAGCACAGTTCTTAGATGATATCAAAGGGTTGGGTTACTACTGGGCATTTAAAGGTGGTCTTTCATTTAACTTGAAAGATACCATCATTCCGGAAGAGAAAACAAAACTGATTGAAGAAGCGCAAGCAAATGTTGATGAGATTAAGGGCAACTATAACATGGGGCTTATCACCAACAACGAGCGTTACAACCAGATCATTGATATTTGGACACATACCAACTCAAAGTTGACAAACATCTTGATGGATCGTCTAGAAACAGATAACCAAGGGTTTAACTCAATTTACATGATGTTTGACTCAGGTGCGAGGGGTTCCAAGGAGCAGATTCGTCAGCTCTCCGGGATGCGTGGTCTGATGGCCAAGCCTCAGAAATCAGGATCTTCCGGATCTGAAATTATTGAGAACCCGATTCTCTCTAACTTTAAAGAAGGACTATCAATTCTCGAGTACTTTATTTCAACTCACGGTGCGCGTAAAGGTTTGGCAGATACAGCCCTTAAAACGGCAGATGCTGGTTACTTAACACGTAGATTAGTAGATGTAGCACAAGATGTTGTGATTACAGACGAAGATTGTGGAACACTTCGTGGCTTAGTGGCAACACCTTTAAAGAAGAACGAAGAGATTGTAGAGTCGTTGTCTGATAGAATTATTGGTAGAACACTTGTACACGATGTTTACCATCCAGTTTCAAACGACCTTTTGGGTAGTTCTGGTGATGAAATTACCGATGAAATGGGCTTGGAAATCGAGCAATCAGGTATCGAAGAGGTAGAAATCAGATCTGTACTTACGTGTGAAACAACGAGAGGTGTTTGTACAAAATGTTACGGAAGAGCCCTTTCAACCAACGCTATGGTTCAAAAAGGTGAATCTGTAGGTGTTGTTGCAGCACAATCTATTGGAGAACCAGGTACACAGTTAACACTTCGTACATTCCACGTTGGGGGTACAGCATCTAACACTGCAACAGAGTCTAAGATCATTGCGAAACAAGACGGATTGCTTGAGATAGATGAGTTGAAAACCATTCAACGTGAAAACGAGTTTGGTGATAAAGTAGCTGTTGTTCTCTCAAGATCTGCAGAAATGAGAATTGTAAATAAGGAGGCCAATACAGTCTTAATGACGGCAAATATTCCTTATGGTTCTCAACTTTTGGTGAAAGCTGGTAAGAAGGTGAAAAAAGGAGAAGAGCTCTGTGCTTGGGATCCATACAATGCCTTGATGATATCTGAGATAGAAGGAACAATAGTATTCCAGAACATTGAAGATGGCGTGACTTACCGCGAAGAAAGCGATGAGCAAACAGGATTCAAGGAAAAAGTAATTATTGAGCGTAGAGATAAGAAGAAGATCCCTACTATTCATATTGCCGATAAATCTGGTGATTATGTGAGATCTTACAGTATACCTGTAGGTGGTCACATACAAGTAGATGAAGGCGATAAAATTGAAATTGGTAAGGTAATCGTTAAGATTCCTCGTTCAGCTGGTAAAACAGGAGATATTACGGGTGGTTTACCGCGTGTTACTGAGTTATTCGAAGCACGTAACCCATCTAACCCTGCAGTTGTTTCTGAAATTGATGGAACCGTTTCATTCGGGAAAATCAAAAGAGGGAATCAGGAAATCATTATCGAATCTCGTATTGGAGATAAGCGCAAGTACTTGGTTTCATTGTCTAAACACATTTTAGTTCAAGAAAATGACTTTGTAAGAGCAGGACAGCCATTGAGTGATGGTGCTACAACTCCAGCTGATATATTGTCTATTAAAGGACCAACCGCTGTTCAGGAATACTTAGTGAATGAAATTCAAGAAGTGTACCGCATGCAGGGTGTGAAAATCAACGATAAGCACTTTGAGGTAATTGTGCGTCAAATGATGCGTAAAGTTGATATTTTAGACAGTGGTGATACGCGTTTCTTAGAAAAACAATTGGTGAACCGCCATGAGTTTATTGAAGAAAACGATAAGCTATTCGGAATGAAAGTAGTTGAAGAAGCAGGAGATTCTGCCACTCTTAAGGAAGGGCAAATCATTAGTGCACGCAGACTACGCGATGAAAATTCTACGTTGAAAAGAAAGGATATGAAATTGGCAGTAGCGAGAGACGCTGTGTCATCAACATCTCGTCCAGTACTTCAAGGTATTACAAGAGCATCACTTCAAACAGATAGCTTCATTTCTGCAGCATCTTTCCAAGAGACAACAAAAGTCTTGAATGAAGCAGCAGTAAATGCGAAAGAAGATCATTTAAAAGGTCTAAAAGAGAATGTAATTGTAGGTCATTTAATTCCTGCAGGTACGGGACTTAGAGAATACGAACAATTGATCGTAGGTTCTAACGAAGAGTATGAGGCAAGAAAAGCGGCTGCAGAATCTAAAAGCATGTTTACTGCATAAGTTTAGATCTCAAATAATAGATAAACGGCTATCGAATGTTCGATAGCCGTTTTTTTATGCGTTTATCTCTACAAATTCAAATGTGCACCTTAGACAGATATATTACTTTTGGCTTCCGGTTACTCATTCATTTCAATTCGTATTCATGGCATCATCATGTAAATTCATTTTTGTAACCGGAGGCGTTACTTCTTCTTTAGGAAAGGGGATTGTTTCAGCGTCACTGGCTAAACTACTTCAAGCACGAGGCTATCGTGTAACCATCCAGAAATTTGATCCATACCTGAATGTAGATCCAGGGACTTTGAATCCATATGAACATGGCGAATGCTATGTAACGGCAGATGGAGCAGAGACTGATTTGGATTTGGGTCATTATGAGCGATTCTTGAATACTCCAACTTCTCAGGCCAACAATGTGACCACAGGCAGAATTTATAAGAGCGTTATTGAGAAGGAAAGGAAAGGAGATTATCTTGGAAAAACGGTTCAAGTCATTCCACATATCACAAATGAAATCAAACGCAGAATGCGTTTGTTAGGAAATTCAGGCAAGTATGATTTTGTAATTACTGAACTCGGTGGAACCGTAGGTGATATTGAGTCACTTCCTTATATAGAAACTGTACGTCAATTACGAAATGAATTGTTCGGTTCAAGTTTGGTAATCCATTTAACCTTGATTCCTTTCTTAAAAGCATCAGGAGAATTGAAGACGAAACCGACTCAGCACTCAGTGAAGGAATTATTGTCTGCAGGGGTTCAACCAGATATTCTTGTTTGTCGTACTGAGTTTGATTTAGATGATGATATTCGCAAGAAGCTCGCTTTGTTTTGCAACATCAAAAGAGATGCGGTAATTCAAAGTATTGATGCGAAGTCCATCTATGAAGTTCCCTTGCTCATGCAAGAAGAGAAGTTAGATCAGGTGGTGTTATCGCGTTTTGAAATGCCACAAGAACAAGAGCCAAACCTCAAAGCTTGGAAAAACTTTTTGGATAGATTAAACAATCCTAAGCACGAAGTTGACATTGCATTGGTAGGGAAATATGTGGAACTTAAAGATTCGTATAAGTCTATTGTAGAAGCATTTACTCATGCAGGTACTAGCAATGAGACAAAAGTAAACTTACATTGGATTCACTCTGAAGACTTAAATGACACAACAGCGCCTGAGCAATTAAATAAAATGGATGGAATCCTCGTTGCTCCAGGTTTTGGGGAGAGAGGAATCAACGGAAAAATAGCCGCAATTAAAACTGCTCGCGAAAACAAGATTCCTTTCTTTGGTATATGTTTAGGTATGCAATGTGCAGTAATTGAATTTGCTAGAAATGTTTTAGGTCATACAGATGCACATTCAACAGAAATGCGTCCAGACACAACTCATAAGGTGATTGACATTATGGAAGAGCAGAAAAATATCAGCGACCTTGGTGGTACGATGAGATTAGGTTCTTACCCATGTGAGTTAATCGAGGGTTCTAAGGCTTACGAAGCTTACGGGAAGTCTTTAATTTATGAAAGACACAGACATCGCTTTGAGTTTAATAGCCAATTTGAAGAAGAGTTCGAAGCTGCGGGAATGAAACCAGCAGGAATCAATCCTGACTCTAGTTTGATTGAAATTGTTGAGATTCCCGAGCATCCATTCTTTGTTGGGGTACAGTATCACCCAGAATATGTCTCTACTGTCGTCAACCCACATCCGCTGTTTGTCTCTTTTGTGAAGGCAGCAGTAGTTAGAAAAGAGAACAAGAATTAAGAGATATCGTTAAAGACTATTTACATCAGGAGTAAGGGCTATCTTTGCGCCTATTTTTTTATAGAATTCATGGATAGAAACGGATTAGTTGGATTATTAATGATTGGAGCCATTCTTATTGGATGGCAATACTTTACGGCTCCAACAGCAGAGGAAATTGCAGCGCAAAAGGCACAGCAAGACTCTATGCAATTGGCTCAAAAACAAATACAAGAGAATGTAGAAGAAGCCGAGCCTGTGGTAGAAGTTGTGCTAAACGATAATCAATTGCTAAAACAAGATTCTTTGGCCAATTTAGAGCAATTAGCCAAGTATGGTTCATTAGCAAGCGCGTCTATAGGGATTGAAGAAACCTTTACGGTTCAAACTGAAATATTGAGTTTGACCTTCACCAACAAAGGTGGTCGGTTGCTTGAAGCGAAATTGAAAGATTACAATTCGTACGATGATTATTTGACAGGCGAAGACAATGCACTTGTATTGGTATCGCCTAAAGGGAATGAGAGTTATTTCAACTTTCCTTTTGAAAACAGGAACTTGAAGTCTGATGAATTGTACTTTCAAGTGGATGGTTATAAAGCTGAAATTCTTGAAAAAGATTCAGCTGTATTAAGGTTTACAGCTAAAGATGCAGCGGGAAGAGACTTGACTATAGCCTACACCATTCATGCAAATAATTATTTGCTTGATTATGAAATAGGAGGAAAGATCCTTTCCAATACCAATGAGTTGAACCTTACCATGAATTTGATTTCTCATTCAAAAGAGAAAGGAAAGAAGTTCGAAAAGCAAAACACTACATTTTTCTACAAGCCTTGGGATGACAAGGTGGATTACTTGAGTGAAACCAGTGATGACGATCAAGTTGTTGAAGAACGCATTGATTGGATTTCTTATAAACAACAACACTTCTCTGTTATTTTGGATGCTGAGTATGGTTTCAACGCCAACCAAAACCACTTGGTTACCAGAAGTTTTGAAGATGGTTCTGACAATGTAAAAGCACTAGACGCATCTTTAGTGGCACGAGTTGAGAATGGGAGTTTGCCCATGTACCTTTACCTAGGTCCGAACAAATACAAGACTTTAAAAGATTTTGATAGAGGCTACGAAGACCAAATCAATTTAGGATGGGCCATCTTTAAATGGGTGAATAAATTCATTGTTATTCCTGTATTTAATGTCCTTGAGAACTCTGGTTTGAGCTACGGCATTGTAATCATTATCCTTACCCTGGTATTCAAACTCCTTTTATCTCCAGTAACTTACAAGACCTATTTATCTTCTGCCAAAATGAAGGCGCTTAAGCCTGAAATGGAGGAGATTAACAAGAAATACCCAGATCAAAAAGATGCGATGGGTAAGCAACAAGAAGTGATGAAACTGTATCGCGAAACAGGGGTGAACCCATTGAGCGGTTGTATTCCAGCACTTGTTCAGCTACCGATTTTGTACGCTCTGTTCCGCTTTTTCCCAAACAGCATTGAGCTAAGACAAGAGTCTTTCCTTTGGGCAGAAGATCTTTCTAGCTTTGATTCGGTGTGGGATTTCCCAAATGCATTTAGTATTCCACTATATGGCGATCACATCAGTGGGTTTACCTTAATGATGGCCATCTCTTTGTTCTTCTACTCTAAGAACAACATGAGTATGGGCGGAGCAGGAATAGGCAACAACATGCAGGCGCAACAAATGAAAATCATGACCTACATGATGCCAGTTATGATGTTGGTTTTCTTTAACGATTACGCTTCTGGTTTGAGTTTATACTACTTCACTTCAAACATGGTAACCATGGGTCAGCAGTTTGTGATTAAGAAATGGGTTTTGGATGAGACTAAGATCCGAGAGAAGTTACAATCGAATAAAGCTAACCCTAAGAAGAAATCGCGTTTTGCTCAAAAGCTTGAGAACTTGCAAAACCAAGCACAAGAGCAGCAAGGTCAAAACAGACAAACACGCAGAAAATTGAAATAAAATAGAAAGCTCCAGATTCTGGAGCTTTTTTTGTTTCTTGTTCAACCTAAATCAGTCGTATGAAAGCATCTATGTTTCTTGTAATACTCCTTGCCCTTGTTGGATGCAAGTCGAAAAAAGAAGTTGCCGAAGAGGCGAAAAGACCATCTATGGAAATTCCTGCTGAATATACAGGGGAAAAGATGTGGACGGTTGTTAAACCTGAATTGGTAAAGCTCACATTACTTGCTGTGAGCACAGGAGCTTGTTATGGTGAATGTCCTATCTATGATTTAAACATCTCTCAAACAGGAATGGTTTCTTTAAATGCGAAGAAATTCATGCCAATGCAAGGTGTTCACCAAAGCCAATTGAGCAAAGAACAACTGGAAGAGTTGAAAGGTAAGATTGCAGATTTAGAATATATGAAGTTGGAAGATGTCTATGACAATCCGCAAGTGACAGATGTTCCTACAACCAAGCTGTTTTTTAATACGGGCGAACCCAAAGAAATGAAAGTGAGAATGGGAGCTCCAGATGGCGTTAAGGAATTTATGAATTGGTTGTATCCTTTTATTACAGACTTGAAATACGATAAGTTAGAGGTAGAATAATGGTTACCATTTGTTTTGTACACGCA
>CBFHSD010000076.1:0-7701 GCA_965658375.1 Salibacteraceae bacterium
TTTTCTGCTGATGAAGTGTTCTATTCTGCCAAGAATTTGAGGCCTACAGTCCATGAAGTTTGGACAGTAATGTTGTGCTTCTCCTTCGATTCGAATCAAAGGTGTTTCGCATTCTGGACATTGTGTTGCATACATAAAGGGCTGGCTCTCTGGAGCGCGAAGCTCTTTGTTTATGCCAATCACTTTTGGGATGATTTCTCCTCCTTTCTCTACATAGACGGTATCTCCAATTCTAATGTCTAGCGCTTGTATGATGTCTGCATTATGAAGAGATGCTCTTTTAACCGTTGTGCCTGCAAGTAGAACAGGCTCTAAGTTGGCAACTGGTGTAATCGCCCCGGTTCTACCTACCTGAAAAGTAATGCTGTTGAGTTTCGTTGATGCCTGCTCTGCTTGGTATTTATAAGCGATAGCCCATCTTGGAGATTTACTGGTTTCGCCCAGCTCTTGTTGCTGACCAATACTATTTACTTTAATGACAACGCCATCAATATCAAAAGGGAGCTCATGTCTAGCCTGTTCCCAATAATGGATAAATGCATGAATGTCTTTTTCTTCTCTGCATAATTCCACTTTCTTGTCTTGAGCTTTGGGTGTGTGAAAACCCCATTTGGCAGCATGTTCAATGGATTGAAAATGGGTGTTGGCAATGGGCCGATCTGCATACACTCCGTATAAGAAACAACTCAAGCCTCTTTTCGCCACCTCTTTAGAATTCAATAGTTTAAGTGTACCGCTTGCTGTGTTTCTGGGGTTAGCATAAGGTTCTTTCCCATCTTTTAGTATTCTCTCATTCAATGCCAAGAACTTTTCATGAGTCAACATAATTTCTCCTCTTATTTCGAATGACACTGGATAATCATCTCCCATTAAAACAAGAGGAATAGTGTTTATAGTTCTCACGTTTGAAGTAACATCATCTCCTTTACTGCCATCTCCTCTTGTTAGAGCTCTAAAGAGTTTACCGTCTCTGTACTCTACAGAAATGGCTACACCATCATACTTCAGCTCACAAACAAATTCAATGGCTTCTCCCACAGATTTTTTCGCGCGCTGAATGAAGTCGCTGATTTCTTCTAAAGAATAGCTGTTAGACAAAGACATCATAGGATGCTTGTGCGCATAAGACATAAAACCTTCGCTCAAATCAACGCCTACCCTATTGCTTGGTGAATTAACATCATTGAACTCTGGATTTTCAGCTTCTAACTTTTCTAATTCTTTGAGCATTTGATCGTACTCAAAGTCTGATATCTCTGGTTTATTGAGCACATAGTATAAATGGTTGTGGTGGTGTAATGTATCTCTAAGCGCGTTTATTTTTGATTCAATCATTTGAAAATGAAGCTTTAATCATTCTGTCTTTGTTATTGAAGTCCTGTCTTACCTCTACCAATGGCCAACCTTGCTCTTTGAGTAGAGCCTCAATTGCTGGTGCTTTATCAAAGTGTATTTCAAAATACAATGCACCTTTTTTATCAAGGCTTTCCAAGGCCATTTGAGAAATTTTCCGGTAAAAAATGAGAGGGTCATTATCAGGAACAAACAATGCCATTGAAGGCTCGTGATCTACTACATGCTTGGCCATCTTATCGCTTTCGCTAAAAGGCACATAGGGAGGATTTGAAACAATGACATCCCATTGGCCATCGCTTTTCCACTCCAAGGCATCTGCTTTGAAAAAATCAATCTGGAGCTTCTGCTGGTTAGCATTCTCTCTAGCGAGCAAGAGGGCATCTTCAGAAAGCTCAAGAGCACTTACATGGGCATTTACCAACTCATTTGCACAAGCAATAGCAATACAGCCGCTACCGCTACAAACATCAAGAAGTTTCACTTTATTCGCCTTACAATCATCTACAATCCATTGGACCAACTCTTCTGTTTCTGGTCTAGGGATAAGTACAGCAGGAGAAACACTCAAGGTCATATCCCTAAAAAATGCCTTACCTGTTGCATATTGTACAGGAACGTTTCTTTTTAAAGCTTTGACTGTGTGCACTATATCTACAATCTGAGACTCAGTGAGCCGCATAGTGGGATCTTTTGCAAAAGTGGTTCTAGAAATACTAAAAAGATCTTCCAGAACAATCCAAGCCATTGCCTCTACCTCTCTGCTCTCGTAGAGCGCTTTGAGTTGATAGTTAAAATAGTTTAAGATTGATCTGACACGATTGTCTTGCAATTTCATAGCCAACAAAATAAGGACAAAACCCTACATTTGACCCTAGAATGATAATGGAAATTTCAACAGATGAACAATACATGCTGCGGGCTATTGAACTGGCCAAACTTGGTAAACTTACCGTTCAATCAAACCCTATGGTTGGAGCCGTTATTGTTCATAAAAATAAGATCATCGGGGAAGGTTTTCACATGCATTATGGTGAAGCCCATGCTGAGGTGAATGCGGTGAACAGTGTCTCTGATCCTTCCCTTCTAAAAGAGTCTACCATTTATGTCACACTTGAGCCTTGCGCTCATCAAGGCAAGACGCCTCCATGTGCTGATTTAATTGTTCGTCATAAATTCAAGCGTTGTGTTGTGGCAACGAAAGATCTATTTGCTCAGGTAAATGGTTTAGGAATTGAGCGAATAAAGCAAGCGGGAATTGAAGTGTGTGAGCAGGTATGTGAACAAGAAGCGCTCTCTTTAAACAAAGTTTTCTTTAAGAACCAAACCCAGCAAAAGCCTTATGTCACATTAAAATGGGCACAAACCGCAGATGGTTTTTTAGATAGAATAAGACACAACACTCAATCAAAGCCTCTCAAAATCAGCGGTTCATCTTTTAATCGTTTCACCCATCAAATGCGAAGCGAAAATGATGCTATTCTTATTGGGAGCAATACAGCCAGGCTAGACCAACCTAGCTTAAATACTAGAAATTGGGCCGGGCGGTCTCCAATTCCCATTATTCTAGACTTTAAGAAAAGCCTTGAAGAAAGTGCTTTGAGCAACATGTCTTCAAACAAGATCTTAATACAAGATGAAAAATACAAGGACCTCAATTGCTTATTGAAACACCTCTATACCATAGGTGTTCAATCTTTATTGGTAGAAGGCGGATCATATACCCATCAACAGTTTATTGAACAAAATCAATGGGATGAAGCCTTTATTGTTGCATCTGATCAAGTGATAGAAGTTGGAGTTGCTGCACCACAAGTATCCAAAGATTCCGTATATTTAACGAGTCCCTATCCAGAAACAATTTATCATTCCCAAAATTCATGAAGTCTAGTATTATTCTCATCTTCTTTTTATTCCTTTCAAGCGTAACTTGGCTTCGTGCTGCTGACTCTTTAAGTATTAAAGAAAGTTTAATAGAGGCTTGGGATTTAAGATACAGTAATCCTGATAAGTCTTTGGAAGCAACGCTTCTTTTAGAGGCACAAAGTGAAAAAGAAAAGTTCACATGGGGCACCTCTAAAGCTTCACAGATTCGGGCTTTTCATATCTTCCAAAACAATGACCTCCCCTCTTCCTTACACTTAGCCAACTCCTCTTACATCCAATTTCTTACTTTAGGTGATACTTATGAGGCCGCACAATCACTTAACATTAAAGGGATGGTTTACAAAGAATTACAACACTCTCAAGATGCTTTACTCATTTATCAAAAAATCATAGAAACAATCAACCCTAAAGAAAACGTAATTTTTCTTGGGAAATGCTACAACAACCTTGGTGCAACTCTAGACGAATTAGAGAACTTTGAAGAAGCTAAAGAGAATTACGAAAAAGCGTTAACCATTTTTCTCTCTGAAGAATACACGGTTGGCATTTCTGCAGTTTACAATAACATGGCCCTACTTGCAAAACACCAAGGCAAGCAAAACGAGGCAATAGATCTTTTTCTCAATGTCCTAGAAACGGCAAAGACTGGAGATCCTAATCTTAACGGCACAACACTTAGCCTTAAGAATCTAGGGGTGCTTTATAGAGATACGGGCAAAACAGAGGTGGCGATGTACTATTTTCAAAAAGCACTGGCCAATTACATTGAACTAGAGAACCTTTCTGGCATTGCAGAAATGGAATATACTTTGGCAGAATTGTTTTTTGAAAAGAATAAAATCACTTCCGCTAAAAACTTCGCAAATAACGCCTTTATGCATGCCAGTGAGGCGCATTTCCCATTGATTCAAAAACAAAGCATTGCATTGCTCATTAACCTTGAGAAAATTGAAGGAAACCATGAAGAAATCATTGAGCTGTATGAAGCACAGAATCAAATCAATGACTCTTTAATTCGCCTCAACGAAGAACAACTCGCGCTGCATTATGAAGTAGAAATAGAGATTAAACAAGTAGAGCGAACCTATAAAGAACTCGAACACAAAGAGGAACTAAAAGACAAACTCAAAACTTCAATTGCTGTTATACTCTTCTTTTGCGTAATTGAAATTGTGTTTCTCCTATTGTTGAACTCTAAAATTATTCAAGTATCTGATTTTATGATCAAAGGAATCGTAGCTTCAACATTCGTGAATGTTTTTTTGGCCACCAGTCTATTTTTAACCTTCATAGTACTTCCAATTCAAATCAATGATTTGCCCAGAGTAATGCTTTACACCTTGGTTATTTCTCTTCCATTTATTGGAATATACTTGAAAATGGGACCTCAAATTTTAACTAGACTTAGCACTAAATATTCTTAAAAATCATCAAAGACTCTTATCTATCAATTCACCAAAGTGGAGAAGATCTCTACAAAGAAAAAAGCAGTAAATTCTATTCATACGCCTTTCACGTTACAAATAACGAAGAGGTGAAAGCATATTTATCTATGCTAAAAAAAGAGCACCATCAAGCTAAACATGTGTGCTATGCTTACATAATTGGCTATGATCAAGAACACTTTAAAGCCGCTGATGATGGAGAACCAGCAAATACTGCAGGACAGCCTATTCTGGGTCAAATAAGGTCATCAGAGCTCACGAATACACTAGTTGCGGTTGTACGGTATTTTGGAGGAACCAAGCTTGGTAAAGCTGGTTTAATCAGAGCATATAAACAAGGAGCTAAGTTGGCGATAGCCGCATCCAAAATTCAGGAACAATACATCGAGAATTCTCATACCGTCTCTTTTCCTTACTCAGTATTAGATCACATTATGTACATCTTAGATTTTAATGGGGTTCACATCAAATATCAAAACTTTGAAATAGAGTGTACTATTCAGTTTGATGTGAGGTTATCTGAAGAGCAGACTATATTGAATAAGCTTTCAAAAATTGCTACTTTGCAGTTTAAATAACTGAGAAATGAAGATCCCTTTTGCATTGTTTTTCGTTTTTCCACTGTTGTTTGGCGTTGAACATAGCTTTGCCCAAAATGAAGCAGCACCACATCATGTTGAATCAAAATTGGTAAACCATGCTCCTAAAAGTGCAAGTGAAGCCGAGTCGATAGTAAAAGAAACATTTTCAATTTTTGAACGAGGAGAATTTGATCTTCGTCTGCAAACGAACGTAATTGCATCAGAAAATGGAGATCACTACCGTTTTATGCCTTGCTACAATGGCATTCCTATACATGGAGAATACATAAGCTTGCACTCCTATCAAGAAATGAATACTTCAAGGTTATCTGCTCAGTTCAGTGGAAGTTACACACCTGTTCGCACTAATTTTGATAAGGCAAATGATTTTGCCAAGACTTCTCAAAAAGTTTCTCAAGAAATTCTCTCAAAAAAAGACGTTTGGATCAACTCAAAAGAAGGACTTATTCCAGGTGTTGAGGTTCATCTTTTAGAAAATAGCATGAGCTTCAAAGTCATCTACACCTCAGATGCGATCTATTCTATAGAAGAAACCAGTGTTTATCATTCTCAAAAAACATCTGCTACTGGTCAGGGCTTTGCATTTGCTCCCAATCCTATTGTTTCAACACAACAAAACTATGGCTACCAGGCCAAACTGATCGATAATGATGACCAAACCAATGACTTGTTAGACGACCAAAGAATTAATGTGACCCTTGACATCACATTAGAAAATGGCATCTATTACTTAGAAAATGATCACGTAGTAATTTCTGAACATAGCTTTCCTGATGTTGACCCTGCCAAAAGCTTAGATGGAAATTTCTTTTTTGACCGATCTCAGTCGGGTTTTGAAGATGTGAATGTCTTATACCATATCACAGAAATGAAGAAGTACCTTAACTCTTTGGGGTACGGGACTGTTATGGACTATCAGGTTCCAGCAGATGCACATGCTTTAAACGGTGCAGATAACTCTAACTTCATTCCTTCTACCAATCCGCCAAGGTTGAATTTTGGAGAAGGCGGTGTAGATGATGCAGAAGATGGCCACGTAATTATTCATGAAATGGGTCACGGAATTATGCACTCTCTAGCACCAAACACCAATTTTGGTACAGAAAGGCAAGCAATGGATGAGGCTTATGGCGATTATTTTGCAAGCAGCTATGCAACAGATTATGGTTATTATAGATGGAATGATGTATACAGCTGGGATGGTCATAATGAGTATTGGGATGGAAGAGTCGTAAAATCATCATTAACATATCAAGATAAAGTAATGGACATCTACAAAGACGCTCCAATTTGGAGTTCTTCTTTGATGCAGATTTGGTTTAACCTTGGTAAATCATACACAGATCAACTTGCGTTAGAAGCTGGCTATTTGTTTGAATCTAACTTTACAATGGTAGACGGAGGCGAGGCCTTAATGACTGCAGATACTGTATTAAGCAATGGAAACAATGCAGACTACATTTGTCATATTCTTTTAGCTAGAGGTATTTTTAGCAGCTGCCCAATGCCTGAGCCATCTGGGATCATCTACGACATTCCACTAGCAATTAACCAAGTTGATGCACAAAATGGTAAAACCTTGTTCTACCCTATTAATTTGTCTAGTGGCAACTTTGCTGGTAGAATAGAAACAAGAGAAGAGTGGAGTATTCAACTGTATGACATCAACGGACGGGCAATAAAAAAATTGAACGGAACAGGGTACACCACCATCAATACTTCCCTGGATTTCCTTAACAGGGGGATTTACGTGGGAACCATACAAACAAAAGACAGTAAGCAATCATTTAAATGGATGCATCAATAAAGTGCGTCTTAAAAGCAGCCAATACTTTATCGGGAATGCGGATTGGTCTTTTTGTCTCTATTGAAACAAACACCAAAGTGGTTGTAGCTAGATTTAATTGGACACCTTTTGTATCAAATGTTTGATATGTAAAGGTAATTTTTGTATCCGGCAACTTTTCCATGAACACTTGAATGCTAATCTCATCATCATAAAATGCAGGCTTGTAATAGCGAATGCTAAAATCCAAAACAGGAAGCATCACTCCTTCATCTTCTAGCTCTTTATAAGAAATGCCAATATGCCGTAAGGCTTCTACTCGAGCTATTTCAAAATACCTTGCATAATTACCATAGTAAGCGTAGCCCATTTTATCGGTATCTGCATAGCTTACCCTAAGCTTCCAAGTGAATTGGTACATTTTGTGAAATTTCGTGACAATTTACGTGATTCTTGTTCAATTAATAGGAATAACATTCTGTTAACTTAAGTTCTCCACATTCATTTATGTTACAAAACTTTCAAAATATCATGAAACATAAAAAAATGAGGTTATAAACGTATTAACATACCACCTCTGCTTTATTAAAAGTTTAAGATGATAAAACCTTTTCAACATCTTTAACTA
>CBFHSD010000077.1:0-7493 GCA_965658375.1 Salibacteraceae bacterium
TTCGAGAGCAATCTTGGTTCGCCCAAAAAACAAGCCGCCAAATTCGCTCTTTGTTGTGCATAGACTTTTCAGCGTGGCTTCAAAACCAAATCTCAGCTAAACCCATTCCTACAAACATCATTAAAGAAGCCTTCCCTCTTTGGAACGAACTGGATGGCAGCAAAACAAAAACTATTGAGATTGTCCAAAAACAAGTCGCTCATTGGAAAACTTATAATGATCAAATTATTGAGGATTGGCGCAGTGAAGGAGCATTTAGGGATGTAGATGAAAACAACGATGTGGTCCAAAGCACTGCCCTTCAATTGGCATTTTCAGAAGTGCTCACAACAGCTTATATAGAGTGTTCGCAAAACTATTCTATTAAATCATTTAATGCGCATGAGAAGAACCTCTTTGAATTGGCTTTTAGCCATTTAACACGGTTAGATCATCATGAGGTAGAAATCGTTGTTGCATTTGTTAAGCACTTAAAGAATAAAGGAATCAAGCAAACTTTTATGCAAGTTGAGCTCTTTGTAAATCAGTTTACTTCTCTGTATGGGCTTAGGCAAGCCGTATATAGAAATGAAATTCCCGCCCTTTTTAATCAGAAGAAGGACGTTCGATTAGAAAAATCAACAACTGCTTCAAGGTTATTTGAGATTCATACCATGCCGTCTGTATCACAAAGTGCCTTCTTATCTTTTGCTTTCAAGTTGAGAATGGAAGAAGTTGCCGTAAGTTTAAAACCATCACGCCATTACATTACCGAAGTGGCCAACTACCATTGGAGCTATACCTCGCAAACAGAAGATGATGCTCCCGACCACTATATTTACTACTTCAACAAAGCCTATTTAACTGGACAAGCATTTTTAAGTGTACTGCATGAAGATGCATTTCAGCCACTGCTTGAAAACTGTTTAACCAACGCCACTTATACGCGACAATTGCTTCGCTCAACGAGTAATTCTGCCGATTTCTTAGTTGATTTTGTACTTTCTTCTTTACGTTTGAACACACAATCACCAGCTAATGAACTTGACTTTTTTGGAGCAGCGCCTGCGCACTCCATTGCCAAATTTGTAAAACACATTGAGGAACCTGAAAAGAATGCAGCTATAGAGTTGAATTCAAGCTATTATGAAAGAAGTGACAACTTCGCTAAAGAGTTACAAGTGTTTTTGAAAGAGGCCAATATAGCTATCACAGACGATCCGATTCTTTTACAAGAAGCTCTTGCAGATTACCCTGCAGCTTTTCAATTGGCCACGCAAAAAGTGGCACAAACTGTTTCGAAACATTCAGGTAATAAAAAAGCAAGAAACAAGGAGAAAGCAGCAAGCGCAAACCTATCCAAGTTCACCAATGCTTTATTGACCATTGAAAAGCAAGATGCTACCGTTCGCTTTGAATCTATTCAAAGTTTTGCCAGTTACCATTCTAAAAAAGAAGTACAAGAACTTTTCTCTGGTCAATTGGATAATCCGGCCATTCAAAACGAGCTGAATCAACTCTACCAAATGGCACAAACCACTCCCATTGACTTTGAGATAGCTTGCTCTATGCATCGGCTAGAACCAGAAGTGCCTTTCTATCTCCTTAGCCTTGAGAGCACCGCTCTGTTAAAGGAATATTTTGCATCCAATAAACATGACATCAGAGGATTTACAGCTTGTTTAGACCACCTTCAAGCATTTGCCCAAAATTGGAAAACGAGTACGCAATTCCAGCTTAAACACATTTCTTCTGAACGTTTTCAAAATGCCACCATCAATAACACTGTAGAACAACTTCTGGGAAATCTAGGAGAAATTCAAAAGAATGCCTCCTTTGATTTTGGAATAAGCCCTATACTTGAGATGCACTTGTCTAAAAACTTCCCACATACACTTGGAAAAAGCTATTTAGCAAATGCTGGGTTCGCACTCCTCTTGCCATATGTAGCAGGGCTTCAATACACATTGCAAGAGCACTATGCGAAAAAGAGTAACAGTGAGATAAGAGATCACATTTTTGCGCTCTTCAAGCAATTGGAAAACAGAGGCCCTACGCCCAAAAATACCAACCCACAGTTTTCTATATCAGCAGAACTTTCGGGATCGCTTGAAAAACTTGAAGATTTGCCGATTAGCTCAGCAGATGAGCAGATTTTCAACTCATGGCTAAATCAAGGTCTAGCTTTTTGCTTCAGCGGTGAAATAGAACTAGAAGAAGCCATGGAACTGTTTATCTACAGGCCTGGGCTTGTGTGGTCTCAAGAATCAAATACTTTTGTGTTTATTCCTACCTTATCCGATGATCGTTTTTATTCAGGACCTTCACTTCATAGTAAGACATTCCAAAAAATGAATAAAAAGGGAAAGCTAACAATTGTGTGGTATCCTAATTAGAAAGGCAGTAAGAAGCAATCAGGTTTTGAGAGAAAGAATCTCCATTTTGAGCAGCGGTGTTCCAGTCTTCACATGCTGATTCCATTTGATCAAGCTCTTTCTTTACCACCCCTCTTTCTCGCAAGAGAACAGCTTGATTTTGCTTTAGGGCGAGCGCTCTGTCGTAGTAGTCTAATGTTTCTTTCGAATACTTTTTTTGTTTAAACCGCACTTGGGCAATGCTTCTAAGAATTTCGAAGTTAGCCCCCTGAACAGCATTCAATTTTTTTAATGCTTTCTCTGCTTTTCCCAGCTCATTAACTGTTGCATAAAGGTGTGCTTGAATTGATAATACTTCCGCATCCAACTCAAACTTTGCATTGTAGTTTTCGGCAATTTCAATGGCTTTTTTGTATTCTTTTTGCTTGGTGTGAATTCGAAGCGATAGCTGCATGGCTTCTTTACTCTGATTGCCAAATTCTTGAACTTTTAATAAAAAGTCATTGGCTTTCTTCAAATTTTTCAATTCTAAATAGCAGTCAGCCATGAGTATGAAGACATCATTCATTTGAGCGTACCCCTCTTTCACCTTTTGGAATGAAACAAGGGCTTGAGACCAATTTTTCAACTGATGGCTACAGGCTCCCTTTTGATGATATAAACCATCTCCTTTCGCCCCAAGTTTCTCTGCCAATTGAAAATAACTTAAAGCCTTATTCCAGTCTTTCAAAGCAAAAGCATAGTTTGCTGCTACCACAAGCTTTTTGGCATTTCGAGAATCAAAATTTAAAGTTTTCTCTATATGTTCAAATGCCCGTTCTCGATCTCCCAATTGGTTGTAGCCAATGGCCAGTACCTCATGTACCCGTTGTGGTTGGTACCTGAAATCTAGACAAGTATTTCCCGCATCAATTGTCGCAGGATAATCTTTCAGCTCCATTTTAGTCTGCATCAACAGAAAATATGCTTCAGGAGTATGGGGATTGGCCTCAATTGCAGCATTCAAAAAGCCATCAGCTTCTTTGAATTTGCCATCTCTAAAAGCTGCATCACCCTGTTCTAAATGCTCCAAAGAAGGGTGCTTGCAAGAAAGAAAGAATAAAAGTGAAAGCGTCAAAAACGTTGAATATCGGTGCATGCAGCTAATTTACCCTATGCTTTATCAACAAAATCTGTTGAAAAAATAAGTTCCTGACAATCCAAATTTGAAAACTCAGCCTACCTGAATACTTACTTTAGATGGTTTATAAACATGATAACTCGGCAATTTCTTATTTCACTGATATTCTTGCAGTTCAGTTGTTTAGGTGCTATGGCTCAAGAAAATTCTGGAGCCTCCGAATTGAATAGTGTCCAAAAAGAAGCCGAAAAGCCCGGTTTCTTCAAACGTCTTTTCGGAAGTAAAGAAGACAAAGATGAAGAATACCGTAAGTTATTGGAATCATTTGAGTCTTTAGAACAAGCCACAGAGCAAGAAGAATTAGAACAAAAAGGCCAAGCCTTGAACGAGTATCATTCTGGTTCTCGAGAATTATTGATCAACAAATATGTCAAGCAAAGTGGTAAAACAGAAGCTCAATGGAGCAGTGATGAAGGACTTAGCACTTCTACCACCAAAAAAACCAAAGCAACCCTCAGCCATGAAGTATATGGTTTTCATGCTTTTTGGCATGGCGAAAGCTATAAAGCTTACCCTTTTCAACTGTTGAGTCGGGTAGCCTACATCGGCTATTTTGTAGATCCACTTACAGGTGCTCCTACCCACATCGAAAACTGGAGCAATACCAAACTTTTGGAAGTTGGTCAAGAAGAGAATCCAAGTTTAAAAATGGATTTAACCGTACTGCTTCATGGAGAGAAGAACCTGCACAATTTCTTCACCAATCCCTCTGCTCAAGAAGCACTCACTAAAAATGTGATTAAAGCGGTTGCACTAAAAAGGGCCCACGGTGTATGTTTTGATTTTGCGGGTTTAGACCCTGTAGATTCTGATTTACTCGTATCTTTTTTAAAAGCCTTTAGCAGTGAGTTTTACAATAGCAATCCCAATTATCAAATTACACTTTGTCTTCCTTCACAAGATCCTGAGAGAGCCTATGCCATTTCAGAATTGAGCACACTGGTTGATCGTTTTGTGATTTTCGCCTTTGATTATTACGATAAAAATAGCCAAGTAGCTGGCCCAATGAGTCCGTTAACCTCTGTTAAACCTGTGGTTTACAGTATAGATCACACGTTTAATCTCTACACCAACAAGGGATTAAGAAAGGAACAAATGGTGCTCTGTTTTGCCACCTACGGACAACTTTACGAAACAGAGAACGAGCAGGTTTATAGCAAAGTAAAAAGCTTTGTAGAGCCGGTAGAACAATTGCACGTAGAACAGCGCTATAAATGGAAACACAAGTCTACCCTGGTATTGCCTGCTCTGAGCCAAAACATAAGTTTTCAGCGCAATGGAAGCTGGTATCAATTGTGGTTTGAAGATGCAAAATCACTCACTTACAAATTCCAATATGCTAAACATAAAAACATACATGGCATCGGACTTTGGGGCCTAGGTGGATCTAGCTATGAAGATATTTGGAGTACCGTTCATGCCTTTTTTACTGTAAATGGCACTATTGCCTCCCAGTCTGAAATCATACCCATCAACTATGATTCCCTCTTGGCTCAGCAGGTTCCCACACGTGTGATCCAACCCGTTGAGATAGAGGAATTCATCCATTGGGAGACTGGAGATGGTGGCAGCTTTGAAATCCCCGACTTTTTTGGATCAGATTCTTCTGAATCTATGACAGAGGCAGACAATGATTTCACGCCACCTGTAGCACTTAGAGCACTTCTCTTATTCTTTGGGATTGTTGCTGTTTTCATGTTCATTGGAGCATTACTCTCTGTGTTTAGATTCAACGTTAAAAGCGGTATGAACCAACGAAAAACTACCATGCTTTTCATTGCCATACTCGGTGGCATTGTGACTTACCTCCTTTACCTTGCATCTATCATCAGCATGCCGCTGGCTTCATTTATTGGGGGAAGCCTACTTGGACTTGTCATTTATTGGATTTCTAAAAATGAAAACACATATCATTCAGAAAGTAGTCCTTAGAGCTTTTGCGCTGCTTGGTTTTCTCCTCATTATTCAAGGATGTGCACAATACATCCCCTTGACATCAGCCAAGATGAAACAAGCTCAGCTGGGTAGGGTTCATAAATACCGCCTTAACTTGTATTTAAGCGAGCCTTTTGAGTTGAGATTTGTTGAAGGAAAAGACTCTTTATTCTTTGAGAATGGCGGTCTAGTAAATTCCAATGCAGAGTTAAAGACAATAGCATTGGACACTAAAATGGAAGGAGCCCTTGTTACTCATGCGAGAGACTCTATCTGGATTGTAGGTTTTGCGGTGGAAGATCATTTCATTCGACTCCCGTTCACAAAAGCATCTGGCGAAAAATTCATGCTCACGCCAGATACTATTTACAAAGGCTACCCAATCTTCAAAATGGATGGCATCAACTATCTGGGTTCTGCTAATGCCAATCGCATTTTTTTAAAGGTGCGCGAAGATTGAGTTACGCCACATTATTCATTACTTTTGCAGCTTGTTCTTTTATTTATGGGGTCGATCGGTTTTGACGGTAAGATGATGTTTTGTGTAAGCACGTAGAGGCTTGAATTGCTCCTCTCAAATCTTGTGATTCACACTTTAATTGGCGAAAACAATTACGCACTCGCTGCATAATCCATGCTCAGCATGATTAGCTTTATCCGCACAATAGTTGTGTAGGACGGGTTGTCTCAGTTTCGAGTTCTTCTGGCACTTGGAACGATTGAGATACCAGTAAGTCAGAATAGGATGATGTTTGCTTCGGCCTGATTCCAAAAATTTAGAAGATAGGCCTGCAGTAAGGTGTTGATGTCTGGCTGTAGGTAGAAAATGAATCATCAAATAAACGTGTAGAAAGCATACGGCTTCCTTATTCGGACGGGAGTTCAATTCTCCCCGACTCCACAAAAAAGGAGAATATAGACTTCAGTTTGAAGCCTGTATTCTCCTTTTTCACTTTAAACAGGTGAAACGTCTACTCGTGCCAAACTGTTATCTCAAGATCTATGGTATCAAATTTTGGTGAGTATTGGAATTTTCTATTTCCAATATCATCACTATTTTTCCTGAATTTATACGCTGCATTCTTTGCCATCCATTGATTCAAGCCACTTGCCAAGTAAAACTCTTCAATGCAAAAGTTATGGGATGATCTGCGCAGAAAAGATGTTTTCTGATTGCTTTAAATTCCAGTTATTCGCTGGAAATGAAAAAGGATTGGATAATGACCCATTTTATTCCAATTGGAGCTTAGCACAAGCCTTGAACAGCTCTAGCTAGCCAGATTGCTCTACTTCCATTTTATAGCACATTTTTCACCCAATTGCATTGCTTGTTCTGAATAAACCTCAACTTCAATTTCATCGGTAGAGTTGAGAGATAACAGGTACCTACCATTTACAAATTGGCTATTGGCCACTTCGAATGCCCTTCCTTTTATCACTTCAAAATCTCCTGAACGAGCAAATCGCCTTTTAGGAGCTTGTCCTTCTAAGTGAGCGAAATCATCTACGTGATTTAAAGAGCCAAAGAAACGACCAACCTGCTCATCTTTAGGGTTCCAATACAAGTCTTCGGGTATACCTTTCTGCTTTACCTTACCCTTTTCTAGATAGTATACTTCTTCACCCCACCTTAACACTTCTTGAGCATCATGGCTGGCGTAAACAACTGTTTGTTGCATCTCTTTCATCTTTGCTATGATCCAATCCATCGCTTTCTCTCGCAACCAGCGATCTAAATTGCTAAAAGGCTCATCTAACAAGAGAAGTTCAGGATCATCAATAAGTGCTGCTGCAATAGCTGCGCGTTGTTGTTGACCGCCAGATATTTCCTTGGGTTTCTTTGCTAAAAGTAAACTGATTTCAAAGTGTTTAGCAATTTCATTGATGCGGCTTTTCACTTCTGTTTTCGTACAAAACTTAAGACCTACTGCAAGGTTCTCGAAAATGGTATGATTGGGCAGTAGCTTGAAATCTTGGTGAACTAGTTTAATGTGTTCATAACCAGGAACAAGGTTGTGGGCGGG
>CBFHSD010000078.1:0-7421 GCA_965658375.1 Salibacteraceae bacterium
GCATCTATGTTGAAAGAAGCTGGTTTTGACGCTTCTGTGGCTTGGATTGGAACCCGAAACAAAATACCATATAACTACGACATTCCTTCTTTAGCGGTTGACAATCATATGATTAGTGCTTTGTTTTTGGATGAAGAGATTTACTTTCTAGATGCCACAGAAAAATTTGTCTCTTTTGGCGAATATGCACACCGCATTCAAGGAAGACCAGTGATGATTGAACGTGGAGAATCATACATGCTGGAAACAGTTGAAGACCAGCCGTATACCAACAACCTAGTGCTTACAGAGGTTACTGCTGCCATCGATCAAGAAAGTGGCCAAATGGAATTTAATGTCAGTAAAAAACTGAATGGGGAGAAAAAGAGAGGTATCCTCAACTACTACCATTATTCTGCCTCTGAAGATGTTGATTACTTGACGGACTACCTGTTAAAAGAAACCAGAGACAGTAAGGTGGCAGATGTGCAAATCCAAAATCTAGAAGATCGTGATTTGCCCATTTTGATGGATTACAAACTATACATGCATGAT
Source organism: Salibacteraceae bacterium (assembly GCA_965658375.1). Taxonomy (GTDB): domain Bacteria; phylum Bacteroidota; class Bacteroidia; order Flavobacteriales_G; family Salibacteraceae; genus CBFHSD01. The sequence goes on from CBFHSD010000078.1 coordinate 535, forward strand.
GCCGTTATAGATCTTGGTGGCGAATATTATGTAGAATTGGATTACGATAAGTTCTTTTTTTACACCGATAACGAAGAAGACCGAATCGAAGATTGGGTTTTTGATGAGAAACTGAACCGAATCAATCAAGTCACTTTTTCACTCCCCTCAGGCTATAAAGTAGACCATTTGCCAGAAAACTTACTGGTAGAAACTGATGAATTTAAGGTTCAAGTAGAATTGAAAGAACTAGACGGTAAGGTGACTTATTTGAAAGAAATCTCTGTGTTTGAAGGAGAAATAACAGAACAAAACCTGGCCGAATGGCATACCGCACTTAGCTCCTTAAAAGAAATTTACGAAGACAAAATTATTCTAACAAAGCTCTAAACGTATGAAAAAGCTTTCTCTCTTAACAATCACTCTAGTCGCTAGTCTTAGCATCTATGCGCAAAAGCCCTCAGAATTGAGAGACGCACGTATCTATGATGAATGGTTCAATATGCTAAGTGCAGAGAGTAACGTGTATTTTGATCAGGTGTCTACCGATCAACTTTCTGACGAAGACAAAGACTATTCTGCCACCATTTTGTTCGATTACAGCCGTGCGAGTTACGGTCACCCGAAATCAACAATATTCTCATTAGAAGTGTATAGCCGAGAGAAAATTCTCTTGAATGATAAGTCTGCTGTAGAGGATATGTCAGAATTGGAATCCTTTCAAATCATTCCAAAATCGCTGAAGAGTGATGATGAAACCATGGTTTTTATGGGCGTTGAAATTACCAAGCCTGATGGGCGTGTCATTCGTGTTCCCTTAGAAGATTATTTAGAGAATGAAGCAAGTGATCGTACCTATACAGTGAGCTATAACAATGTGGTGAAGCCTAGAAAATTAGCTGTAAAGTCATTGGAGGTGGGTGATGTCATCGATATTCTTACCGTGTACAGAATACGCAGGTACAGTGCGACTAAAACTTACATTTATGATGCAGTTTTTGAATCGCTCACAAGCAAATACCCTTCAAAAAAAGGAAGGTATGAGATCCTTACTCAACGAGGTTACTTTGTAAACTTTAAGAGCATGAATGGGGCTCCTATGCTGATGAAGGATGAGACACGCTCCGATAAGAAAAACAACTTTTACTTCATGGAATATGAAGATCTACCGAGAGTATCTGATGAGGATTATGTAGATCGCCTTTCGGAGTATCCTTTCATCAAATATCAAGTAGCTTTTAAGCCAATTAAAAAAGATTACCCTGAGTCCTTCTTAACAGAACCTTACGTCATTAAAAGAGAAGTGAAGTTGGATGAGATACACGAGAAGTATTTCAACATGTTTAAAAGCCAAAAAGTACTGAGCTATACCTATGGCGAATTGAAAACAGGATTGTCTGCTTCCATTAAAATCATGAACAAGGCTTTAGAGGAGTACAAATCTTCTCCAAGTGATGCAGAAAAAGTGGAATTCGCCTATTACTATTTTAGAAACCAGATTTTGCCCTCAGCAGAGGGGTATGATGCAGAAGTAGAAGAAGAAGGGTACTATGATTGGACCCCGAGTTGGATCAACTACTACAAATTTATGTACCACTATTTGAAATCTAACGAGATAGAGGTAGAGTACGTATTGACTACGAGAAAAAGCAGAGGTTCTTTGAATGATGTAGCTGTTATGGTTGACATTTATGAAGGTTTGAGGTATAACGTAAATGGTGAATGGCATTACATATGGCCTACAGGAGTTCATAAAACATTGCATCATTTTCCAACCGATTTACTTGGTCAAAAGGCCATTTCATTTAAGGAAGAAAGCGAAGGATTCTCAGAATTCACTTTGCCAGAAGAATCTGGAAATAATTACTCCAATTTAGATTACAAATTGACTTTTAATTTCGAAGATAAGCAGGTGGAAGCAAGCATTAAAAACACCTCTACTGGTAGATTTAAGAATGGCCGTATTTCAAGAGCTCTGTGGCAAACCAACTGGAGAAGTACAGACGAAGCAGCTTTGAAATTAGACCATGCTGCTGAACTTGAATACGAGAGCACTTTTGTTGATCCTATTGTACAAATAGCTTTATATCAAGATTCTATAGATCAGAGGTTAGGAAAACCTAGTGAGATTAAAGGATGGCAAAAAGAGATTGAAAGGTTAAAAGATGCGGGTGATGAAGAGCTTGATTCTCCTAAGTACACCTATTACTCAGAAGATTATCACGATGATCTTGATGTTGAAAGCTACGATGGATTTGAACTTTTGAAGTCAGGTCGCTTCGAATTTGAAGATGAATTGGTCTACACTGAGCATCTTGTTGCCAATGATTTAATTCAAAAAGTTGGCCCGTCTTATGTGTTCAACTTTGGTAAGATGTTGCCCAATCAGTTGCAAACTGAAGATAAAAGAGAAACCAATGTTGACTTTGGTTACAAAAAGTCATATTCCTATAGTTTTGAGATAGAAATTCCAGAAGGCTATACAGTCAGCGGAGAAGCTGAATTGGAAGCCAATGCAGACAATGCTTTTGGGTCATTTGTTTCAACTGTTGAAATGAATGGAAATACCTTGATCATTAAGATGACCAAAACCTATAAAACGGTTAAAATTGATAAAAGTGAATGGCCAAGTGTGGTAGAGTTTTTGAAACCAGCTGAAATCATGAATACCAAGAAACTGGTTTTCAAACCCAGTTGATAGAAACCCAAATTGAATAAACAATGAAAGCTGCATGGAAACATGTGGCTTTTTTGTTAATAAACCGCGCCCTTAGGCGTATCTCAAACATCTGCAAAGCCTTTAATTTGAATTCATGGAATTAGAAATCATTGATTGGGCCATTATCATTGTTTTTTTGGCCCTATCCTTAGCCATTGGCTTATCGTTCAAAAACAAAGCCTCTGTTTCCTTAGCAGACTTTTTCTTGGGTGGTAGAAACCTACCTTGGTATGTAGCAGGTATTTCTATGGTAGCCACAACATTTGCGGCAGATACACCTTTAGCGGTCTCAGAAATGGTTGCCGATCAAGGAATAGCTAAAAACTGGGTCTGGTGGAGCTTTTTAGCTGGTGGTATGCTCACCACATTTTTCTTTGCTCACCTCTGGAGAAAGGCCAACATATTAACAGAGCTTGAATTCATTTCATTGCGGTATACTGGAAAACCAGCTCGTTTCTTGCGCATTTTTAAATCTGTTTACCTCGGTATTTTTATGAATAGCCTCATCATCGGCTGGGTTAATTTGGCATTTGCATCTATACTAAGTCACTTTTTTGGCGTAGAACAGGACATGCTGTGGTATGTCTTGTTTGCTTCTATGCTCTTTGCTGCAGCATATTCTACGGTGAGTGGCTTATTAGGCGTTGCCATTACAGATACCATACAATTTGTTATTGCCATTGTGGGAACCATGTTGTTGGCGTTTTTCGTATTAGATGCACCCGAAGTAGGTGGGGTAATGGAGTTGAAAAGCGCTTTGCCCCAAGAATATTTCCAGTTTTATCCAAGCTTTGAAGGAGAAGGAAATGCACTTTATACGATTTCTGTAGGTGCTTTTTTGGGTTTTATTTTGGCACAATGGTGGGCAAGCTGGTACCCTGGGTCCGAACCTGGAGGTGGCGGTTACATTGCACAACGCATAATGAGCACACGCTCTCAAAAAGACAGTCAAAAGGCAACTTTGCTCTTTCAAGTACTTCATTACTGTTTAAGGCCATGGCCGTGGATAATTGTAGCTCTGGCTGCAGTTATGTTGTACGATCCTCATTATGCAGATCCTTCCAACCCAATTATAGCGCAAATAGAAGCACTTTTAGCACAAGATGTTTCGTTTGAACAAGCAATTCGCGAGCTCGGTTTAACACAGGGTTCGCCCAACTATTTGTATGCAGAATACATGTATCAACCCAGAGTGGGTTATTTACGAGCAATGGATAGTTTTTTACCCACAGGTATGAAAGGTCTATTATTGGTGGCCTTTATCTCTGCCTATCTCAGCACCATTTCTACTCAGTTGAATATGGGAGCCTCTTTCATTGTAAACGATTTTTATATTCCTCTTTTTGGAAAAGAAAAAAGCCAAAAACAATTGGTGAAAATAGGTCGTATTGCCACCCTTGTTCTTATGGTGATTGGACTAGCAGTAACATCTCAAATACAGAGTATATCTGGTGTGTGGGAGTTTATTCTAGAAGCAGGAGCAGGGCTAGGAGCAGTGCTTATTCTGCGCTGGTATTGGTGGAGGGTCAATGCCTGGAGTGAAATAGCGGCTATGCTTTCGCCATTTGTAGGATATGCCATTGGCCATTACATTCTTGACGATGCTATGGGAGAAGCTTTTCAAAATCAAAATGGTGCGTACTGGTTTACTGTTGTCTTCTCAAGTGCAGTTTGGATAGTGATAACCTATGTAACAAAGCCAGAGCCTCAACAAGTGCTAAACGCTTTTTACAAAAGGGTAGAACCCCAAGGGTGGTGGTCACCAATTCGAATGCAACTTGGTGTAGCCTCTAACAATCAAGGTATGAAATGGCGTTTTTCTGCTTGGTTTTCTGCCGTTTTTATGGCCTATGGGATTCTATTTGCAACAGGTAAAATAATTTTTCAAGAATGGAACTCTGCTATTTTTTGGTCTGTGATTGCAGTAGTTTCTTTAGTTGTACTGGTTAAAAGCATGAAGCAACTAAAGGACTAATCTACCGGAACAATTTTGTACAAACGGTATGCACCTGTTTGGTGCACCTGTTCAAGAAAAGGTTCTTCCCATTCGGTAGTGCTCATCATATGGGTAACACCATATTTTTCTTGCAAGCCTACCACGCGAGAGATTTTATACCTAGCCCTTTGGTAGTGCTTCAAGCGCTCAAACCAAGAAAGTGTTTTATCCGCTTGGGCAAAAATAAATTTAGGAACAAAAAAGTTTTCGCGCTCCGCTCTTCTATTGAAAGAATAGTAAATCGGCCACCCAAAATACGGTTCCCTCAAATAAAACACAGCGGTTTTAGGCGTATTTTCTCGCACGTATTTTACCATTGCTTTGTAATCTGGGGCTTCGCTATAGTAGCGTTCACTTCTTTGAACGTTATTCACGGTTTGTGCTACGAGTAGAGCAAAAACAAGGGTAACAACACCTGCATAAAGTTTTTTCTTCCAGACTTTATTAGCCAGCCAGTTGTAAGCCAATTGAAAGCCAATGAGCATAACTAAGAACATACCTATGCTATTGGTTCTAAAAGGATAATACTTGATACCGAACCCGCCTGAATTGTCAAAAAAGAAGTGATCCATTGCTGCAATACCAACAAAAATGAGGTTCACACTAAAAATAACTTGAACAGTTTGGTTCATCCATTTCCAACCCTTTGGAATATGGTGGCGCCAGAAGAATGTGATGATTAATAAAATGAAAGTGATCACGCTGTCTCTTGCATTTCCATTCAAGAAATACTCGGTATTTTTCCATATCCCTAAATGATTTGGTAAGCGGTAATAGGCATAAATCCAGTTTACAGTGGGGTCACTTTCTGGAACTTCAATTAGAAAATAGCCTGGAATTAGATAGAACGCAAATGGAAGAAGTAGAAGAACGAAAATGATTCCCGGTTTAATGATCTTTTTCCACTTGCCATTCAAAAGCATAACAGCTCCTAGTACCATTAAAGTCCAGCCACCGACAAGCACATGAAAATAGCAGGAAAACACCAAGAAAATACAAACCCACGTATACTTTGAGAGATGAAAGGCCCTCAAAGCGGCAAAAACAAAAATGTATGCAACACTCTTAGGTTCAAAAGTTTTGAAGATCCATTCCCCCCCAATTAAGTTTTGTTCACTCATAACAAAAAGGTGAAAAAAGCATAGAGATAAGAGTAAGTTAAGACGAAGGGTTTGAAAAAGTGTACCAACTACTAAGGCGTAAAAAGAGAAGTTGATCAGTCGGAAAGAAAAAACGGCCCAATCAAATGAAACCACTTCCATAATGGGGCCTACAATCCATTGAAAAACAATGCGCGAACCTGCAAATTCGGTGATGGAGTAGGAGTTCGGAATCCACTCAGGGTTTACGTATTGCCGCGCAAAAGAAAGGTATTGGTCTTCCCCTCCGCTGGCATCAAATCCCAATTTGTTAGCCACAAGAATAATGAGGCACCCTAAGATGTAATGCTGTAAAGGCGAGGTATGTTTATCCAATTGGGTCAAAAGACGTTGCGTTTTAGGGCTAAAAAGTAAGAGGCAAATGTATTTTTCTTTTTGAAGAAAATGAGGTCAGTTTCTCTTGATTGGCAAGATTCTTACGTGTTCATAGTTTTCTGAGTTTGCTGCGCAAATCTTTTGGCTTTAAAAGAAGTCAGGCCACTATTGAAAATCTATTTTTGCTCACTTAAATCTATCAGATGGAAAAAAAGCTAATTGAATGTGTGCCTAACATCAGCGAAGGCCGAAACAAAGAAAAGATTGATGCCATTGCATCGGTAGTTGAAACTGTAGAAGGCGTAAAGCTTTTAGATGTGGATGCCGGGGCAGCAACCAATAGAACAGTAATCACTTTTGTGGGTGAACCAGAACAAGTCTTAGAAGCTGCTTTTCGTTTGATTCAAAAAGCACAGCAGCTGATTGATATGCGCCAACATTCTGGTGAGCACCCTAGGTTTGGTGCCACAGATGTATGTCCATTGGTGCCTATCGCAAATGTTTCTATGGAAGAAACAGTGACTTATGCACACCAATTGGCCGAGCGCGTAGGTAAAGAGCTACATGTTCCTATTTACTGTTACGAATTTGCAGCAAGGGAAGAGAAAAGAAAAAATTTAGCCAACTGCAGAGCTGGTGAGTATGAGGGATTAAGTAAAAAGCTGGTAGACCCTAATTGGACACCAGACTTTGGTCCTGCTGCTTTTGATGAGTCGGT
>CBFHSD010000079.1:0-7248 GCA_965658375.1 Salibacteraceae bacterium
CTACTGCTTTACATGGACCACACCAGTCGGCATAAAAGTCAATCAATGCTGGAGTTTCACTTTCGAACCTCCACTCTTTCTCTTGAGTGAAATCGAAAAACTTCTCTTTAAAATCTGCTGTGGTTAAATTAACTGTCTTCATCGTTCTCTTTTTCTGACAACAAAAGTACCTTTACCTTGTCATCTCATTTGTAACTCACATTACACAACGCAATTAATACATATAAGTTTCGCTATATGAACGACACAATTTGGTTTGCTCCCTACGATTTAGATAACCATCCTTTTGACGATAGAAAAACCATCCACCATGCACTCGGAATTAAAGTCACTGGTATGACCGCTAACTCCATTTCTGGAACCATGCCTATTGATGAACGTACCATTCAACCCCATGGCATTTTGCATGGTGGCGCCTCTGTAGTTTTGGCAGAAAGCTTGGGCTCAATAGCATGTAATTTAACTATTGATCCAGAAAAGTACATCTGCGTTGGACAAAATGTTACAGCCCATCACCTGCGCCCAGGAATAAAAGGTTTTGCTCATGGCACAGCAAGCCCCATTCACATAGGAAAGAAAACACAGTTGTGGGATATTCAAATTACGAATGATGAAGGGAAACCGCTCTGTTCTGTGCGTTTACAGATGGCTGTTTTACCAAAGCCTAAGTAAAATCAGGCGCTTGTTCTACTTTGTTCTCTAGTTGGTTCAGCATAAAACTGTAAAGTTTTGCCATTTGTGGCTTAGCCATAGATTTACCGTATTGCACCAAAGAAAAAGTGGTCCCTAAACCCAACAATGCCACACCCGAAAACCAGAATGCATTGGCCTCTTGACCTAAAGTTAATTGAGAACTGCCAATCATCAAACTGACCATAGCAACCAAACCAAACACGGCATAAATGAACATAAACTTTGTCCAAATGGCAGGTCTAGGCCCCATCATCCCGCGAAGTAACGTCTGTTTAAACTCCATCTGTTCTAGATGCAATTCCATCTGAGGGCTCCAATAGGTTTGTTCATTCAACGGCAGTTTTACAACAATCATTTTTGGTAAAACAGTTCCATAAATTTTCGTGGAACCCGATCTTGATCAAATGCCTCTTTAAATTTCATGCATACCTCCTCTTGGTTAAAGGAAGTAATGAGTCTAAATCTTGGGCGATGTTCTGTTACCGACATAGCTAGGGCTAATTTGCAATTTCAAGTTTAACCTTTTGAAACGAAAAAAAGAGAACTTAGAAAAAGGAGCACACCAAACTCCATGTGAATGAATAATTTAGCCCAATGCAAAAAATAGCCCATCTCTTTGCTTTCATTGTTTATTCCTTTTTTAGCCACGCGCAAAGCACTTTGAGTGGCACCGTAACGGACACGAGTAACCAACCGCTTATGTTCGCCACCATTAAAATTTCCAATACCCAAATTGGAACCACAAGCAACACCGCTGGACAGTTTTCACTTCCTCTTCCCTCCTTTCCAACAAACGACAGCATTGAAATTTCTTTTGTAGGCTACCACCCTCTAAAAACTGCCATTAAAGATACCATTGGACATTTTCAGCTTATACCCAATGCCGTGCAGCTAGGCGAGGTAATTGTTTTGCCCATTACGCCCTTGGAACAACTGAAAAAGAGCATCAGTAAATTTGATACCAACTATGCAAACAACTCTTACAACAGCAATTGTTATTACAAAGAGCTACTGAAAGAAAACAACAACCTAGTTGCTTTTAGCGAGGCCATACTTCACTTTCATAACATCCCCGAAAAATACAGCAACGTGCTCCAATCGCAAGCTATAAATGCGCGTACATTAGAGAACCTTGCCGCGGTACAATTCATGGAAAAAGAACAAAAGAAAGAGGAAGAAAAAGAAGCCAAACGAAAACTAAAAGAAGAAAAGAAAGCCAAGAAGAAGGGCATTGAATTACCCGCAGATACTTTGAGCGATGAAGATGCATCTCTCTTCTCCATGCTAGGCGGGCCAGAAAACATGCTCTTGATAGATTTTGTGAAAAATGCAGATGAGTTTGTGAAAGAAGAAAATGTAAAAGACATTGAATTTAGCTACACAGGCAACATCGAATTAAAAGGTTTAGACATCTTGATCATCGGCTTTCAAGAGAAACGCTATAAGCCGGGTAAAACAAAAGGTCAGATTTACATTGATATGCACAGCGATGCCATTGTAGCCGTGCAGATGGAAGGATCGATAAAAATTCCTGTTATTGCCAAACCCATTTTATTCGTGATGGGCATTAGCATATCCGAACCCATTTTCAACATAAGATCTGAATACACCCAATTTGAAGATCGCTTTTACCCCAAAGAGATTCACGCCATTTTATCTGCAGATGTGACCAAGCGTAGAATGTTTTCAGACAATGAATTCAGCTCATTTGACTTTAACGGACTTATTCATTTTACGGGAACACCACAAATACCTGGAGAAAGCATTCCTAAAGAAAAACAAAGAGATAGAACCAAAGGCCTAAAAGCCACTGGAGACCCTACTTTTTGGGACACTTTTAAAGCACCAGTTCCTTATCAATTCGATTAAAAGCGGTAGCGCACATATACGCTATTCAAACCCAAATCCACATCTAACACACGCTCCTTTTGGTAAGGCTTTGTAAACAACAATGCGCTTCCTGTTCCAACTACAGCTCCACCAAGCACATCCCACCAATCGTGCTTATTGGCGTGAACCCTTGTCCATCCAGTATAGCTGGCCAACAACATGCTTGGTATGCCTGCTTTCCAGCCGTATCGTTTGTAAATGATTCCGGCTCCCGCAAAAGCGTTTGAAGTATGCCCAGATGGAAAAGCGTATGGTTCACCATTGGGCCGAGTTTTATTGGTGGTATACTTCAACAAGTAGGTTGTAGATGCTGAAACAACCATGGTCTCTATGACACGAATAGGTGCTTTTTGATCATCTTTCCATACAAAAGTAGAAGCAAAAGCAGCTCCTGGTAGGGCTAGCATAAGAACATCTCCACTACGCTCAATGGCTTGTTCGTTTTGACCAAACAAGTGGAAACCGCTCAAAACAAATAAGGTACTGATAAAAAACAATCGCACGGCACAAGATTACAACAGTGGCACAAATTGAGAAACAGGATTGCTTATTACATCTACATTCCTTTTCTTGCAGTCATCTATGAAATCAATCCCTGCCTTTTTGCTTTGTGTGCCACTTTCATTAGCCGCACAAGTAGACAGCTCAACATTTTCAGTTAACAAAATCAAACGGATTGAAAGGCGCGCAGAGCAACACCGCTATTTAGCGCTTTCTTTTGGGAGCAATAGCTATTGGAACCGCGATTATGCTACATCGCCCATTGGGTATTCGGGTACAATACCAAATGGAGAAATTGCCTACCGCAGTACAGGCGAACGCAAAATTGAAGAGATTGTCGTGGGTTTTTCTGGTGGAAACATTTACGGAGAAACAGATTTCGCTAGATACCAATCGCTTGCTTTGAGTGGTTATGTAGCGTACAACTGGCTTACACCAATTGCTTTTAAACCTCCCAAATGGGATTTAAATATTGGTGTAAACAACTTCTTCACCTTCAACAACCGCATCAACAGCAACTACTTTAACGCGGCATACAATTTTGATTATTTGAACTCTACAAGCCTTGCTGCGCGGGTTCAAACAAGAATAAAATATGCAAAAGGGCAAAAGACACTTTTCAGAAAACGAAAAGGAAGGAACACAGACCTGTGGGTAGATTGGAACATGCAATTGAACTTGCCCCTACTCTTTTTATACACTCGCCCCTACTACTCTGTTGTAGAAGATTTTACAGATGGAAAAGATGATGACGCGACTTCTGACATTCAAGTAGGATGGTACCCAGATGTATGGCGCTACACCTTTAAAACAGAAGTGGTGTGGCACCTCAAGAATGGAAACGGTATTCAAATGAAGTACCTCTATGATATGTACCAAATTGACAACCCTTCTAACACCGTGCAAAGCGCACAGCATATGTTCAACCTTGGCATCTTGTTCAAACTGGATAAAAAGGGCATTTACACCACTCAAAAAAGCAGTCAATAATGAAAAAAATCATTGGTATACTCTGCACATTCATTCTCTTTTCTGGCTGCGAGAGTGTTGTTTTTAAAGATGATCCGAGCGTTGGACCTAGAGAAAATTTTGAGCATCTGTGGACAGAAGCCAGAGACCGTTACAGCTTTTTTGAATACAAAGAAGTGAACTGGGACAGTGTTTACATCAAGTACGACACTTTGGTAACTGACCAAACAGATCCCGTAGATCTTTTTCAGATTTTATTCGCTATGCTCAATGAATTGGATGACGGCCACGTAAACTTGGTTTCTACATTTAACGTTTCTCGGTTTGACCTGAGTGAACTTGGACCGGTAAGCATTGACTTCGAAATCATCAAAAAAAACTACTTGGGTCTTTACAACTACTACATCACAGGACCTTTTAACCATTACTTTTTAGACAGCGGAAACATTGGGTACATCAACTACTCTTCTTTTGCAAGCGATATTGCCGACAGTGATTTAGACTTCATGCTTAAATCTTACCGCGATACCAAAGGCTTGATCATTGACCTCCGTCAAAACGGTGGTGGATCTATCTCTAATGTGTTCACCTTGATAAGCCGCTTTGTTTCCTCTTCTACTCCCATGTACCAGAGTTATTTAAAAAACGGTCCTGGGCCATTAGACTTTGAGGGACCACAAATAGCCTATGCAGAGCCTGATGGCAATTACCAATACCTGAACAAACCCATTGTTCTACTTACCGATAGAGGCTCTTACAGTGCCACATCCTTTTTTACACTTGCCATGCGCGAACTGCCTAACGTCACCATTATTGGAGACTCAACAGGTGGTGGTTTGGGGATCCCGCATGGCGGTCAATTGCCGAATGGCTGGACCTACCGTTTTTCAATTTCTCAAACCTTAAGCATGGATGGCGAAAATTACGAAAACGGCATTCCTCCAGATATTTTTGTGCCTTACAGCAATGTAGCAGCACTGCAAGGAAGAGACAACATATTAGACCGAGCAATACAAGAATTACAATAAATACACATCGGTATGGAAGTAATAGACTACAGAGGAAGAGCATCTCGCTACGATTTCACCACTACCGCAATACTGGCCTATTTCTTAGGTTTTTTGGGTGTTCACCGATTCTACACAGGTAATATCGGAACAGGCATTTTAATGCTCATCACTTTTGGAGGATTTGGCATTTGGGCCTTGATTGACATGATTATGATTCTAGCTCAATCGTATAAAGATGGTGATGGAAACGTGGTATGGCCTAACAAAGAAAATTATGAAGATCAAAGACGTAACTAAAGAATATGAGGGCGATGGTGTAACCATCATCTGGAAACCAGCTAAGTGCATGCATGCAGAAAAATGCTGGCGGAACCTACCCGATGTTTTTCGCTACGGTAAAAAGCCATGGATAGACCCTAATGGGGCACCTGCGGAAAAGATCAAAGCGCAGATAGACCAATGTCCTTCTGGAGCATTGAGCTATGCCAAAGAAGCTGATGAAGCAGGCCAAGATGTTTCCGTGAAGATTCAAGTACTCCCAAAAGGGCCATTATTGGTAAACGGTGATATGGAAATTGACCACAATGGAGAAAAACAACAGCTTTCTGGCAAGAATGCTTTCTGCCGCTGCGGTGCATCTAAAAATAAACCCTTTTGCGATGGTTCGCACCACCATGTAGATTTTGAATAACATGCAGGGTAAAACAGCATTTATTGGGGGAATCTTCATTTACAGCGAAGACCCAAAAAGCTTGGCAGAATGGTATGAAGCTCATTTTGGGATGAAGCATGAATTCACACCCGACTACAATGCGCATTATATTTCTTATGAATACAATGAGCTTGTAACAGGCCATAAAAGGTATGTGGCATGGAGCATTTTAAAATCGAAAGACAAGCGACCAAAAGACCTTCCAAAAACCTTTTCCATCAACTTGCGTGTAGATAATTTAACAGCTCTTTTAAGCAAATTGGAAAAGCAAGGCATACCGTTTAAAGGTCCTGAAGTGCATGATGAGGGTAGCTTTGCTTGGCTGCAAGACCCTGATGGCAACTACTTAGAGTTGTGGCAAGATGTTGAAATAGAATAAGCCATGGCTCTGCCTAGCTCAATCACAATTTTACCTTTGCCGAGATGAGAAAATTCAAAGTGCTTGCCATCAGTCGTTATAGCGATAAAATAGCTTATCGTCCAGAAGCCATGGTGTTCATTCAGCTTTTCAAAGCTGGCGTTGATGTGACCATCATGACCGACAAAGGCTCGTATTGGCAGCAAGAATTTGAGAAAGAAGGCATACGCACCATCGACTTTCATCCAAAAAAGAAGGTCTCCAAAAAAGAAACCGCTTTCATTCGAGAAGAGTTGATCAAGGGAGCATACGATTTTCTTCAACTTTTTAATTCTCAAGCCATCATCAACGGCATTGAAGCCGCCATGCACTTGCCTGTAAAAGTGATACTCTACAGAGGCTATAGCGCAAATGTAAATTGGTGGGACCCTACCGCTTATTTGAAATACCTCAATCCGCGTGTTGACGCCATTATTTGCAACAGCATAGGCGTAAAGCAAATGTTCGACCGTCAGTTGTTTTTCAAAAACGACAAGGCCGTTGTGATCAATAAAGGGCATATGCCAGAATGGTATGAGGTTGCTCCTATTAGCCGATCATCTCTAGGTATTCCAGAAGATGCGCTTGTGGTTGTTACCGTTTCTAATAACAGAAACATGAAAGGAATGAAATACTGGTTTGGTGCGGTAAAAGCGCTTGAACCGGGTATGAACATTCATTTTGTAGTGGTTGGCAAAGACCACGATACCCCAGAAAACTTGGCCCTTATAGAAGCTTCGGCTTACAAAAATCAAGTGCATTTATTGGGCTTTAGAAAAGACGCACATGCTATTATAGCAGCGAGTGATATTTTCATGTTGGCGAGCATCAAAGGAGAATCCATTACCAAGTCTGTGATAGAAGCCATGAGTTTGAACACCACACCGCTCATTACCAACATAGCAGGTAATATTGAGTTGGTAGAAAATGGTACTTCTGGCATGGTGGTTCCTTCTAAAAATGCCGATGCCTTAGCCAAGGCAGTAACACATTTGTATAATAACCGTGATGCGTGCAAAGCCATGGCGCAAAAAGCCAAAGAGCGCGTAAAAACCAAATTGAGTACAGCTCATACG
>CBFHSD010000080.1:0-7074 GCA_965658375.1 Salibacteraceae bacterium
GATGGCCAGCCATACGTTTAGAGATCCTAAAGTAGGGGAGTTCTTTAATGAAAACTACATTAACCTAAAAGTAGATATGGAAAGAGGTATTGGACCTAAAATGGCTAGTAAATACGGTGTTACTGCTTATCCAACCTTACTCATTATTGATGAAGGTGGCAACTTGATGTCTAAAACCATTGGCTTTCAAAATGCCGATCAATTGATTAAATTTGGGAAGAAGTACGAAAAGTAAATCGTACAAAAAACGACTCACAATTCGTTTTAGTTACTCATTGGCGGGATCTCTAGAAGACTATATCATTGATTAGTTGACGGTTATCTCTCAGTTCGTTTTTTTTCTTACTTTCGCCCGCCTCAAAATAAACTTCTTATATGTTATCACAGTCAAGAAAAGACACACTCCTACGTAAATTGGTTTCGAAAGCAAAATCAAACGGAGCACAAGAGTTGAAGGGACGCGTTGTAAACGATCCTCTAAAACAACCTTTGATGTTCAATGGTTCTGCAAAAAAGTTTGAGCCGGATTTGATTGAAACAGTAAAAGATGGAGGTGTAAACCTTTATCAAATAGAAACATCTGTAAGAGAATCAGAAATCACAGACCATATTGCTAAGTGGATTTTATTTAGTTCGTACGCGAAAAGACATCACGGTGAATTTTACCTTTATGTACCAACCAAAAAGTTGGAACACGTGAAAGAACTTCTTTCAAGAAAGTTAATTTCAGCCCACGTGTTTGAAATAGAGAAATAAGAAACAGATTCTTGTTAAAAGGAAGCTCCGAGAAATCGGGGCTTTTTTTATATCCTTTTCAATTGATCTTTCATCATTTTGATCTGGTCATTCAATAGACCTTTGGTATCCTCTTTCTTAGCTTGGCTCAGCCAATTGGTAGCTTCTCGCTTTCTTCTTTTTGCAGCAGCTACACCAGCTAAATTCAATTTTGCCATAGCGCGGTCATGTTCCATGCGCAATCCGAGTGATAGAGCCTTTTTGAACATGCCTTCCGATTTACCCATTTCCCTTGACTGGCTCATTACCAATCCCATTAAATAATAATAGTAAGCTGTTTGACTCTTTAGCATCAATTCTGGCTTGTCTATTTTGTCTAACCACTTTTTGGTTTTTACAAAGTCTTGTTTTCTCAATGCAAGAAAGGCTAAAAGCATTACCTCGTTGAACCATACCGTAGCTAAAACAATTCCTGTAATAAGGAGTAAAAATATGCCATTGCCAATTTCGCCTTCCACAAACTGGTATACTGCAAAAAGAAAAACCAAAGCCGTAAGTACAAAGCGCGTTACTTTAGAAAACCACATATCTTCTCAAATTTTGGAGGGCAAATGTATAATGTCATCTTTAAAAAGGAAGTATAAAGAACCAATAATCCGAGTTTACTTTGAAGCTAGCAAAGAATAGATACTTTTGAAGCTCTTAAATTGAATACTATGAATTGGAAACTACTACTTACAAGCGGTTGTTTAACCGTAGGATTGATGAGCGCATGTTCAACGTCAGAAACGACAGAAACAGCGCCAATGGCTTCAAATGCTTTTGACACAAGCGCATTGGATCTTTCTGTTGATCCGTGTGATGACTTTTTTCATTATGCTTCTGGTGGATGGATCAGCGAAAATCCTATTCCTAGTACTGAGGCGAGATGGGGTAGATTCAACGAATTGATTGAGTCAAATAATGAAAAGCTTCAGACAATTTTAGATAGTATTTCTTCGAGTGAAACGTCCGAGAAAGGATCTCATGTACAATTGGTTGGTGACCTATACCATTCTGGTATGGACTCAGCTGCTATCGAGGCCTTAGGCAAAGCGCCATTGCAAAAATATGTTGACCTTCTTAACGAAGTAACAACTCTTGCTGATTTAGATGAAGTGTGGGCCTCCTACGCATTGGCAGGTATTGATAAGCCTTTTTCAGGTTATGTATATGCCGATCAGAAGAGCTCATCAGACTATGCATTCTATGTGTCGCAAAGCGGATTGGGTTTGCCAGACAGAGATTATTACTTTCCAACAACTGAAAATGGGAGAGAGATTCTAGAGGCATACAAAATTCATGTGAAGAACCAGTTCATGAACTTAGGTATGGATGCGGAGCAAGCACAACTAAAAATGGAAAGAGCTGTGAATATTGAAACAGCACTTGCTGAGCAGATGTATACCCGCGTAGAGAATAGAGATCCTCACAGCACTTATAACAAAGTTTCTGCAGATGAATTTGTGGGAGCTATGAACAACTTCGATTTTGAAAGCTTTTACAGAGTGAACCATATCAGAGTAGACTCAATCATTGTTCGCCAGCCAGAATACTTGGCAGCTTTGAACAACTTAATTGAATCAACACCAATTGAAACTTGGAATGCTTATAACCAATGGAAATTGCTGAACTCGTTTGCACCTTACTTGAGCAGTGATTTTGTGAATGAGAATTTTGCTTTTTATGGCAAAAAGTTGAGTGGTCAAAATGAGATGAAGCCACGTTGGAAGAGAGTATTGAGTTCTATGGGCGGATTGAATGAGCAAATAGGAAGATTATTTGTAGCTGAACATTTCTCTCCAGAATCAAAAGCTGCTGTAGAACAAATGGTAGAAGATTTAAGAGCTGCGTTTAGGGTAAGAATTCAAAACTTGGCTTGGATGAGTGATGAAACAAAGGTGAAAGCAGAAGAGAAATTGGATGCCTTTACTTACAAAATTGGTTATCCAGACCAATGGAAAGAGTATAAAGACCTTGCCATTACCAGTGATAGTTACTTGGCTAATTTGGTTGCTTTACGTAGCTACAAGAGAAGAGAAAACCTTGCTAAATACGGAACCAAAGTAGACAAAAGCGAGTGGGGCATGGGTGCGCACATTGTCAACGCGTATTACAATCCATTAAATAACGAAGTTGTTTTCCCAGCCGGTATTTTGCAGCCTCCGTTCTACAGTCCAGATGCAGACGATGCTATTAATTATGGTGGAATTGGTGGTGTAATCGGTCATGAGTTCACTCATGGTTTTGATGACAAAGGAAGCTTATACGATGCCGAAGGGAATCTAAACAACTGGTGGACAGAAGAAGACAGCACAAAGTTTGCTGCTTTGGTGAACAAAGTAATTGATCAGTACAGTGGTTACGAAGCTTTAGATAGCGTTTATGTGAACGGTGATCTTACTGTTGGTGAAAACATTGCTGACTTTGGCGGTATCACTTTAGCATACTACGCTTACAAAAAGAAGAAAGGAGACAAAGAAGTAGCAGACATTGATGGGTTGACAGATTACCAACGTGTATTCTTAGGTTGGGCTCAGGTATGGCAGTCTACAGCTACTCCGGCTTACACACTAAGACAAGTAGCTACCGATCCTCATTCGCCAGCTCCTTTCCGTGTAAACGGACCAATGAGCAATATGGACGAGTTTGAACAAGCATGGGGTTGTGAATCAGGAGTGATGATGCGTGCAAAAGAAGACCGCATTGTAATTTGGTAGAACACCACACATTAGAATAAGAAAAAGCCCTCGTCAATTGACGAGGGTTTTTTTGCGTCTTTAAAAGATGAGTTTAACCCTTAACAGGTTTGATGGAAGTAGGCGTAGGCCTCCCCATTCCAATAGAGTAGTCCACCACCGAGGTTAGAAACCAAGATGTTAATTGAGGCGTTCTCTATGAGCAACTCACCTTTAGGGCCAGTTCCAGTTTCTTCTAACAGTCCCGCTTCGTTTATTTTCAAACGGTTTATTTTCCAAATGTCATAATAGTCGAAATGATCTACCAAGCCATTTACAGGCAATTCGCCTGCACCTAAAATAAACACCTCATTGTCTTCTCCATGAATGATGGCAATGCCAAGCTTTCCATTTTCGTTGTGCTGAATAGGTAGGGCAACATCCATGCTTCCACCACCATTAAAGTCAGCTTCTAGGTAAATTGGGTTCCAACGTGCATCCAAGGCGTAATGTTTTCCAATTTCGAGATCCTCATTCCAAAAGCCTTCCTTAATCACCCAATTGGGTAAACGTTCTAGCCAATAGTAAGCGTTTTCGTTTGCTCTTACTTTTTTGTCAAGAAAGATCGTGTCATGTATTGCAAGTGTTTTGGTAACAGTATCATGCACCACAACAATTTTTTCTTCTGGAATAGGTGTTGTGCAGCTTCCAAGCAAAAGCAGACTACATGCAAAACCTAGCGATACATGACGTAAGCGAGCGATCACGCTGGCCAGTTGATGGTATCTTCATCTAAAAAGAAAGGACCCATCTGAATCTCAGTCAACTCATCTTCATTGAACCAAAAGTTCATTTCCAATTCAGCTGAGTACATCAACTCGTGTTTAGGCTCTTCTTCTTCCGTCCAATCTTCGTATTCAAGGTCTTTGACAGACTGCTCTTTCAAAAGTGTTTTTAGTGCTTCTTTGTCAATGCCTACGAGCGACTTTCCGTTCAATGTAGCGTCCTCAGAGCTGGTAGCCATGGTAATGAGTTTTCCATCTTCTTCTTCATCAAAAGCCAAAGAAAGCTCTAGTTCATCATAATGCCAGTTCTCAATCACTTCGGCAGTATCATCGCCATAAGCGTCTCTCTCTTTCTCTGTAGGTTCGCCTAAAATGGCGTGAACATCTTCCTTTTGCATTCCGAAAAGAATACTTCCTATTCCTTTACCTGCTGCTATTGTGTTATTTTGTGACATGCGTTATTCTTTTGTGCAAAGAAACTGAAATGTACTGAGTTACACGCTAGAAAAGAATGATTGTTACCGTATGATTTACACTCAAGGTTAAGGCCTGTAGAACCGACTTTTTAAATTATTAAGTTGAATCGAAGTGCTCACTCTTTTCCGCATACCTCATTCGAAGTTTTTACTGCGTGAATAACTTCAAACCGCACTACAAATTCTCACTTTTATCCCTCTTTTAGCTAGTGTACCTTTGCCGCATATGAACGTGTGGTTTGTTGATGTAATTCTTCCGCTTCCGGTGCCTTTAACATATACGTATAGAGTACCTCAAGAACTGAATGATACCCTAGCAGTAGGGAAGCGGGTAGTTGTGCAATTCGGCAAACAGAAGTTGTACTCGGCCATTATCGCTGAGGTACATCAAAAGGCGCCCAAGGCTTACACAGCTAAGTACTTGCATAACGTTTTAGATGATTTCCCCATTGTAAGCAAGGAGCAATTGAAGTTTTGGGAGTGGATTTCAAACTACTATTTGTGTCATATTGGAGAAGTAATGGCCGCTGCTTTACCTACAGGGTTTAAAATGAGCAGTGAGTCAAAAATCATTCGCGGGGCCAACCCTCCAGAGTTTGATGAACTGACTGACCGTGAATACATGGTGATGGAAGCCTTGGAAAACAATCCGGTATTGACCATAGCAGAAGTGTCTCAAATATTGGATTTGAAAGTGGTTTACCCCATATTAAAGTCGCTATTAGAAAAGCAGTTCATCGCCTTAGAAGAAGAGGTGAAAGAACGCTATAAACCGCGTATGGTAAGCCTACTTCGCTTAACCGAAGGATTTAGAAGCGAAGACCAGCTCAACAAAGCTTTTGAATTGACCACGCGCTCTGCCAAGCAACAAGATGCGTTGATGAAGTACATGCAGCTGAGTGAAGTGCTTTCTGGTGAGGTGAAAGAAGTGAAAAAGGTAAGCCTACAGAAAAGTGCCAATGTTAGCTCTGCAGTGATTCAAAAACTGGTTGAGAAAGGCATTGTTGAAGTTTATGAAAAAGAAGAAGACCGCATAGGTCGTTCAGAAGTTTCGCAAGATTTCAATACATTAAATACCGACCAGGAAAAGGCTATACAAAGCATACGATCCTCTTGGAAAGATAAAGCCGTGTGTTTATTGCATGGAGTTACGGGCTCTGGAAAAACAGAAGTATATATTCATCTAATCAAATCCATGATCGAAGAGGAAAAGCAGGTTTTGTACCTCTTGCCAGAGATCGCATTGACTACACAAATCATTCAGCGTTTGCAACGCGTTTTTGGAGATGCTGTGGGCGTGTATCACAGCAAATTCAACCAAAACGAAAGGGCAGAGGTGTGGTTAGATGTACTCAATAAAGGCCGTTTTAAGGTGATAATAGGTGCACGGAGTGCCATGTTTTTACCCTTCAGCAATTTGGGTTTAGTAATTGTAGATGAAGAACACGAGTCTAGCTTTAAGCAGTATGATCCTGCTCCACGCTACAATGGCAGAGATGCCTCTATTGTATTGGCCAATCAGTTTGGAGCAAAAGTGCTTTTAGGAACCGCTACTCCAGCTGTAGAAACCTACTTTAACGCCACGCACAATAAATACGGTTTGGTAGAGCTTAATAATCGCCATTCAGGCGTTCAAATGCCTGAAATTTTGGTAGCTGATCTCAAACAAGAAAAGCGCAAAAAAACCATGCGCAATCATTTTTCTGAGCTCTTGGTTACACATATGGAAGAAGCGCTAGAGCGTAAAGAACAAATCATTCTCTTCCAGAACAGAAGAGGCTTTTCTCCTTATATTATTTGCGAAACTTGTGGTTGGTCTCCCGAATGCACACGATGCGATGTGAACTTGACATATCACAAATACCTCGGTAAACTTAAATGTCATTACTGTGGTTTCCAACAGACCATGCCTAAAGCTTGTCCTGCTTGTGGTTCTAACGGTTTAAAGCTAGATGGTTTTGGAACCGAGAAAATAGAGGAAGACATTTCTCTGTTTTTTCCAAAAGTGAAGGTGGCTCGTTTAGACTTGGAAACTACACGTTCTAAAAATGCCTACGCCAAGATTTTGAATGATTTTCAAGATCGACAGATTGATATTCTCATAGGAACACAAATGGTGAGCAAAGGCTTAGACTTTGACCATGTTTCTTTGGTAGGTATTCTCAATGCAGATCAAATGCTCAATTTTCAGAATTTTAGAGCGCACGAACGCAGCTTTCAACTCATGGCACAAGTAGCTGGTAGGGCTGGTAGAAAAGAGAAAAGGGGAAAAGTGATTATCCAATCCCACAACCCTTATCACCCCATTATCAGGCAAGTGATTGACGGCAACTTTACAGATATGTACAAGCAGCAAGTCTT
>CBFHSD010000081.1:0-7040 GCA_965658375.1 Salibacteraceae bacterium
TAACAAGTATGATTAAGGCTAAGACCCTCTTAATTACTGGAGGTACAGGCTCTTTTGGAAATGCTGTACTGCAGCGTTTTCTAAACACGGAGCATTTCTCTGAAATCCGCATTTTTTCTAGAGACGAGAAAAAACAGGACGATATGCGCAATCGGCTAAAATCAGATAAACTACGCTTTTACATAGGTGATGTGCGTGATTACGAAAGTATTGAACCTGCTACCAGAGGGGTTGATTATATTTTTCATGCAGCGGCTTTAAAGCAAGTGCCTTCCTGCGAGTTCTTTCCCATGCAAGCGGTAAAGACCAATGTAGAGGGAACTCATAATGTGATTCGGGCAGCTGGAAAGAATAAAGTGCACAAAGTCATTTGTTTAAGCACCGATAAAGCAGCATATCCGATTAATGCCATGGGTATTTCCAAGGCAATGATGGAGAAGGTAGCCATAGCAGAGAGTCGGAATTTGCAGAATACGACCGTATGTCTTACGCGCTATGGAAATGTGATGGCATCGCGTGGGTCAGTCATTCCATTGTTTATCAATCAGCTAAAAACAGGTCAAGCCCTCACTATTACCGATCCGAATATGACCCGCTTTTTGATGAGTCTTCACGATGCCGTGGATTTGGTATTATTTGCCTTTGAGCATGGGAATTCCGGAGACCTGTTTGTGAATAAAGCACCGGCATCTACTATTGGTGATTTGGCTCAAGCGATGAAAGAATTATCGGATAAGCAGAATGAGATTAAAATCATCGGTACACGACATGGAGAAAAGCTTTACGAAACGCTATGTACTCGGGAAGAGATGATCAAGGCAGAGGATATGGGCGATTTTTACCGAATTCCGGCTGACAACCGCGATTTGAACTACGCCATGTACTTTTCAGAAGGAGAAGCAAATATATCTGAGATAGAAGATTATCATTCGCACAATACCAATCGCTTGGATGTAGAAGCGGTCAAGGCACTGGTGAAGGAGCTGGCCTATGTGCAAAAGGAATTGTTTGGGGAAGAAGTGGAGGACTTTTTAGTTTGATATGAATTGGGAATTAGAAACTAGAAAGGGTAATGAAAACGCATAAAAAATCTAGATGTTTGGAAAAATTCAATAGATCTAGTCACTGATGTTTATAAGCTTACAGCTAATTTCCCCAATGAAGAAAAATACGGTTTAGTTAGTCAACTTAGGCGGGCTTCGGTTTCTATTCCTAGTAATATAGCAGAAGGTGCTGCTCGGCAATCCAATAAAGAATATATTCAGTATTTATATGTGTCACTAGGTA
Source organism: Salibacteraceae bacterium (assembly GCA_965658375.1). Taxonomy (GTDB): domain Bacteria; phylum Bacteroidota; class Bacteroidia; order Flavobacteriales_G; family Salibacteraceae; genus CBFHSD01. Next base: position 1,288 of record CBFHSD010000081.1, read on the forward strand.
GCTTGATGGAATTGGATACTTAGTTGATTATTTCAAGGAATATCGGATTCATTTCTGAAGAAACTTTACTTCAGTTGCAGTTTAGAATAAAAGAAATCGGAAAGATGCTAAATGGTTTAATTAACTACAGAAAAAGCAAGTCCTAAATCCAATCTCCAATTTCGAGTTCCTGGCGCCTAATCCCTATGCTTATAAAAGGTAAAACATACACAGATTTTCGAGGGACAATTCGTTTTGTAAACGACTTCGATATGTCCTCGGTAGTTCGAATGTATTGCATAGAGCCAAAGCCTGATGTTATTCGTGCTTGGCAAGGGCATAAAAAGGAGACCAAATGGTTTTGCGCAGTAAACGGAAGTTTTCTTGTAAAGAGCGTAAATATGGACACGTTAAAGAAAACGGAGTATCAATTAAACTCCAATGAGAGTGAGGTTTTAGAAATCGCCCCTGGCCATTACAATGGCTTTGAGGCGCTGGAGGAAGGAAGTGTACTGATGGTTTATTCGGATTTAGGATTAGAGGAATCTAAAAACGATGATTTTAGGGAATCTTTAGATATCATCGAGTGGTAATAGAACACGGATGACACAGATTTTTATCCGCGTAAATTCGCTAAATCAGCATCATTAACGTTCCAAAAACAAACACGATGAAAAAAATAGGCATAACCGGTCAAAATGGTTTTGTTGGGTATCACCTCTACCAAACCCTCAAGCTTTACAGAGATGAGTTTACTCTGGTTGACTTTGAGCGTTCCTACTTTGAAGATGATGCCAAGTTAGATGCATTCGTTGCAAATTGTGAGGTGATAGTGCATTTAGCAGCTTTGAATCGCCACAATGACCCTGAGGAGATTTACCGCATGAATACTGGGCTTACCCAAAAACTCATAGCTGCCTTAGAGCGTACGGGAAGCTCTCCACAAGTGATTTTATCCTCTTCCACCCAAGAAGAAAAGGATAACCCTTATGGAAAATCCAAAAAGGAAGCGCGTGAAGCGCTGGCAGCCTGGGCTTCAAGTTCGGGGGCTTGCTTTACAGGTATGGTCATTCCCAATGTCTATGGCCCTTTCGGTCGTCCCTATTACAATTCGGTAGTTGCTACTTTTTGTCATCAAGTTTCCCATGGAGAGGAACCTAAAATTGAGGTGGACGGTCAACTAAAACTGATTTATGTCGGTGAATTAGTGGCAGAAATATTTAAGAGTATAAATGAAGCTATAAATGAGGCTGAGTTATGGGTGAATCATACAGCAGAATCCAAAGTGTCAGAGCTATTGAATTTGCTGCAGCAGTACAAGGAGGTTTACCAAGATGGGGGCGGGGTACCGGCCATCACTAACCAATTTGAGCATAAGCTCTTTAATACCTACCGCTGCTACATGCCGAAAGCCGAGTACTTTCCGCGTCAATTTACGAAACACGCGGATAATAGAGGCCACTTTGTAGAGCTGATGAGAGCGGGGATATCAGGACAGACTTCTTTTTCCACCACCAAACCAGGCATTACCCGTGGGGAGCATTTTCATACCCGCAAGATTGAACGTTTTGCGGTGATTCAAGGAAAAGCACAAATTCAGTTGCGTAGAATCGGTACGGATGAAGTAATGAGTTTTGAATTGAACGGTGAAAATCCCTCTTATGTGGACATGCCCATTTGGTATACCCACAACATCACCAATATTGGGGGGGGAGAGTTGATCACGGTTTTTTGGATTAACGAGCCTTATAATGCGGAGGATCCTGATACTTGGTTTGAGAAGGTGGTAATAGAACGTTGATAACACGGGTTTGACAGAATCTCACTGATTCAATGCTGCATAAAGAGCTAACAGAAGATACTAAAAGCTTGTTTTGATGTCTACAATAAACTTGACTACGGTTTTTTGGAGAAGGTTTATGAAAATGCATTGTTCATTGAGCTGAGTGAATTAGGTTTATTTACTCAGAAGCAGGTTCCATTGAAAGTGCATTATAAAGATCAAGCAGTAGGTGAGTATTTTGCTGATTTGATTGTAGAGAATAAAGTAATAGTAGAACTTAAAGCAGCTGAAAGCATTCGTGAAGAGCATGAGTTTCAACTGATAAATTACCTTAAAACAACAGACATTGAGGTTGGCCTACTTTTGAACTTCGGAAAGAGGCCTCAATTCAAGAGAAAAATATTTTCAAATAATTAATGATATCCGCGGTAATCCGCTATATCCGTTTAATTCACGTTTCATCAAATGAAAAAACTAAAAGTCCTTACCGTAGTTGGCACCCGCCCCGAAATCATTCGTCTATCACGAGTGATGAAAGCCTTGGATGAAAGTCCGGCAATTGAACATATCACCGTACATACAGGCCAGAATTACGACTTTGAGCTTAACGAAGTATTCTATGAAGATTTAGGAGTGCGAAAGCCAGATCATTTCTTAAATGCCGCTGGTGCCAATGCTACTGAAACAGTTGGTAAAATACTTATTGCTATTGATCCTATCTTGGAAAAGGAGCAACCGGAGGCTTTTTTGGTATTAGGCGATACCAATTCCTGTTTGTGTGCCATTCCCGCTAAGAAGCGCAAGATTCCTATTTTTCACATGGAAGCAGGTAACCGTTGCTTCGATCAACGCGTACCTGAGGAAACCAATCGAAAAATTGTAGATCATATTGCGGATATCAATTTGACGTATTCATCTATTGCGCGAGAGTATCTGTTGCGCGAGGGGTTATCTCCAGATCGCATTATTAAAACAGGCTCCCCTATGTTCGAGGTCTTGGATGCCTACAAGGAAAAGATAGCCAGTTCAAATATTCTAGAATCATTAGGTCTAGAAAAGGGCAAGTACTTCGTAGTTTCGGCTCATCGTGAAGAAAACATAAGCAGCGATAAAAACTTTTTTGGACTGTTGGAGTCATTGAATCAAATCGCTGAAAAATACCAGCACCCCATTATTGTTTCTACGCACCCCAGAACGCGTAAACGCCTCGAGTTATTAAATCAGCGCGAACCCGCTGAGTCTGCGTCATCCGCGTTCCAAATAAGTCCATTAATTCAATGGCAAAAGCCGATGGGCTTTTCGGATTACAACGCGCTTCAGGTCAATGCGAAGGCTGTATTATCCGATAGCGGCACCATCTCGGAGGAGTCGTCTATTTTAAATTTCAGAGCATTGAATATACGTGATGCACATGAAAGACCCGAAGCAATGGAGGAAGCGGCTGTTATGATGGTGGGCTTAAGTCCAGAGCGCATTTTACAAGGCGTTAAACAGCTTGAATTTCAATCAGTTGGGCAAAAGCGAGATTTTAGGCAAGTGGGTGATTACAGCATGCCTAATGTATCTCAAAAAATGGTAAAAATCATATTGAGCTATACAGACTATGTGAACCGAGTTGTTTGGAGTTTATAAATATTTCTGCCGTGGATATATGCTATGTTACTCCTCGTTCAACAAGCTTTCTTAATTTAAGATTTTGACTTCGAAATATATAACTGAATGAATCTTAAACGTCTCTTTCCAATCATTATGCCTTGGCAACGCCAAAAGCCGTCATTGGTTATTCATTCAGATGATTGGGGAGCAACTAGAATGTCGTCTGAAGCAATACGGAAAACACTCGATGAGCATCAGTTGATAAACGCTAGTGATCCTTATGCGCGATTTGATACTTTGGCTTCAGCGGAAGATCTGCAAGCATTATTTGAAGTACTTACATCAGTAAAAGACGCAAGAGGAAACTATGCAGTGTTAACTCCGAATGTAATAATGGCCAATCCCGATTTTCAACGGATAAAAGACATTGAGTATAATCAATATTTCTTCGAACCCTTAACGGTAACCTTTGAAAAGTTTAACAATTCTAATGCGTTAGAATTATGGAAAGAGGGAATGGGCCATGGGATTTTTATGCCTCAATATCACGGACGTGAGCACGTTAATATAAAACCTTGGCTTGAGCATTTGAGAAATGGACACGAAGGGGTTATAAAAGCATTTGACTATCAGGTGTTTGGCGTTAATTTCGTGAACCTTGGCCTACGTAAAAAGAATTTTCAGGCGGCATGGGATTTTTACGATAAAAAAGATGAAACTTCAGTAGTTGACTCTATTTTAGAAGGTTACGACATGTTTGAAAACTACTTTGGCTTTCGGTCTAAAACGGCCATAGCTCCGTCATACACTTGGACGAAAAAAATGCAAATTGAGTTAAAAGCCAAAGGTGTAGAGGCTATGCAGGGTATTATTGTGCAAAAGAGACCGCCTTCATCCTCTACCGCCTACAACAAAAAATATCATATCAGACACTCAGGTTCTTATCAAATGCGTAATGTGTTTTTCGAACCCTCACTTATGGGGAAAAATAATGTTGTAGAACATGCACTTAAAAGAATATCGGACGCTTTCACCATGGGCCACCCTGCAATTGTATCGGCACACCGTTTGAATTTTGTTGGGGGCTTAAGTCTAAGAAATAGAAAAGAGAATCTGAAGTTACTTCATGAACTCCTGATAAGAGTCAAAAAAAGATGGCCCGATATAGAATTTAGAGGGGCTCAAGATTTATTAAAATCAAATAGGTTATTGAGTTCTCAGAGGTAAGTATTGTCCTACTGAACCTAAATCTACACTTTACGATCTGTTTAATTTACAGCAAGAGTATTTATCAGAAGAAGCGTTGCAATGGTCTGGACTCTTAGATGTACCTTTCGTTCAGGAAGAGTTGAAAAAGTTCAATTCAGACAAAATGCACTATAGTCCAATTATCTGGTATTTGTTGATGTTTCAAATGTGGTATAAAAAATGGTTTTAACCCGAATAAATGAAGGTTAAACTAGCTTTAGTTTGTGCGGCCTTAACAGCTGGAGGCTCAGAAAGAGTGATGTCCACCTTAGCAAATGCGCTTTCAAAAAAGAATGAGCTCGAAATTCATCTTATTCTTTTGACCGACCAAGAGATATTCTACAAAATCAGTGATAGGGTAGTTTTGCATGCACCAGATTTTGATTATCGCAGCTATTCGAGGTTATCATTCACTTTACGAACATTTTTCTATTTGCGTACTAAATTGAAGCAAGTAAAACCAGAAGCACTTTTATGTTTTGGTGGACGCTATAATTCTTTAGCCATTTTGGCCTCACGTGGTTTATCGATACGTAGCTACGTTTCGGAACGGTCAAGGCCTGGCATTTCGTATGGTAAAATTTTAGATGCGTTGAATGCTGTCACATACAGACTTTGTACCGGAATTATAGCACAAACATCGGTGGGCGCAGATTATCTTTATAAAAAAACAAAACATGATAATATTCATGTTATAGGTAACCCAGTTCCTCGTATTGAAAACGAAATCGATAATCGGGAAAAAGTAATTTTGAATGTGGGCAGGTTTATTAAGTCTAAACATCAGGATGAACTAATTCGAATATTTGCAAAGGCGCAACCACAATTTGAAGCAACTTGGAAGCTTATTTTTTTAGGTGATGGAGAGCATTTTACGGCTTGTAAAGAATTGGTTCAAGAGCTCGGTTTGTCGGATAGGGTGTTTTTTGAAGGTAATGTGAATGATATAGTGGATTATTATAAGTCAGCAGAAATATTTGCATTTACTTCTCACTCAGAAGGTTTTCCAAATGGTTTGGCGGAAGCAATGGCCGCAGGCTGTGCTTGCATCAGTTACAACTGCCATGCAGGACCAGCTGACCTTATTGACAATGGAGAAAATGGATTTCTTGTTAAGCAAGGAAATTTAGAAGATTTCAGCCTTAAA
>CBFHSD010000082.1:0-7026 GCA_965658375.1 Salibacteraceae bacterium
CTTTGTTTCGGCTAACCGATTGCAGATAGAACTGGATAAGCAAAATGGAAAGTTAGGCGGTCGCATCTTTGGTTTTTTTGGGAAGAAACCGAGTAATTTCATTACCAGTATGTTGCTTGGAAACAACATTGCAATGGTGGTTTACGGTATTGGAATGGGCATGCTGCTAGAACCTGTGCTTTCATCTTACATCCCGAGTTCTTTATTCGCTCTTTTACTGCAAACCATTTTCTCCACATTAGTCATTCTCATCACGGCTGAGTTTTTACCTAAAATGCTTTTTAGAATCAATCCCAACAGAACCCTCAGCATTTTTTCAGTTCCCGTGTTAGTCATCTATTACGTGCTTTATCCTATTTCTTCCTTTGTTACTTGGATCTCAACGGCCATTATTTCTAAGCTTTTTAAAACAGAAGAAGAAGTGACTGCCCAAGAATTTGGACGTGTTGATTTAGATAATTTTGTGCGCGAGGTAGCCGACAATATTCAGGAAGATCATGAAATTGAGAATGAGATTCAAATCTTGAAGAATGCCCTTGATTTTACAAATGTGAAAATTCGAGAGTGCATGGTTCCTAGAAATGAATTGACCGCGCTTGATATTAGCGATTCTATTGATGAATTGAAACAAACGTTCATAGAAACGGGGTTTAGTAAAGTCTTGGTTTACAGAGAAACCATTGACAACATTATTGGCTATGTGCATTCAAGTGAATTATTCAAGAGACCCAAAGCCATTAAAAATGCATTATTACCTGTAGGCATTGCTCCAGAGTCGATGTTAGCTTCTGTGGCACTTGAAAACTTCATAAAAGACAAGCGAAGCATCATTGTGGTGGTAGATGAATACGGTGGTACAGCCGGTATAGTAACCATTGAAGATGTTATTGAAGAAATTTTTGGTGAAATTGAAGACGAACACGATAAGGAAGAGTTGATAGAAAATCAGGTAGACGATGATCTCTTTCAGTTTTCTGCTCGCCTAGAAGTAGATTACTTGAATGAAAACTATGATTTTGAGATTCCAGATAGCAGTGATTACGAAACATTAGCAGGCTACATCATTTCTATTGCAGAACGTATTCCCGAGCAAGATGAAGTAATAGAAACCGACAGGTTCAGCTTCAGTATATTGCACGAAAGTGACAGCCGCATCGAGTTGGTCGAAATGCGTGTAAAATCAGTTGATTAGGACTATTTGTTAAATCATTTCGAGTTGTATATTCGCACCCCATATATTTAAAGGTATAGTTTAAATGGCAGTAATTGGTAGTATCCGAAAACGTTCGGGTTTATTGGTAGGAGTAGTAGGAGCAGCAATGGTTCTTTTCATTGCAGGTGAGGCACTTACGTCTGGCTCTATATTTTTTAGCGCACAGAACAACGAAATAGGAAGCATTGACGGTAGTTCGTACTCTGCGGTAGATTTTGAGCTCATGGTGCAAACCTATTTGGCAAAGAATTATCCTGATCAGTCAATGATCAATGCGCAGGTGAAAGATCAAGCACGCGATGCGGTTTGGAGAGAATTGATAAGACAAGCTGCTTTACAAACGCAATTTGATGCGCTTGGAATTAGTGTTTCTGACAATGAAGTGCTCGATATGATCAAGAATAATCCGAGCAATCCAATCTTGGTGCGTTACTTCTCAGATCCTCAAACAAGACAAATTTTCGATCAATTTGTAGATCCACAAACAGGAGGTCTTTCTTCTGCAGCTGTAATCAACTATTTGCAAACAGTAGTTTACGGTAACAGCGAAAACCCACAAGCAGCGCAAGCGAAAGCTGGATGGGAAGCTTTTCAAGAACAAGACTTGAAAAACTCTATGCTGCAAAAGAAATACAATGATTTGGTAGCGGGTGGAATGTACAGAACAAACATTGAGGTTGAGCAAATCTCTCAAGAAACTTCTGCAGCATACACGTTTAAAGCAGCGAGTAAATTATACAGTGCTGTTCCTGATGATCAGGTAACATATTCTGATGCAGATTTAAGAGAATACTATATCAAACACAAAAACGAAGTGGAGTATACAGAAGAAAAAGCTGTACGCTCAATGGACTATGTGGTTTGGGAAGTAATTCCAACAGAAAAAGATGAAGCATACGCTGAAGCTGAATTGCAAGACATGGTAATGTCTTTTGAAGCAAGCACTGCAGATACTTTATTTGTTCAAGAGAATAGCGATACGCCATTCAATTTTAAATGGGTGTCTGAAGGAAGTTTCCCTGAGGTTGTAGATTCTACCATCATGAATGCAGAGATGAACACCGTAATAGGCCCATTCAAAAATGGCGAGCGTTATGAGTTGGTAAAAGTAAAAGATCAGAAAATGGCTCCTGATAGTATCAGATCAAGCCACATTCTTTTACAAATTGCCGAAGGACAAGACTCTAGTGCAGTTATGGCATTGGCAGATAGCTTAGAAAATGAGATTGCTAACGGAGCAAACTTTGCCGTTTTAGCAAGTGAGTTTTCACAGGATCAAGGAAGTGCAGCAAATGGTGGAGACATTGACTGGATGACAGAAAATAGCTCAATTGTACCAGAATATAAGAAAGCTGCTTTTGATTTGGCAGAAAAAGATGGTGTTGTTAGAGCAACTTCTCAGTTTGGTGAGCACATCATCAAAATTACAGATGTAACCGCATCTAAAGAAAAAGTATATGTAGCAGTTGTAGATAATGCGTTAGAAGCCAGTACCGAAACGATGACAATTGCTTACAATGAGTCTAGCAAGTTTTCTAGAATGAGTAACAATGCTGAAGCATTTGCCACTGAAGGGGCAACTTATGGAATTAGACAAGAAGAGTTTATCGGAAAAGCAGACCTTAATGTTGGAACGCTTCCAAATTCAAAGTCAATTGTAACTTGGTTGTACAACAACGAAGTAGGAACAGTATCTACGCCATTCGAATTGGAAGATATGTATGTAGTGGCACTCATTACTTCTGCAAGAGAAAAAGGCCTTCAGCCATTTGAAATTGTGAAAGATGATTTGATAGAGCCTGTGATCAAAGAGAAAAAAGCAGAAATGCTAATGGCTCAAGTAAGCGACAAAGTTTCTGTAGAAGAAGCTGCTGCGCAATGGGGAACTAACGTTCAAGGTGGAATTCAAGCGAACTTCGGAAATCTTGATATCCCAGGCTTGGGTGTAGAGCCAAATGTACTTGGTACAATGATAGCTATGCAACAAGGAGACTTGTCTAATCCGATTGAAGGAGAAAGAGGTGTTTACATGATTGAGATGACCGCGGTTCAAGAAGGAACAGCTTCTCTTGATGGTAAGGCAAATAGTCAAATGAATCTAGAACGCAGAGCAAGCTTTGAACCAATTAGAGCGTTAAATACTGACGTTGAGATTGAAGATAATAGGTACAAGTTTTACTAAACAGTACTTCAAGAGATAGTAAAAAGGGCGTTCATTTGAACGCCCTTTTTTATGCCATAGGTTCTAGATAAGTCAGTGCTTTTTGGAGTTCGCTTATTGCTGAGAACACCACGCTTAGCTTCTCGTTTTTTTGCTTCATAGTGCAGCGTTCAGGGTATTTCTGCACGTAAGCAAGTACCTTCGAGAACTCCACGCTTTGGTAATACTTGTGATTTTGATCTGCCGGGAAATAGCAGATGAGTTTATTCATTTTTAAAACGATTTTTTCAATACCGATCTTCTTTCCAATCCATTTGAGGCGCATACTCTGAACAAGGTCTTCTACCTCTTCAGGCAATGGTCCAAAGCGATCAATGAGTTCTTCTTTAAAAGCGTTGACTTGGCCTTCTTCTTCCATCTCAGCCAATTGCTTGTAAAGTGCTAGTCGCTCTGTAACGTTATTGACATAATCTACCGGAATCAACAATTCGAAATCGGTTTCGAGCTGGGTATCAATAAATAAATCATCGGGTTGATCAGGGAATACGTCTTTGAATTCATTTTCTTTCAACTCATTCATAGCTTCGCTCAATATCTTTTGGTACATGTCTAAGCCAATCTCTGATATGAAACCACTTTGCTCACCACCTAAGAGGTTCCCTGCCCCACGAATATCAAGATCGCGCATGGCAATATTGAATCCACTGCCTAAATCGCTGAATTGAGAAATGGCCGTCAGTCTTCTGCGAGCATCTCCTGTCATGGTGCTAATTGGTGGAGAGAGTAGGTAGCAAAACGCTTTCTTGTTGCTTCGCCCAACACGGCCTCGCATTTGGTGTAAATCACTCAATCCAAATTGGTGTGCATTGGTAATGATAATGGTATTGGCATTGGGAATGTCTAAGCCACTTTCAATAATTGTTGTTGCTACCAAAACATCGCGTTCGCCTTCTATAAAGCGCATCATGCGGTCTTCCAATTCCTTTCCTTCCATTTGTCCATGGGCAGTTACAACACGTGCATCTGGCACTACACGTTGAATCATCCCAGCTACTTCAGAGAGGTTTTGTACCCGATTGTTCACCACAAATACTTGTCCGTTGCGCTGTAACTCGTACTGTACGGCATCGCGAATTACCTCCTCATTAAACGTGTGAAGCTCTGTTTGAACAGGTTGTCTATTGGGAGGTGGTGTATTGATGACACTCAAATCTCTTGCGCCAAGTAGTGAGAATTGCAGTGTTCTTGGAATTGGTGTTGCTGTTAGCGTAAGCGTATCTACATTGGCTTTAAGGGTCTTTAATTTGTCTTTTACGCCTACTCCAAATTTTTGTTCTTCGTCAATAATAAGAAGGCCAATGTCTTTGAATTTTACATCTTTCCCAACAATACGGTGGGTTCCAATGAGAATGTCCACTTTACCTTCTGCAAGCTTCCCTAAGGTTTCTTTGATTTGTTTGCTGCTTCTAAAACGGTTCACATAATCTACAGTTACGGGAAAGTCTTCCAGGCGTTTGGTAAAGCTTTTAAAGTGTTGCAATGCCAAAATAGTTGTGGGAACCAATACAGCCACTTGTTTGCCGTTGACGGCAGCCTTAAAGGCAGCGCGAATGGCTACTTCTGTTTTTCCAAAACCAACATCACCACAAATGAGGCGATCCATTGGCGCTTCAGATTCCATGTCTGTTTTGAAGGCTGCTGTTGCTTTTTCTTGATCTGGAGTGTCTTCATAAATAAAACTCGCTTCCAGTTCTGTTTGTAGATAACTATCTGGTTCAAAGGCGAAACCTTGAACAGTTTTTCGCTGGGCGTAGAGCTTAATTAGGTCAAAGGCGACCTCTTTAATTTTCTTTTTGGTTTTGTTCTTCAGCTTGCTCCAAGCCTGTGTGCCAAGCTTATTGATTTTTGGCTCTGTACCTTCTTTACCGGTATATTTACTTATACGGTGTAGGGCATGGATACTGATGTAAAGCACATCACTGTCTTTGTATACCAACTTAATGGCTTCTTGTTTTTTGCCGTGGTTGTCTGTGGTAACAAGGCCCGCAAATTGACCCACGCCATGATCTATGTGCACCACATAATCTCCTTTTTGAAGATTGGTAAGCTCCTTTAAACTAATACGCTGTTGGGCTTCTCTAAATCCATCTTTCAAGCGGAATCTATGGTAACGGTCAAAAATTTGATGATCGGTGTAGACCACAAGTTTTAAATCGTGATCTATAAAACCCGCATGCATACCAAGTAAAATGGGGGTAAAGTGCTTCTCTTTTTCGAGGTCTTCAAAAATGGCATGTAAGCGTTCTATTTGTTTGGGCGAACTCGCCACCACCACATTATCGTAACCGTTTTTCACATGATTGTTGAAATCGGTACTGAGTAATTCAAAATTTTTGTTGAACGAAGGTTGTGGTTTCTGATCAAATTCAACCAGTGCATCTGGCTTCCCTTGGTTGCGCAGGCCAAATTGCACCATTTGGTGCGACTCTAACATCTTTTCGGCTTGTGGTTTATTCAAGTAAAGTTCTTCTGGAGAAAGATGATTCAGAGGAGATTCGAGTTCTTTGTATGCTTTTTCTGCACGCTCAAACTCTTTTTGCATGCGTTCTAGACTAAAGACCAAGTCATGCACCCAAACTACGGGTTGGCGACTCATAAATTCTACCACGCTGCTCCAAGTAGTAATGAGTTCTTTGTTTCGAATGTTTGGGATGATGGTTACCTTGTTGTACTTGCCTTCACTCAGCTGAGAGGCTGGGTCGAAACTTCTTATGGAGTCTACTTCATCACCAAAAAACTCAATGCGGTATGGGGTTTCATGTGCAAAAGAGAAAATGTCAACAATTCCACCTCGAATGGCGAACTCGCCTGGCTGTGTGACAAAGTCTACACGTTCAAACTGATATTCAAAGAGCATCTCATTTACAAAATCGAGGCTCAGCTCCATGCCATTTTTTACCTCTAGTGTGTTCTGCTTTAAAGCAGTTCGAGATGCTACTTTCTCTGCAAGTGCTTCAGGGTAAGTAATCACAAACAAGCCTTGCTTGCGGTGGCTCAATGCTTCAAGAACCTCAGCACGTTGCAGCACATTGGCATTTTCTGTTTTTTCTGTTTGGTAGGGCAGTCGAGAAGAGGACGGGAAGAAGAGTACTTTCTTTTTGCTGAGCAGTGCTTCAAGGTCATTTGCAAAATAGGCAGCTTCTTCTTTATCGTTGAGAATAACCAAGTTGAAATCGTTGGTTTGGTCTAGGCATGACGCCATGAATACGGCATCTCCAGACCCTGCAAAACCATTGATATGAATATTCTGATTACTTCTTTCAAGAAGAGCGGTGCAGAGGGTTTTTAAGTGAGAAGATTGGCTAAAGCGCTCCTTCAGTTCTTCAATGGTCATAGATAATCTCGACTTTTTTAAATAGCAAAAGCCCCAACATGTATTGCTGGGGAGATTCAATTCCAAATGTAATCCTAAAATTAGATTTCATGGTTCACTAAGCCCCAACAAAAAAATCGAGATAAAAGTTTATCTCGATTTTTTGTACTTCGTAGCAACCTGAAATCGGTTGTTGGAATTCTTGCTATTAAATGGAAATGGTGCGGGTTACCAATTTGCCGTTTTTTCTATAGGTAGCTATAATTGCCGGTGCCCGTG
>CBFHSD010000083.1:0-7003 GCA_965658375.1 Salibacteraceae bacterium
TTTGTAATATATCCGTAACAGCAATTCCACACCTTTTGGTTCCATAATCTATAGCTAGCAGCCTTTTCATGGTGTAAAAGTAGAATATCAGGATGTATGAGAAGCCTTTTCCTTTTGTTTAATCCATCTATTTTTGCCGCCTAAATAGAAAGGTCATGCAAGAGATAATAGAAAGCGCTTGGGAAAACCGTGAGTTGCTAGAATTGAAAGAAACTCAGCAAGCGATAGAGCAAGCGATAGAGCAGATAGATGCAGGTAAGCTGCGTGTAGCAGAACCAACAGGAAATGGATGGAAAGTGAATGAATGGGTAAAGAAGGCGGTGGTGCTTTATTTTCCAATTCGTAAAATGGAAACCATAGAAGTAGGGCCTTTTGAATTTCATGATAAAATGAAATTAAAGACAGATTATGCTGCTAAGGGAGTGCGCGTAGTACCGCATGCAGTAGCGCGCTATGGTGCATACATTTCATCTAACGTGATAATGATGCCATCTTATGTGAATATTGGCGCTTATGTAGATTCTGGTACCATGGTAGACACTTGGGCTACGGTTGGCTCTTGCGCTCAAATTGGAAAGAATGTTCATCTTTCTGGAGGTGTTGGAATAGGTGGTGTTTTAGAACCCCTTCAAGCAGCACCGGTGATTATTGAAGACAATGCCTTTATTGGATCACGATGTATTGTGGTAGAAGGTGTGCATGTGAAGAAGGAGGCCGTGTTAGGTGCCAATGTGGTTCTAACGAAGTCTACAAAAATTATTGATGTTACGGGAAGTGAACCTGTTGAGTATAGAGGCGAAGTGCCTGAACGTTCTGTGGTTATTCCAGGCACTATGCCCAAAACATTTAAGGCGGGAACTTACCAAGTGCCTTGTGCTTTGATTATTGGTAAAAGAAAGCCAAGTACTGATTTAAAGACTTCATTAAACGATGCATTAAGAGAACATAACGTAGCTGTTTAATTTGTAATAAAAGAACATAAAAAAAGCGTCTCGAATACTCGAGACGCTTTTTTTATGTTTGAATACCTTGTTTATTCTCTTCCAACGAAGAATTCAAAAGTCTCTTCAGCTTTGTTTCCTAATTTGTCTTTAGTTGTAACAACAACGCTGTACTTCTGATTTTTTCTGAATTTACTCATTTCAGAAATATCTAATGTCTGAGGACTTGAGTAGAGTGTTTCAGGTCCACCGTCAATAGAATACATAATAGCTTCTGTACCAGTGTGCTTATCTGTTGCCCCTATGTACATACGCACGTAGTTTGGATACACTTTGAGTCCGTTTCTCGTTCCAATAGGCTCAATACTGAAGTTTACAAAAATGTCTGGAGGAGTGTTGTCTACAAAACATTTGCTTTGCTTGTCTTGCTCCTTGTTATTCACGTTATCTGTTGCATTGAAATCAATAGTGTAGTACCCTTCAGAAGGAAGAGTGAACTCGCTATATGCTTTCATTCCTGCACCATTTACAGAGTACATCGTGTTTTGAACACCAGATTCTCTGTCTCTTGATTTCAATGTAATTTTCGTGTTGCTTGTTACAAATAACGTATCACGATCAAAGAATTGTGGTTTTCCGTAAGTAATTCCCGTTTCAGGAGCTCTGTTGTCCATAAATACTGTTTGGTATTTATTAGGAGCCAGATTCTCTACATTATCGGTAGCATCATACTTGAAAGAGTGAACACCTAACTTATCAGGAATAGGAAAGTCGGAACCGTAATCTGCTCTTTCTCCACCATCAATACGGTAATAGATTTTGTGAACACCTGACTTGTTGTCTGTAGCGGTCAAGTTCATCTTGGTTCTTGGAGAAACATACATGTAGTTTCCTTTGTGTTGGTCTCCAACAATTTTTAAAGTAACAACAGGTGGAATTTTATCTAAGTAAAAATTAAAGCTGCTTTTTGTCGCTTCATTTTTCACATTGTCAATGGCGTAATAGTGCAAAGTGTGCTCTCCATCTGCCAATTGGCTTACTCGAATATTTGGTGAGTAAGATTTATTACTTCCATCATCAAACGAATACAATACCGAACGAACTCCTGAAAGGTTGTCGCTTGTAGTTAGCTTAAATGAAGTGCTAGGTGCAATGATGTTACTGTTGTGAACAATTCCTTCAATAGCATGGCTAGAAGAAGGTGGAGTTAAGTCAACAGTAAACGCGTTGCTTTTGGTCTTTTCTGTGTTCCCAACAAAATCTGCTGAGTAATAGTATAAGGTTTGTGCACCTTCTTTGCTTGCAGAAACGCTTGAGCCGTATTTTGAGTATGCTCCGTTGAGTGCATATTGTGTTTCCATTACTCCAGAAACTGCATCTGTTGAAGACAAAGAAAAAGATAAGTTCTTCCCAAAATAGGTTGTACCGCCTTTTACATATTTAGGAGCACCGTCAAATCTTAACGTTGTTCTTGGAGACATCCCATCAGCATACATTTCCATTAAAACTTCCCTTTGGGGAGAAACCGCATTACCTGTATTCGGATCAACAGCGTATCTGCTTCTGATGTAATTTACTCCTTCAGTATCTAAATACATTGGGTTCGCATCTTCAGGGTGTTGTTTGCTTTTCAATGCATAATCCTCACCATCTGGAGAAACCGAGAACTTGAGGTATACAGGTAAAGATTTCTGCACGTAGTAGTTCCCATCTGCCGTGTATACACGGTTTTCATAGGTTGGTTTTGTTGGCTCTTGAGCATTTGATGTAAATGCTGCTAAGCTCAAAATGACGCTTGTAAAAAGAGATATTTTTTTCATCGCTGTAAAAGGAACAAGGTTGACATTCAATTTATAATTCGCCACTAAAATAGGACTTTCTACTAACTCGGTGTCTTGACCATTTCAAGTGAATATTATGAATAATTTATTCAATTAAATTTTGCCTTTATAGATGAAGCCAAGCTCATCTATATTTTTTTTGATTTCTTCTTCATCAAAACCATAAGCCTCAACACTAACAGTGTTGTTTGACGGGTTGGCATCTACTGATTTAATACCCTTTATAGCAGAAAGACTTTTTTCAACACTGGCTTTGCAGTGGTTGCAAGTCATACCTTCTATGTTTATTACTGTTTCCATTTGATTTGATGTTTTTTCTTGAGTTTTCGATTGTGATTTGATGAATCGTTTAAAGAAGCTATAAATGAGGAGGCCAGCGAGTATGAATGCGCTCACTTTATTGAGCAAATCCATGTGAGAATGCACATGAAGTGCGTCATTTGCTTGAAAAAGGAACCAGCTTGAAGGAAGGGCATAATCGATGAACATTCCTGTAAAAAGCGAACCTGCGATAATGGTAAATAGGTAACGGTAGAGGGTAGATTTGCCGAGGCTGTTGCCAATAACAGAAATGGTTCCCGCATTGGTAGCGGGTCCCGCCATTAAAAACACAAAAGCCGCACCGGGAGAAAGTCCCTTCATCATTAAAGCTACAGCAATCGGTACAGATCCTGTAGCACAGACATACATGGGTATTGATGCAATAATGATCAGAAAGGTATTGAGGATGGGATTGGTGAGTGATTGAGTAAAGAGGCTTTGAGGCACAAAAACAGTAATTAAGGCTGCCACAACCAACCCTACCATTAGCCATTTGGCGATGTCATCTAAGAATGTAATGAAGCCATATTTGAGGGCGGCAGTGAGTTTATTTCCTTCAATTTTTTCTTGTTCTTGAATGAGGTCTTTTGAAGCATCGGTTTCCCCTTTCTTGTTTTCTAACCAGCCACCAAATACCCCAGAAGCCAATGCCGCAATTGGTCTTATAATAGCAAAGGGCCAGCCTAAAAGGGCATAAGTAATGGCAATACTGTCTACACCGGTTTGAGGTGTTGAAATAAGAAAAGATACGGTTGCTCCTTTGGAAGCTCCATTTTTATTGAACGATATTCCTGTTGGAATCACGCCACAAGAACATAGTGGAAGTGGAATCCCAAGAATGGCAGCATTGATTACAGAACGTATGTTGTTTTTACCAAAGTACTTCTGAAGATTTTTTTGAGGCATATACACACGCATCAATCCGGCTAAAAGGAAACCTAGTAGTAAGAAAGGCGCCATTTCTGCAAAAAGATCCCAAAAGGCAAAGAGTATGTCTGTTACAAAGCTCATTGTTTATTTAAATGCACATATTTTTCCTTTACAGATGCAGGTATCGGCACAGCATCTCCAGATTCATCTATTCTAACAAAAGTAATTTCAGTGCTACAAACAGTTGTTTCTTCTTCAGAAATAACGTTGTGCTTCCTTGCTTCAATAGACAAGGTAATGCTGGTGTTTCCCATATGCTTTACTTTCCCGTAAATGCGAATAAGGAAACCAACTTTCACCGCTTTTCTAAAAACTACCTCATCAATTTTTACAGTCACCATGTTGGGAGAACGGCAAACTTTCGCGGCCATCGTTCCAGCAGATTCATCAATCCAGCTAAGCATATTGCCCCCAAACAAATTCCCGTGCACTCCCAAATCTTTCGTCATGCATATTTTCTGAGATATAAACTCCATTCCTTTCTCTTTAAATGATAAGTAGTAAATCTGAAAATTGTTCTAGACTGCTTCCAATTCAGAAGCCTCATCTGGTTGATTTGAATCTCCATCAAAATAAGGGAACACTTCCAGTATCGGAGATTCACTCACTGCGGGAACCTCATAATCACTTTGAGTTCCTCTCATGTGATTTTGCAAATTGTCGTAAGCTTCTCTTACATCATTGGCTTGCACCAAAGCATACATGTTGCTCTTTTTCTCTTTGCCAGAAGACTCGTCAATAGTTATGAGAGACACCTTGCATTTGAACCAACGATCTCCTGTTTCATCAGGGAAAATTTCTGTGAGGTTCGAGCGCTTAATGTTCATGATGAAAAAGTCGCCAGAAACCATTTGTCCAATTTCCAAGTTGATTCTAGACTCTGCCTCTGTAAATGAAACAGCATCAAAAAGATACATGTCAGAAACAGGTTTTTCAACGCCTTGATTGTTGAGTTTTTGATATTTTATTTTGACTTCGTACCAGTTATTCATTGCTTCAATTTTACAAACGCGAAATTAAAGGAAGACTTTACATAGGCGAGTTCTGGGTGATAAATTCCTATCATTGTTTGGTGTGGAAAACAAGCCTTCTTTTTTTCATTGTTGCCGTGCTTTATTCTTCAGTTGGTTTTGGAGGAGGGTCTAGTTATTTGGCCATTTTGTCGCTCTTATCACTTCCATTTATGGCCTTGAGAACCACTGCATTATTGTGTAATGTATTGGTGGTGAGCCAAAACATTTTCGTGAATCGTGCGCATTTTAACGCCTTACTAAAGCACTATTATCCATTGGTTCTCACCAGTATTCCTACGGCATTTATAGGCGGAATGATTCATCTTGAGAAGTCTAGTTATCTCGGTTTGTTAGGAGGAACCCTGGTCAGTACAGCGGTTTTAATGATCATTCAGCTGAAGACTAAAAAACCTGCACCTTTAAAACCATTGTCAAGAGTTTATTTCTTGATAATCGGAAGTGGGGTTGGTTTTCTTTCTGGACTTGTTGGAATTGGAGGAGGTATTTTTCTTTCTCCAATTTTATTTCTCGGGAATTTTGAGGAGGCTAGCCGCATTCGGGTCATTGCCAGCTTTTTTATTTTGGTCAACTCCCTTTCGGGTCTGTTAGGCTTGTGGATAGGCAATCAGTTTGTTTTTGATGTTGAGATTTTACTTCCTCTATTAGGGGCAGTATTTATTGGGGGAATCGTAGGAAACCTGCTAGGTTCAAATCGCTTTCATCCCCAATTGGTCAAGGGGATAACGGCCTTGCTTATTCTGTATGCGGGCTTAAAGGTTCTATTTACTTAACCTCCAATTTCGCTCATGCTTTCGTAGCTCTTTTTTGATTTTTGATTCTGAGCTTCAAAACCATTCAAAGCCTTGCCGGCAATGGTTTGTTGAACAAAACGCTGTATCTCAAATTCATTTGCACCACTGCGAATCAATTCTTTTAAGCCTTTTTCGTTTGAACTGTAAAGACACGTTTTAATGTTGCCTAAAGCAGTAATTCGTAATCTGTTACAAGAGTTACAAAAGGTTCTACTAAAAGCTGGTATGATACCTATGGATCCCGCGAAACCATCAACCTTATAAACAGATGCTGTTTTACCTTTTGTGGATGGAAGCTCTTCGAGTTCTCCGAAATGCTCTTCAAGGTGACTTTTAATTTTTTGATGGTTCCACTTGAGGGAAGGAACCTTGTTTAAACCATTAAAGGGCATCTCTTCAATAAAGCGAACACCGACTTTATTTTTCTCCGCCAATTTTGACAAGGAAATCAATTCATCTGTGTTCACCCCATCCATGACTACAACATTCACTTTGGTTTTAGCGCCAAAAGAAAAGGCCGAATGCAAGCCATCCATGACTTGTTCAAACTGATTTCTTCTTGTGATTTTAGCAAATTTCTTTGGGTCAAGGGTATCTAGGCTGAGATTGATATTGTCGAAGCCGTTCTCTTTGAGTAAAACCATGTGTTTACTAAGAAAAGCGCCATTGGTTGTAATGCATTTTTGTTTCAGGCCATTTCTTTTGCCAAGTTCCTGGATCAGAAATTCGATCTTTCTTCTAGACAATGGTTCACCACCAGTTAATCTAATTTTATCAATACCTACAGGAATTAAGGCGTCTACCAACTGAAGTATCTCTTCGTAAGAAAGCAATTCATTTTGCGCCTTAAAGCTCATGCGCTCTGGCATACAGTAGGTGCAACGCAAATTGCATCTGTCTGTAATTCCAATGCGTAGATAGTTAATGTTGCGGTGATATTTATCTTGAAGTTTGTCGATCATGAATGGAGGCAAAAATAGCAGAAGGTACAGTGTGAAAAACTTCCTTTTTGAAAAGTCTGAGAGCTCAGATTAATTCATCATTTTCGAAAGCGTTATTTAAGACGAATGAAAGTACATTTTATCGCCATCGGTGGAAGTGCCATGCACAACTTGGCAATTGCTTTAAGAGATAAAGGATATGAG
>CBFHSD010000084.1:0-6858 GCA_965658375.1 Salibacteraceae bacterium
ATTTGGATAGACGTGAAAAGCGTTATTCGTCCCACCTTCTTCAACGCTATTTGCTGTTTCTGCCATGATTGATTCTTTTAGCGTGTAAACTGCATCACCATTGTTGCCATTGTTACTGTTTGAAGCTACGGAGCACCCATAAAAGCTTACTTCACCTACATCTGTAGCAGGAGCTTGCCATTCAAATGTCCAAGAACCAGATGAAGACGGAGAATCATGACCAATAATGTTTCTTCCTGAAGAAGGAATTAATTTGGTGCCACTTACCATGGTAAAATCACCAGCTTGAGTGTTATCTCCCTTTAAACTTGATAATTGAAAGCCGTTTTTCGCTGTGGCGTTATCAATTGACACCGTTACAGAATAGACGCTATCTGGTTTGTAGGCTGTTGGTAAACCTGTAATGGTGAAGCCTGATTCTATGTTTACATTGCCCGTGTGGCAACCAAAGCCACATCCATCTGCTCCTCCTACTCCTACAGGAGAACCCGAACGATCTTCATTTGGACCATTTGTAAAGCTTGAAAAGGTGGATAGGATGGTGGTTGCCAATGCAATAAGTGTAATAGAGTAAATTGTATTTTTCATGGGATCTGAGGTTTAGTTTATCAATGAATTGTCTACAGCTTTCTTGCTGTTTTGTTCTGATTGAGATACAACCCAAAGTAGGCCAAATGTAAGGCAACCATTGATAGGAAGCAATTCAAAGCCAATTTGATAGCCCCCGAACAGTTGAGGGCTAAAAAACTGCAATGCAAAAGTCAGAATAGGTGCGATGATAGTAACAACTGGAATAAGAGTTTCTCTTGGCTGAAGACGCGTAAAAAGTCCAAAGGAAAAGAGACCAAGCAAAGGCCCATAGGTATATCCAGCATAAACAAAAAGTGATTGAATCACACTATCATCGTTAATTGCTCTGAAAACGAGTATTACTGCGATTAACATCAATGAAACAATCCAATGCACCTTTTCTCTCAACCTTACTTGTTCTTTTGCTGCATTCTGATCTACATCCAAAAAATCAACACAAACAGAAGTTGTGAGCGAAGTTAGTGCACTGTCTGCGCTTGAATAGGCAGCTGCCACTAAACCGAGAATAAACACCAAGCCAACTACTACCCCTAGGTTCCCATCTAGTGCTACTGTAGGAAAAAGTAAATCCGCTTTTTCTGGAAATGGCATCGACATGTTATCCATATAGCCATATAGCATTACCCCCAAAGCAAGGAACAGAAGGTTCACAAAAATGAGGGTAATACTGAAGGTATACATGTTCTTCTGTGCTTCTTTCAGGTTTCTGCAGGTGAGATTTTTCTGCATCATATCCTGATCCAAACCAGTCATCGCAATCGTAATAAACGCACCACTTATCAAGTATTTAAAGAAGTAAGTTTTCTCATTGGGTTCATTCAAAAAGAAGACCTTACTCATGTCGCTATTTTTGACATAAGAAATAGCTTCTACTAAGCTAAACTCCATCGCCTGAGAGATCAATACAAAAGTGATTATGACCGCAAGAAGCATAAATAAGGTTTGCAAAGTATCTGTCCAAACAATGGTTTTAATACCTCCCTTGCGCGTGTACACCCAAATGAGAAAGACAGCAAACACAACACTGACAATAAACTCGAGTTCAATATGTGTGGTTTCTATCAAAACGTTTCTGAGAGTTCCCCAAAAACCATTTCCAAAATCAAAACCAATGCGATCAAAAATGCTGTAGTTAAAAACAAGAGCCACGAGGTATATTCGAAAAGCGGCACCAATGGTTCTAGAGATTAAAAAGAAAGTTGCCCCCGTTTTATATGCTAAAGTACCAAAGCGCTGATCTAAATATCCGTAAATAGAAACTAAATTGAGCTTGTAATACAAAGGAAGAAGGACTTGAGCAACAACCACATAACCAATTAAATAACCCAAGACCATTTGCATGTATGCAAACTTTGTTGTTGCCACCCATCCCGGAACCGATATAAAGGTTACACCTGACAAAGAGGCCCCAATCATCCCAAAGGCTACAATATACCATGGAGAGGATTTATTCCCGGTAAAAAATGCGGCATTTCCCTCCCCTTTTGTTCTAGAAGAGATAAACATGAGCACTCCGAAGTAAGAAAGAATAACAACAAGAACAAGCAATGGCGTCATGCCGCAAAGAAAGCCTTTTTCACATTTCATCAGTTCGCGTGGCGCATTACCTTTGGCCTCATGGAAATTCCATCACGATTGGTTGAACAAGCAGTGGAGCAATTTGCCTCTTTACCCGGTATTGGTAAGAGAACAGCATTGCGATTGGTAATGCATCTTTTGAATGAACCCAAAGAAACAAGTCTTCAATTTGCCCACAGCATTTCGAACATGCGAAAGCAAATACGCTTTTGCGCACAGTGCCACAACATTTGTGAAGATGAGCTATGCGGCATTTGCGTGAATCCAAAAAGGGATGCACAAACGATCTGCGTGGTGGAAAACATCAGAGATCTTATTGCTATTGAAAATACGCAACAATACAGCGGTGTGTATCATATCCTAGGTGGAAATATTTCACCAATGGATGGTATAGGTCCGCAAGATCTTAATATTTCTTCTTTGATTGCTCGAGCAGAAAAAAATGAAGCAAAAGAAATTATTCTGGCTCTCAGTACTACGATGGAAGGAGACACTACAAACTTTTACCTCTTTCGAAAATTGGAAGCATTTTGTACCAATATTAGCACCATAGCCAGAGGGGTCGCCATAGGAGATGAAATTGAATACACCGATGAAGTAACCCTTGGAAAATCAATTTTAAATAGAACCCAATACAATAGTTCACTTTCCAATTAGTACATGAGCAGGTTAAGTGTTGTCATAGTCAATTACAATGTGCGCTTCTTTTTGGAGCAATGTCTGCTTTCTGTAAAAAACGCCTCGAAAAACTGCGACATTGAAGTATTTGTGGTTGACAACAATTCTGTTGACGGTTCAAACGAAATGGTAGAGTCTAAATTTCCTGAGGTTGAACTGATTAAAAACAAGCAGAACGTAGGTTTTAGCGTAGCCAATAACCAAGCCATCAAACGCTCTACAGGAGATTTTGTCCTTTTACTTAATCCTGACACTGTGGTTCAAGAAGATACTTTTGAGCTGTGTCTTGAATTTATGGAATGTACACCTGATGCTGGTGGATTAGGTGTGAAAATGATTGACGGCAAAGGCGTATTTCTTCCCGAATCGAAGCGCGGTTTGCCTACACCAGAAGTGGCGTTTTATAAAATCTTTGGTTTGTCATCTTTATTCCCAAAATCGAAGCGTTTTGGTCGCTATCACATGGGATATGCTTCAAATGACGAAACCCATTCTGTTGATGTTCTTTCTGGAGCTTTTATGCTCATGAGAAAATCGGTTTTGAATAAAATAGGATTGCTTGATGAAACCTTTTTTATGTACGGAGAGGACATAGACCTTTCATGGCGAATAAAACTAAGAGGTTACAAAAATTACTATTTCCCAAAAACACAAATCATCCACTATAAAGGAGAAAGTACCAAAAAGAGCAGCATCAACTACGTGTTCGTATTTTATAACGCCATGGTGATTTTTGCCAAAAAGCATTTTTCTAAATCAAGCGCTGGACTTTTTTCTATTCTCATAAACATTGCCATTTGGTTTAGAGCATCACTTGCAGTGCTTCAGCGCCTTATTCAACGCGCATGGCTACCCCTACTAGATTCGCTTATTTATGGGGGAACCCTCTTGAGCTTAGATCATGTTTATGCTCAACAAACTGGCATCCAGCATCCAGAAGGAATTGTTTATCCGAGTCTTGCCGTTTTCGCACTTATTTTTATCGCATCTCTCTTTTTCAATGGGGGATATGACAAACCCTACTACCTTAAAAAAATTGCAAAAGGCGGGCTAATAGCTATACTTTCGTCATTAGTAATATATAGCCTTCTCCCCGAAGAATACCGTTTTTCGAGATTCATGGTACTTGGTGGTTCACTCATTGGCTTAGGCATTGTCATCTTATTGCGTTTGCTCCTAGATTTAATGAAAATTCCTGGAACCCAATTGCACAAAAAAGAAGTGAAACGTATTGGCATTGTTGGCAAAAGGGAGGAAATTGACCGCGTTAAAAAACTGATGATTCAAACGGGAATAGACATCGATTTAATCATTGAAATATTACCTGACAATACCACCAAAAATCAAAGCAGTCACTTTGTTGGGTCTATTGGAGATTTAAGGGAACTCGTGCGAGATTTCCGCTTAAACGAAATTGTGTTTTGCGCCAAGAGCGTAAGTTTTGATGACATCATGCGTCAAATGCAAAGTGTTGATCTTTCTCAAATTGAGTATAAAATTGCCCCGCCAGAAGCTCAATTCATCATTGGCTCTAACTCTATAAACTCTAGCGGAGAACTCTACGCCATGCTCCGTTTAGCCACCATTAATCAAACCGCTCAAATCAGAAACAAACGCTTACTTGATTTAGGAGTAAGTCTTGTTTTACTCGCCCTTAGCCCAATTCTTGCGTGGTTCAATCACCCTCTTACCTATTTCAAAAGTTGTTTTTCCGTGCTTTTCGGTCAAAAAACATGGGTGGGATATGATACCAACGACAAGCAAATTAATCTTTTGCCAAAAATAAAAACATCAGTTTTTAACGTTAGTCAATCTCGAAATTCAAAAAATAATAATCCGAATGTTTCACACACACGAAATATAAGATACGCGAACGACTATAAAATTGAAAAAGACGTTCAGATTATTTTACAAAACCTCAACAACCTGAGAGATTAACACTTGGGGTTCTAGGTGATTCATACAAAGGCCACACTGCCACATCCTTTGAAACACGAGAAATTCGGCTATTTTTGTTCTCCTTAAATAAGCACGTTTTATTATGGCTGAAATAGAAGTTCTACTCCCTAAAATGGGTGAAAGTGTTGCGGAAGCAACCATCACCACTTGGTTAAAAGCCGTTGGTGACACTATTGAAGAAGAAGAATCTTTGGTAGAAATTGCAACTGACAAAGTAGATTCTGAAGTACCAGCACCAGCAGATGGAGTTGTAACTCAAATTTTAGTCGAAGAAGGTGATGTGGCTCAAGTTGGTCAAGTCATTGCCATTATTTCTACAGACGGAGAAGCGCCTTCAGCTCCAGCAGCCCCAAAACAAGAAACAAGTAAAACTGAAGCTGCGCCAGCTCCTGCAGCTGCGAATACAGCACCTGCTGCATCTTCACCAGCTGAATCAGCTCCTGTGAATTTTGCAAATGCAGATCGCTTCTATTCTCCTTTGGTAAAAACCATCGCGAAAGAAGAAAACTTATCTATGGATGAGTTGAACAGCATTGAAGGAAGCGGACAGAACGGAAGAGTGACTAAAAAAGATGTATTGAATTTCATCTCTAGTGGTAGACCTCAAGCCACAGTAGCTCCTGCTGCTGCACCAGCTAAACCAGCAGCAGCGCCAAAAGCATCTTCTGGACCAGCTCCAAAAATATTGTCAAGCAACGATGATGTAGAGATTATAGAAATGGACCGCATGCGCAAGTTGATTGCCAAGTACATGGTTGATTCTAAGAAAACATCTCCACACGTAACTTCATTTGTAGAGGCTGATGTAACCAACATTGTTAATTGGAGAAACAAAATCAAAAAGGCTTACGAACAAAGAGAAGGAGAGAAAATCACTTTCACGCCAATCTTCATTGAAGCCATTGTAAAAGCCATTAAAGATTTCCCTATGATCAACGTCTCTATAGATGGTGATAACATCATTCGTAAGAAGGGAATAAACATAGGAATGGCCACAGCCTTACCAAGCGGTAACTTAATTGTTCCGGTAATCAAAAGTGCCGATCAATTAAGCTTAACTGGTCTTTCTAAGCAAGTAAATGCTTTGGCCAATAAAGCAAGAAACAACAAATTAGAGCCAGACGATATCGCTGGTGGAACCTACACCATTTCTAACGTAGGATCATTTGGAAACGTGATGGGAACCCCCATCATCAATCAACCACAAGTGGCTATTATGGCAGTGGGAGCCATTCGCAAAAAACCAGCGGTGATTGAAACGCCTCAAGGAGACTTGATTGGTATAAGACACATGATGTACCTATCGCATTCTTATGACCACAGAGTTGTTGACGGTGCTTTAGGAGGAATGTTTGTCCGTAAAATGGCAGACTACCTTGAGTCATTCGATCCTAATAGAGAATTATAATAATTACTCATAAAGAAGACCGAGGCCTATAACCTCGGTCTTTTTAGTTCAATCAACTTATGAAATTACAACTCGATAGGCCTATCGCCTTCTTTGATATAGAATCTACCGGTGTAACCGTAGGTCAAGACCGCATTGTAGAAATTGGAATTCTAAAGATTCATCCTAACGGGAAAGAGGAATTTAAAAATTACCGGGTGAACCCGCAACGCGAAATCCCAGAACATGTTATTGCCATACACGGCATTAGTAATGAAGAAGTAGCAAACGAACCCCTTTTTGCTGATCTAGCTCCCAATCTCTATCTCTTTTTGAATGATTGCGATTTAGGAGGTTACAACTCCAACAAATTTGATGTTCCCATGTTAGTGGATGAATTTGAGCGCGCTGGATATGATTTTGATATCACAGTTCGTCAGCTGATTGATGTCCAGAACATCTTTCACAAAAAGGAACCGAGAACTTTAGCCGCAGCTTATCAATTTTACTGCAACAAAAGCATTGAAAATGCCCACAGTGCAGAGGCAGATGTCAAAGCCACTTACGAGGTGCTACTAGCTCAATTGGATAAGTATACAGACTTGAAAGGTGATGTAACGTTCTTGAACGACTACACACGCAGACATGACCATGTAGATTTAGGT
>CBFHSD010000085.1:0-6721 GCA_965658375.1 Salibacteraceae bacterium
AACGGCAACACCCATACACTATCTGACTATCTAAATGATGGGAAGACAGTAATTATGGATGTTTCTGCAACATGGTGTGGGCCTTGTTGGTCTTACCACAACTCTAACGCTCTAGCTGACTTATACAACTCTTATGGACCAAATGGTTCAGGCGAAGTAGTTGTATTGTTTGTTGAATGTGATGGTTCTACAACCCAAGATGATTTAGAAGGTACCACTTCTGGAACTCAAGGAAACTGGATTGAAGATACGCCTTATCCAATTATTGACGATGCCAACTTGGCAAGTTTGTACCAAATCGCATATTTCCCAACGGTATACAGAATCTGTCCTGACGGGTTGGTTTACGAAGCTGGTCAAGCTGACGTTGCCGGATTGCTTTCTCAAATCTCTAACGATTGTGGACAGTCTGTAACAGGTGCTACAGATCACGGTCAAATGGCTGACGGTGAAGCTGCACTTTGTACAAGTGAAGGTGATGTTACAGCATCATTCGATAACTTTGGAACAAATGCAATTACTTCTGCAACGTTTGAGTTGTTTGAAAATGGTAGTTCTATTGAGTCTTCTAGCTTCTCTGAAAACGTTGCTCAGTTCGGTTCTGACATGGTAACTTTCAGTGGTGTAATGCTTAACGAAAGTGCTTCTTATGAAGTTAAGATGACTGACATTAATGGAAACACTCCAGCAAACCCTTCTTTAACTGAAGGAGCTGTTTCAGTTTCTGTTGCTGGTGTTATTACAAATAAAGAAGTAACTGTAAACTTCTTTACAGATAACTACCCAGGTGAAACAGAGTGGGCTATCTTAGATGACGATGACAATGTGATTGCTTCAGGTAGTCCTTATACTCCAGGTACAGATGACCAATGGGGTGGCGGTGGCCCAGATGCCAACACTACAATGACAACTACTCACGAACTTCCTGGAAGTGCTGATTGTTACAAAGTAAGATTGTTTGATTCATTTGCTGATGGACAACAGTACGGCACAAGCCCTAATCCAGATGCTTCTCAATCTTTCGGTATTCAAGTTTTGGATAATGAAGGAAACGAAGTACTTAACTGGGGGCCTGGTTCTGGATTTGAAGAAATCGTTAAAAGTTCTGCAATCAGATCTGATGCTGTAAGCACTGTAACTGAGTTGTCTTCTAATTCTTTTGCAATCTATCCTAATCCTGCTAAAGGATTTGTAAACGTAAACTTTGATGGTTCTTTAGGAAACCTTGAACTTACAATTACTGACTTGCAAGGAAGAGATGTTTACACAGGAACACTTTACAACAATGCTTCAATTTCTTCTAACGAATTTGCAGCTGGTAGCTACATCGTAAGCCTTAAAGCTGAAAATGGAAGCAGCACAAGAACTCGTTTGGTTATTGTAGAATAATCACAGTCTTAAGCATAAAAAAAGGGTTCATGAATATTCATGAACCCTTTTTTGTTTTTTAAGTATTTCTTACTTCACGTCTACAGCGTTTTGAACCTTCTGCTTTGTAAGAGCAATTTCCAATACTTCCATCATTTCTTTGACGTAATGGAATGTAAGCCCTTTGAGGTATCGATCATCGATCTCTTCTACATCTTTACGGTTATTCTCACTGAGCACAATAGTATTGATGCCAGAGCGCTTTGCCGCTAGTATCTTCTCTTTGATTCCTCCAACTGGCAGCACCTTCCCTCTCAAGGTGATTTCACCAGTCATCGCCAGTTTACTCTTTACCTTTCTTTGCGTCAGTGCAGATGATATTGCCGTTAGCATAGTAATCCCAGCCGATGGACCATCTTTAGGAATTGCGCCTTCTGGTACGTGAATGTGTATGTTCCACTTTTCGAACAAATCAGCACTCAAACCTATTTTAACAGCATTTGCTTTGATATATTCTAAAGCTACAACGGCACTTTCTTTCATCACATCTCCAAGGCTACCAGTAAGTGTTAACTTTCCCTTGCCTTGAGTGATAGATGTTTCAATGAATAGAATATCTCCACCAACAGCTGTCCATGCCAAGCCAGTAACAACACCAGCAACCTCATTATTCTCGTAACGATCTTTTTCTCTACCCGGGCCTAAAATTTCCCCCAGGCGCTCCTTAGATATGCTTGGAATCAACTCTTCTTCCATCGCAATGCTTTTGGCATTTTGTCGAATGAGTTTTGTGATTTTCTTATCTAAACTTCTTACTCCAGATTCACGTGTATAGCCTTCTATTAATGCTTCCAAAGCTTTCTTCCCAATCTTAAAGTCTTGGGCTTTCATTCCATGCTCTTTCAATTGGCGCGGAATCAAGTGTTTTTTAGCTATTTCTGCCTTTTCTTCTAAGGTATAACCACTCACTTCAATAATTTCTAAGCGGTCTCTTAAAGCCGGCTGTATGGCTCCAAGATTGTTCGCAGTGGCCACAAACATCACTTTACTTAAATCGTATTCTACCTCTAAAAAGTTATCGTAGAAAGTGTCATTCTGCTCGGGATCTAAAACTTCAAGTAATGCTGAACTAGGATCACCATTAGGACCATGACCTACTTTGTCTATTTCATCTAGAATGAAAACAGGATTCCCCGTTCCAGCCTTTTTCACACTTTGTATTACTCTACCGGGCATTGCACCGATATAGGTTTTTCTATGTCCTCTAATTTCTGCTTCATCTCTCAAGCCCCCAAGCGACATACGGACGTATGACCTTCCGAGCGCCTCAGCGATAGATTTTCCTAGAGAGGTTTTACCCACTCCCGGAGGGCCCGCCAAGCAAATAATGGGAGATTTCAAATCGTTCTTAAGCTTTAAAACAGCCAAGTGTTCTAAGATTCGCTCTTTCACTTTTTCAAGACCAAAGTGGTCTCTGTTCAATATCTTTTCTGCCTTTTTAAGATCAAAAACATCTTTGGAATATTTCTCCCAAGGCAATTCAAGCAAAGTGTCTATATAGTTAGACTGAACGCTATACTCCACTCCTGTCGGATTCATGCGCTCGAGCTTAGACAGTTCTTTTTCGAACACTTCTTGAATCTTCTTTGTCCATTTCTTGTCTTTAGCCCTTTCTTTGAACTCACCAACCTCTTGATCAATAGGATTACCTCCAAGTTCTTCTTGAATCTGCTTCATTTGCTGATGCAAAAAGTACTCGCGTTGCTGCTTGTCTATGTCTGTTTTTACTTTACTCTGAATATCATTCTTGAGTTGAAGCAACTGCAATTCTTCATTTAAATATTGAAGCAGCTTTTCGGCACGCTTTGTTAAATCAAGAACTTCCAACAATTCTTGCTTCTCGCTTACAGAACGGTTCACGTTTGAAGAAATGAAGTTGATAAGGAAGGTGTTGCTCTCGATGTTCTTGATGGCCACAGAGGCTTCACTCGGCAATTGAGGTGATTCTTGAATAATACGTAAGGCCAGATCTCTTATAGAACTTACCAATGCATCAAACTGTGCATGGTCTTCAGGCATCTGCTCTTGAACACCTTTCACCTTAGCTTTCAGATAGGGCTCTTCGCTTAGAATCTCTTCTATTTCAAACCTTCTTTTTCCTTGAATGATGATGGTAATGCTGCCATCTGGCATTTTAAGCTTCTTAATAATGCGAGCTACAGTGCCAAGTTTATGCAATTGAGAAGGATTGGGATCTTCAATACTTGGATCTTGCTGACCAACAACACCAATGGTCTTGCTAGTTCCGTAAGCATCATTCACAAGCTTTACACTCTTATCTCTTCCAACGGTTATTGGTATAACTACTCCAGGAAATAATACGTTATTGCGAAGGGGTAAGATAGGAAGTGAATCAGGAATTGATTCGTTGGCCATCTTCTCCTCATCGTCTTGTGTTAATAAGGGAATGTATTCTGCGTCTTCATCGACAACTTCACCAAAGCCAGCAAACCCATATTGATCGTTCATCATAAATTTCTAATCTAGATGAGTTGTAGCATCAATGAAAGTGCCAAGTGGCATTCTCTGCAATATTGACCGAATTTCTATCGCTGGTCTGCCGTTAGGTCATACACAGCCTTGAAAATCTCTTGTTCTGTCTCATCAAACGGGATTGATCTGCGTTCCATCATACGGTCAGCCACATCACATGCTTTTGGAAAACTGAATTCCACTTTTCTTGACGGGCCACCCCAAGTAAAAGACGGGATGAATTTTTTATGAAAATCTCCCCCATACATATTCGCTGAAACTCCCACTACGGTTCCGGTATTAAACATCGTGTTAATGCCTGATTTACTGTGATCACCCATTAAAAGACCGCAAAACTGAAGTCCAGTCTTTACATATTTCTTTTCAGCATGACTCCAAACATCTATCTCGCTGTAGTTGTTTTTGAGGTTAGAATTATTGGTGTCTGCTCCTAGATTACACCATTCTCCCAGTACGGAGTTCCCTAAAAAACCATCGTGACCTTTATTTGAATAACCGAAGATGACCGAGTTATTGACCTCTCCTCCTATTTTTGAATGAGGTCCTACCGTTGTAGCCCCATATACCTTTGTGGCCAGTTTTACAGAAGCATGATCGCACAATGCAAAAGGTCCGCGGATAACGCTTCCCTCCATCAACTCGGCATTTTTTCCGATATAAATGGGACCCGTTTTCGTGTTGAGCATTGCTCCTTGAACTTGAGCACCTTCTTCTACGAACAAATCATTACCAAAAACTTGATTGCTTTCATCTATTTTGGCACTTATTCTCCCTTTGGTAATGCGTTCAAAATCAGATCGTAATTGACTGTCATTCAATTTAAAGATATCCCAAGGATATTCTATCTTATCGAATTCTCCTTCATACTCATACTCTGCCAAACCATCCAACTCGAACGAATCTGGATGAGCAGCAGCCTTTTGAAGTTGATCCGCATTCACCTTAGAAGCTACAAGTAATCCATCTTTTAACAGCAATGCCTGTTCTGGTAATTCATTAATTGCCCCAACCAACTCTTGATTTGGACAAACTGAACCATTGACCAATACATTTTGGTCAGCTATGGTAAGCGGAAACTTTTTAGATAAGTACTCACTGGTTAAGAAAGATACTTCACCATCCAAAAAATCCTTCCATTTATCGCTTATTGTATCAATTCCAACTCGAATTTCTGAAGTTGGTCGAGTATATGTAAAAGGCAAAAGGTGATCCACCCCTTCTCCGTCAAAAAGAACAATATTCATAAGCTAAGCATTTGTATCAAAGATGTAGAAAAGTAAGAAAGAAAAAGAAGCTTATTGAAAATTTGAGCATAAAAAAAGCCCCGATAAATCGAGGCTTTCAATGTTATGATGTTTATTTCTTAAACTTCTTGTACTTGTTGCGGAATTTGTCAATTCTACCCGCAGTATCAACAAACTGAACCTTCCCTGTATAGAAAGGGTGAGATTTGTGAGAAATTTCCAATTTAATCAATGGGTATTCATTTCCATCTTCCCATTGCACAGTTTCTTCAGCTGGTGCACATGAGCGTGTTACAAAAGAATAGTCGTTTGACATGTCTTTAAACACAACTAATCTATAATCTTGAGGATGTATATCTTTCTTCATCTCTTCCTTCAAATTTGGGGGTGCAAATATAAATTTCTTTTTCGATTTTTCCCAGAGAGAAATGCAAATAAAATTCATTTTAAACAAATAGACAATAAAGTCTGCACATTATGCGTCTTGGGTTTGTTTATTTTCGTGCACCAATGAAAAAGTTCCTCTATTTTCTATTTGTATCCACGCTGTTGGCAATGACATCTTGTAACAAAGATGATATCTTGAGAGATGCAGATGCTAAAGTAGCCTTTAGCACCGACACACTTACTTTTGACACAGTCTTTACTACACTTGGCTCAGCTACGCGAAGCTTCAAAATTTACAATAACAACAGCCAAGCAATTGAAATCTCTAATATTCGATTGGCGGGAGAGTTTTCAGAGCAATTTAGAATCAACGTAGATGGCTATCCAGGGCCCGATGTGAGTAACGTAGAAATCCAAGCAAACGATAGTGCGTGGGTGTTTGTTGAAGTTACTGTAGACCCTGTGAATGATGTAAATCCCCTGGTTCTCTACACCGATATTCTTTTTGAGACAAATGGAAATACACAAACCGTTGTTTTAGAAGCTTGGGGCCAAGATGCTTACTACTATTACCCTACAGAATTTTTGATTGAAGGGTTCCCACCATTCTCTTATTTGAGCAGTTATGACAATTATTTCCCAATTAGCCAAGATGTATTCCTCCCCAACGATAAGCCTCATGTTATCTTCAATTATTTACTGATTGATTCTTTAGTTACCCTTCATATTCAAGAAGGAACAGAAATATACCTTTCTGATGGTGGCGGTTTGTGGGCCTATAGAGAATCTGCGATTGAAGCCCTCGGCACAGCGGGAAACCCCGTGACGTTTCAAGGCTTACGGCTTGAAAGTTATTATGATGATATTCCTGGACAGTGGGACAGAATATGGATCAACGAGAGCAGCAAAGACAGTCGTTTTGAGCATTGCATCATAAGAAATGGTTTTGTGGGCATCCAAGCAGAGCCTTGGATTATTTATGATGCTCCACCCGCAATTGGAACAAACACCCTTTACTTAGAGAATACCATCATCGAAAACATGGACGGTTTGGGCATTCTATCCCGTAACTACAACATCGATGCAAAAAACACACTCATCAATAACGGAAAAGAATACCTGCTAGCTGCACTTGGTGGTGGAACTCAATCTTATGTGCACTGTACTTT
>CBFHSD010000086.1:0-6703 GCA_965658375.1 Salibacteraceae bacterium
TCTCCGTTCCCTGTTTCCCATTCACATCCTTCATTTCTTGTTTTTGTAGCAAGTTCCAAAGCTCTTCATTCAATGGTTTTTGAAATATTCCGCATTGGGTTTCATCTCTTAACTCATAGCCTCCACTACTGAAAAGTATATAGCTTGCTATGCGTTGAGAAAGAGGAATGAGGAAACTTGAATCTGCTGTAGCTTGCATGTAAATACTGTCCAAAAGTGCTTTAGATAGATTTTGCGCGAGCCCGTTTTTTGGGATGTAATACTGAGCAGAATTTGATTCCGGAGGCAAATGATTCAATTGAATCTTAATAAAGGTTCCCAATGCCGTAATGGGAATGTTTTTTTTGGCATGTTTTAAAGGCCATCCATTTTGCTCTTCTTTTAAAAATGTCTCTAGAGCCCGGTATTCTGTAGAATCTAAGGCAAGTGAGAATCGAATATTTGCCTGTAATGGACTTTGACCAAAAGTAGTGGCATGAAAAAAGAATAGAAAAAGACTAAAAAATACCGCTCTTGAAATGATAGGTGGTATTTTTTCCTTGGTATGCAATTCAATCATCTGAATTTACTTTTTGTTTTCTAACAATTAGGTCGACTTATTGGTAATTGCATTCAATACAAGGGAAACAAGGGTTCCCAACAATGCCATAATTGTTACTGCGCCTAATAATTTGAAAGACACTAGAGATTCTTCAAATTCTTTGAGCGTTAACCAAATAAGCATCAAGCCGACACAGGAGATAGATGCCATACTTGCGGTTAATCCATATCGAATAGTATTTGTTTTGGGCGTGATATGGAGCATGAGTGAGCAGTAGGCAATAGTGAAGGATAGCACCGAAAAAATAAGTGTTGTTTGCCAAATGGTATTGAAATCAATGATTTGCCAAACGGCAATGAGTGAAATGCCTAAGGCAATGCTTGAGTTCAACATACCCATCAGTGAAAAAAGCTTGAAATGCTTTTGAATACTTGAGCTGCACAAGGCAGTTAAGCTAAACACACCAATGGTTAAGGTGGTAAAAAGCACTTGCGTTTGCACTTCGCTGAATTCTCCAAAAAGAAAAATAATGATACCAATGTAGTCTACCTTTTTTGGCGAACCATACAGCTACTCAATCAGCACTTTTTGGATGAATGAGGCACCTTCTGCGGTAGTGCCATGAATAAAATACACTCCACTACGCAAGCGAGAAACATCAATGGCATCTGTTTGATTGGTTTGCAGCAGCTCTTTTCCTGTAATTGAAATAAGCATAAGGCGATTAAAACACACTTCGCTATCTATGTACAACATCTCTTTTGCTGGGTTGGGATAGATGCGAACAGCTGTGACTGCTGGCAATGCCTCAATTCCTGTTTCAAGATCAATACTAAAAGGAATGGTACACTTTGGATTTCTGGTGACCAAATGCCCGTTAAAATCACTGGGGAAAGACACTCGGTTCCCGCTGTAAGGAAGGATGTATGAAATGGTATCGTTTGGGATGTTGCTTACACTGGGTAACCATGAGCCCCAAAATCCTGTGATGTTAATGGTGTCTTCGCCTTCATCTACAAAAAACAAATCTGTATAACCTGTACCAACGGGGTTGTTGTTTGTGGTAAGCACAAGAGAAACACTGGGTTCAGAAAAATGTACCGTGTCTTTGACTGAAAGAATCTGATAATCAGTGCAATCGTAATTTTCTTGAGCAAGGCACGTAAGAGAGAAGACTGCACAAAAGCAAAAGAGAATAAGGTTTTTCATCGGTTTGGAATTGATGTGCCATTCAGGCCCTAAATCAGCTTTGAACAGTACACAGACGTTCTAAAGCTACAAACAGATGTCTATGGGCTAAAAAACAAAATGGGCACACCCACTGTAATAACGTAGATGTGCCCATTAAAAGGCGGTAGAAATCTTGTTATTGAATCATCACTTTTTGAGTGAATGAAGCTCCTGATGCGGTTTGCCCTTGCACAAAATAGATACCTGGACTCAGCGGAGAAATGTCTATGGTAGAAGCATTGCTTGTTTCAAGCACTTCTATACCAGTCATTGAAATCAACCGAACACGGGTAAGCAACTCTTCACTTTGAATGTAGAGCACATCTTTAGCAGGGTTAGGGTAAATGTTTATTTCTACAACTTGCTTCACTGCAGCAAAGGATGATGGAGCTTGGGGCGTCAATTCGTACTTCCATGCCGTGTTTTGAATCACATTGGTTTGGCGGTTTTGACCTCCTAAAAAATATACTGTGCCACCAATGACAAAAGAACCTGGAGCCCAAAGGCTAATGCCTGGGTGTGCGGTCAATTCGGTCCATGCATCAGTGCTTGGCTCATATTCCCAAAATTCACCTGTTGCCATAAAATCGTGGTTATCTCCATCTCCGCTCAACACGTATCCTTTGCCTGCATGATCAAATTGGGTTCCAGCAACACGGGCCTCTCCAGGAAAATCATCCAGTACTTCCCACGTCTCGGTATCTACATCAAACTTGTACCAATCTTTGTAAATCAAATTGGCGTGGTGTCCCATTCCAACATACATGTCATCTCCAGCAGGGAACATAAAAGGGTGGTGGCGCTCATCGCCTGGAATATCATTTACACGGTTCCAAGTATCGTTTACCATGTCATACACATGCCAATCGGCCAAATCTCCTGGTATTCCATCTCCAAGACCTACAAAAATCTTATCGTTTTTAATTACAAATGCGGGATGTCTTCTTCCAATGCAATCGCAAACCGTTAAAATTTTCCAAGAGTCTGTTGCGGGGTCATACTCCCAAATGTCATTAAAGTAAGAACCATTGGCGAAACCAAAGCCTAAATATCCTTTGCCGTTGTAAGCTTGTCCAATGGCAAAGCTGCGTTCGGCACCCGGAAAATCATTGAGGGTGTTCCACTGATCGTTTACAGGATCATATTGAAAAACATCATCAGTTGCAAAACGAACGCCTTCTGTGCCGGTAATGGCATAGCCCATACCGTCTAATGTAAAGGTTACGGGGTGGTGCTTGCCACTAGGCATAGGCGCAATAGATTTCCACATTTGAGCCATCAAAAGGCAAGGAGAAAGCACAAGTAAAATAGTAATTGTTCTGATCATAAGTTTTTAGATTGAAAGGCCGAATTAAAGCCAATAGATTGAGTTAAAATGTGTGCTGTTGTACAGTTTTACTTTCTAGGTTAAATTACTTCGGTAAGGTGCTGGTGTCAATACCTACCAGGAGTTCATTTCGTCTTCCGGTAGTTTTAAAGGGAGGATCGTATCCTAGAAGCGAGAAATTGTCTTGATGAGCGATGTGAAGCGAGTCTAAAGTTGCTAGCATTTCTTTTTTGTAACGCTCTATTTTTTCTTGGTTTGCATAGCCAGAAAATTGAATGGCCGCCACATCACTCGGCTCTGACCAATGAAGGTTCACACGCTCATCATTTGGAGCAGGCAATTCTTTTTCCCAAGCGCCTTGTGGCAATACAAAGCTCATGCGTGCTCCTTCTTCAGAACGCGACATGTGCACTGGGGCAGTCATGGCGAATTTTTGCTCTTCTTCATTGCCTCCAAAAATGTACCCCGCCAACATACTAAAGCCAGATCTCTGCAGGTCTTCGCTGTTTTCTTGGTCTACCGATGCCATGCGTGCAGCAGGATAATGCCGAATTTCTACATTACCAAAAGCGTGCATTACTTCATAAGGTTGCTCTTCCACATTGCTTGCATAGTAGACCCATCCTTGAAAGACGAGGGCAAGCGCAATGAGTATTCCTGAAAAAATATATACGTACTTCATGACAACAGAACACAAAGCTGGGTGATTGGTTTAAACATGAAGTTGCAATAGAGTAGAAGCTTACTTTTTCTTCAGCTCTTCGTATTGCGCTGTTCTGTGCTTGTTTTTTTCATCGTCAAGAATCACGCATAGGTTAAGACTAAATGCCACAATTTCTCCTTCGCCAGTAAAGTCTGTGGTGTAAGAAATCTTTTCTTTCAAAGCATACTCCCCAAAACTACCGTTGTGTGTGTATACGCTATTGATGTCCATGGTCTCTAATTTTTCATGGTGATCTTTCGTTGCTACAAGCACTAAGATATTCTCTTCATCTATTTGAGAAGTGAAACGACCAATGAATTCATTTTTTCTATCGAACAACTCCATTCCAGATTGGAAGAAGCTCGTGTCCAAAGCTATTTCTCCTTCGGCATCATTTACGATGTCGGCAGATACAATCACTTGAGATTTCCCATAAACTACAAAGTTGCTGTACGAGTAGTTCACATTTTGATTGGCGTAATATTCACTTTCGCTCAAAGGGTGATTCATGATTAAGTCATCTTTCGCCTCGTTCAACAACATATTCGTTTTGTTTCCTCCAATACCTAAAATATAGGTGCAAGAAGAATAGCCAAAGGCTTTTTCGCTTGATTCAACCATTTTTCCATGGTTTAAATCTACCAATTGCCCAGTGTGTATGGTGCAACTACTTAATATTGAAAGGACAAGTGCGGGGAGGATTACGTTTTTCATTGTGTTTTTATTGAAATGAAACAATTCTTGGTCTGGTGCAAACATACGTGAGGCCTGCCTTTGCAGCGCACTTCAAGACATTTATTCTTGAGTCTCTCTCAATCCTGAAAAGAAATCGCTTAAAAGAGCAATTTGTTCTTGAGTTAAATTGGCATCACCATGCGTAATGGAATAGGGCTTCATGGGCATTTCACCTTCTTCTACCTCTTCTACACACTCTTCCAATTTGTGGTCGGCTTTTTTTGGAGAATACTTTCCCCAAGTAGAAAAATTGAGGTGTTCATTGCCTTCTTCAACATGGTGGTTGATCCACCAAGAAAGAGGAGCTACATGGCTGTACCAAGGGTAGGTAGTTTCATGAGAATGACAATCGTAACATGCTGTTTTAAGCAATTTGGCCACTTCTTCTGTGGGCTGAGTAATGCGTATAAAATCTTCTTCAAGAACAACAGGGGATTGTTCTGGGTGCGAACCAAAAAATTGCATCACCACTAGAATGGCAAGAAGGGCAAGAATGATTTTCTTTTTCATAATACAATTGCTTTGCCGCGAAAATAAAGCACGAGCTTATTCTATCAATACCACAAATTGGGTATCTGTGGATACTTGACTTATTTTAGCCGGCCAACAGAGAACATATGAAAGATTTAGCAGCTCCTTTAGTAACGAATGATGCAGTAGTATTGGGTTTATTGGTCGCATTGCTAGCGTTGATATTCTACACATCATCCAGCAATAAGCCCGGTTGGAAAAAGTTCTATGGCGTTATTCCCATGTTGTTGCTCTGTTATTTCGTTCCCAGTTTGCTCACTACCTTCGGCATTGTAGCCCCTCAATGGTATGATGTACCTGAACTCATAGCTCACCTCAATGGCTTAGGCCTAGATGTGCATGCAGAAATGTCTTTAGAAACCGTAAAAGAAGCCATGAAAGCAGGCGGTTTAGAAAGTTCTGAACTGAGCCAATTCAAACATCAGAGTCAGTTGTATTATGTGGCTTCTCGTTTTTTGCTTCCTGCCAGTTTAGTATTACTCACTTTAAGCATCAATCTGAAAGAAGTCTTTCAATTGGGACCCAAAGCACTCATCATGTTTTTTACGGGAACCTTTGGGGTAATCATTGGCGGGCCTATCGCGATTCTATTAACCAGTTACATTGCTCCTGATGTAGTTGGGGGACAGGGGCCAGATGAGATTTGGCGTGGAATGGCTACCGTAGCCGGTTCGTGGATTGGTGGTGGAGCCAACCAAGCAGCGATGTATGAAATTTTTAAACCATCGGATAAGTTGTATTCTGTGATGATTACTGTAGATATCATCGTAGCCGAAATTTGGATGTTCTTCTTACTCCTTGGAGTAGGTAGACACAAATCCATTGATAAATGGTTAAAGGCAGACAGTTCATCTGTGGATCATCTTCAAAAGAAAATGCACGATTTCAGTCAAAAAATCGCGCGAATTGCGAGCACTACAGATTTCTTCATCATATTAGGTTTTGGCTTTGGGGCCACAGCCGTTGGCCATTGGTTGGCCGGTGAATTGGCCCCTTTCTTTGATCAATTCGCATTGGCTAAGAAATTGAGTTTGAACTCTTCCTTCTTTTGGCTCATCGTTATTGCAACAACCTTGGGCTTGGGCTTGTCGTTTACCAAAGCAAGAAATTACGAAGGTGCTGGTGCAAGCAAAATTGGTAGTGTGTTCATCTACATGCTTGTAGCTACTATCGGTATGAAAATGGACGTAAGAGAAATCGTTCATAACTACCAAGTGTTTGGTGTAGGCCTTATCTGGATGGCCATACACGTATGTTTGCTCTTCATTGTCGCCAAACTCATCAAAGCACCTTATTTCTTTTTAGCCGTTGGTTCAAAAGCAAATATTGGAGGAGCAGCATCTGCTCCTGTGGTGGCAGCTGCTTTTCACCCTTCATTGGCGCCAGTGGGCGTGTTGCTTGCGGTGTTGGGCTATGCAGTGGGTACATATGGAGCTTGGCTCTGCGCCATTCTTATGTCAGGTGCAGCATAGAACATTTATAATGAGAATTTCGTTAATCCATTCATATGTCTAGTTATCAAACATCAAATAGCCCAAGAAGAAGGGTAGGCTTACTTACCAGCATCATCATTTCTAGTTTATCGGTCATGTTTACCGCTTGGCTTTTGCCTGGAGTAGAAGTGGCAGATTTTATG
>CBFHSD010000087.1:0-6657 GCA_965658375.1 Salibacteraceae bacterium
TTGCCAAAATGCTATCCACAGCATTTCTTACCGTTTTTGCTGCTGCCTCTCTGGCCGGCATAGAGCGCATTTGCCCTCCATAGCGCGATGGCCAATGGTTCATCATCACATGCAAAGTATCTCCGTTCGCAAGGGTACCGCTGGCAAGAATTACCTCGCGGGTTGTTCTGCTCGTATCTGGCAGATGCACAGTAATGAATTTGGAGTGGTAGGGTTTAAATGCATCTGCTTTGTACATAATCGCCACATCAATGCCTCTAAAATCTTGCGATTCGCGGTGAATGATTTGGTAGCCTTCCTTCTTCAAAGCGGTTTGGCCAAGTAAATCGTTCAATACAAATCGATTTTCTACCTCCGCTAACCCAATAAGATCGCAGCCTTGCCATTCTCCCAAAGCAATTAACGTTTTACTTACTTTTTGAAGCTTGTTCGCATATTTTCTGCTATTCCAATGGCGGGTTCCGTCAGGAGTAAACTCTTCATCCCAAGTTAAAGAATCGTCAAAAGTGTCAAAGAGGTTTTCGACATTCCAAAACACCACACGGGTTTGTAGTTCTGTTTGAGCGAACCCAAGCAATGAAGCTGCGAGAAAGAGTGCAAAGCAGAGGTGTTGGCGCATGTAGAGCTACTGTTTAATCAGCTTTTGCGTATGAATGCGCTGTCCATCCTGGCCGTAAAGCTCAAGCAAGTAAATACCTGTATTTACGTGAGTCAAGTCAATGCTTTGCCCATCGAAGGTAACAGGAATGCTATTCCCTAAAAGTGATTTTACTTCAACTTGCGATACGATGGTGTTGGCATCAATAAACAACTTGTTTTTTACTGGATTTGGATAGACCTTGTATGTGGTTTGCGAAGTCAATTCTTCAGTTGAGGAAGCTAAATCACACAAAAGTTCGCCTGCCATAAACAAGGCTGAAGAATCGATTAACTCTTCTGCATCTTCTGGAAAGTACGCTACATGTCCACCTGAGCCTGGGTAAGTAATTAAATGAGATGCTACGCCTTGGTCTACTGCTCTGGCATGCACCAATTCACTGCCGTTTACACGTACGATTGGAACGACAAGTACAACAGCAAAATCATCTCCATAAGGCACAATGCCATCGAGCTCATCATGAACGCTGAATACAGGTGCTTCGTTTCCATCTAAAAAGTGATCTCTGTACAACGCACCACTAAAGCTTATTACTCCGTGAACCTCGCTTGAATGTTGAAACAAGTTGTTGGAATTGCCTTCAAGACCACCGTTGTTCGCAAGAATATCGTCAATGAACTGAGGAGTGTCATCGTTCTCATCAAGGTAGGCCACATGCAAGGCTGTCATGGCACCTGCAGATACACCACCAACGATTATTGTGTTCGTATCAATTTTAAATAGATCTGTCGTGGCTGCATCATTCTTAAAATAACGCACCGCTGCTTTCGCGTCTCCTACAGATTGAATGAGCACTTCGCCCATGTCTAGAGAATCGGGAAAAGGAATAAGAGGTCCGTCATACAAGCGGTAATTGATGCTGGCTACAACATAACCCTTTAGCGCGTAGCCTTCGCACAAGTCATGAATGTCTGTGCGTTCTCCACTGGTGAAAGACCCACCATGCATTAAAATCATTAAAGGTCTTTTGGTTTCGCTGTCATTAGCAGGTTCAAACACATCGGCAAAGAGTTCAATCGTATTGCCGCTAATACTGGTGTTTTCACCGTATTTTATGTCTAATGTTGAAGTTGTGCTTGTGAAGATATCATCAATGTATCTTCCGTTTTCACAAGAATCTGTTTGAGCCAAAGAGGGAAGGGAAAGGAGTACTCCAAATCCCGCGAGCGCTAAATTTTTCATAGAATGCGAATTGACTCGCAAAATACAGAATTGCTGCGAAAAATACTTACTCCTGGTCTAGGGCTTTTCCTTTGTTGCGAGTAAACTTTCGAATGGCGAAAACCAAATAAATAGCTACACCAGCGTAAAGCGCATAATGCAAGGTGTTGGTAATGTGATAGCCTATTTTGTAGCCCATATCTGTGGTGTCAACACCAGAAGTGTCTGCTTGTGCGAACAAGAAGAACGGTAGGAAACACAGTGTAACAGCGATGAATTTGTTCATATCAGGGTCAAAAGTATGGTTAATCTACTACGGTAAACAAACGATCCCATCTGATTTTACCGTCAAACAAGCCGCGCTCTTTATCAAAGGAGAACCACACCATACTGGCTTTTCCAACCACATGATCTTCAGGAACAAAGCCCCAGAAACGACTGTCTTGAGAGCTGTGTCTGTTGTCTCCCATTAACCAGTAATAATTCATCTTAAAAGTGTATTCGCTCGCTTTTTCTCCATTGAGGTAAATGCCGTCTTCTTTGCGTTCTAGCGTATTGTGCTCATAAGCAGTAATCACGCGGTAATACACGGTGTAGTTTTGGTCGTTTAGTGCAATGCTCTCCCCACTTTTAGGAACCCAAATTGGCCCATAATTGTCTTGTGTCCAATCTACAGAACGCGTGTTGGGA
This sequence comes from Salibacteraceae bacterium, assembly GCA_965658375.1. Classification (GTDB taxonomy): domain Bacteria; phylum Bacteroidota; class Bacteroidia; order Flavobacteriales_G; family Salibacteraceae; genus CBFHSD01. Next base: position 2,510 of record CBFHSD010000087.1, read on the forward strand.
TAAATGAATCTGTTGGGATACAAGTCGTTGTACTTGTACTGGTAGCCATTTAAGTAGCGCATGGCAGAAGCTTGGTCGTTTCCGAACATGTACAGCGCATCATGCAGCGAAGAGGTGTTTAAGGTGTCTTTTTCATCAATCAGTGGAGTAACACTTTTGATCGTTGCATCTTGACTCATCTCACCGGCTGTGGCTTGGCTCATTGGCAAGATGTATTTTCCACCACCAAGCTTTTTCCCGTTGTTCTGATCTTCTACATCAATGTTGTATTGATCTTTGAACATCATTTGTGCATTGGTGGCATTGCCTTCTGTACGTGCGTTGGTCAATCTGCCATTTTCTGTTTCAACAATGTAATTGTACTGCAAACCTTCTGGATTTTCAGCAGCTTCGCCATTGACAAACAATTGCTTGTTTTTGATCGATACTTCATCTCCAGCAATTGCCACACAACGTTTGATAAAGTGTTCTTTTTTGTCTACTGGTCGTATGGTAAGGCTGTTGTTGCGAATCAACTGCTTTCTAGCGCGATCTTCATACACCTTGTCACTCTTGATTTTCCCTTTGCTCAAATAGTCTTGAATGCGGTAAATGTTCGCGTTTTGCATCACCAATTGCGTAAAGTTGACTGTGCTCTGTAGGTCAGTATCTACGGTGTCTCCCGCAGGGTAGTTGAACACGACCACATCGTTGCGCTCAATAGTGCCAAGGCCAGGAAGGCGGTAATACGGCAATTTAATCCAGTCTGTATAGGACTTTACAGTTCCGTTGGTCAATGGAAAGCTGTGGTGGAAAAACGGAAAGGCGAGGGGAGTTTGAGGAATTTTTGGTCCGTAAGCAGCTTTACTTACAAAGAGAAAATCACCACGTAAGAGGGATTTTTCCATAGAACTCGTTGGAATCATGAATGCTTCCATGAAGTAAGTTCTGATGATGCTCGCTGCAACTACTGCAAACAGAATGGCATCTCTCCATTCTTGCGCTTGTGTTTTTTTAAATTTAGCACGGTCAATTGGGCCAACATATTTCAAGTTTTCTTCACGCCCTAGGAGAAAGAGAAAAATGAAGGGAAAGAACCCAAACTTGGCAACATCGCTAGGCTCTTGCTTGGCAAACACGGTTCCAGTATTTACAGACATAATGCTGATCATTAGGATATTCACTCCAGGGAAGATCAACAGGAAGATCCACCACCAAGGCTTTTGAATCACTTTGAGCCAGACTACCATGTTGTACACTGGTACAAGGGCTTCCCACGATTTTCTTCCTGCTTTAGGAAATACGAAATACAATCCTGCTATGATGAGTAGGAACCACGTTCCCAATAAAATCCATTCCATGCTGTAAAATTTGAATGCTGCGAAAATAGACGAATTCTGAAGTGTTGCTTCGTCACATGTGATTAAAAAAGGTTAAAGTTGAAGCATATCTCTCATGGTAAATACACCTTGCTTGCCCACCAGCCATTCTGCTGCCAGCACGGCTCCTAAAGCAAATCCTTTGCGGTTTTTGGCTTCATGTGTAAAAGAGAGTTTGTCAATCTCGTTTTCCCAAGTAATGGTATGTGTGCCTGGAACTTCTCCAATGCGCTCATCGCTCACAGGCAAACTATCATCGCTTTTGTGCTCTGTGCTCCATTGAGTGTATCGGTCTACCTTACCTACAAGCTCTTCTGCCAATGTAATGGCTGTTCCGCTTGGTGCATCTAGCTTGTGTACGTGATGTATTTCATGAATATGAGCAGAATAGTCGCTTTGAAGGTTCATGCGTTCTGCCAAATAGCGGTTCGCAGCCATGAAGAGGTTCATACCGATGCTAAAGTTAGATGCGTAAAGCAAGCTGCCTTTGTGCTCTTCTACCAAATCTTCTATCGCACTAAGTTGATCAAACCATCCTGTGGTGCCTGTAACCACAGGAACACCATGTGCTACGCATGCACTTAAATTGCTGAATGCGGCAGAAGGACTTGTAAATTCGATGGCAACGTCAGATGATTCTTTAAGCGCTGCATCAATGTTTGTGTTTTTACTGGTGAACCGAGCGGATATTTCGTGACCTCTTTCGATGGCAATGGCTTCAATGGCCTTGCCCATTCTACCGTATCCTACGAGAGCTATGCGCATTTGTAAAGTTTAATGTGAGTTTGAGTCCGTTGTATGCAGCAGGACCGTTAAAGTTCATGTGTCTGGTATATGGGTCGATGTGCATGCTTAAGTTGTCAGACACATCAAAAGACATGAGATGGGCATCTACGCTGGCATCAATGATTTGTAAAACGTAGATGGAACCAAGTATAACGTAAGAAATCTCCATGTTTCCGCGGTAATAATTGCGCTGGGCTTCTAGGTAAGAAGCATCATAGAAGCCTTCAAATTCATGCGTTGTAGAGGTGTCACCATCTGTTTCTGCTCTGTAAGCATCTCTGTAAGTGTGGTATAAGTCTCGGTTCCAATAAACTGCGTAGGCCGCGGCTCCCATACCTCCATAGATGATGGGGACTTTCCACCATTTCTTATTGTATACCTGTCCGGCACCTGGAATAAACACCGAAAGGAGTGTTGCTTTTTTTGGAGAATGTGGTTCCACCTCTTGCACTGTTGCACTTCCTTCTATGTTAGGCAGGGCAATCTCTGCTTGACTAGAATCGTTCACTTGACCCAGAAGAAGCTGAGTGCTAAAAAAGAAAAGAAAGAGTGTAATCACTGTCTTGCCCATGAATGCGCAAAGGTAACGAGACTTTTACGGATTCAGTATCTCTAAAATACGGGTGAGGTCATCATCGTTTTGAAAACCGATGGTAATTTTCCCTTTACCGGTAGAATCTCGCTTGATTTCCAATTTGGAATCCACAATGCGTTCCAATTCTTCGCGGTGCTTTTGCTGTTCAAAAGTGAGCTCAAACTTATGACTTGGCCCGCTGGACTTTTTCTTGTCTTCAGGGTTCTTCAATTCACGAATAAGCTGTTCTGCTTGACGCACCGAAAGCGCTTCTTCCACAATCTTTTTAAAAGCTTTCTGTTGCACTTTCTCATCACTAAGAGATAAAAGCGCTCTAGCATGCCCCATGCTCAATTGACCTTGACGCAATGCTGACTGAATGGAAGGGGAGAGCTTAAGCAAGCGGAGGTAGTTCGTGACAGTAGATCTATTCTTACTCACTTTCTTACCAACTTCTTCTTGTGTGATGTTGCACTCATCAATCAAACGTTGGTAACTGATGGCAATTTCAATGGAGTCTAATTCTTGTCGCTGAATGTTTTCTACCAGTGCCATTTCTAGCATTGCTTGATCATCAGCCACGCGGATGTAAGCCGGTATATTGCTCAATCCCGCCAATTGAGACGCTCTAAAACGTCTTTCTCCCGAAATCAACTGAAAGGCATGAGGCCCCGTTTTGCGCACCGTAACAGGCTGTATGAGTCCATGCACAGCAATAGAATCTTTCAGCTCTGTAAGGGCTTGGTCTTCAAAATACGTTCTTGGTTGAAAAGGATTGGCCGTAATTTCCGCCACCGGAAGCTCGGCAATAGCGCCTAAAACTCCAGGATTGTCCTGTACAGTTTTGGTTTGCACATCTTCTTCAGCACTTAAAAGTGCACTTAGACCTCTTCCTAATGCTGCTTTCTTAGCCATCTACTTCAACAATTTTATCTTTCTGACTCAACTTGGTCATGTTGTTCTTCTGTAAAATCTCACGCGCTAAATTCAGGTAGTTTTGAGCTCCTTTAGAAGTGGCATCGTGCATGATAATGGTTTCTCCATGACTCGGTGCTTCGCCCAATTTGGTATTCCTGTGAATGATTGATTCAAATACCATGCTTTGGAAATGCATTTGCACTTCTTCTACCACTTGGTTAGCCAAGCGCAAGCGTCCGTCATACATGGTCAATAGCATGCCTTCTATAGACAATTCTGTGTTCAATCTCGATTGAACAATTTTTACCGTGTTCAATAATTTCCCTAAGCCTTCTAATGCAAAGTATTCACACTGAATAGGTATTATGACTGAGTCGGCAGCGGTCAAGGAGTTCACAGTAATCAAACCCAAAGAAGGAGAGCAATCAATGATCACGAACTTGTAGTCATCTTTCACCTTATTGAGTACTCCGCGCATTTGTTTTTCGCGGTTGGGCATGTTGATCATTTCA
>CBFHSD010000088.1:0-6402 GCA_965658375.1 Salibacteraceae bacterium
AATCAAGAGGCTCTGCCTAGCTACCAAACAGACCTCAAAGGAGAATACCAAAGAGAAAACCTGAACACTGTTCTTAAAGCCTTTGAAATCATTCAAAAAAGTGGAAGTTTCACCATTAGCCCTGAGCATCTCAGTAATGGATTAACAAACGTATCTCAAAATACCGGATTGTTAGGTAGATGGCAAATTCTAAATCATGCACCTCTTATTGTTGCTGACACGGCACATAATACCTCTGGAATTCAAGCGGTTATGAATCAAATTCATGAAACGCCATTCCACGCCTTACATATGGTTTTTGGAACCCTATCTGATAAAGACCTGAATTCAATTTTACCATTGCTCCCAAAAAAGGGACTCTATTACCTATGCTCACCAGATATAGCGAGAGCTTTACCTGCCAAAGAACTGAGTTTGAAAATGAAAGCCTACGGTTTCGAAAACCAAGTCTTTTCCTCTGTAAATGAAGCCTTTGGAGCAGCCAAGTCAAACGCCAATGAGAATGACATGGTATTTGTTGGCGGTAGTACCTTTGTTGTTGCCGAAGTTCTTTAGCGATTTCTTTTCAAAAACAGGTGATCTTGTTTTTTCAAATAAAAAATCAACTATATTTGCAGCCCTATTTTAAAAATAGGTTGTGTTTAAAAAATAGGGCGATTAGCTCAGCTGGTTCAGAGCATCTCGTTTACACCGAGAGGGTCGGGGGTTCGAATCCCTCATCGCCCACAGAACATAAGCCGCATTTTTTGATGCGGCTTTTTTTATGTGCTATTCTCTTCTTTTTCATGTCAATCTAGAATGAAGCCTGCTCCGCTATTTGTAAGGAAATCCCTTACAATTTACATCCAAGTTAGCCTTCAAAGGCTTTCCAAAAAGCATTCCTGCGCTTACATTTGAATAACAAAATAAGCGCAGCAATAACAGAGATACCTCTTTAAGCATTTCAGTACCTAAAAGCGTATGTCAAAAGCTAAATCTTCTGCCAAAATATCTCCGTTGGTATTCTTCAATACCATGTTCACTTTCCAATAACCAGTCATAGTGAAATTCACTTGGCCTTTATAGTACCCATCTTGCACATGCACTGGATTTACATTGTTTGGAGAACCATGCCCATATCTGGCATTTCTGGTTCAATTTCTACGATTAAATCTTCAACTGCTGGCCAACTCATCATATTTTCTCTTTTAGAAACCTGAACCTAGTAAGTATTCATAACTACATCCCAGCTTTGCTCTACAAGAGAAACGAAATAGCTACTTGAGTCTACCATCGATGTTTGTGAAACTATGAGAGGATCAGCTTTCTCAACTAAATCTATTCCAGCCAAAGTGGCGGTACCTTTTTGCATGTTTGAATAGTTGTGAACTTTGACACTTAAATCCCAAGATCCCATCATATCGTTAGATGGCATCACAAACATGACATTTCCTTTAATTGATTTATCATCATCAAAAACAGTAGGTTGAGTAACAGAGCAAGCATGATTCATCCCAGAATTCATATACATTACGGGCATAAGCTCTACATGTGCATCTGTAATTTGGTCGCCAGAAGCTGAATCGTATAAGGCTACACTTATTGTGTTGTGCCCCATGAATAAATCTTCATTCCCATATACTACAACTCTTGTAGCTGCACCTTCTGCATAGGTCTCTCCAATTTTAACTAAGTTTTCGTAAGGCAGTTGTGGATCAGGAGTGCTTGAGTTATCATCGTCATCTTTATTACAAGCTAGAAGGATCAATGCAGACATTCCAACGAATGCCATATATTTAAATGGGTTCATCTTATTTTGAATTAAGTCATTAATAATGAGCACACAAGAACATGTGCTGTAAGAAGTGATTGGGAAAAAAGGAATGACTTATGCTTCTGGGGGTTGAGTGATCTTCAAATAGAAGCCAGTGCTAGAAGCACCAATTTGACCTAAAGTAGGTAAGGACAATTCTTGGAAAAAACACAAAAAACAAAATGAAGCTTTCTCCCGAAACATCAACTCCAATTGTGGAATGAAAAGACCACTGATGTATTCTTTGTTTTCTTGATTGTGACTTGCAAGCATTTTAGAAAGATGGCAGCTCCCATTGCAGTTCAGCTCAGGTTTGTCTTTATTCACACAAAACAACTCGGTTATCTCTGCTTTATTCATTTCATAATTCACCCATACAACAGCATTATGCACTTGAGTGAATGCGAATAAAATGAAAAGGAAATATGCCAATGCAGCTTTCATGAATTACAAAGTTACAAGACAATTAAATCTAAAATGTGTCTTGTATCACAGAAGCAGCAATTTTCTAATTGAAATATGAATCAACTGGTTTCGTCTTCAATTTTCACATGCCCCCAATTCTCTCCGCTTCTAATCCTATTGAGTTGTGTATGAGTAATGCCAAACTCTTTTGCTATTTTATACAGTGGGTTTTTTGACTTTTGAAGGCGTTTTTTCAAACGAATAACATCTGTTTCTGTGAGTGTTGCTCTTCTAATCCTTTTCTGAATAGTGTCTTTTGAAGCCTTCACTTTAGGATTGTTCATGTTGTGAGCCGTTAATCCTTTTTGATCAACCCAACGTAAATTGTTTGCCTTATTATTTCGATGATCATGATCAATGTGAATAACGTATTTATGGGCTACATCAGGAATTGACAAAAAGTTAATCGCTACCAAGCGATGTATCCCTACGCTAACGCTTTTATACTTATCGCCCTTTAACACCATAAAACCACAGTAATCATACATCTGTAGCTTGGTGAATTTCTTAATAATCCAATCTGAATCTGGCGTCTTATGAAATCGTATTCTTCCTAGGTTGGAAATCTGATAATCGTACTTAAATTGGTGATTTTGGTATTCAAGTGTTTTCCACTTTTCTCCAAAATTTGACATCGGTTTATTAGTTTAAATAACTCCTAACGAAGGAATTAGATACGGTAAAAATAACAAATCCAATGAAACCGTCATCCACCAATCAACGATTCTATACTTTTACACTCCTCAAAAAAACGATAGAATGAAAATTCAAAATTACATACATGGGCAATGGGTAAACGGTGCTGGCGAAGGCAAAGCGCTCAAGAATGCCGTTACTGGTGAGGTTGTTGGTTATGCAACTACCGATGGCCTTGATTTCAAAGGAATATTAGACTACGGAAGAAAAAATGGAGAAGCATTGCGTAAAATGACTTTTCAAGAACGTGGTTTGATGCTAAAGGCATTGGCTTTGCACCTGGTTAAACACAAAAAGAAATTCTATGATATAAGTTTTAAAACAGGCGCTACTAAGGTGGATAGCTGGATTGATATTGAAGGTGGTTTTGGTAATTTGTTTGCAAACGCCAGCCTAAGAAGACAATTTCCTAATGCGCCATACCATGTAGATGGAGAGTTGCACCCTCTTGGAAAGGAAGGACACTTTGCAGGCCATCACATCATGGTACCAAAAGAGGGAATAGCAGTACACATTAATGCCTTCAACTTTCCTGTATGGGGGATGCTTGAGAAAGCAGCGGTAAACTGGATGGCAGGTGTACCGGCAGTTATTAAACCTGCCACCATAACATCCTATTTAACTGAAGCTGTAGTGAGAGAGATTGTAAACTCTGGTATTTTACCAGAGGGTGCATTACAACTCATTTGCGGTTCTGCAAGCGACATGTTAGACCATGTAGACAGTCAAGATGTGGTTACCTTTACTGGTTCTGCCAGTACGGGGCGCATGCTCAAGAGAACCGATGCCATTATAGACAATTCTGTACCCTTTAATATGGAAGCAGATTCTTTAAATGCAGCTATCTTAGGACCGGATGCAAGGCCTGGAACAATAGAATTTGACCTTTTCATAAAAGAAGTTAGAAAAGAAATGACCGTTAAGGCTGGACAAAAATGTACAGCAATAAGAAGGGTTATTGTTCCTGAGAACCTCATAGAAGATGTAGAATCGGCACTCTGCAAACAACTCGCCAAAACTACGATTGGTTCGCCTTTGGACGAAACGGTGCGCATGGGCTCATTGGCCGGTGTAGCACAAAAATCAGAAGTGAGAGATCGTGTTCTTGAGTTGGCTCAACATCAAGAAATGGTTTACGGTTCTTTAGAAGAAGTAGATGTAATTGGCTCTAGCAATAAAGACGCTTTTATCTCTCCTATTCTAATGAGAAATGCTGAACCCTTTAAGCATACGGCCTGTCATGAAGTAGAAGCATTTGGACCTGTAAGCACCATTATGCCTTACAAAAACCTTGATGAAGCCATTGAATTGAGCAAGATGGGCAAAGGCTCATTAGTAAGCTCAATTGCAACCGGAAGCGATCAAGTGGCCAAAGAGTATACCACGAGAGCTGCTGCGTATCATGGTCGAATTTTAGTATTGAATGAAGAAAGTGCCAAAGAAAGTACGGGTCATGGATCTCCTTTGCCTCTTCTTGTTCATGGTGGACCAGGTAGAGCTGGTGGCGGTGAAGAAATGGGCGGAAAAAGAGGGGTATTGCATTATATGCAAAGAACCGCCATTCAGGGATCTCCAACCACGCTTACAGAAATTACCGGTATCTATCAATATGGTGGAAAGCAAGTGGAAAGCCAACCACATGTATTCAGAAAACACTTTGAAGAGCTTAACATAGGCGATACCGTTTTTACCGCCAAGCACACGGTGAGCGATGCAGACATCGTTAACTTTGCTAACGTAAGCGGAGATAACTTTTACGCACATATGGATGCTACCTCTTTAGATGGAACCATCTTCGAACAGCGAGTGGCTCACGGATATTTCATCTTATCTAAAGCAGCTGGATTGTTTGTAGATCCTAAAAAAGGACCCGTTCTGTTGAATTACGGAATTGAGGATGCACGGTTCACTAAACCTGTATACCCAGGAGCTACAATTGGTGTAAGATTTACAGTAAAAGAAAAAATTGATCAAGAGAAAAAAGATGCAGATGACATTGCAAAAGGAATTGTAAAATTCTTGGTGGATGTTTATGACGAAACAGGTGAAACCGTTGCCATAGCAACCATTCTTACAATGGTTAAGAAAATAGACCAAAGCAAATAAGTCATTGAGACTAAGTGGATTCATATTATTTCTAGTTCTGGCCTTGAGGCTTCAGGGTCAGAACTTTGAAATTCCTTTTCAAAACCTTCAGGTTAAAGATGGGCTTCCGGCAAATGAGGTCTATTGTTCTTTTATAGATCCCAATGGCTATTTGTGGTTAGGAACCGATAGAGGAATTAGTGTTTTTGATGGAACAGATTTTCAAAACTTCACCAAAAACGATGGTATGTTGGGAAACACAGCCATCTATATGGAGTATGACTCTATTAGAAACACTCTTTGGATCTTTCCTTACAACTACAGGGTATTTGGTTTTAATTTCACATCCAATCGCTTTATTCCTTATCCGAATATAGACAAGCTATTAGACAAACTTAAGAAGAGGCTAAAAGGATTGGCCTTCCCTAACACCTTCCATATTGACAAAGACTTCAATCTACATATAGGATTTAAACATAGCCCTAGCTGTATTTTTAAACCCAATGGCGAGCTACAACTTCGCAGCACCAGCAACGATGCTTACACATTTGTTTTGGATATTCAGAGTGATTCTAGCTGCATTTTAAGTGGGCAGGGTAAAGATAAAGGAGCCTTCGAATTCATTAAAATCGTAAAAAATGACTCTACTCTTTTCTACGAACTTTTGGATAAAAAGCTCTCTCCAGTAAGGCTTAGGTACACTTCTCGTTACCTTCATTCAAAACAACACGGCTTAGTTTTTAGCATAGACAGCACAATGTTTATTTGGAAAAATGAAGAATTGAAGAAATATGAATTGCCATCACACTTAACATTCATATCAGAACTAAACGGAAAAGTGGTAGCAGGACTGAACCATTACCCATTACATGAATTTGATGGAGAAAAGTGGGGCGAAATGAAGCAGCTTTCTGCAATTAATAGTATTAGCTCAATTCAAGAATACCATGGAGGATACATTCTTACAACCTTAAATAATGGCATCTATATATTCAGAAATCTTGAATCTATTATTACAACATTCCAAGAAGATGTAAATCAAATTTCATGCATTGAGAGCATTGAAAATGAGCTTTATTTGGGATTTATGAGCGGGCAACTTTCTCGACTGAAAAACGGAGAGTTCGTAAAAGTATTAAAGCATCAACATTACCTTTCGGGCATTAATTATGACTCTTGTAGAAACGAGATTCTTGTTTCAACCACCACACCAAAAGGAGTAGTTTTTTTAGAGCCAAAAGGAGGAGTAAGCAAAAAGCCTGTCAAATTAGTATCAGGTATATACTCGTACTTTGAGGGGTGCGAAAGGTATTCTATCCTAAGCTACAACGTATTTCCTATAGACTCGAATAACAACTTGAGCA
>CBFHSD010000089.1:0-5891 GCA_965658375.1 Salibacteraceae bacterium
GAATCTATGGGTGGTTTTGCAAATTCAAAGTAGCACAAAAGAAATGTTTTTAGGCGCGCATTGATGCTATCGTGAAACACTGTGAAACAAACGGTTATTGATTTAAAGACCCAAGCTTGGAAATTTTAGCCTTTTGAAATTTAGAGTTTGATTGTGAAGCAAGCTTTTCTCTTTTGGAGTTATCAACAAATGTTGAAAACTTACGAGGTCCAGCGAGTGGTTTGAGAAAGCATTTTCATCGCTTTATGCATTGAAAATCGAGTTAATCTTGAGCAGGAGCATAGAGCTCTCCTTGTTCAATGCGTAAATGAGGTTCTACATTGTTGGTGTACAACTGCCCGGTTCCCAAGCCTTGAGGCATAGGATTGTTCAATGTGGATGTCCATTGTGCAATGGCATTGAGGCCGATGTTGCTTTCCAATGCGGAGGTGTTCCACCATTGGATATTTCGATCTTCACACAAAGTAATCCATTGCTCTGTCGCGTGAAACCCACCAAGTAGCGAGGGCTTAAATATGCAATACTGTGGCTGAATGGCATCGAGCAGAGCAGCCTGTTTGGTCTTATCTAACACCCCAATCAACTCTTCATCTAAAGCTATGGGCAATGGAGTAGAGGCGCATAGCTTTCCCATGGCTTCCCACTGATTGGCTCTGATGGGCTGCTCAATGCTGTGCAGCTCAAAGTCGCTCAGGCGTTTCAATTTTTCAAGTGCATCTTTTGGAGCAAAAGCACCATTCGCATCTACCCTTATTTCAATGGTTTGGCCGTCAAAGTGTTGACGCACATAGCCCAAGAGGTCCAATTCATCTTGAAAATTGATGGCACCAATTTTTAATTTAATGCAGGTGTACCCTGTTTCAAGCTTCTCTTTGATTTGATCGAACATGAACTGCTTTTCACCCATCCATACCAAGCCGTTGATTGGTATTGGTTCATTCTTCAGTGTGAAATTCGAGTAGTAAAAGTGTTTCTTGCCACCCATGCTCAAATCGCGGTGAGCCACCTCTAAACCAAAACGAATGGACGGCCATTCATGCAATGCTCCCGAGTTTAAGAAAGCTTCAGGGTTCGCGCATACTTTTTCAAGTTGGGCTTCATAATCAGGTCGGTCATCGTAGCTCAATCCAGGTAAAAGGGCACATTCTCCAGTTCCAACAATAGGTGCTGCTTTGCTATCGTACAGTTCTATGAACCAAGTAGGTTTTGTTGTTAAAACACCTCGAGAAGTGCCGCTTGGACGTTTGAACTCGAGTAAATGCTTTTTAAATCGTGCTTTTAAACTCATACTTGAAAGTGATAAATCCCGCCTCCTAAACTAAGAGCAAGAAGTAAAGTGCTGATGGCTAGTTGTTTCAATAAAGGGTCTAAAGCTCGCGGATTGGTATTGTTATGAATGAATACTGCTTGTTTTCCCCACCATAAAGCGAGTAGAGAAAAAGCATAGCCCATCATTGAAAGTTGATTTGTCCAAGCAAAAGCCAAAGCGCATAGAAAGGCAATCAATAAAAGCAGGTAATGATAGACTTTCGCTTTGCGTGAACCCAAACGAACTGCAAGCGTAATTTTTCCTGATGCTCTGTCATTATCAATATCACGAATGTTATTGAGGTTCAGCACACCCATGCTTAAAGCACCAATGGAAATAGCAGGCAAGAGCAGTTCCCATCGCAAAGCTTTCGCGTACAAAAAGTAAGTACCCAAGACTCCTATGATTCCAAAGAAGATAAAAACGAATACATCTCCCAAACCATGGTAACCGTAGGCTTTTTTACCCACTGTGTACATAATTGCGGCTGCAATACTTGCTAAACCAAGCAGAATGAATGTACTAATGGCAGCGGTGCCTGCATCCTTTAAGCTGTAAAAGACTAAGGATAAGCCACTCGCAAATGACAAAACACTAAATAGAATGACACCAATTTTCATTTGAGCCACGGTAATAGCACCACTTTGAACAGCTCTTTGTGGACCCAAGCGTTCGGCATTGTCGGTTCCTTTTACACCATCTCCGTAATCATTGGCGAGATTGCTCAAAATTTGAAGCAAAACCGTGGTGACCAGGGCAAGGGTAAAGGTGATTCCATCAAAAACGCCATCTGCCGCTGCAATGAAGGTGGCGAGTATAATGCTGCTCAAACTCAATGGTAGCGTGCGTAATCGCATTGCTGAAAGCCAAGCTTTTGCACTCATTTGATTGAGTTGTTATTGGTGTTTGACATGTCCATGGCTTTGAAAAAGTCATTGAGGACCTGAGGATTGGTTTCTGGATTGGTCACGATTTCTAGGATAGCGGCTCCTCCATGTGTGTAAAAGCCTTTCCAATGATTTTCTAAATCGCTTTCATTTTCAGCCCTCATGTATGTGATGTGATGCATGGCAGCGATGTGTTCTGCATTGAACTGATGTGGCGTATCAAAGTAAGGTTTTGCTGTTTCTGTTTGTGATGGACCAGGGATGATGTTGAAGATGTTTCCGCCTCCGTTGTTTAAGATAACCACCTTAAGATTAGAAGGGAGGTGAGGATTAAAAAAGGCGTTGCTATCATAGAAGAAACTGATGTCACCAGTAATCAAAATAACTTTATTTTTTACTTTAATTGAGTATCCTAAAAAAGTTGATATAGAGCCATCTATGCCACTTGTTCCTCTGTTACAAAAATAGCTGTGACTGCGTTCCCAATGAAACAGTTGTGCGTAGCGAATTGGAGCGCTATTCGCAATGTGAACATCATGTGAATCATGTGAAATATGTTCTTTCACAAAGTGAAATGCTCTTAAATCTGAAAAGGATGCTTTTTGAATAAATACCTTTGAGCGTTCTTCTAATTGCAGGTTCAAAGCTTGATTGAATTGTGCACTTTCCTTGGGTTCCAAAGAGACGAGCTTCATCAATGTTTCCAAGAACTGCAAAGGTTCTAAAGGAATATGATGTGTTAGCGCCTGATAGGTGTCTGGAGCGGGTGTGTTTGTGTTTACATGCCAATGGTAGCTTGGCGCTTGTGTTCTGAAATGCTTTTTAATGCGTTTGCTCACTACTGCATCGCCAATGGTGATCAATAGATCTGCATTCAAATGCCCAGCATTGCTCGCTATAAAGCGGTCAATACAAGGAATAATTCCTTTTCCAGAAACATTGCTTGTGGTTTCGCTCAAGATGGTAATCGACTGGCTATCGGCTAATTTTTGAATGAGCGCTTCTAAGGCAGGATCTTTAGGCATTTGACCAATAAGAAGAACACGTTCTTCGGCATGGTTCCATGACTCTGCTAGGGTTTGGTAGGCAAGCTGAGAAAGCTGTGGAGTAGTCTGTAGTTGTTCAATCACCTTTACAGCGCTATTGGCCGTCTCATCTGTTTCGTAGAGCGGTTCATTGAAAGGGAAGTTGATGTGTACCGGTGCATTTTTATGCATGGCCGCATTCAGGGCTTCATTGGTGATGCGCTGGTTGTACCACAATTGATCACTATTTGAAGGGTCGGAAAGCAATTGAACTTCATGCACCACATGATTGGTCAAAGCTCCCTGTTGGCGTATGGTTTGGCCATCTTGTTGGTCTATCCATTCCATGGGGCGATCGGCAGAAATGACAATTAACGGCAGTTTTTGGTAGAACGCTTCACTCACCGCAGGAGCGTAGTTCAACACAGCAGAGCCCGAAGTACAAAGCACAGCCGTGGGTTTACCAGTTGCTTGTATCATACCTAAAGCGATGAAAGCTGCACTCCGCTCATCTGGCACCGAATAGGTATTGAAATGAGGGTGATGTACAAGAGATAGCGTTAACGCAGCATTTCGTGAACCTGGAGAAATAACCACATCTTGAATGTCTTTCTTCACAAGAATTTCAATGAAATCTTGAACGGCTTGTTTGTTTGATATCATGAATTGGCGTACAAAGGTTGAATCAGGTTCTTGGCTTTTTGTTCAGTTTCTTCCCATTCACGCTGAGGATCAGAATCATGTGTGATTCCACCGCCTACATAAATGAAGAGCTTGTCTTTAAAAACCTGCATGCAGCGCAAATTAACAAACAATTGCTTGTGCTGGTCCCCAATGGGTCCCCAGAAACCAGTGTAGAGTTGTCGCGAATGCACTTCAACAGAAGAAATTTTTTCAATGGCTATTTTTCTGGGCGAACCAGCAACGGCAGGAGTGGGGTGAAGGGCCTCAGCCAAGGTCCAAAATGACGCATCGGTTACAGGCTTTTGGCTTTGAAAGGTGGACTTTAAGTGCAGCAGGTTTCCAGTTTCTATGGTTTCTACAGGTGACTCTTTGTAAGTGATTGAATTGGAATCGAATGCATCTTGGATTTCTCTGCTCACCCAAGCTTGTTCTTCTTTCTCTTTCTCTGTCCAGCTGCTTTGTGTATCATTCGTCTTCCATCGCGTTCCCGCAAGGCTGTAAGTGCTAAGGGTGCCATCTTCATGCTGCTGTAGGAGCACCTCAGGTGACGCACCAATCCATGTTCCGTATTGGGTTTGGGTAAGGCACACAAAAGCATGAGGGTAAGCCTTACACAAAGCATCAAAGTAGGTTTGGAGATTGAGCTTGAAGTTGAGTGCTTTGACTCTGCTCAATACCACCTTATTCAATTTGCTAGAGCGAATAGCGGTGGAAATTTCATCAACTTGTTTCTTGTAAACATCCTCGTTTACAGCAGTTTGAGGGGGTAGTTTCCTTTGAAATACGTCAAGCGGCTTTGCAATTCCTGTCTCTGCGGTTTTCTTGAACCAAGCGGGTTCACCTGTGAATGAACGAATGCAAAAATCGGCCTCTTCGCGTTCAGCAATTTCTGTAGCAAAATAGCGCTGTACTTTGCTTGAACCTGGCAGGCAATAGGCAATATAGTTTTTTGAAGTGCTGCTCATTCTTCTATATGAACACCGAAAGGATAAAGTAGTTGTACCGCTTCTAGCAGAGTAAAGCGCGAACCTTTCAAGCCATTGTTTAAGGGGTTGATTGTGAAGTTCTTGGCATTCTTGAAATTTGCTTTCTCCAATTGTGTTTGGTCAAAAATTGCATCTGTCAGATCAGAATGCTCAAAACTTGCTTCTTTCAAATCACATTCGGCAAAGTCTACACCCGACAAGTTACAGTGGATGAATTTGGTCTTAGCTAAGCTTAGCTTGAAGAAGCTGCTATGCTGAAGGTGACATTGATCAAAAGACAAGGAAAGGTTGAATGTGTTGCAGTCGGCTAAGCGCAAACCAAGCATTTTGCACGATTCAAAGCTTGCATTTTGAAACATACTCCCATCTAAGCGAATATTGAAGAGGTTACAGTTTTTAAAACTGCAATCAATGAATTTGAACTTTCTCCAATCGGCATCACTAAATTCACAACTGTCAAACGTGCAGTATTCAAACTCTTGGTCTGGAAAATCTTCTAAGGACTGTACTTCTTGGATGTGCGCTTCAAAAGGCATAGGTTCAGGCGCTTATAGCTTTAAGAAATGAGTTGAGTATCAATATGAATGCTCTCTTTAAGCACTTTGTGCACAGGGCATTTACTAGCAATTAATGCAATGCGCTTTCGTTGTTTCTCATCAATATTGCCCTCCACCTTTACAGTCAATTGAATGCGCGTTGTTTGATCTCCTTGAGCGGGTTCAATCTCTACATCAGCATCAATATTGGAGATTAGCCATTCTTTTCGGTCAATGTACATCCTAAGCGTAATCACGGTGCAAGAGGCGAGGGAAGCGGCCAATAGCTCCATGGGTGCTGGGCCTTGGTTGGTGCCATTCAGCTGCTCTGGTTCATCAGCAGTAATGCGGTGTTCCCGCATTTGTACAGCTGTTTTGTATCTCTCTGTGCCAATCTGAGCTTTTGCTTGAGCCATGTTTTCGTTGTGTTTGTGAAGGATTAAGCTTTCGTGCTTGTCAATAGT
>CBFHSD010000090.1:0-5878 GCA_965658375.1 Salibacteraceae bacterium
TAATGGTTTTTCAGATGGTGGAGCAACAGCTTCAGTAACAGGAGGAACAGGAACTTACAACTACTTGTGGAGCAATGGAGCAACAACAGCGTCTATAACAGGAGTATCAGCAGGAACATACACAGCAACTGTAACAGATGTGAACGGATGTACTTCAAGCACATCCGTAATTGTAACAGAGCCAGATAGTTTGTTAATTGGCTTAGGACAAGATTCAACGATTTGTTTTGGAGATTCAACGGGTCAAGCCTATTTAACCAGCATACAAGGAGGTACTTCCCCTTACTCCATTCAATGGGCGACAGGTGC
The DNA here is from genome assembly GCA_965658375.1 of Salibacteraceae bacterium. GTDB lineage: Bacteria > Bacteroidota > Bacteroidia > Flavobacteriales_G > Salibacteraceae > CBFHSD01. The sequence goes on from CBFHSD010000090.1 coordinate 310, forward strand.
TGTTACCGATACTATTGCAGTACCTGCTGGCATTTATTCAGTGGTTGTAATAGACAATAATGGTTGTGAGATATCTGATTCTGTAGAAGTTCAGAATTCACCTTCAATGGTATTATCCTTGGATGTCACAGATGCAACTTGTCAAGGAGGAAATGATGGAACTATCACGGCCTCCACAATAGGCGGAAATGGAAATGTAGCCTACGCTTGGAGCACTGGATCAATGGATTCAATAATTGATAGCTTAGTTGACGGTTTCACATACAGCGTTATTGCTAGTGATACGCTTAATTGTCAAGTAACTGATAGCGCAACAATCTCTTACATTAACTTAAACCCAATAGTTGATTTAGGTGCGGATACAGCGGTCTTAGTACCTTCAACAATGGAGCTAACAACAGGAGTATTTGGAAATCATTTGTGGAGCACAGGGGACACAATTGACACGCTAAACTTCTTAGTCGAAACAGATACTACAATTTGGGTATACGTGAGTGATTCAAATGGATGTTCAAGTACGGACACCATATTCATTGATGGTGTTGTAGGGATTGAAGGAACGAAAATGTCATACAGCATTAAATTGTTCCCTAATCCAACGCAAGGTGAGATTCATTTACAAATGCAAGACTTGAATGCGAAGAGCATGATCATTCATGTATTGGATATCTCTGGAAGACAGGTGTATTCTGAGACTGTGGAGAATCCAAATCATCAATACCACCAAACCCTTGATTTGAGCAATACAGGGCAAGGAGTTTATTTCATAGTCATTGATGTCGATGGAAAAAGACATACTCAAAGAATAACTAAATTCTAGAGGCAGTTCAGCTTACAGTAAAAGGTCCCAGTAAATATACTGGGACCTTTTTTGTTTTTAAAAAGAAGACCAAGGATCTACCCATAATTGGCCAGGATTGATACTCATAGAAACCGAGTTTGATGTGTATTGTACTTTTTGGTCGTTCACCTGATAGATGAATACAGCTCTGACTTCTGTAAAGATGGTTCCCTTGAAGTTAGGAAAAGTGAATCTGTAAAAATGATTGGCTTCTATGTTCTTGAAGTAATAAGAGTTCCCGCACCAACTGTTCATGAATACAGAAATTGCTTTCCATTCTCCATTGATAAAAGCTTGAAGAAGAATTTCTACTCTACCGTCTTGCACATTAAGAACTTGAGCTTGTTTGAGCTTGTTTGAGCTTGTTTGAGGTTGTTGATCAGGTAAATGTCTCTGGAGAGATAGTTTTTTGTGTTGTAAGCATACGGTGTGATAATGAGTGAAAAGGGATCTTTTTTCTTTCTTAGAGCTTTTACTTTTTTAGGCATTTCTTTTTGAGGAGAAGATGCATTGGAAAGGGTGTTTAAGTTGTAGAGGGTAGAAATGTTATCGGCAACCACATTTTCTGTGGGTATACCTGCCCACACAACAGCACCTCTTTCTGATAGGTAGAAAGTAGAATCACCAATATATGCTTTGATCAACCCTTGATTCCATTCATTGTCAATTTTAGTAAACTTAGGAGCAATTTGAACTTGTCCAGCAAAATTGACACATCCCCATAAAGGTTTGTTACTATGCTCTTCTTGAAAAAAGAAGATGGCCTTCCCTAAAGATGACTTATGTACGTTTCTGTAATCTTGTTGATTTTGGCGGCTGTATATAGACCATACCCCTTCTTTTTTCACCAAAGCGGAACTACCGGTAATGGATTGTGGTAACACTTCATCATACATTTTATAGCCTCGAATATTTCTGTTGTTATCTAAAAGGAAGACTTTGTTTTGAAGTTGAGCCCATTGCAGGTCACTGAAATTTGAATCAAGCAAAAAAGGAGTGTTCAAGAATGGTTGGTTCCCTGCAAAATCATATATGGCATCGGTTCTTAAAAAAGAAGAATACAGTGATGAAGAAGCCTCTTTTGGAAGGTAAATGTATTTGTTACCTATTGGCCTACTGTGTCTCAAATTTTCTCCTTCATATGCTTTCTTGAACAGGGTGTTCCCATATTCACTTACCAAGATCCATGATTTTTCATCACTTGGTTTGCCTTGAAGAATTAACCACTCACCATCTCTCTCAGAAATGACTTCAATGTTCTCAAATTCTTGTGTGATAAGACTTAAATTAGGGTTATATAAGTGAGCTATATTGCTATCGTCTATGCAAAGAACGTAGCCGTTTTTTGAGAAATGGATTTCTTGAAACTTGGGGTTCAATACCCAGTTATTGTGAATGTCTTTTAATCCAATAAATGTGTCAATGAGTTCTGAAGGACAAACGATGTAATTGGCAGAGTGCTTGGGTAGAAAAGGAGTGTCAAACGGGCCAGCCAACATTTTTCCAGTAGTGGATATTGCATGGTATTCTCCCTCTAACCCAACAAGAGCGAAATTTCCATCAAAGTCAAAAGCGCAATCATAGCTACCCTCAAAAGCTTGTTCACCTTTCTCATTGATGTAGAAGAAACTGCCATTTTTCCGAACCGCAGCAAGCTTGTTATGGAAAAAACCAGCTTCAATATAAGAACCTTCGAAAGCTTTCTTTTGATATTGGTTGACAAAAATGTACTTACCATTGACTGAGATAGGGATGGCTTGTGCAAGTATTTGTGGAAGGTATATGCAGGTAATTGCAAAAAGTAGGGTTCTAAGCATAAGCAATGGCGGCCAAATCTCATGCCATTAATGGATTGACATCAAGTGGTGCTTTTCGATTACCACAAAAGTGGTGTTAACTTGAGGATGATGAGCTTGGAATCACTTCTATTTTTGAGCAAAATAAATTGCTTTCTCGAAAGAAAATCCGAACAATGAACCAACCAGGTAAGCGATAAAGTCGCTCCATAAAAATCCTGAGCCAAGGACTAAAGCCCCAAGTCGTGTTCTTCGTATAGCATTTATCCAATCTGCCTGGTAAAGCTGGCTCAGTTCAATGGAAAAGCAAACAATGATAGCTAAAGCCAATAGCTGAAAGGATGTTGCTTTTCTCAATAAGAAACCGAGTATAAAAAAGATCATCAAGGCGTACAATGCATCACCCAAGTAGGGATAAATAAAATCTGGAACTGCAGAAGTTCTTGAACCTAAACCCAAAGCAATTGTGCCAATTATAAAGGCCAAGTAGTGCATTCTTTTTCGAGCAGGATGAGCGTTCATGGTTTCAGAACGCAAGTTCATCAGAATCATTGGAAATGATGTGTTAAAGAAATAAAAGCTAGTGCCTCAGCTGATATTCTATTTTACCATCAAGATCAGGATGTAAGAAGTTGGGGCTTTGTGCCCTTTTGAGAGTTAGTTTTTCTTTGTTTTTATTCAGTTTGAAAGCTAGTTTTTCATTGTGTCCTTGGTGCACAAGGCCAATGTTCTTTTGGTAAGCTATGAATACATAGGATCTTGGTTCAGGTTCCTTCACTTTAAAAGGAATTCCGATGGCGTAATTCTCCCAATTTGTGGCATATAAAAAGATTGAGTCGCCTTGAATCAATTGAACTTTGCTTAAGCCATAGGGAGACATGCCACCATTTGCAACTAAAGTATCATTTCTGAAATGCCGATACGAGAAGTTTAAGGCTGTGTTGTGATACAATGAATGATAAACGCGAATAGTAGACATTTTTTCTCTTTGTAAAGTAGTGTCAACGGGACCCGTGAGCATTTCAAAAGTATTATTCGCCTCAGCTATTGGTGAAAATTCAAAAAGAATTGAATCTTCACTCAAAGTATATTTCCCTGTGCCATAAAATTCGCCAAAATCGCTGGTTTTGTAATACGTGAAAGTGTTATTAGGGAAAAACTCAAAAGTGTTGCGTTCATATGACCATATCGGGCATACTTCATTATATACTCCTGTTAAATAGGCTGGTTGTGCTTTGGTATTCAAAGCCATTGAGAAGATGATTAATATTATTGGTATTATTCTATACATTCTACATTCCATTCAGTATTCTTCACAATCTCTCCTGTCTCTGCATCAATGATCACAATTTGTCCATTCCGTTCACATTCTGGAGTATGAATTTGGTGATTTCTAACTTGCCAATAGAAGTGGTAGTCTTTTCCGTAATCAGAGTCATCTACCAATTCAATTTTCAATTCTTTATTTTGCCATTCTAAACCAGCTTCAAATGCAATTTCATAAGCTTTTTTCTCACTTATTTTAATGTTGGAGTATTGAGCTACCAACTCAGGCATCATAGAGTGAGAATAAGTTTGGTAGTTCCCATTTCTATCAAACTTTATGTAAGCAAAGTCTTTTAAAAGACCGTTTTGGTTTAAGTCGAAAGCAATTTTAAATTCGATAAAATCTTTATAATCTTCCCATTTAACTCTTGGTGAATAATCTGGATCTCCTTCTCCGCACATATACCATCTGCTAGATCCATAATTGGCATAGCTTAATGCGCAATTGTATTGTAGCAGCTTGTTGGTGTCACCAACAGAAGATAGTACAGAGTCTGCTTTTAAAAAAAGCGAATCGGGAATTTGGCCGAAAGTGCTCAAGCAAAGCATACAGCATATTAAAATAGTGAAAGTGCTTTTCATGTGTGATGAGTTTGCGAATCTTATGCCAAATGTAAAATGCCCTGGGCTTCAAGTGGCTTTTATTTCTATCAATGCACTTATTTCTTCGCTGTCCCGGAAAGATAGATCTCATACTTGGCAACTTTGTATCTTGCCTCTGCGTCATTACGCTGAATTAACATACTTTATTATGAACCTATTACTTAAATCTACTTTAATAACTCTGACTTTGGCATTTGCATTCGTAAATGAATCTAAGGCTACACACATTGCTGGGGGAGACATTGGATGGGAATGCCTTGGTGGTGACTCATTCTTAGTAACCTATCACATTTTCAGAGATTGTGGTAACGGAACAACGTTACCAGTGTATAATATGACTTTCACAGATAACTGTGGGAACTCATTTACACAACAGTTGCCTCAAATCAATGTGACAGAAGTTTCGCAATTGTGCCCTTCGCAACTGAATAATTCAGAGTGTAATGGAGGTACTTTACCGGGTATCATGCAAATGACTTATCAAGGTATTGTAGTTTTCCCACCAGTGTCGGCTTCATGCGGTCAGGTTTGGAATCTTACCTGGGGCTTATGTTGTAGAAATGCAAATAGCAACATTGTTAATCCAACTTCGCATCAATCCTTTTTTGTAGGAACGATGTATAGAGATGTTGATCCATGCAACGACTCTCCAGTTTTTACAGCCCAACCCATCCCTTACGTTTGTCAAAATCAAGTGGTGAATTACAACTATGGCGTTGTAGAACCTAATGGAGATAGCTTGGTGTATAGTTTCGCATGTGGTTTTTCAGGATTAAATATTAATCTTCCCTATTCTGCAGGATATTCTTGTACTTCACCAATTCCTGGTATTACAATTGATCCAGCAACGGGACAAATTACATTTACTCCGGCCACGCTTGGTAATTTTGTTGTGGTTGTAAGAGTAGATGAGTATGATCCTGCAACCGGTCAGCTGATTAGCACTGTTTACAGAGACATTCAAATTGTAGTACTTACTTGTTCTAATCAGATTCCATTCTTA
>CBFHSD010000091.1:0-5860 GCA_965658375.1 Salibacteraceae bacterium
CTATAATGCTCTGGTCTAATAAATTCACATGATGAATTTTTGTGCCCGATGGATATTGTCGAATAAGCTTAACACCATCTCTCTTTGCCACCATATTTAAATCTCCAGCACTGGCAATGGCCTCAAATATGGTCAATTGATTTTGGAGAATAGTGTATTTACCAGGTCTATTGAATTCACCCAATGCGCTAAACCGAATTCCCCCAAGTTTCACAGTTAAGTAAAACTTACCCTGCTTAAAAAACTCCAAGAATGCAGTATGTATAATCTTTTCAACTTCTTTTATGGTCATACCAACTACTTGAACTTCTCCAATGATTGGAACCTTTACATTTCCAGAATCATTGATTGTATACCCATTCATGTAATACATATCCCCACCATTTTGTACTCCTGTATTCATAGCTTGAGCAGCCGACACGTTTGGGTTGAAAATTCTCGTAAACTCAGGATCCAAGGTTTTGATTTGGATATCAATGATATCATTCACCTGCAAACGGTATTCTGGGATCGCATAGGTATGCATAGTGGTATCCAAAGAATCTGCAAGCTCTTCCGCAGCTTGCAAATAAATCATTTTCTTAGTAGGTATGCATGAAGGCAATACAGCGATAACTGCGAAGGCGATCAGCATATTTACGCCTCGGCTGAAGGCTTTCATTTTCCATAGTTTGTTCATGTAGCGACTTTACTTCTCATTAAAGAGTCTCAACAAATGTATGTTTTTGCCTTGGGGAGAAACGAAGGGTCTGAAATAATTTACCATCATTTAACCACTGTAATTGCATCTATGAATGCTGCTTTAGATATTCACTCACTTTCTGAAGAGCCCTACCCCGATGAGATATGGCGTTCTTTTCTTCCATTGGCATTTGTGAGAAGCTTAATTGGCTTCCTTTTGGAACAAAAACTGGATCGTAACCAAAACCTTCTTGCCCTTTTCGATGCTCTGAAATCTCTCCTTCACAGATGCCTTCAAAAATGATTTGCTTCTCATTGATTATCAAAGCCATCACCGTTCTAAAACGCGCCTTCCTGTTCGGAATCCCGTTCATTTCTCTGAGTAGTTTCTCTATATTCTTTTGTAAATCTGCTGGTTCTCCCGCATATCTGGCAGAATACACTCCTGGCTCCCCGTTAAGTGCTTTCACTTCTAACCCTGTGTCATCAGCGAGCACATTCATTTTGGTTTTTTCATGAATGAATAGGGCTTTTTGTAAAGCATTCTCCTCTAATGTTTCGAAATCTTCTGGAATGGAAGTTTCCAAATGAATGTCTGCCAAAGAAAGTATAGTAAAATCTTTCCCAAGAAGAGCTTGAACTTCTTTCAGCTTGCCTGGATTGTTTGTTGCTAAAACTATCTTTAATCTATCCATTCTGAGCCCTTGTAAAGTTGATCAATCATTTTTACCACCTCCATGCCTTCAATGGCTGAAGTCATGATGGGTTCATTTCCATAAATGGCTTGAATCACATTATCAATGACTTGATCATGATTACTCATTGTTCCTTGGTAATAACCATAATCATTGGCAGGCGCTGATTTTGGAAGATGATCTAAGCTTCCCTTTTCAAGACTGCTATAATCTATAGTATTGAGGTACTTACCACCAATCTTAACAATTCCCTTTTCTGCTAGTATGGTAATGGCTCCCTCGTGGTTTTTATCATGTGCACAAGTACTCACTTGTAAAGATCCGATAGCTCCATTTTCTAAGGTGAAAATAAAAGCCCCAGAATCTTCAAACTCTATAATACCCTCATGCTTGACATTCGAGATATAACCTCTTGCGTCTTGAATTCCTCCGCATAAATGAAACAATACATCTATGAAGTGGCTGAACTGATTGTAAAGAATCCCTCCATCATATGCTTTGGTTCCTTTCCAATTTGAAGAATTGTAATAACGTTCATTTCTATTCCAGAAACAGGTGACATTGACTTGGTACAACTTCCCAAGAGCGCCTTCATCCATTAGTTTCTTCAAAGCTACCACTGGAGGATTGAATCTGTTTTGTTTGACCACGTATAAGTCGCCTTTTGACTTCTGAGAAACCTCCACCATGTTCACAGCATCTTCAAAGGAAATACTCATTGGCTTTTCTACCAAAACGTTGAGACCTTCTTGTAAGGCTAATATTACAAGCTCAGCATGAGAACCACTTGGTGTGCATACCACAAGGCAGTCTATGCTTTTGTTTTTGATCAATTCTAAATAATTGGAAGTAGATTCACATTTATAGGTTTCGCAAAAAGAATTGAGGATTTCTTGGTCTATATCGTAGGCAGCTACAAGTTCTCCTTCTGTATGATTAATAATATGCTTAGCATGTCTCTTGGCGATGTGGCCACAACCAACAATTCCGAACCTCACCATAAGTTATCCTTTCAAGGCTTTTAGATCTCGAGACTTATAAATACGTTCTATAATGTCCACAATTTTTAAGCCTTCCAACGCATTTGCTGTTATGGTATCTCTACCTCTCAATGTGTTTACCACATTTTCTATCACATAATGATGGTTGGCCGCTGACCCTTTGAATGGGCCATAGTCGTTAGGCGGATTTGTTGGGGGTAGCTCAGGCATGGTGTAATCTTCAATGTGACAATACTCGATTTCGTTCATGTATTGCCCACCAATTTTTAAAGATCCTTTTTCTCCAATTACGGTAATTGAGCTTTCCTGATTTGTATCCCAAACAGCGGTAGAAAAATTGATACAACCTAAACCGCCATTCACGAATTCAAACTGAACCAGACCCGAATCTTCAAAATCTGTAGACCTAGCATGGGTGAAATCTGCAAATGAGGATTGTATATTTTTCACATCTCCAAAAACCCAATACATGATATCAATGAAGTGGCTGAATTGGGTAAATAAAGTACCACCATCCATGTCTAATGAACCTTTCCAACCAATGCGTTCCCCAGTAGCATGATCTACCTTGTAATAGCGTTCATCTCTGTTCCAATAACAATTGATTTGAACCATTTCTACCTTTCCTATGGTATCCGATGAAACAACTTCTTTCAACCACTTACTTGGAGGACTATATCTATTTTGCTTAACAACAAAAACCTGCTTAGACATATTCAAAGCCTTGAAGATAACCTCCTCACATTTGGCTTTGCTCAGACCCATAGGCTTTTCTATCACCACATGTTTTCCAGCGGCTAAGCACTCGATGGCAATGTCAGAGTGTAAACCATTTGGAGTGCAAATGTTTACAACCTCAACCTCATCGTTTTCGAGTATTGGTGCTAAAGAAGTCTGAAATGGAATTCCTGAAGGATATAATTCGTGGTTCTTGGCGCTTTCGTCAATGTCTACTACAGCCATTAAACTAGCTCCTGAAAAACCATTGATAATGTTTGCGTGGCGCCTTCCTATATGGCCAGCTCCAACAACTGCAAAGCCTATTTCTTTATTGTTACTCATAGGCCTGCAAAAGTAATCAGTCTATTTAAATAAAAGTTCACGCTCATCCTCTGTTTAGAGAACGACAGGAAACAGGATCGCCTTGATGCTAAATTAGAATATCTAGCTCGAATGATTTAAAATTTCATGGATTGATTTAAAAATCAGCTTTAGATCCTCATCACTCATATTGGTTCCACTTGGTAAGCATAGCCCCTTCTGGAATAAATATTCACTTACACCGTTTCCATAGTAAATAGAGCCTTCAAATAGAGGCTGCATATGCAATGGTTTCCATAAAGGCCTGCTTTCAATATTCTTGGCATCCAAAGCCAATCGTATATGCTCTCTTGTTATTCCGTTGGTTTTCTCTGGGTGAACCAAAATGGTGGTCAACCATCTGTTGCTGTAAAAGCCATAGGGTTCGAGTAAAAACTCGATGCCTTCATAGTTTTCAAACTCCTTTTTGTATGCATCAAAAATGGCGCGTCTACCCCTAACTCGATCATCTAAAACCTCCATTTGACCAAGACCTATACTGGCAGATATATTACTCATTCTGTAATTATACCCCACTTTTGAGTGCTCATAATGAGGGGCATTATCCTTGGCTTGAGTTGATAAAAAACGAGCTCTATCCACCATATACGTATCGTTCGAAAGCAACGCCCCTCCACCCGATGAAGTGATAACCTTATTTCCATTAAAGCTCAATATTGACATTCTTCCGAAGGAACCGCAAGCTTTACCCAGGTATTTTGAACCTGCTGCTTCAGCTGCATCTTCTATCAATGGAACATCGTACTCCATAGAAATCTCCTCAAGTTCTGCCATTTTCGCTGGCATACCGTAGAGATGAACAGGAATAATAGCAGCGGGCTTTTTCTTCTTTGTTTTGATGATGTCTTCAATGGCCTTTCGTGTTAGATCGGGATCCATATTATAGGTATCCATCTCCGAATCAATAAAGACTGGATGGGCACCCAAATACATAATTGGGTTTGCAGACCCAATGAAGGTCATTGACTGACACAGTACATAATCACCTTGTTTCACTCCTGCATTGATCAAAGCAAGATGTAAACCAGCAGTTCCAGAATTTAAGGCACAAGAAGAACTTACACCAAAGTATTTCGAAAGACAATCTTCGAAACGATTTAAATTAGGACCAGCAGGCGCCACCCAATTTGCATCAAATGCTTCTTTCACATATTTCTCTTCATTGCCACCCATATGCGGTGGAGAAAGCCAAATACGCTTTTTTACTTGAGTCATTTTTCAAGAAAGATTTAGGCAGCGAATATACGAGATTCAAAGATGGAATCAATGCTGATTTCTATCACTTTTCTACTAAGGCTTTGCCGAAAGAGTCGAGGTCTATTCCATCAAAATTCCCAGAGCTCATGAGAAGAAGATTTTTTCTTGTCCATTCCAAGCCTTTTAGAAAATTAGCAAGTGAGTCTGACTCTGTAAATACCATTACATCTTCCCTACCAAAAGCGTCTTTTACTTGTGTTTTTGTAATTTCAGGGAGGTTCTTTTTTGCGACTACCGAAGGATTGAAATAAACTACTGCTACATCAGCTGCATTAAGCGCATTTTTATACTCCAACAAAAAAGAGGAAGTAAGACTGCTGAAAGTATGCAATTCCATAACTGCTACTAAAGTTCTATCTGAATATTGAACTTTAACTGCCTGACAGGTAGCTTGAAGTTTACTTGGCGAATGGGCAAAATCTTTAAATACTTTGGTGCTATCATTTTCAGCAATCAACTCCAAGCGCTTAGCCGCACCCTCAAAAGATTGAATTGCATCAAAGAACTGTTCATCAGAAACATTAAGCGCTTTTAATATGTGAAAAGCACCATTCAGATTTTGCAAGTTATGATCTCCAAAAATCTTTAAGGCCACCTTTTCTCCATTTTCCTTTACTAAATAAGTATGGCCATCAATAATTTGATGTTTGGGCGTACCATAAGGCATTTTAACAACATCAGCTCTGTGAGCCTCTGCAATGCGCTTTACCTCTGAATCGGTGCGATTAAAAACCAAAGTCGATTGATTCTCGCTTAAGCTTTCAACAAAGTGTTCAAACTGTTCCACATAATTCTCATAAGTTGGGAATACATTTACGTGATCCCAAGCAATTCCCGAAATCAAAGCAACATGTGGCTTGTACCATAAAAACTTAGGCCTACGGTCTATTGGGCTAGACAGGTATTCATCTCCTTCTAAAACTATAATTGGAGATTCCTGTGTCAACTTTACCATGGTATCGAACCCGTCAAGCTGCGCACCAACCATGTAATCAAAATTTCTACCCAAGTGATTTAAAACATGAAGCACCATACTGGTAATGGTAGTTTTTCCGTGAGACCCAGCAATTACCACACGAATTTTCTCTTCGCTTTGATGGTAGATATATTCTGGATATGAATAAA
>CBFHSD010000092.1:0-5738 GCA_965658375.1 Salibacteraceae bacterium
AAAGGGCACAAATATAAAAAACCCCTAAAATGGCTGGGTTTCACATCTATTAGAGTCTGTAAAGGCTTGCTTTAGCTGCATTCACCACATCTTGAACACCCGGTAAGGCTTCTTCTATTAATGTAGGTGCGAACGCAAAAGGTGTATCTGATTGTGTTAATCTTTGAACAGGCGCATCTAAATGATCAAATGCCTGACTTTGAATTTGATATGCAATTTCGCTAGAGATAGAGGCAAATGGCCACCCTTCTTCCAGAACAATGAGCCTATTGGTTTTCTTGATAGATTCCACAATTGCAGCTGTATCCATTGGACGAATTGTTCTCAAATCAATCACTTCCAGTTCAATCCCTTCTTCTGCAAGTTCATCAGCGGCAGCTAATGCTACTTTCAAAATCTTCCCAAAAGTAACTAGAGTAACATCTTTACCTTCTTTTTTTACATCGGCTTTCCCGATAGGAATCAGGTATTCTCCTTCAGGAATTTCTCCCTTGTCGCCATACATCTTTTCAGATTCAAAAAAGACGATTGGATCGTTATCTCTAATAGCTGACTTCAACAAGCCTTTGGCATCGTATGGGTTAGATGGAGTGATCACTTTTAATCCCGGCACATTGGCATAAAAAGCTTCAAAAGCTTGTGAATGCGTTGCACCCAATTGACCAGCTTGACCGTTAGGTCCTCTAAATACAATTGGGCAACCGTATTGACCACCACTCATTTGCAACATCTTGGCTGCAGAGTTAATCACTTGGTCAGCAGCTAAAATTGCAAAGTTCCATGTCATGAACTCTACAATAGGTCTTAAACCATTCATGGCAGCTCCAACACCAATACCTGCAAAACCTAACTCAGCAATAGGTGTATCTATTACACGCTTATCACCATATTTATCCAGTAGCCCTTGGGTAGCTTTGTAAGCACCATTGTATTCGGCCACTTCTTCTCCCATGATGAATACATTCTGGTCTCTCGACATTTCTTCATCAATGGCTTCCTTTATCGCCTCGCGAAATTGAATAGTACGCATAATCTTCTTGTTATGAAAGAGGCACAAAAGTATGTTTTCTAGCCACATCTGTGAACGATTTCAAAAATCACTTGTTATGCGTGCATAATATGTTTGTTTCATTCCCCAAAACCAACTGATTTTCGTTAGTTTTGGCGACCTAAATTTCTAATTTAAAAATCATTTCAGATGAAAATTCTGGTAGCAATAAGTAAGGCTCCGGACACTACGAGTAAAATCAAATTCACTGCGGATAACACAGCATTTGATACCAACGGTGTTCAATTCATAGTAAACCCTTATGACGAGTGGTATGCTCTTGTAAGAGGTATTGAGTTAAAAGAAGCGAACGGTGGATCTGTAACAACTATTACGGTTGGTGGTGCAGATTGTGATCCCGTGATTCGTAAAGCTCTTGCGGTTGGTGCAGACGATGCAGTGCGCATTGATGCAGAACCTACAGATGCATTTCAAGTAGCAAAAGAAATTTCAGATTACGCTTCAGACAAAGGTTTTGATCTGATTCTATTCGGAAAAGAAACCATCGATTACAACGGATCTCAGGTTCCCGGAATGGTTGCTGGTTTAATGGATCTTCCTTACATCTCTAATGCATCTCAACTTGATGTTAATGGAAACACGGTGAAAGCGGTGAGAGATATTCAAGGTGGTACAGAAGAATTAGAAGCAAGTGCTCCTGTAGTACTAAGCGCAGCAAAAGGAATGGCCGAACAACGTATTCCTAACATGAGAGGAATAATGGCAGCAAGAAGTAAAAAACTAGAAGTTGTTCCTTCATCTGGCGCAGAAGCGTTAACAGAAATTACAAGCTATGAGCTTCCTCCTTCTAAATCTGCTGTGAAATTGGTAGATCCAGACAACATGGAAGAATTGGTGAATTTATTACATAACGAAGCAAAAGCACTTTAATCATGGCAGTATTAGCATTTGTAGACGTATTAGAAGGAAAAGTAACGAAGTCATCGTATGAGGCAGTGTCTTATGCTTCAAAAGTGGCGAGTGATTTAGGAACCGATGCTGTAGCTCTTGCCTACGGAAACGCATCAAACGAAGACCTAGCTGGATTAGGAGCTTACGGAGCAAGTAAAGTAATGCATTGTGCTGAAGCTTCTGCTATGGACCCTGCTCAATTGAGTAAACTCACGCAACAAGCGGCTTCTGCTGCTGGCGCTGATGTATTGGTGTTCTCTCAAGATTACACGGGTAAATCTGTTGCTCCGATGGTAGCTGCCAAAATGAACGCAGGTTTAATCTCTGGAGTAGTTGACTACCCAAACACATCAAATGGATTTACAGTTAAAAAAGCAGTTTTCTCAGGGAAAGCTTTTGCACACGTTGCGATTAAAACAGACGTGAAAATTGTAGCCATTATTCCAAATTCTATTGGTGCTGCTGCTGGCGAAGGAACAGCAGAAGTTGAAGCATTTAGTGCTGATTTAGGTGCTGCTTCAGTGAGTGTAAAAGGCATTCACAAAGAAACCAGTGGAGATATGGTGCCATTGCCAGAAGCAGAATTGGTAGTATCAGCGGGTAGAGGAATGAAAGGACCAGAAAACTGGGGTATCGTTGAAGAGTTGGCAACAACACTTGGCGCTACAACAGCGTGTTCTAGACCCGTTGCAGACATTGGCTGGAGACCTCATCACGAGCATGTAGGCCAAACAGGAATTGCCATTAGACCAAACCTATACATTGCTATTGGTATTTCTGGAGCCATTCAGCATTTGGCTGGAGTGAATGGAAGTAAAGTTATTGTGGTGATTAACACAGATTCTGAAGCGCCATTCTTTAAAGCGGCAGATTACGGTGTAGTTGGAGATGCTTTTGAAGTAGTTCCAAAACTTACAGCGGCAATCAAAGCTTTTCAAGCAAACAATTAAAAGCACATTATATAAGGAAGAACCTTCGGATGAATTTCTGAAGGTTCTTTTTTTATGCTCTAACTTAGGGTTTTGCAAATCCGATAAATTATATTCGCAGCACGAGGAAGATTGAGCGCATGGACGAGAAGAAAATTGAGTTGGAGATTGAGGGTTTATCATACAGTCAAACACAAACTGGAGCGTATGCCCTAGTACTTTCAGAAAAAAATGGTCAAAGGAGACTTCCCATCATCATCGGAAATTTTGAAGCCCAAGCCATTGCTATTGAAATGGAGAAAATGACTCCACAACGTCCGCTCACCCACGATTTATTCAAATCACTCACCGATGAATTTGATATTCAACTCAAAGAAGTGGTGATTTACAACTTGGTAGAAGGAATATTCTTTGCCAAACTTGTTGTTGAAAAAGACTTCCAAGAAGTAGAGATCGATGCGCGCTCCTCTGACGCGATTGCTTTAGCCATTCGCTACAACTGCCCTATTCAAGCTTTTAGTTTCATCCTAGATCAGGCAGGAATGTTGTTGGATGATGACAAAAGTGAAGAAGATATATCGGAAATTAACGAAGAGTTTGTTTCTGAAGCTTTGGGCGAATACCACCATTTGAGCAAAGAAGAGCTGGAAGAAAAACTCAACGAAGCCATTGCCAATGAAGATTACGAATTGGCTTCTCGATTAAGAGACGAACTCAACAACCGCAAATAGGCACATTACCCTTGAACCCATAAGCATGATTCTCGCAGAAATCTCTTTCAACTCCATTTTCAGAGGACTTCTGGGTATCGCTTTTTGTGTTGGACTGGCATGGTTGGTAAGTGAAAAAAGAAAAAACATCAGTTGGTATACCGTTGGTGTAGGTTTGTTGATTCAATTGATCATTGCCATTCTCATTCTTCAAATAGGTTGGATAGAACATATTTTTGATTGGTTGGGGAAAGCCTTTGTCAAAGTCATCTCTTTCACCGATTTCGGGATTTCTTTCTTGATGGATTCTTTTGTTACTCAAAAGATGGAACCCTCTCTCATCAATTTCGCTTTTACGGTGCTGCCCAAAATCGTCTTCTTTTCTGCCTTGTCGGCCATCCTTTATTACTATGGCATTTTACAGTTTTTCGTGAAAATATTTGCGCGCATCATGGGCAAACTCATGCGCTTGAGTGGTGCAGAATCACTTTCGGCAGCAGCCAATATTTTTATGGGTCAAACAGAATCTCCCCTTCTCATTAAGCCCTACCTGCGCAACATGACTCGCTCAGAGCTCATGGCCATGATGACAGGGGGAATGGCAACCATTGCAGGCAGTGTATTGGCAAGCTACATCGCATTTTTAGGTGGTGATAGTTCGCAAGAACAGGTGCTCTTCGCCAAACATTTACTCACCGCCAGCGTACTCTCTGCCCCAGCAGCCATGGTAGCTGCCAAGATTATAGTACCAGAAACAAAAGCCATTGCTAAAAAAGCGCAGATTGCAGATGAAATCAAATCGGCCAACGTGCTAGAAGCCATTACCAACGGCACTACTGACGGACTGAAACTCGCCATTAATGTTGGAGCCATGCTCCTTGTTTTCACTGCGCTGGTTTACTTGGGCAATTACCTTCTATTTTGGACGGGAGACCTTACAGGAATAAACAACTGGATCGCTTTAAACACGGGTTACACTGAATTGAGTTTTCAATTTTTAGTGGGCTATTTAGGTGCTCCCATTGCTTGGATGATTGGTGTGCCCGCAGAAGACATGGTGCTTGTGGGGCAGTTGCTGGGAGAAAAAACCATTCTCAACGAATTTTACGCTTACGTTACCATGGGTCAGTTGAAAGCCAATGGTGATTTTGTGCATGAAAAAAGCATGATCATGGCCACGTATATCCTTTGTGGTTTTGCGAACATTGCTTCTATTGGCATACAAGTAGGTGGCATTGGCGCCTTGGTTCCCGAAAGAAAAGGAGAACTTTCTCAACTGGGTTTAAAAGCGCTCATCGCAGGTACACTTGCCTGCCTATTTACCGCTTGTTTGGTAGGGATTTTCTATTGATAACTTCTCCTGCTTCGCAGCACTTTTCAAGCACTAATTTCTTTGGTTTTTACTAACATTGTAGCATGCAGCAGTATCATGATTTATTGCGTCATATTCTTGACAATGGCGTTAAAAAAGAAGATAGAACTGGGGTGGGAACCATCAGTACTTTTGGCTACCAAATGCGTTTCGATTTGCAAGAGGGCTTTCCTCTTGTTACCACCAAAAAGGTTCATCTAAAATCCATTATTCATGAATTGCTTTGGTTTCTACAAGGAGACACCAACATCCAATACCTGGTTCAAAACAAAGTACGCATCTGGAACGATTGGCCTTTTCAACGCTATTTAGAAGAAACGGGCAAAGCAGCATCACTGCCCAAATACTCGGCAGAATGGAAAAGCGCTATGCGCACTTTTGAAGAAGAGGTTGCCAACAGCAATGACTTTGCTCAAAAATGGGGAGAATTAGGCCCCGTTTACGGCAGACAATGGAGAGACTTCAACGGCTTTGATCAAATCAAATGGGTAGAAGAAGAAATCAAGCGCAACCCCAACAGCAGAAGACTCATCATCTCTGCATGGAATGCCTCAGAGATAGAAGAAATGGCTAAAGCCGGACTTCCACCATGCCATACCATGTTTCAGTTTTATGTGCAAGAGGGCAAATTGAGCTGCCAACTTTATCAACGCAGTGCAGATACTTTTTTAGGTGTGCCTTTTAACATTGCTTCTTACGCCTTATTGACCCAAATGATGGCTCAAGTATGTGACCTAGAATTGGGCGATTTTGTGCACACGTTTGGC
>CBFHSD010000093.1:0-5533 GCA_965658375.1 Salibacteraceae bacterium
GGAACAGAAACTGTGCAGCAACTATTTGATGGGGGATTGATTAAAGACCAAGCTGATTTGTTTGAACTCAAATATGAAGATTTGATGCAATTGGATCGGATGGCAGATAAATCTGTGAATAAGCTTTTAGAAGGTTTAGAAATCAGCAAGAAACAGCCTTTTGAAAAGGTGCTTTTTGCCATTGGAATTCGTCATGTTGGAGAAACGGTTGCAAAAAAACTCGCTAAACAGTTCAAAGATATTGATGGGCTTAAGTCGGCTCAATTAGAGCAGCTAGAAGAAACTCCAGAAATAGGAAAAGTAATTGCTCAAAGCGTGCTTGATTTCTTTCAAAACTCAGTCAATGAAGAATTAGTTGAACGTTTGCAAAATGCAGGTCTTCAGTTCAGAATGGAAGAGCAGGATCTTACAAGCACAATTCTGGAAGGGAAAAGTATTGTTATCAGTGGAACTTTTGAAACCGTGAGCAGAAATGAATTAAAATCCTTGATTGAATTAAATGGCGGTAAGAATGTAAGTTCTATTTCTAAAAAAACCTCAATTTTGGTTGCTGGTGAAAACATGGGGCCGAGCAAGCTTACCAAAGCTCAAAATTTGGGAATCACCATGCTTTCTGAAGCAGAATTTTTGAAGCTGATAAGAAAATGATTCAACAAATTAAAAATACGATTGGTAAGTTTCAATTGAAACGGTTTGTAAAAAGCTCTGAATCAAAAGGTAAGCCAAGGTTTACAAATTTGAACTCTGCACTTTCTATTGGCCTCGTTTTTACGGCTGAGAGTGAAACAGACCTTACTTTAATCAACAAATTTTACAAGAACTTAAGTGTAGAAGAAGGCATTCAAAAGGTCAAGGTCATTGGCTTTATTCCAGAAAAAGAATTACCCGATTACACAAAGCGCTTTCCAGAACTCAATTTTTTCTGTCTTCAAGACCTTAAGTTTTGGTTAGAACCTCAACCTGCTGCTATTGATGGTTTTACCAAGTATCAATATGATATTTTAATGAACTTGAATTTACATAAGTCATTGGTTATTGATTGGGTTATAGCAAGTACAAAAGCGAAACTTACCACGGGAAAAAGAGGAGCAACTCAACTAATTCAACCGGATTTGATCATTGACTTGTCTGGATCAGAATCGCTTCCTTTACTGATTGAACAGACCATACACTTCACCAAAATGATTAACCCTAAAAACTCAAGCGTATGAATGAAATAAAAGGACTTGGAATTGCATTGGTAACTCCTTTCAAAACAGATAATAGCGTTGATTTTACCGCTTTAGAGAGATTGATTAACCGTTGCGTAAATGGTGGAGTGGATTATCTGGTTTCTCAAGGAACTACAGGAGAATCTGCTACTTTAACCATGGCAGAGAAACAAGAAGTTTTACGCTTTACAAAAGAGGTATTAAATCATCGATTGCCACTGGTGTTAGGTCATGGTGGAAATAACACACAAGGTTTAATTGATGGATTCGGAAGTTTTGATTGGTCAGGAGTAAGCGCATGTTTATCTGCTAGTCCGTATTACAATAAACCTACACAACAAGGTATTTTTGCACATTACTCAGCCTTTGCAAAAGCTTGTCCAGTTCCAGTAATCTTGTACAATGTCCCTGGAAGAACCGCGAGTAATGTTCGCGCAGAAACTACAAGAGCCTTGGCTAAATCGCAGAAGAATATCGTAGCCATTAAAGAGGCATCTGGAGATCTAGATCAAATGGGTCAATTACTAAAGAATCGCCCGGAAGACTTCGTTGTTTTGAGTGGTGATGATAACTTGGTCTTAAGTCAGTTGGCTATTGGCGCTGATGGTGTTATTTCGGTAATTGGAAATGCATTACCGAAGGAGTTTTCTGACCTAGTTCATTTGGGTTTAAAAGGGGATATGCGTGCCGCTCGCCAAAGAAATTTTCAATTAATGGATATTATTCCTTTGCTGTTTCAAGATGGGAATCCGGCAGGAGTGAAGAGCGCCATGGAAATGATGGGAATAATGAGCGAAAAAGTACGCTTACCTCTTGTAGAAACAACAAATGCTACTAAAAAAGAACTCTATGATGCATTAAGCCAAGCCGGCATTCAAATGGATTAATGTTGTTTTACTAGACTCTTTTTTAAACAAATAAGGGGTGCTACATTTTGTAGTACCCCTTTTATTTTGACAGTATGCGTTGAAGTTTAACGTAGTAAAGTAATTCCTCCTTGGAAGGCTTGGAGTTCTCCTGAGAAAGTAACAGCTTCAATGGTGTAGAAATACGTTCCTTCCGTATAGTCACCACCGTCCCAATTTCCACCTTCTGAAAAAGAAAAGATTTTCGTTCCCCAACGATTATAAATGGTGCATTCGTAACTTCTAAATCCTTCTAAAAAAGTAATCTCGCCTTCTCCATTACAATTTGATGAGTAGGCTCCAAAAAAGTCGTTGCACCCATCTCCATTCGGTGAAAACACATTGGGAATATTCACTTCAGAAGGAATAACATCTAAGTAAATGATACTGTAAGCAGTATCCGCGCAACCACTCTCAGTTGTTGTAACTAGGCGTGCTTCAATGAAGGGTACAGTGTACTCATTAACATTAATAGAGAACAAACTATCTCCACTATCGAGGGTTCCATCAACCAACCAGTTGTAGCTGTTGCTGCCACCTAGTCCGGCATTGCCTGTAAACTGAATGGTAGCGGGAATAACTACAGTATCGCCATTCGGTAAAATAGACGCATTTGGATTAGGGTAAATTAAGGCATTGCCGTTTCCAATGGCACTTTTGCAAATACCATTAATAGCTTGAATGTACACAGTGTAATCAGGAGGTGAAAGTGAAGTGTCATTTAAGCTCAATTCAGTTCCGTAAGTGATGAAGTCTTTTCCACCTTGGTCGCTGAACCAAAGAAGCGTATCTGCCGATGCATTGGTTGTGAATGTAATCTCTTCACCTTCACAATAAGAACCTCCATTGATTTCTGGGGTTTCTGGGGTTTCATAAATGGTGATTGTATCTTTATGTGAACTCCCACATCCATTTGCGGTAATGCTATCAGAAATGGTATACGTAAGTATCCATTGTCCAGCTCCTAAATCAACGGGTTTATAGTTTAAAGGGTTGAATGTGGTATCTCCACCAGTTGGACTTACAATGGACCAATCTCCACCATTGAATTGTACTCCAACATTTTGACGTTCTTCATTATCGCTACAAAAGGTTCCACCTGTAAAGCCAGACGGTGCTGTTTGATATACCGTTACCAAGGTGCTGTCTACTCCAGGGCAGCCTCCATCGGGCATAGAAACGGTGTAATAGAGTGTGTATGGCCCACCAATGCCCAGCAATGGACCAGAAACTAAACCGCTTGAGTCATAAACACCAGTTCCAGACCAATATGCTGTGTAATCTACACCAGGTATGCCAGTTGTGTTTGGACTTGCCGTAAGAGCGACAGTGTCATTGGCGCATATACCAATGGCTTGCGTTGTGTTTGGATTGAAACGACTAATGACTTCTACTTGGCCAGTATCTCTACTTAAACATGGGCTACTAATCGTGTAATACATAAAGTAAGTCCCTGGTGTTAAACCATTGTAGTTGAATCTTCCATTAAGTGTATCTAAAATACCTTGTCCGCTCCAAATTCCACCACTTTGTGCAGGAGATAGGTCTAAAGTATCAGCGATGCAAAGTTTATCGGGAACGGTGAATGTAGTATTTGGAAGAGCCACAATGGTAATGGGAATCGTTGTGTCTGCCCCACAGTTTCCTCCGAGGGTATAGGTGATTTGGTGGGTTCCAATTCCAGCGGTATCAGGAGTAAATTCGCCTGCTATAGAATCTGTAATTCCAGATCCAGACCAAATACCCCCAGGAACAACGGGTACTCCAATAAGTGAAGGAGTTCCTTCACACAAGCTATCCGGAAAAGTGAAGTCCGAATTAAATTGTGTGGTAACATCAACATAAAATGTATCGACCAAAGTTGAACAGGGGTGGTCAACTGTAACGTTATAAGTTGTGTTTTGAAAAGGGTAGAGGTCAGCATTCTGGCCTGAAGAATTAATGCCTGCAGCTGCTGACCAAGTGTAACTTGCTCCAGTGACTGATGATGGTGCTTGAACGCTCACGGTATCTCCTAAACAAAGGAGAATGTTTGTAGCTGTGCCTTCTGGAACGGGAGGTGGACATACGCGATGAACGTTGCTTGCTCCACCGGTAGATGCTGTGAAGCCATAATGAACTGTTGAGTTGTTATTGAGTTGATTGGCAATAATATTTCCAGTGTAAGAAAAACGAAGGCTGCAATCAAAATATACTTCTAGTGTATTGGTAGCCGAGAACCACTTAATTCTAAACGTATGTTCTTGGTTGTCTTCAATATTTATGTTGGTAGGAGATGCTTGAACCGGAGCGACCAAAGTGTTTGCGGTAGCATGATCTGTATTTCCATTTGAGATTAAAGCAACATGATCAAAAGTCGGATCGCCATAATTCCCATTCTGCCAAGTATCAAATTCAACCGCTAGGCTATTGGTGATTCCTAAATATCCAATACCACCTCCTCCGGTACCAGTATTGCTTGAGTTAGGACTTAAAACGAATGTCATTCCATCAGCTCCACCGTTATTACTACCCAAGAAAAGTTCAAACGTTAAATCAAAATCTTGATTAAGGTTGAGCGTAGACTGTGACCACATACTACCATTTTGAGTATTTGAGGCACTTGTTAGCCTTACACAACCTCCGGAAAGGCTAGTTGCGTTGCCGTTTAGAGTGTATTGAGCACTTAAACTATCAGCGCCTAAAAAGAATACCATGAAGCCAAAAAAATGTAAAATATTTTGAAAAGAAAAAGCTGGATACTTGTTCATAAACCCTAAATTTCGAATCAAATGTAATTGAAATTTTTTCCTCTTGCTGAATCAAATGAAGTAGAGCTTACATCCAGAGTGCTTTGATTCCTTGAATGATCATCTGTGCACCAATAGAACCAACAACTAAACCAATGATTCGAGTGAATATTCTCAATCCGTTGACCCCTAATTTCTGCTTAATGGAGATCATATTACGTAGGATAAGGTAACAAAAGAAGGTAGCTATGAATATTCCAATAATTGCACCGTAATAATGCCATGTGCTATTGGCTTCAGAACTAGCGGTAATTAACGTAGTAATGTACCCAGGGCCAACTATAATAGGAATTGATAAGGGTACCACACTGATGTCCTCTTTGATTTTAGCAGCATCTCTTTCTTTGTCTGATGCGTTGATTTTCTTGTTTCTACCTTGAACCATACTCAAGCCCATCATCAATAAAATCAACCCACCAAATGTTCTTAAAGAATGGGCTGATATTCCAAAAAATTGAAAGATGTATGTTCCAAGTAGAAATGCAATTACTGTGCTTATTAAAATGGCTTTGCCACTTTTGTTGGCTACAATGCGCACATCATCTTTAGTTGAATCTTCATCAAGGAAAGAGAGCATCACTGCCCCTGCCCCAAATGGGTTCATAATGGTGAAAAAAGAAACTGAATA
>CBFHSD010000094.1:0-5435 GCA_965658375.1 Salibacteraceae bacterium
TAACAATTCTATCTCATATAATTTTTTAATGCATTGTAAAGGGTATTATTTTTTTGAGAAGCAAAATAGCTATTGGAGAACTTTGATTACGTCATTCATGTTTGCCCATTCAGATTGTCTTATGATTTTCCCTTCTCCATTGAAGTATACAAGAGAATGCCATTTTAATTTTCCAGTTTTCTCAGTGGCGATGCCCGTACCTACCCAAGTCCCATAAAGTCTTACATTTCCATTAGGGCGGTGAAGACTATCTAATTCAGGATAGTATTTGGCGTCTGTAAATTCTATGTCTTTGCATACTTTCCAGAAAGTTCTCCAATATTCCATCATTGCGTTTTTGGACAAAGAATCTTGGCCAAATTCAGCAAGTGAAACTGAAAGTTGATCTGAGACATATTTATCTGAAAATAATGATACCGAATCAGCAGTTGCAAATGCATTCATGTATGCTTTTGTAGTTTCCACATTCATTTCATAAATTTTCATGTGATCTACGGCTGTCGAAGAAGTTGTGTCTTCCTTTTGACAAGCAATAAAAATAATAGATACGATAGTTGGAATTAAAATCTGTTTCATTTTTCAATTTATTTATGAGTCTACTTAAAATTTCTTTAAAAACTGCGCTTTCATTTTCATAGCTGTTTGGTTTTTAAATTATTAGGTGCTTGGCGAGTTTTGGCAGTTTCGCAAAAGAAAATTATGCTCGTAGTACAAGTGAAGAGTGGAGCTCTTTTCGGGAATTTTTGTTCACTAACTTATGAACAGACCTCCCATTTTGAGCCTAAAACGAAAATAGGGCATTTTATGAAGCTGAATTATCACTATTTGGTCAAAATTTTTCGCTAAGGGATTCAAAAAGAGAGAGTAAAGAATCTTAAGAGAGATAGAAGTGCTTTCTAATTTCGAGCGTATTTCAAGAGCCAGGTATCCGGATTTTTAAATTGCTGTAAAGTAGGAAACAATTGAGGTGAAGACTGCAAGGCAGGAGCCAAATAGCGTTGCTCACTTCCATAACCCAGATAAGGAGCAAAAGCAACGTGAGTAACAGATTGTTCATCAAGTTTAGCAATCAATTCACTCACTTCAGGTGTATCTTTATAGCGTATGGTATAACGATTTGCGAATACGTAAAACAATTCCGGTTTTCTGCATGCCACAACGGTTGTTACTTTATTCGTGTTTCGTTTCACATAATCTGCCAAAGCAAAATAGTTTTTCCATTGCGCTGGGTAGTTTGCATCTGCTTGCTTTTCTAACTCTCCTATGGGTTTGAAATAGAATAAGGTGAATATCAATAATGACCAAGCTGGAATCTGTCCTTTACTTCCCGCTTTTTCTAAACCAAGGTTCGCTAAATTCCATAAACCGAAAAACAGTAAAAAAATGAGAATGGGAAGAATAGAAATTAAGAAGCGAGGACCTGTCCAAACGTCTGGCCAGAGCATTAGAATACCAAAGGTTCCCAATAAGTAAAAAAATAAAAGGTCTCCGTAATTGCTCAATTTTTTAAGCCCGAATAACACCAAAGCGATGATGAGAACACCTAGTATCCAATCGCCCATTTCGAGCATCATTTCACCACTTTCTCTATCTATTTGTGGGCGATCCAGAAAAGGGAAAATTCCATTGGGAATTTCCACAGTAATGTAGCGTTCAAAGTTGTTCCAGAATCGCGTAATGAAATCTCCAATTCCGGCTTGCCCCAACTCTGCGCGGTAAGGGTTCACACGTAAAAGTTGTTTCATGTATGAGCTACCTTCAAGGCCAGCCATATTCCCTCTTATTTTCCAAAGGATTGGGAAGATGGCGAAACCACCAAATAACACCCCTGAATAGGTCCATTTTTTTTTGAAGAGTAAATACAAAAGAATACCACCAAACAGGGCAACACCAGCAGTTCTGATGTAATAAGTAACTCCTAAAAACAAGAGCATTGTCCAGAAGTTTCTGTTTTTGAATGGTGATTGCTCCCAATCGCTTTGTATCAAATAGTACACAGTAACAATGGAGAAAAGAAGGTATGGGACCTCACTCATTATAATGGTACTGTAGCGGAGCAAATGGCTGTTTAATAAACACAAAAGGGCAGTACCGAAAGCCAATAAATCATTTTTTGTAATGTGCTTGATCAATAAGAAGAACAAGACTGTAAAAGACAATAGGAAAAATCCATTTGCACGTTTTACAGTCACTATGTCGTCTCCAAAAACCTTCATGGTAAGCCCGATGATTACTGGATAACCAATAGGGTAGTGGTTGGCTGGCTTTTGAGCAAGGGTATTGTATTTTACATACCCCGCACCTTCAGCTATTCCTTTTCCATGAACAAAGTAAGCCGCATTGTCACCGTTTAAGTCAAGCTTTTCATCAAAAACCTTGTTGTACAAAATGAAAAATGAAACCAGCAAAATGGCTGGGTACATCCACTTGGTAAGAGAACTGTTTGATTTAACTGCTTGATCTGTCATAGGTTGCTATTCAGTAAGTTGCCTTTGTGTTCTAAGCAAGGTGAAAAGAATTATATATTCAAATCTTCAACGATTTGGTCAATGTATTTTTCAAGTTCAGATTCTATTCTTGCTGCATTTGCCAATTGATCCAATGGCTTATTTACACTTATATAAAACTTGATTTTTGGTTCTGTACCAGAGGGGCGTGCAGTGATTTTACTGCCATCTGCCAAATGGATTTGAAACACATTGCTTTTGGGCATGTCTATGGCTTCTTCAGTTCCAGTAGTTGTATTAACCCGCATACTAGAATCGAAATCTGAGGTGGCTACTACAGCGGTTCCACCAACTTGTTTTGGTGTTTCTTTTCTGAAACTTGACATCATATTGGCAATTTCTTCTGCGCCACTCATTCCGCCTTTCTTGATTGAAATGAGGCGCTCTTTGTAAAAGCCAAACTCTTGATAAATCTCTAGCAATAATTGGTAGAAACTTTTTCCATTGGCGTTTGCCCAAGCAGCTATTTCACAGCACAACATGGCGCTAGAAACAGAATCTTTATCCCTTACAAAATCGCCCACCATGTAGCCGAAACTCTCTTCTCCACCGCCAATGAACTCTTCTTTGCCATCGAACTCATGTATGATGTTCGCGATCCATTTAAACCCAGTTAGGCAGAAATAGGTAGGAATGCCTTCTCCATCGGCAATGTCTTTCAGTAAATCGGTAGTAACAATTGTTTCTGCAATGTATTGCTTGCCATTGAGTTTGCCTTGAGCCTTCCATTGTTGGATAAGGTACCAAGTCATTACTGCAGCGGTTTGGTTCCCATTCAAAAGAATGATCTCGTTATTAAGATCGCGAACTCCAATGCCAATTCTATCTGCATCTGGATCAGTACCAATGAGAATGTCTGCATTTGTTTTCTCTGCCAATTCAATAGCCAATTTTAAAGCTTCTGGTTCTTCTGGGTTTGGAGAAGCCACCGTTGGGAAGTCGCCATTTGGCTCTGCTTGTTCTTCTACAATATGTACCTTTTTGAATCCTGCTTTATCAAGCACATGGGGGATTGACTTGATAGATGTGCCATGCAAAGAAGTGAACACAACAGTTAAATCATCTTTACCTTCATTGCTAAAGCCTTGAGTAACACAAGCGTTTTGAAACTTATCGTCCATTTCTTGTCCAATGGTGTGAATAAGATCATCATCGCCCTCAAATAAGATGTTGCTTACAGCTACTTGGCGTACGTTTTCTATAATGGCTGCATCATGTGGCGGAACAATTTGTGCACCGTCTCCCCAATAAACTTTATATCCGTTGTATTCTGGTGGGTTGTGAGACGCTGTTAGTACAATACCCGCATGACAATTCAATTCGCGTACTGTAAAACTCAGTTGGGGTGTTGGTCTTAGAGATTCGTAGACGAAAACTTCAATTCCGTTTGCAGAGAGAACATTCCCTACCAATTCAGCAAAGCTGTCGCTGTTATGTCGGCAGTCATAGGCAATGGCTACCTTTATTTGTTCTCCTTTAATTTCTTTATTCAGGTAATTTGCTAAACCTTGCGTGGCTTGACCAATGGTATACTTATTCATGCGGTTGGTTCCAACGCCCATAATACCACGCATACCTCCAGTACCAAATTCTAAGTCTTTGTAGAAGGCGTCAGCCAATTCATCTCCACCTCGTTGAATAAGCTCAAAGGCAGCAGATCTTGTTTGTTCATCAAAATGTTCGCTTGTCCAAGCTTCAGCACTTGCAATAATAGTTGCGTCCATGGTATTGTTTTTAATTGTCGGTAAAAGTAGGTAAGCAAAAGTGTTCATGAAATCTTAAAAAGCCGGAAATTCTTTCATGCTTCATCTATTAAAAGTGTCAAAGTTTCATAACTATACTGATAATCAAGACGTAATGACATAAAAACGAACTTGGTATTTACTTTGAACTTGTCTTTGAAAATAAAAATGAATAAGATATGAGACTAGTTAGAACACCACATTACGCACCCACCAACGGTTTTTTTGAAGATGAACTTTTTAATAATTTCTTTGGGAAACGATCAGACGGCTTTCCTGCGGTAAACATTAGAGAAACCGATGAGGGTTATGAATTAGACTTTGCAGCTCCTGGATTTAAAAAAGAAGACTTTCTTGTAGATGTCCATGACCATGTATTGACCGTAAGTGCTGAATACAAAGAAGAGCCAAAAGAGAACCACGCGGCTTTTACGAAACAAGAGTTTAGCAAAACATCATTCACTCGGTCTTTCCAATTGCCGCAAAATGCGGTGAATGTGGATCATGTTTCTGGGAAATATGAGAATGGTATTTTACACTTAGAGTTGCCCAAAGTGGAGGAGAAAAAGCCAATAAAGAGATCTAATGCAATTCATTAATTCTTGATTTAATCATCCCAAATCTTGAAAAAGGTTTGGGATTTTTTTTGTCCTGCTCATACCTCTCTTATTTTTGGGGCAAATACAGAGTCAATATGAGTAATGAAGTAAGAAACCTTGAACCCAAAGCCGTTTGGAACTTTTTTGAAGATTTGAATGCCGTACCTAGAGCATCGAAGAAAGAAGAACGCGTACGCGCTTTTATGGTTCAATTTGGAGAGTCCTTAGGTTTACCTACTTCAGTAGATGAAATAGGTAATATTTTAATTACCAAGCCTGCCACACCCGGAATGGAAGACCGCCAAACAGTGGTACTTCAAGGGCACGTAGACATGGTTCACCAAAAAAATAACGATACCGACTTTAATTTTGATACCCAGGGCATACAGTCTTTTATTGAGGGAGATTGGGTAAAAGCCAAAGGCACAACTTTAGGGGCAGACAATGGGATGGGAGTAGCCGCAATCATGGCTATTTTAGCAAGTACTGAAATGGCACACCCAGCCGTAGAAGCACTTTTTACCATAGATGAAGAAACTGGTATGACCGGTGCCATTGGTTTGAAAGGTGGAGTACTTACGGGAACC
>CBFHSD010000095.1:0-5396 GCA_965658375.1 Salibacteraceae bacterium
TCCGTTTGTTATTCGCCTCAAAGTGCCACGCAATGAAGAAGTGCGCTTTCATGATGAAATTAGAGGGTGGGTTGTAGTCAACTCATCGAACATTGACGATAAGGTTTTGTACAAGTCAGATGGCATGCCCACCTATCACTTAGCCAACATAGTTGATGATCATTTGATGGAAATCACACATGTTATTCGTGGTGAAGAATGGTTGCCATCTGCCCCGCTGCACATTCTACTTTACAAAGCCTTTGGTTGGGAAGCTCCAAAATTCGCTCACCTTCCATTGATTCTACGTCCTGATGGAAATGGTAAATTAAGCAAGCGTGATGGAGACCGACTTGGTTTTCCTGTTTTTCCATTGAACTGGACCGACCCAACTACAAAAGAGCAGTCAAGTGGATACCGCGAACGAGGGTATTTCCCAGAAGCTTTTGTAAATATGCTCTCATTCCTAGGGTGGAATCCAGGAACAAGCCAAGAGCTTTTTTCTATGGAAGAACTCATTGAAGCATTTTCTCTTGAACGGGTTGGTAAAGCGGGAGCCAAATTTGATGCTGAAAAAACCAAATGGTTCAACCAGCAGTACTTGCGCATGCAAAACAATGAAGCCCTTGCCCAACTGGTATTTGAAAAGGCTCAAGCAAAAGACACTTCTATCAGCTTAAAGACACTCTCTCAGATTTGCGGATTAATGAAAGAACGGGCTTATTTTCCAGATGATCTTATTGCAGACGGAGACTATTTCTTCAGCGCGCCAACGTCATTTGACGAAAAAACCGTGAAGAAAAAATGGAAAGAGGAAACCCCAAGCATTATGCTTGATATCAAAACTAGGTTCGCTGAAACAGATTTTTCTGCAGAGGCCCTAGAAACTGCCTTCAAAGCTTACTTAGAAGAAAAAGAGATTGGTTTTGGAAAAGTAGGACCAGGTCTAAGGCTCTGTATTACAGGCTTGGGAATGGGTCCATCGCTATTTCATATCTGTTCTATCTTAGGAAAAGACGAAACACTGCAGCGTATTGATGCTGCCCTAGAGCAATTGAGCTAATGCAACAAATTCATGTCAAAGGGATTAAGAGTTATGCCTTCCATGGCTGTATCCCTGAAGAGCGCAAGGCAGGTGGTTGGTTCGAAACCAATGTTATTATAGAAGGTGACTTTAGAGCGGCCATGCAATCAGATCAACTTACTGATGCAGTTGACTATGTTACAGTGAGCGACATTTGTCAAGAAGCCATGAAAGTGCCTTCTCATCTTATAGAACATGTTGGCCAACGTATTGAGCTGAAGCTCGCAGAAACCTTCCCTTCTGTTTCACGCATCACTGTAGAAATCATCAAGCACAGGGCACCCATTGAAAATGACACAGCAGATGTGAGATTCGTGACTACTTACACGCATCGTTAACTCAAAAATCTTAATTTTGCCATCCTTTCAAGAAAAGGTGCTATGGCCGAGTGGCTAGGCAGAGGTCTGCAAAACCTCGTACATCGGTTCGAATCCGGTTAGCACCTCAAAAAAACCCTTTCTATCACGGAAAGGGTTTTTTTATTTCTAACGCTACGAACAAAGATCATATGATTCCACAAGGGATAAACCAAGAAGCTTACTACAAACTCTTCACAGAAGAATTTCTTTCATCCAGAGAAGAAACTGCATTTGACAAATACACCCGACTCAACATCAAACGATCTGAGCGTTGGTTCAAGCGATTAAAGCTTGAAGAAGAAGTGGAAACATACTTCGGCAGTATCAATACGGCAGAAAAGTGGGTAATCATCTCAGAACCTTGGTGTGGAGATGCCTCACACAGCTTACCTGTAATCCAACAATTGGCCGATTGTAATCCTAGGATTGAAACAACTTACGTCTTGAGAGATGAAAACAAGGAGTATATGAATCAGTTTCTAACCAATGGTGGGATGTCTATTCCTATTATCAACGTTTACAATGCGCAAAATGAACTTCAATTTTCTTGGGGACCACGACCTAGCAAATTGCAAGCACTTTTTCTCTCTAACAAGGAGAAGGGGATTAGCAAAGATGAAAGCACCTTCCAACTTCAAACTTGGTATAACAAAGACAAAGGTCAAAGCACCGTTGCTGAGTTCACTGCAAAGCACAAAAAAAGCCGCATGTAACACATGCAGCTTTCATTAGATTTCTTTTGGAATTAGGCTGATTTTTTTGCGCTTCCTTTAGAAACGTAAATGGCACCAACAGACATACCCACTAATGTGAGTACAAACCATACCAATGTTGCCATTCCTGGTTGACCTAAAGTTAAAAAAGCCATGTTGAAAGGTCCTAATAATGTGACCAACCAAACAACCATACCTATAATGCTTTGCTTACTCATTCGGATTCAATTTGAATGCAAATTAAATACTTCAATCAAAATATTGAAACAATTCCTTTCGAAATGTTGGTCTAAGCTTTACCACAAGCACTTAATTCGCGATTTTTGTGCCTAAATCATCCTTATGTTCGACTATAACGCAGCGGAAATCACTCAATACACCCTTCATTTTGTAGGTACTAAAATTTTGGACGAACCCATGGTTCACTCTACTCAACATTCTGATGACCCATTAAATCCCTTCTCATTGAAAATTAAAAACCACTTGCTCAAGCCAATGACTAGAGCAAAAGGTTCTTATAAACTATCTACAGAAGGTTTGGTTTATGAAGAGGTTTTTGCGTTTCACATACAGGAGAAAGGCTTTCAATCTTTAGCGCAAGGTCTTTCAACTCATTTGTACAACCAATCAGAACATCCGCACATCAAAAGCGGTGAATGTTTCATTTGCCATTTTACAGATTTGGTATTGGATGGAGAAATTTGCGATGCCATTGGCATATTCAAACTGGAACGTAAAGAGGAGTTTCTAAGCTTTGACCACTCTAATAATGCACTCAAAAGCAGCTACCAAAAAGGAATCCCGTTTCAAAAAATTGACAAAGGTTGCTTGGTGTTTCTTACTGAAGAAGAAACAGGTTTTCGCGCAGTAAACATAGACGCCAACAACTACGATACGCAGTATTGGCAAGTAGATTTTTTAGGCCTAAAAGCAGATATTACACCAGCTACACATACCCAACAAGTAGTGAGTATGGTAGAAGATTTTGCCAAGGAGGTTATGGCCCCAAACTTTGATAAAAAACAGCAAACCGACTTTATTGCAGACGCGGTGAAATTTATGGAGGCCAAGCCTGCATTCAAATTCGAACAGTTTGTAGAGGATGTTGTTAAGGAACCTGAGTTAAAACAGGAGTTTGATCAGTTTAAAACTGAATTCTCTGAACGCAGTTTTATTCCAATGCCTGAAGAATTTGAAATAAATGAACAGGCCTTTGAGAAGGAGAAAAAGAAATTAAAGAGTCTTATTAAACTTGACACCCATATTCAAATCAAAATAGATTATGACGATGTTCAAGAAGGATCTCAATACTTAGTAAAGGGTTTTGACGAAGAAAAAGGCATGCACTTTTACACCATCTATTTTAACGAAGAAATGAACTAATTGCCAAAAAAGACAACTATGGAATCAACACATCAGGCGAACCAAAACATGGCGAAAAGACAAGGAATTATTGTACTGATTCTAACTCTTATCATGTTTGGGCTTATCTGGAAACTGACCTCTGGAGATGAAAAAGTAGAGAAACCGAAAGCACAAAAAAGCAGTCTGAAATATGTGAAGACTGTAGCCGTAGAAAACTCCACTTTGCCTATTAAAGTGTACAGCTACGGAAGAGTTATTTCAGAAAGATCTGTAAGCATCTCAAGCGAAGTACAGGGAAAACTCCTCTTGGGTTCCATCCCCCTTAAATCTGGAGCTTCTTTCAAAAAAGGAGAATTGATTGCCAAAGTATACGACACAGATGCCAAATTGAGCTTGAACGCAAGAAGAGCACAGTTCATCAATTTAATGGCCTTATCTATGGCTGATATTCGTGTGGATTACCCAGATTCATTTCAAAAATGGAACACCTTTTTTGAATCGATTGACGTAGAGAAAGCATTGCCTTCTTTACCAGAGGACATGAGCTCTAAAGAGAAAACTTTTCTCGCTACAAAAAATGTTTTGGCAGAATACTACGGCATCAAAAGCGATGAAGAAAAACTGAAAAAATACAGGATTACCGCTCCTTTTTCTGGATCCATCTCTTCGGTTCAAGTAGAGGCTGGGTCTAGCGTAAATCCCGGTTCACCCATATGTACCATTATTCAAAACAGTGCATTAGAGGTACAAATTCCCGTGGCGTTAAACGAGATCAAACTCATTGGTAAAAACTCACCGGTTTACTTAATCCATCAAGGTGACACGCTTGATGCCAAGATGGAGCGCATCTCTTCTCATGTGAACGCCAATACACAAACCATAGACGTGTTCGCCAGTATTACCCAAGAAAAGGAAACCATTTATGATGGAATGTACTTTGATGCAGAAATCTATGGGGGAGATCAAGAAGGAGTGTTTGAACTGAGCAGACGCGCTTTGGTGGATGAAAATTATGTTTATACACTAAAAGACAGTGGTTTAGTAAAAACCCCCATTCAAATTTTAAAAACCAATATGAATGATGTAATTATTAAAGACTTACCAAACGGACTTGTCATTGTAAATGAACCTATCACCCTTGTGAGTTCTTCTTACAAATACGTAGCACTGTAATCCAAAGAGCATGAATAAGCTGGTTGAGTTTTTTGTAAAACATCACATTTGGGCCAACGCCATTATTGTGCTTACCCTCATTTTTGGTGGGTTGAGTTTCTACTCTATGGATCGCGCGTTCTTTCCAGAACAAGAACCTACCACCATTACCATCAATACGTTTTACCCAGGTGCTTCTCCAGAAGAAATGGAAGAGGGGATTACCATTAAAATTGAAGAAGCACTAAAAGGAATTGCAGAAGTTGATGAACTGACTTCCAACAGTTCTGAAAACAGCTCTTTGGTTACCATTTTGGCCTTTGAAGGAACCAATATGGAAGAACTGCTGCAAGAAGTTAAAAATGCTGTAGATGGTATTTCTTCTTGGCCAGCAGGGGCAGAGCAACCCATCATTTACCGTGCAAAAACCTCTCGCATGTCTGGTAGAGCTGCTTACTTAGCCCTTACTGGTTCTAATGATTTGTTTGAGCTAAAAAAGCTTTCAGAAGACATCGAAAAAGATTTCTTGGCAAGCGGGTTCATCTCAGAAGTGAAGTTGAGCGGTTACCCAGATATTGAATATTCCATTGAAGTGCAAGAAGATGAGTTGCTTCGTTTTGGACTCACGTTTAACCAAGTGGTTTTAGCGGTGCAAAGCAACAACCGAGATTTGTCTGCAGGAACCATTAAATCTTCGAAAGAAGAATTTGTGATTCGCAGTAAAATCAAGTCTACTGATGTGCG
>CBFHSD010000096.1:0-4994 GCA_965658375.1 Salibacteraceae bacterium
CCTAGACATCGTAGCCTTGGTAAGCCGTTACCTTACCAACTAGCTAATGTCACGCATGCCCATCTTGTACCACCGAAGCTTTAATGTTTAGACCATGCGATCTTAACATACTATAAGGTATTAATCCAAATTTCTCTGGGCTATCCCTATGTACAAGGTAGGTTGCATACGCGTTACGCACCCGTGCGCCACTCGTCATCTCTCAGCAAGCTGAGAATGTTACCGTTCGACTTGCATGTGTTAAGCCTGCCGCTAGCGTTCATCCTGAGCCAGGATCAAACTCTCCGTTGTAATTTCTTAATAATTCTATCAATCAAAAACAACTCATTCAACCCTGTCCTCAACTCAAAGTATAATTAACTTAGGTATTCGCTTTTTACGTTTGTTTCAATATTTTCAAAGAACTCTTTTCTTCACCCAAATATTAATCCATCACTGGAAAAATTTGGGAGTGCAAATGTATACTATCTTTTTGAATTAGAGAAAACTTTTTTTGGAAATTTTCAACGCTTTATTCTACCTGCCAAAAGCCAGGTATTTAGGCTTATTCTAAAGAGTAGTCATTACAAACAACATCGGCATTATTAGTGCCTTTTTTGTGATTGGGGGTGCAAATGTAGACAGAACCTAGAGACTACACACAATAAAACTCCAATTATTTCAACTTATTTTTAGCCGTGTTTTCTACCCCTCTGATTAGATTGATGTTAGGGCAATAGGTATGTTTTTTCCATTGCATACTTCCTGTCCATTTAACGCAAACATGGCTATGAAGCGTGCCATTTGTTCTACTGTTGTTGGAGACCGATATTCAGGGAAAGCCTTCTCAAGCATTTCTGTTTGGACGGATCCCAAATCTAATGCATTAACATGTACACCGTCTTTAGCGAATTCTTTCCCCAATACTTCGGTAAGAATACTTAGTGCTCCCTTAGATGAACTGTATGCAGAAAGACCGGGAAACTTATCGGTTCCATTTATACCACCTATACTAGATATGTTCAAGATGTGCGACCCTGAACTTTTCTCTAATAGTGCATATAGAGAACGGATTAAGCGAACTGGCCCAAATACATTCACATCGTATACAGCTTGCCAGTCTGACATAGACAATTCACCAAAAGGCTTATTTACCAAATATCCGGCATTATTAATAAGCACATCTATTTGATCTAGCCCCAATTGATTTATACACCCTTTAATGGCGTTCTCAAAATTTGATTTTGATAGGTCCCCTAGGCAACAATGAAACATTCCTTTCTCATTTTCTAGGTGCTTTTTCAAGGCCTCTAGTTTTTCTTTGGAACGAGCTACACCAATAACTGTATGACCTTGCTTTACCAATAGTGAAGCAACTCCAGCTCCAACACCCGAACTTGCCCCTGTGATTACTATCTTTTTCATTCAATATTATTCTATAGATTTAGCCGATGAAAACGACTGTTCGAACAACAACCTTGGCCATTCTGCTTTCTTGTTTCTCGAGTTATGTATTCTCACAAAATAACCATGGCAAAGAAAGCTTTTCTGACAGACTCACCTTGGGCGGAAATGTGGGTCTTCAATTTGGAACTCAAACATTAATTAACATATCGCCTAAGGCGGGATACTATATAACCGATGATTTGATTGGGGGAATGGGATTAACTTACACCTATTATAACGACAGTTACCTCAACTACTCTGAAAGTGTATATGGAACAAGTTTATTCGCAACATACTTCGCGACTGATTTTCTAATGCTTTACACAGAGTATGAAGCTTTGAATGGGTACTGGAGTGACCCAAGAAGCAAGTCTTGGATAGGATCTTTGTTTGTGGGAGGTGGTATTGGAACAAGAATGGGAAGAACTTTTACATCCTTCCTCATTCTTTATAATGTTAACGAGAGTGTTTACAGCCCTTATTCAAACCCTGTGTTTAGGGTGAATTTTGGAGTGGGCCTTTAGTCTTTGCTTTTAAGACAACTGGGCTTCATGCGCATTGTCGAATATCTCTTTCATTGTTGAAGTAGATTCAAATGCTTCTCCATCTATCTCAATGTCACCTGTAGTTACATATCCTAAAATACTGAATGGCACACCTTCACTTACCAAGGCTTCCATTACTTCATCTTGTTTCTCTGTTTCTAGAGAAACTACTACTCTGCTTTGAGCCTCTCCAAATAAGAAAGCATCTTTTCTTATGTTTTCGTCTGTGCTAATCTCGAAGCCAAGACCTCTGGGCATAGCACTTTCTAGTAAAGCTGTGTAGAGACCGCCATCTGCACAATCATGAGCTGAACGAATCAGCTTCTTCTCAATGAGACCACTTACCGATTCTTGTACCAAGGCTTCTTCTTCTAGATTAAAGTAAGGAGCAGTTGATGCTTTTACACCATGAATATGCACCAAGTACTCTGAAGAAGAGATGTCATTTTTGTTTTCGCCAATAAGAATGATTAAGTCACCCTCTTTTTTGAAGTCAAGAGACATCACATTGTCTTTATCTAGCATCCCGATCATACCAATAGTTGGTGTTGGGAACACAGGCTCATCACCTTTGTCTGTTACTGTTTGGTTGTAGAAAGAAACATTACCGCCTGTTACAGGGGTTTCAAAATGAAGGCAAGCACTGCTCATGCCTTTCACTGCATTCACAAACTGCCAATATGATTCTGGATTGTAAGGATTCCCAAAGTTGAGGCAATTTGTAACTGCAGATGGAGCACCACCTGAACACACAATATTTCTAGCTGCTTCTGACACGGCAATCTGAGCCCCAACAAACGGATCTGCGTTTACGTATCTTGAATTGCAATCTACTGTCATTGCAATTGCTTTATCTGTACCCTTTATATTCACAACTCCAGCATCTGATGGAAGATTGGTTGTCATTGTGCGGGTTCCTACCATGCTATCGTATTGTTGGTATACCCAACGCTTAGATGCAATGTTAGGAGAAGCCATCAACTTCAGGGCAACCTTGTTCAAGTCTGATGGTAATTCAACCTGATCAATATTGAACTTTTTATACTCTTGATAATATGCTGGCTCTGTATATTCTCTTTCATAAACAGGAGCTCCGCCCCCAAGAACAAGTGACTCGGCCGGGACTTTCGCTACCATTTCTCCATTTTTATGGAAGGTTACGAAATCTCCACTTACCACTTCACCAATTTGCTCAGCGTGTAAATCCCATTTTTTAAAGATCGATTCCACTACTTCTTCTTGGCCCTTCTTAACAACAACCAACATTCTCTCTTGAGATTCTGAAAGTAGAATTTCAAAAGCATGCATTCCGTCTTGTCTTGTAGGAACTTTGTCTAAATCTATTGTCATTCCAAAACCGGTGCCCGCACTCATTTCTGTTGTTGAGCAAGTAATACCAGCTGCACCCATATCTTGCATACCAATAATGGCATCTGTATCTGCCAACTCCAGAGAGGCCTCCAGCAATAGTTTTTCTTGGAAAGGATCACCTACTTGAACAGAAGGAAGATCATCTGAAGATTCGTCAGTAATATCTTTAGAAGCGAAAGAAGCTCCATGAATACCATCTTTACCCGTTGCTGAACCAACGATGTAAACAGGATTTCCCTCACCACCTGATGTGGCAGAAATCATTTTATCTACTTCGAGAATACCAGCCGAAAAGGCATTTACCAATGGGTTGGTGTTGTAAGACTCATCAAAAAACACTTCCCCACCCACAATAGGAACACCAAATGAGTTTCCATAATCTCCAATGCCTTTCACAACACCTTTCACCAACCATTTAGTTCGGTCTTTATTGATGTCACCAAAGCGAAGTGAATTCAATTGAGCTATCGGACGAGCACCCATGGTGAAGATGTCACGATTAATCCCCCCAACCCCAGTTGCTGCTCCTTGATATGGCTCAATTGCTGATGGATGATTGTGAGACTCAATTTTAAAAGCACACGCTAAGCCATTTCCAATATCTACGAGACCTGCATTTTCTTCTCCTGCTTCTACCAAAAGGTGTGGACCTTTCTTCGGAAGTGTTTTCAACCATTTAATTGAATTCTTGTAAGAACAATGCTCACTCCACATAACGCTGTAAAGTGACATTTCGCAAAAATTAGGGGTTCTCCCAAGGATCTCCTCTATCTTTTTGAATTCTTCTTCAAGTAAACCTAGGTCTTTTGCTTGTTCTAAAGTTGCTGGACGAGTGTCTGCGTTCATGCTTTTTGATTTTACGCTGCAAAAATAGGCTTAAATTCGTGAGTAGAATTGGCCAAGGCCTTTGGAATATATCAACAAATTACAATCGAATTCAATGGATAAAATCGCTTTAGTTACTGGAGCAACGGCAGGCATAGGAACAGCCACCGCCCTAAGCCTTGCAGAAATGGGGTACAACATCATTATCACCGGCAGAAGAGCAGAAAGACTTAGTGAACTGAAAGCACAATTGGAAAAGCAACATATCCAGGTGCTTCCTTTATGTTTTGATGTTAGAAATCTAGAAGAATGTCAAGTTGCACTTTCCTCAATCTCTGAAGAATGGAAGCGGGTAGATGTATTAATAAATAACGCAGGACTTGCTGCTGGAAAAGCATCTATAGATGAAGGTGATTTTGAAAACTGGAATCGCATGATTGACACCAATGTGAAGGGGCTCCTAAATGTATCTGGGATTGTTATTCCTTGGATGTCCTCTAGAAAAAGCGGGCGCGTTATTAATATCGGCTCTCTGGCAGGCAAAGAAGCATATGCCAACGGCACCGTGTATTGTGGAAGTAAACATGCCGTTGACGCCATATCAAAGGGTATGCGCTTAGACCTTCTCTCAAAAAATATCAAAGTGAGCAATATTGCGCCCGGTTTGGTAGAAACCGAATTTTCAATGGTTCGTTTTGATTGGGATGCAGAAAAAGCAGCCAACGTTTATAAAGGGTTCGACCCATTAAAGGCAGAAGATATTGCTGAATGCATTCGTTTTGTAGTTTCACGCCCGGCACACGTTAATATTGCAGACATGCTCATTTT
>CBFHSD010000097.1:0-4932 GCA_965658375.1 Salibacteraceae bacterium
CGATTAAAAAATTGTGTAGCATTTGGCATAGTAACTCCATTTGTTCCACCGCCTGCACCACCATCACTTAATTGGGTAGCGGAGTTAGCGTTTCCTCCTCCGCCTCCGCCCCCAGCGACAAGAAACCTTGACGACAATGAAGTTGAATTCATTGGGTTGGAACTAGAGCTTGTTCTAAAATCTGTGGCTCCTCCACCTCCAGTTCCAGGATAAGTACCACCGTAGCTGTTACCTCCACCGTTCCATCCTCCTGCACGAACCGGCAAGCTTTGCATCTTTTGCCCGTTGTTGAAGCCTTCTCCAGCTCCACCAACATACACGTAAACCGTTTGACTAGATGACAACGTTAGTTCTCCAACAGCGTAACCACCTTTTCCGCCAGTACTCTCGAAACTACTATTCGAATACCAACCTCCAGATCCACCTTGGGCACCCCATGCCTCGAACTTGTATTTTCCTGCTGGGAGTACTATTTGTTGAACGGATCCTGTGTAGCTATAATTCCAAACTTGCTGGGCTTTTATGGAGCTAACCCCTATAAAAACCAATAAAATGAAACTGATAATTTTTCTCTTCATGATGTAAATGTTACTGATTAATAGGTTTCATGTAAATAGACCAATACTTGCGTTTTGAACATGTTTTTATGAATTTTGGCGCGAAATTAGTTCTTTTTTCTCCTAATTTTAAATATTTTATTCGTATTCATACTTTTTTAACACAAAAGGCAAAGGTTTCCAATAGCAAGAATTGAATGTCTATAAAAAGCCTTTGGACGCTACCAAAATGACAACGCAGCCAGAATTTCGTATCGTCATTTGCTTCTGCGAGGATGATA
Organism: Salibacteraceae bacterium; assembly: GCA_965658375.1. Taxonomy (GTDB): domain Bacteria; phylum Bacteroidota; class Bacteroidia; order Flavobacteriales_G; family Salibacteraceae; genus CBFHSD01. Next base: position 839 of record CBFHSD010000097.1, read on the forward strand.
AATCACAACCATTAAATAAATTTCATCATTTTATACTTGTCTTTCTTCCCCCTATTTCGAAAACACTACTTTTGCGCGCTCAAAATCAAGGTTTATGATCGCAGCAGAAAATGTATCGCTTCAATTTGGAAAACGAGTTTTGTTTGATGATGTCAACATCAAATTCACCGGTGGCAATTGCTATGGAGTAATTGGTGCCAATGGAGCAGGAAAATCTACGTTTCTAAAAATTCTTGCGGGTGACATTGACCCCAATACAGGAAGAGTCGCCATTGAACCTGGCAAACGCATGTCTGTATTAAAGCAGAATCACTTTGAGTTTGACCAAGAGACTGTATTGAATACAGTAATGCGTGGGAACGAAAAGCTGTGGAAAATTATCCAAGAAAAAGATGCCATTTACGTCAAAGAAGATTTCTCTGATGCAGATGGTGTTCGCGCTTCTGAATTGGAAGCTGAATTTGCCGAAATGGATGGGTGGAACGCAGAGTCTGATGCAGCATCACTTTTGAGCGGTCTTGGTATTGACGAATCAAAGCACTATACGCTCATGCAAGACATTAGCGGTAGTGAAAAAGTACGTATTCTTCTTGCCCAAGCACTTTTTGGGAACCCTGATATCTTGATTCTCGATGAACCTACCAATGACTTGGATCTTCAAACCATTTCTTGGTTAGAAGACTTTTTGTTGGATTTCAAAAACACGGTGATCGTAGTTTCACACGATAGACACTTTTTAGATACTGTATGTACCCACACCGTAGATATTGACTTTAAGAAAGTGACCACCTTTACCGGAAATTACACCTTCTGGTACCAAAGCAGCCAACTGGCTTTACAACAACGCCAATCTGCGAATAAAAAAGCAGAAGACAAGAAGAAAGAGCTAGAAGCATTTATTGCACGTTTCAGTGCCAATGCCGCAAAATCAAAGCAAGCCACATCTAGAAAGAAAGTATTGGATAAGATCAACCTAGAAGACATTCAACCTTCTACACGTAAGTATCCAGCCATTATCTTTCAGCAACAACGCGAAGCTGGAAATCAGATTCTAACCGTTGAGAATTTAGGTGCAGAACAAGATGGTAGCACATTGTTTAATGACATCTTTTTAGAAATAAACAAGGGCGATAAAATTGCTGTATTGAGCAAAGACAGCAAGGCCATTCACTCTTTCTTTCAAATACTTACAGGAGAAGCCAATCAACGAAATGGAGATTTCAATTACGGTCAAACCATTACCAAGGCTTTCTTACCAAACGAGAATGAAGAGTTCTTTACAGACCAAGAGCCTAACTTAATCGACTGGTTGCGCCAATATGCACCTGGAGAGAAGGATGAAGTTTACATCCGCGGATTCTTAGGTAAAATGCTCTTTACTGGAGAAGAAACTCTGAAGAGCCCTACTGTACTTTCTGGGGGAGAAAAAGTGCGCTGCATGCTTTCTAGAATGATGTTGCAAGAAGCCAACTTATTGTTATTGGAAGAACCTACCAATCACTTAGACTTGGAATCTATTACTGCATTAAACAATGCCTTGAAAGATTTTCCAGGAACCGTCATTTTCAGTTCTCATGATCATGAGTTTACACAAACTGTAGCCAACAGAATTGTTGAGATTACCCCTAACGGAATGCTTGACAAACTCTGTACCTATGATGAGTATATCAGCTCAGAAAAATTCAAAGAAGAACGAGAAGCGCTGTACAAGTAAAAAGGATTTCTGCTCCTTAACTTTCTGGTCTAAAAATCGCTAAATGCTTGAGCATAAAACAACTAATTATGCAAAAACTTAGCCTTTCAATGCTCGCTCTATGCATGAGTTTGAGCTTTAGCTATGCGCAGAGCGATAGCCAAGAACCTTCAAAAAACATCAATTAGCTTAGTGTTGGTTTCTTTCGTTTTGGAAATGGCTTTCAAGTAGTTTACAGAACGGGTAAAGAAGACAATTTATGGCGCTCAGCCGTGAATGGTAATTTTATAAACATTATCGTTAACGATACATCGCAATTCGTGGTAGAAGATGCCTATACAGATTTAAGTTTCGGATTTAGAATTGGGAAAGAATACCGTCAAAAAATCGACAAAAATTTTGACCTCAGATATGGCTTAGACATTGGTTACCAATATTCGTATCGAAGGGATTATGATGAATATCAAAATAAATCAAAAGAATATACCACCACTTCTCATACGCCATATGTGAATCTATTGTTAGGCTTGAACTACACATTTAAAGAGAAACTGGTACTGGGATTCGAAACACTTCCTACATTCGCCTATACTGCATCCAACAATCACTGGAAGAATGAAGTTTTCGATACACCTGAATTAAACAACGAGAGAGAAACCAATACGAATACCTTTCGTTTTGCCTTTGATAGCTCATCTCTTCTCTTCACGCTAGCCTACAAATGGTAAACAAAAAAGGCGGCTGGTCAAATGTCCAGTCGCCTTTTTTAAATTCTATTGAAGAAATTATCCGTCTTTTCTTTGGCAAGCTAGCAGTGTGTTCTGCATTAAACTTGCAATAGTCATTGGCCCTACTCCACCTGGCACAGGAGTAATGTATGAAGCTTTTTCAGCAGCCGAGTTAAATTCCACATCTCCTAATAAACGGAAGCCCGATTTCTTACTTTCATCAACCACACGTGTAATACCCACATCAATAATTACGGCTCCCTCTTTTACCATTTCACCAGTAATGAACTCTGGTTTCCCAAGTGCTACAACTAATATATCAGCGGTTTTTGTGATCTCTTCTAATTTCTTTGTTCTACTATGAGTAAGCGTTACGGTACAATTTCCTGGATAGCCATTTCTACCAAGTAAAATACTCATAGGAGCACCAACAATGTGGCTTCTACCCACAACCACCGCATGCTTACCAGATGTTTCTATGTTGTAACGTTTAATCAGTTCTAGAATGCCATTGGGAGTAGCAGGAATAAATGCCTCTAGATCTAAAGCTACACGGCCGTAATTTTCTGGGTGAAATCCATCCACATCTTTCTCTGGGCTCACTGCATTGATCACTCTTTGCTCATCAATGTGTTTTGGCAAGGGCAATTGAACAATAAAACCATCAATAGCCGGATTGGCATTGAGCTTTTCTATTTCAGCAAGCAGCTCTTCTTCAGATGTTTCAGTACCCAAACGAACCAAAGACGAATCAAAACCTACTTTTTCACATGCTTTCACTTTCGCATTTACGTATGTAAGGCTTGCCCCATCTTCTCCTACCAAAATGGCAGCAAGGTGTGGTGTTTTTAAGCCTTTCTCTTTACGTGCCGCTACTGCTACTGCAAGCTCTTCTTTAACTTCTGTAGATGTCTTTTTTCCGTCTAAAATCTCCATGAATCGTATCTCTTTTAAATGCTTTTCAAATAAACAAAAAAGGCTCCGATATTCTCAGAGCCTCATTGCTTTATCTCATGCCAGGCATGTTTTTCATTTGTCCCATGAGTGAATTCATGGCTTTTTTGTTCTGCATCATCCGCATCACTTTGCGGGTATCGTCAAACTGCTTTATCAATCTATTTACCTCTTGAATGTCTCTGCCAGCTCCATTGGCAATACGCTTCTTGCGCGAACCATTGAGCAAAGCGGGATTGCTTCTTTCATCAGGTGTCATAGACTGAATAATAGCTTCAATGTGTTTGAAAGAATCGTTGTTGATATCCACATCGCGCATGGCTTTACCCATACCGGGAATCATCCCTACCAAATCTTTGATATTTCCCATTTTCTTGATCTGCTCTAGCTGACCTAAGAAGTCGTTGAAATCGAATTGGTTCTTGGCAATTTTCTTTTGAAGTTTCCTAGCCTCTTGTTCGTCAAACTGCTCTTGCGCGCGTTCAACCAAAGAAACCACATCACCCATACCAAGAATACGATCGGCCATACGTTTTGGGTAGAACACATCCAATGCGTCCATCTTCTCGCCCATACCCACAAACTTAATGGGCTTATCTACTACGGTACGGATAGAAATGGCTGCTCCCCCTCGAGTATCACCATCTAACTTGGTTAAGATAACCCCGTCAAAATCTAGCTTATCGTTGAATTCTTTGGCAGTCTTTACGGCATCTTGA
>CBFHSD010000098.1:0-4887 GCA_965658375.1 Salibacteraceae bacterium
AATAAAATCGGCAACGACATACTCTCCCGGTTACCCAGTACCATCTGCGCTGGTGGGCTTAACTTCTCTGTTCGGAATGGGAAGAGGTGATCCCCACCGCCATAGTCACCGTAAAATCATAAATACTATAATAAACATCATGAAGCAGCTATACCTATGCAATCTTTGAATAATAAAAGCAATGTGAGATAGAAAACTACGGGTAATTAGTACTGCTCAGCTATGGTGTCACCACCTTTACACTTGCAGCCTATCAACGTCATCATCTTTAACGACCCTTAAAAGAAGCCTCATCTTGAGGTGAGTTTCGTGCTTAGATGCTTTCAGCGCTTATCTCATCCAAACGTAGCTACCCTGCGATGCAGCTGGCGCCACAACAGGTACACTAGAGGTTTGTCCAATCCGGTCCTCTCGTACTAAGATCAGATCCTCTCAAGCTTCTAACGCCCACAACAGATAGGGACCGAACTGTCTCGCGACGTTCTGAACCCAGCTCGCGTGCCACTTTAATGGGCGAACAGCCCAACCCTTGGGACCTTCTCCAGCCCCAGGATGTGACGAGCCGACATCGAGGTGCCAAACCCCCCCGTCGATGTGAGCTCTTGGGGGAGATCAGCCTGTTATCCCCGGAGTACCTTTTATCCTTTGAGCGATGGCCCTTCCATGCGGAACCACCGGATCACTATATCCTAGTTTCCTACCTGCTCGACTTGTCAGTCTCACAGTCAAGCACCCTTATGCTATTGCACTCTACGTACGGTTACCAAGCGTACTGAGGGTACCTTTGAAAGCCTCCGTTACTCTTTTGGAGGCGACCACCCCAGTCAAACTACCCACCACACACTGTTCCCTGTTAGGGGTTAGACATCAAATAATTGAAGGGTGGTATTTCAAGGACGACTCCATGACTGCTAGCGCAGCCACTTCAAAGTCTCCCACCTATCCTACACATCAAGTATCCAATATCAATGTGAAGCTGTAGTGAAGGTTCACGGGGTCTTTCCGTCCCGTTGCGGGTAAACGGCATCTTCACCGTTACTACAATTTCACCGAGCTCATGGCTGAGACAGTGCCCAGATCGTTGCACCATTCGTGCAGGTCGGAACTTACCCGACAAGGAATTTCGCTACCTTAGGACCGTTATAGTTACGGCCGCCGTTTACTGGGGCTTCAATTCAGAGCTTCTCCGAAGATAACTCCTCCTCTTAACCTTCCAGCACCGGGCAGGTGTCAGGCCTTATACATCATCTTTCAATTTAGCAAAGCCATGTGTTTTTGATAAACAGTCGCCTGGGCCTTTTCACTGCGGCTCTGATTGCTCAGAGCGCCTCTTCTCCCGAAGTTACGAGGCCATTTTGCCTAGTTCCTTAGCCATGAATCACTCGAGCACCTTAGGATTCTCTCCTTGACTACCTGTGTCGGTTTGCGGTACAGGCTGCTATATTCGCTATTTCTTGGAAGTCGCTTCAATGGATTATCACGCTAGCCGAAGCCGTTGTGTACTATCCCATAATTACTCATGGTTCAACGTACTATTCCGTCAGTACGCACCATCTACACTACTCCGTCACTTTTAATATATAGCAGGTACAGGAATATTAACCTGTTGTCCATCGACTACCCCGTTAGGGTTCGCCTTAGGCCCTGACTAACCCTCAGCCGATTAGCGTTGCTGAGGAAACCTTAGTCTATCGGTGTGCAGGTTTCTCGCCTGCATTATCGTTACTTATACCTACATTTTCGTTTCTATCCGCTCCAGCAAACCTCACAGTTCACCTTCAGCGCAAATAGAATGCTCCCCTACCACTTTTTCAAGTCTATAGCTTCGGTGATATACTTATGCCCGATTATTATCCATGCTCAGTCGCTCGACTAGTGAGCTGTTACGCACTCTTTAAATGAGTGGCTGCTTCCAAGCCAACATCCTAGCTGTCTATGCAACTGAACCGCGTTTTTTCAACTTAGTATATACTTAGGGACCTTAGCTGTTAGTCTGGGTTCTTTCCCTCTCGGACATGGACCTTAGCACCCATGCCCTCACTGCTGAACAACATTTTATAGCATTCGGAGTTTGTCAGGGTTTGGTAGGCGGTGAAGCCCCCTAGCCCTATCAGTAGCTCTACCTCTATAAAACTTAATTCAACGCTGCACCTAAATGCATTTCGGGGAGTACGAGCTATTTCCGAGTTTGATTGGCCTTTCACCCCTACCCACAAGTCATCCAAAGACTTTTCAACGTCAACTGGTTCGGTCCTCCACTCTGTGTTACCAGAGCTTCAACCTGCTCATGGGTAGATCACACGGTTTCGCGTCTATCTCACCTAACTTAATCGCCCTATTCAGACTCGCTTTCGCTGCGGCTGCGGACCTGAAGCCCTTAACCTTGCTAGATAAGATAACTCGTAGGTTCATTATGCAAAAGGCACGAGGTCACTTGCGCTCCCTCCGCTTGTAAGCACATGGTTTCAGGATCTATTTCATCCCCCTGTTCGGGGTGCTTTTCACCTTTCCCTCACGGTACTGGTTCACTATCGGTCTCTGAGGAGTATTTAGCCTTACCGGATGGTCCCGGCAGATTCAGACAGGGTTTCACGTGCCCCGCCCTACTCAGGATACTGCTAACTTCTACAATCATTTAACCTACAGGGCTATCACCTTCTCTGGCTTAACTTTCCAGTTAATTCTGATATAATTGTCTTCTGTACAGCGCAGTCCTACAACCCCAATGTTGCCGAAACAACACTGGTTTGGGCTATTCCGCGTTCGCTCGCCACTACTAGCGGAATCACTTTTGTTTTCTCTTCCTCCAGGTACTTAGATGTTTCAGTTCCCTGGGTTCGCCTCCTTTCGGATAATACCACTTCATGGTACTGGGTTGCCCCATTCGGACATCTACGGGTCATAAGTTATTTGCACCTCTCCGTAGCTTTTCGCAGCTTATCACGTCCTTCATCGCCTCTCAGAGCCAAGGCATCCACCATGTGCTCTTAATTATTTTCTTATCTCTATTTTTATTCAATATTCTTCACAATGCTTTTATTACTCTTATTAAGAGTACATTGGTATTGCTCGCTTCATGATGTCAAAGAACTTTATTGCCTATTCAGCAATTTTGTGCGTATGAGAGATTTGAACCCTCTTATCTGCCGTGTCAGATACGCTTTGTAATATTCTTAATGAAAATAAATGCTTTGTGGAGGATATCGGATTCGAACCGATGACCCCTTGCGTGCAAGGCAAGTGCTCTAGCCAACTGAGCTAATCCCCCAATTCAATAAACTTCTCGCTAACTAGTGATTCAGATTTCTACTTCTTAATACATTTGTTGATGCTCTCTGTTTATCTTTATGTAGTCCCAGGCAGACTTGAACTGCCGACCTCTACATTATCAGTGTAGCGCTCTAACCAGCTGAGCTATGGGACTATATTTCTTAGTCCTTCGCTTCCTCTTCCCTCTCGAAAAGAGTCTTGCTCACTATCGCATTTATTTTCTATTGAAACAAACCTAAAAAACGAATACCTAATTACACTTTACAGTTTAAGAACAGAATCTTGCTGTCTTTAATTCTCTATAAAGGAGGTGTTCCAGCCACACCTTCCGGTACGGCTACCTTGTTACGACTTAGCCCCAGTTACCAGTTTTACCCTAGGCAGCTCCTATAAATAGGTCACCGACTTCAGGTACCCCCAGCTTCCATGGCTTGACGGGCGGTGTGTACAAGGCCCGGGAACGTATTCACCGCGCCATGGCTGATGCGCGATTACTAGCGATTCCAGCTTCATGGAGTCGAGTTGCAGACTCCAATCCGAACTGAGATAGACTTTCGAGATTCGCATCCTGTCACCAGGTAGCTGCCCTCTGTATCTACCATTGTAGCACGTGTGTAGCCCAGGACGTAAGGGCCGTGATGATTTGACGTCATCCCCACCTTCCTCACAGCTTGCGCTGGCAGTTTCTCTAGAGTCCCCGGCATTACCCGCTGGCAACTAAAGATAGGGGTTGCGCTCGTTATGGGACTTAACCCGACACTTCACAGCACGAGCTGACGACAACCATGCAGCACCTTGCAAATTGTCCGAAGAAAAAACTGTTTCCAGTTCTGTCATTCTGCATTTAAGCCCTGGTAAGGTTCCTCGCGTATCATCGAATTAAACCACATGCTCCACCGCTTGTGCGGGCCCCCGTCAATTCCTTTGAGTTTCAACCTTGCGATCGTACTCCCCAGGTGGTTCACTTAATGCTTTCGCTTGGCCGCTAACTGTGTATTGCTAACAGCGAGTGAACATCGTTTACAGCGTGGACTACCAGGGTATCTAATCCTGTTCGCTCCCCACGCTTTCGTACATCAGTGTCAGTCTAAGTTTAGTGAGCTGCCTTCGCTATCGGTGTTCTATGACATATCTATGCATTTCACCGCTACATGTCATATTCCGCCCACTTCAACTAAACTCAAGATTTCCAGTATCAAAGGCAGTTCTGCAGTTGAGCTGCAGGATTTCACCTCTGACTTAAAAATCCACCTACGTACCCTTTAAACCCAATGAATCCGGATAACGCTTGCACCCTCCGTATTACCGCGGCTGCTGGCACGGAGTTAGCCGGTGCTTATTCGTATGGTACCGGCAAATCTCTACACGTAGAAACATTTCTTCCCATACAAAAGCAGTTTACAATTCATAAAACATTCTTCCTGCACGCGGCATGGCTGGGTCAGAGTTGCCTCCATTGCCCAATATTCCTCACTGCTGCCTCCCGTAGGAGTCTGGTCCGTGTCTCAGTACCAGTGTGGGGGATCATCCTCTCAGAACCCCTAGACATCGTAGCCTTGGTAAGCCGTTACCTTACCAACTAGCTAATGTCACGCATGCCCATCTTGTACCACCGAA
>CBFHSD010000099.1:0-4847 GCA_965658375.1 Salibacteraceae bacterium
TACATTGCTGTAAACTGTGGCGCTATTCCTGAGGGAACCATGGACAGTGAGCTTTTTGGTCATGTGAAAGGATCTTTTACTGGAGCATCTGCCGAACGCAAAGGCTATTTTGAAGAAGCCAATGGCGGAACCATATTCTTAGATGAAGTGGCAGAAATGCCATTGGGAACCCAAGTAAAATTGCTTCGAATCTTAGAATCGGGCGAGTTTATAAAAGTAGGATCTTCATCGGTACAAAAAACAGATGTGCGTGTTGTTGCCGCTACAAATGTAAATGTGATCAAAGCCATTGAAAAAGGAAAATTTAGAGAAGACCTTTATTATCGCCTCAACACAGTTCCCATCACCTTACCGCCTTTAAGAGAACGCAAAGAAGACATTCATCTACTGTTTAGGAAATTCGCTTATGACTTTTCTGAAAAATACAGGATGCCCGTGGTTCGCCTAACGGCTGACGCGGTACAAATGCTTGCAAACTACTATTGGCATGGGAATATTCGCCAACTTAAAAACGTTGCGGAACAACTTTCTATCTTAGAAACAGAACGTTCCATTGGGCCAGAAATTCTAGTGAAGTTTCTTCCCGACTTTACAAGCTCTAGCCTCCCCGCTGTCATAGACCCTAATCAAAACCCAGAGCAACTGAGTGAGCGCGAACTTCTGTATAAAGTGATCATTGACATGCGTAAAGAGGTCAACGACTTGAAACAAGTGGTTGCCAAAATTATGGGCGGAAAAGATGTACCTGCTTCCTCTTCAGGATATGAAGAACATCAAGAAACATCTGATATTATACCTACACCAGACTACCAGAGTGAAGCCTTAATACCCAGTTCTGCATTTAGACATCCAAGTGTGGTTCAACATGAAAATACCCATGGAATTGATGCCATAGAGGATTACGATGAACACATTGAAGTAGAAGAATCTCTAAGTTTGGCTCACAAAGAAAAAGAGCTCATTCAAAAGGCATTAAGTAAACACCGCGGAAAAAGAAAGTACGCGGCAAAAGACTTGGGAATTTCTGAACGGACCTTGTATAGAAAAATAAAAGAGTATAATTTAAACTAATGAGGGCATTCCTTTATTCAGCTTTAGTTTTAGCACTTGTTGGTTGTGCCAGCGTGCAGTACAGTTTTACAGGGGTAAATGCGGGTGCTGCCAAAACCGTTTCTGTGGCTTTTTTCGAGAATCAGTCCTCTGCTCCTCCTACTTACAGTCAGCAGTTCACCGAATCTTTGAAAGATGCCATTTTGCGGCAAACAACCTTAAGCATGGTTGTTCAAAATGCTGACATTGAATTGGAGGGTGAAGTAAAAGATTACAGACAATCTTTGCAAGGAGTTGGTGGTAATGACCAAGCAGAGGTCAATCGATTGATCATTAAAGTGAATGTTCGATTCATTAACAACTTAGACAATGAAAAAGACTACGAAAGGGTTTTTCAGGCCTATGCCGATTATGATGCGAGCGAAAACTTAGCTAGTGTGGAAACTGAGCTTATTCTACTTATTAACGAGCAACTGAGTCAAGATATTCTTACTTATTCATTGGGAGATTGGTAATGAATATTGAGCATTTTAATTCCATCATCAATAATTTGGGAGAACTGAGAAACTACTCTCCTCATGAACTGGAAGAAATCATTCAGGCCTACCCATGGTTTTCTACAGCCCGACTGCTGTACAGCAAAAAGCTGCACGATGAACAACACATCCTCTCCCAAAAAGAGCTTAAAAAAACAGCCATTAGCGTTGTCAGTAGATCTAACCTGTATCACCTGCTCTACCATGAAGATATTGTCAATGCCATTCAAAACACACAAGGTCTTGAAAGCGAACTAAACGTTGCTTTTGATTTTAGAACTGACAAGAAAAAATCGATTGACAAACCCATTAAACTTTCTTCTCTTGACGAAAATCCTCAAGTAAATGTAGAAACTGAGACAGACGAAAACATCGATGAACTGGAATATGTAATTTTTGAACATGTTTTGACCAATGCCTATCAGCTAGAAGAAAATGAAGAATCTCCTCAGAACGATTCTGAATTTGGAGATTGGCTTAAAAAACTCGATCAAAAACGATTTGAATCCAGAGAAAAGGAAAACACAGACCTCATTGATCGTTTCATTGAGAAAAGACCAAAAATCACCCGACCTCAAAAAGAGGAAGAGCTCTACTCACCTGGCAATATATCTAGAACAAATAAGCTCGATGACCCTATCTTCATCACAGAAACATTAGCCAAGATTTATGAGAAACAAGGGAACATCGAAAAGGCGATTAAAACTTATGAGAAATTACAATTGAAATTTCCCGAAAAAAAGAGTTACTTTGCCGCCCTTATTGAAAAATTGAAGCATAAAGACTGATGGAAATAGTTGTTGGAATATTGATTTTTTTGGTTTGTGCCATTCTTATACTTGTAATTATGGTTCAAAACCCTAAAGGTGGCGGCCTTGCCACTGGTTTTTCTGGAGCAAATCAGTTTGGCGGTGTAGCCAAAACAAATGAGTTCTTAGATAAAGCAACATGGACTTTAGCCATCGCACTTATGGTATTGTCTATTCTTTCTGCTGCTGTTGTGAAGAAAGACGTAGTTGGAACACAAAGCGAAAGCGAAATGCAAAACATCATTGAAACAGAAGCCCCAATTGCTCCGGCAAATGATCCTGCTGGTTTACCTGGAGCGGGCTTAGAGCCAACACCAGATCAATAAACGAAAAGAATAAAGAAATTTAAAAATGTCAGCTTGTCACAGTTGACATTTTTTTTTGCCCTAAAGTCAGCATAGACTGCCAAAATGGTCTGTGTTACGCATTGGCACAAAATGTGAACCCGCCCCATCGAACTATAAAACTTCATTTTTTAAATATCTATAAAATGGCAGATCTAAACATTAAACCTTTAGCAGACAGAGTTGTAATTGAACCTGCTGCTGCAGAAGAAAAAACTGCAAGCGGAATCATTATTCCTGACACAGCGAAAGAGAAACCACAAAGAGGTTCTGTAGTTGCTGTAGGTAATGGCAAACCTGAAGAACCAATGACAGTGAAAGTTGGTGATGCTGTCCTTTACGGAAAGTATTCGGGAACAGAAATTACGGTAGAAGGAAAAGATTACTTAATCATGCGTGAAGCAGACATTTTCGCAATCGTTTAAGTTGAATTTTAGAACAATAAAAAGACAAAAGAAATGGCAAAAGATATCAAGTTTGACGTAGAAGCTCGCGAGAAATTGAAGAGCGGAGTTGATCAATTAGCAGACGCAGTAAAAGTAACTTTAGGACCTAAAGGTCGTAACGTAATCATTGACAAGAAATTTGGAGCACCACACGTAACCAAAGATGGTGTAACCGTAGCTCGTGAAATAGAATTGGCAGATGCCATGGAAAACATGGGTGCTCAAATGGTAAAAGAAGTAGCTTCTAAAACTGCAGATGTTGCAGGTGATGGAACAACTACCGCTACCGTTTTAGCTCAAAGCATGGTAAGCACAGGTTTGAAAAACGTTGCTGCTGGTGCAAATCCAATGGACTTAAAAAGAGGAATTGACAAAGCGGTACAAGCAGCCGTTAAAAATCTTACCGAGCAAGCAGAAGCTGTTGGAAACGACAATACGAAAATTCAACAAGTAGCTACAATTTCTGCAAACAACGATAGCAACATCGGAACATTAATCGCTGAGGCGATGAAAGTGGTAGGAAACGATGGTGTCATTACTGTTGAAGAAGCAAAAGGAACTCAAACAGAAGTAAAAACTGTTGAAGGGATGCAGTTTGACCGTGGTTACCTTTCTCCTTACTTTGTTACGAATACAGAGAAAATGGTTGCCGACATGGAGAACCCATACATCCTTATTCACGACAAGAAGATTGGCAACTTGAACGATTTACTTCCTGTTCTTGAGCCTGTTGCTCAAAGCGGACGAGGTCTGTTGATCATTGCTGAAGATGTTGAAGGAACAGCTTTAACTGCATTGGTAGTAAACAAACTAAAAGGTGGATTGAAAGTAGCTGCTGTGAAAGCTCCAGGATTTGGAGACCGCAGAAAAGCAATGCTTGAAGACATCGCTGTATTGACTGGTGGAACCGTAATTTCTGAAGAAAGCGGATACAAATTAGACAGTGCAACTTTAGACATGTTGGGTTCTGCTGAAAAAGTAGAAATTGACAAAGACAATACAACTATTGTAAATGGTGCTGGTTCTAAAGATGCTATTGAAGCTAGAGTGAACCAAATCAAAGCTCAAGTAGAATCAACTACTTCTGACTATGATAAAGAGAAACTTCAAGAACGTTTAGCGAAGCTAAGCGGTGGTGTTGCTGTTTTATACATTGGTGCAGCTACAGAAGTTGAAATGAAAGAAAAGAAAGACCGTGTTGATGATGCCCTTCACGCTACTCGCGCAGCAGTAGAAGAAGGTATTGTTGCTGGTGGTGGTGTTGCTTTGATTCGCGCAATCAAATCTGTAACAGCAGTAAAAGGTGAAAATGAAGATGAGCAAACTGGTATCGCTATCGTTGCTCGTTCTTTAGAAGAGCCACTTCGTCAAATTGTTGCCAATTCAGGACTTGAAGGTGCTGTTGTGGTACAGAAAGTTGAAGAAGGAGAAGGAGATTACGGATACAATGCACGTCATGATCGTTATGAGAACATGAGAGAAGCTGGTATCATCGACCCAACAAAAGTTACTCGTGTTGCTTTGGAGAATGCTGCATCTATTGCTGGTATGCTTTTAACAACAGAATGTGTACTTGCTGACATCGCTGAAGAAGGTGGTGGAATGCCAGCCGGAATGCCTGATATGGGCGGAATGGGTGGCATGATGTAAGCATCAACACTT
>CBFHSD010000100.1:0-4611 GCA_965658375.1 Salibacteraceae bacterium
AAAAAGTAATTCTTGTCCAATTTTCAAGTCTACACCACTTTTCGAGAAAGGAGATAAGTTGGGATTCATCACCTCTGGTATAATTAATGGAATAGATTTAGCGCTGGTGTTCTCTAGGGTAAAACTGATGTAATTATTCTTTGCAGAAGCTGAAGGCCTTACACTTTCATTCACCGCTAGCTTGATTTTTACCCTTTGGTTAGAAGAATTTGAGATGACCAGTTTGTTTTCATTTTCAACAGAGACATCAGCACTTCCTTGCATTCCTAATCCAAATCCTTTGACTTGTTGGTTATCCATTTTAGAAACTACCGAGATTTCTAAATCTTTTAAGCTTTTATTTTTGATAGAGGCTTCAAAAACATCAAAATTTGAGTAGGAGATGCCTATGGAATTATTCGCTGGAATAGAAATATTGTTTTTCTGGGATGCACATGAACTTAGAAATATCAAGCTGCAAACTAAAGGGAAAAATAGGGCTTTCATGTCGCGTATTTGTCTAGAAACAAGATAATTAAGAAAATGTTCTCGATCTTTGCAGAGAAGCAAGTATAAAAAAGGCGATGCAAGTCATCCTCGCATCGCCTTTCATAAATCAATCATAGAAGATGCTATTTCACATCAAAACGGTCTAAATTCATCACCTTGGTCCATGCTGCTGCGAAATCATTCACGAATTTTTCTTCAGCGTCTGCACTGGCGTAAACTTCTGCAATACCTCTCAATTCTGAGTTTGATCCAAAGATCAAGTCTGCTCTGGAAGCGGTCCACATCACTTTGTCAGTACCGCGTTCTTTTCCTAAAAACTCCATTTTCTCTTCAGAATTTGGATCCCAATACACATTCATATCAAGAAGATTTACGAAGAAATCGTTTGAAAGAGCGCCTGGGTTTTCTGTAAGAATTCCAGTGTTTGATTCATCGAAATTGGCATTTAATGCGCGCATTCCTCCAACAAGAACTGTCATTTCAGGAGCTGTTAAAGTGAGTAACTGTGCCTTATCTACTAATATTTCTTCTGTAGTTAAGGTGTACTTTTTCTTCTGATAGTTTCTGAATCCATCGGCCATTGGTTCAAGAACCGCGAATGATTCAGCGTCTGTTTGTTCTTGAGTAGCATCTGTACGACCTGGAGTAAAAGGCAGTTCAATGTCAAATTCATTTTCAGCAGCAGCTGCTTCAACAGCGGCATTTCCACCGAGCACAATCAAGTCTGCTATAGAAACTTGTTTGCTTCCATTTTTACCATTAAAATCCGATTGAATTTGCTCGTATGCTGCTAATACGCGTTTCAATTGCGCTGGGTTATTGCTTTCCCAATTCACTTGAGGTTCAAGACGAATACGCGCTCCATTGGCACCACCTCTACGGTCAGAACCTCTGTAAGCACTCGCTGATGCCCATGCGGTTTCTATCAATTCATTGTTTGGGATACCAGCGGCCAAGATTTGTGTTTTCAATTGAGCAATATCTCTAGCGCTCACTAATTCATATTCTCTAGCCGGAATAGGATCTTGCCAAATGAAATCTTCCTCAGGAATTTCTGGTCCTAGGTAGGTACTTTTTGGCCCCATATCACGGTGGGTTAATTTGAACCATGCTTTTGCGAACGCATCATCAAAGTCTTTTGGATTGGCAATGAATTCTTCGCAAATCTTCTTGTACTCTGGGTCAAATTTTAAAGCCAAGTCAGATGTCAACATAGTAGGTCTGTGTCTTTTGTTTTCGTCAAAAGCATCAGGCAAAATTTCTTCGGAGTCTTTTGCTACCCACTGGTGAGCTCCTGCCGGACTCTTAGTCAATTCCCACTCATTGTTGAACAACAAGTTGAGGTAAGCATAGCTGTATTGAGTTGGAGTGGGAGTCCAGATTACTTCTAGACCAGAAGTAATAGCATCTTCTCCTTTTCCAGATTTATACGTGCTTTTCCAACCAAAACCCTGCTCTTCTATAGGAGCTGCTTCTGGAGCTGCACCTACGCTATCTGCAGGTCCTGCACCGTGTGTTTTACCAAATGAATGTCCACCAGCAATTAAGGCTACAGTTTCTTTATCATCCATGCCCATACGAGCAAACGAAATACGAATGTTTTTCGCTGATGCTGCTGGATCCGGATTTCCGTTTGGCCCTTCTGGGTTCACGTAGATAAGTCCCATTTGCACTGCCGCAAGCGGATTTTCCATGTCCAAATCCAATTCACCATCCTCGTTGAGGCGTCTTGTTTCTAACCAACCTGCTTCTGGTCCCCAGTAGATGTCTTCTTGTGCTTCCCAAACGTCAGCACGACCACCACCAAAACCGATGGTTTCAAATCCCATGGATTCCAATGCTACGTTTCCAGTAAGTATCATCAAATCGGCCCAAGATATTTTTTGACCGTATTTCTGCTTCACCGGCCACAATAGTCTTCTAGCCTTATCAAGATTTCCGTTGTCTGGCCAGCTGTTTTGTGGAGCAAAACGCTGCAATCCCATACGGGTTCCGCCACGTCCATCACCTGTTCTGTAAGTACCGGCACTGTGCCAAGCCATACGAACGAAAAGTGGACCGTAGTTCCCGTAATCTGCAGGCCACCAGTCTTGAGACTCAGTAAGTATTGCTTCTATATCTTTTTTAAGTTGTTCGTAATCAAGCTCTGCGAATTGATTGTTGTAATCAAACTCTTTACCCAATGGGTTGCTGAGTTGAGAGTTTTGAGCAAGTATATCGAGGTTGAGTTTATTTGGCCACCAATCATCGTTGTTTTTAATGATGGATACTTGTTCTTTGGCATGCCCAGAACCAAATCCGAGAGGGCAACCTCCACCTTCTTTTTCCATGGAGGTTTCTGGCTTTTCTTCACAAGAGCTAAGCGCTATAAGAGAAGCAAATCCTAAAGTCAAAAATTTATTCATACGAAGCGTGTTTTGTTAGTACGAATGTAAAAACACATATCAGATAAATAAAATTGATAATTATTATTGAGCCATTAATTATAATTAATACCGTTTCAATATAGAGTGCTTCACCTAATGCACGACTAAAGTAACATTGGATACAGCGCCTTCTCCAACAAGTTGTGCGCTATAAAATCCAGGAGCTAGTTCTACGATTGAAATGGAATTTATCCCTGATTGTAATGTTTGATGGATGACCTCTTTTCCTGTTGCATCGATAAGAATCACTTGAGAATAATTCCTTTTATCCTGCTGGATGTAAAGTAGATCTTTTGCGGGATTTGGATAAACTTGCGCATTCAAGAGTTTTACTTCATTCACGCTAGAAATAGTATGGTTGTAAATATCAGAAGTTCCCGATATACATTGACCGTCTTGAGCAGCAACAGTGTAATAACCTTGGCCTTGTAAAGGGATGATTTGGGTGTTTTGGGGAAGAGCAATTGCGTCTTTTTCCCACAGGTAGCTGCTGGCAATGCTCGTTGCTCTTAAGCTATCTTGTCCTTGAGGCAGAATGCTCGGAGTACTAGGGGTAGGATTTACTGTGAATGTTAATGAATCTGTGCTACCAGCACAACCAATAGAATCTGTAAGTAGTGCGAACACTGCATCACCATCGTTCAAAGTATTGCTCGAAAAACTAGAATCAGTTGAACTTGAAATTAGCGTTCCATCAATGAAGTAATCGTATTGCGCCATTTCTGGAATGGTGGTGAATTCAATGCTTTCACCTCCGCAAATAATCAAATCAGCATCGCTGGTGTTCAATGCACTGCCATCTATCTTCGCCTGAATGTTCAATTCAATAGATGCACTTTGCACAAAGCAAGTTGGATTGATTTTTTGCAACACCCAAACAGAATCTCCACTAATGAAACTACTAGTATTCCAGGTATTCAGGTTCCCACTTTGCGTTAATACACCATTGAGGTAGAAGGTGAAAGTACCTGAAGAATCATTGGCGGTGAGTTGGGCCGTATCTCCAAAGCAAAAATGGTTGTTTATTGCATTGCTGTTTATGGATGGAGTAGGAGCGTTGCGCACGTAAAAGAAGTTAGATAGTAACAAAGTGTCTGCTCCTGTGCTGTTAGCTGCGATCAACTCAACATCATACCAGCCCGTATCTAATGGTTCAATACTTGGGCTTATGCTGTGCATGTTTCCAGCGTTGTAAGTATAGGTGCTTTGAACAACGTTCCATGTATAGTTTGTTCCATAGCTTGTTTGGTTTTGAAGGGAAACAATTTGGCCCAAACAGAAGGTGTCATTTGTGGTTTCAAAGGCTACAAGAGGTAAAGTGGTGATGTTGATGTCATCAATAGCCATATCAGATGCCCACCCATTTCCGGTAGACCCTCTAAACCGAACAATAATTTGTTCTCCAACAAAATCAGATAAATCCACCTGACGTTGAACCCATTGGTTTCCTTGCTGTCCAATTACAGGAGTGGTAATATCCAAGTGCCAAGCGCCTTCTGAAAGCACGTCAATGTGCATTTCACCAATGGAATTTCCGAAAGCATGGTGCCAGTAGCTTAGGGTTGGCATGTTGGTTCCCACAAGATTAATGCAAGGCGTGTGCAAATGCGCTTCATGGTTTTGACAACCCGAACCGTTATTTCCACTGCCTTCTAAATAAAGGTAGCGACCACTTCCAGAAGTATGATCACTTGAA
>CBFHSD010000101.1:0-4375 GCA_965658375.1 Salibacteraceae bacterium
AGCCATTAAATTGGTTCATTGAAATAAAACTTTGTGTCACAGAGAATTCTACTCTTTTCTAATTAAAAAGAGACTTGGTTCGATTACAATCGTGAAAAATGAAATTCTATCTTTACGCTTCTAAATTCAATTTCACACACATGAAACATCTTCAATTCATTTATCTGTTTGCAGCAGCGATTCTGCTCACCAATTGTTATCCAGGAGGTCCTGAAAACACAGATGATTACGATCTTGTAGCTTCTAATTACGCAGAGGAATACGACTTTGACAAGAACCTCACTTACTTTATGCCTGATTCTGTGATTCATGTTGTAGATAGCACAACGAAAGAAGAAGATATAGATCGCTCACAGGATGAAACCATTCTGGCACGTGTAGCATTGAACATGGACATGATGGGATATGAGAGAGATACCATTGACACCGATGCAGATTTGGTACTTCTTCCGCAAGTACTGCGAATACAAAACGTGGATGTTAGCTGGTGGTATGATTGGTCGTACTGGTGGGGCTGGTATCCATGGGGAGGCTGGTGGGGCCCAGGCTATGGTTGGTATTATCCAGGAGGTTATCCTGTTGTAACAAGCTATGAAACTGGAACCATTATTTTACAAATGGTAGATCCTGATGAGCCTACTCCATTGCCAGATGACATCTATGTTGCATGGAGTGGCTATGCCAATGGTGTTTTATCTAGTTCTAAGAATTACAACAAGAGCAGAATTGAAACTACAATTGATGACATGTTTGAAATATCTCCTTACCTAGAATTGAACAATTAAGCCTACTGTCATGAAAAAAATAACAGCAATACTTACATTAGCGATCATTGCCTTAACGGTTCAAACATCAATCGCTCAAAACAAAAGTTACTTCGCATTTTATTACTCAACAGGTTTGGGCTTAGCAGATCAAAGTGATTACGTTTCTAAATTCTCTTGGCAAGGCTGGGGAATGGAAGGAAGAAGCTTTGTTCAAGATGATATCTCAATTGGTGGTCTTTGGGGCATACAAACCTTTTATGAAGCATTGGAAGGACAAGTTGCGACAGAAGGCACAATAGCAGTGAAAGGAAATCAATACCGATACATCAACTCTATGCCCTTCATGTTTACCATTCACAAGTATTTTGGAGAACCCGAAGCGCGTATTTTTGTTGGTACTGGAATTGGAACTTACAAAACCAATGCAGAAACTCAAATAGGTCTATGGGCTGTGAGTGATGATGCTTGGTCTTTTGGAGTAATGCCCGAATTAGGCGTTAGCAAAGAGTTTAATCCAGACTTCTTAGGTTACCTAAGTGTAAGGTACAATAGAGCTATACGAGGCAATGACTTGCCAGATTGGCAATACATGACCTTTAACCTAGGTTTTGCATTTCAATAAAGAATAATCATTTCGCTTAAAAGACTGATTCATAAGTGAATCGGTCTTTTTTGTTTTAACTCGAATACTTGTCATGAAGCGTGTTCTCTTTAAAAACATCAAAGAACTATTTCAAGTAGAAAGAACCAGCCACTCTAAAGCCATTGCAGGAGAAGCCATGCGCCAACTGCCATCCATATCCAATGCTTATCTCGCCATAGAAGATGATTCTATTGTTGATTTTGGAAAAATGGAAGATTTACATGGTGTAGCCGACTGGAATAACCTTGAAGTTGTTGATGTAGAAGGCAAATGCATATTACCTACTTGGGTAGATTCTCACACGCATCTAGTATTTGCTAAAAGCAGAGAACAAGAGTTTGTTTACCGCATAGAAGGTTTAAGTTATGAAGAGATAGGAAAACGTGGAGGAGGAATTGTAAACAGTGCATTAAAACTGAGAGCAGCTTCTTTTGAGCAATTGTATGATGCTGCTTATCAGCGTCTCAATGAAATCATGCATATGGGCACTGGAGCAGTAGAGATTAAGTCTGGTTACGGCTTAACCGTTGAAAGTGAACTTAAAATGTTGCGCGTAGTGCGTAAACTTAAAGAGAACCATCCATTGACCATTAAAGGAACCTTGTTGGCCGCACATGCGATTCCACCTGAGTTTAAAGACAACAGAGAGGACTGGATATCTGTCATAGAAAATGAGATACTACCTGTTGTTGCCGAAGAAGAGCTCGCAGAGCATATGGACATTTTCTGCGAACGCAATTACTACACCGCAGAAGAAACTGACCGCTTGCTGGAAGCAGCTTCTAAATACGGTCTAAAGCCAAAAGTGCACGTAAATCAATTTAGCATAGCTGGTGGCTTAGAAGCAGCTATTAAGCACCAAGCCTTGTCTGTAGATCACCTAGAGGAGATGGATGACTCACAAATTGAAGCGCTTCTCAATTCGAATACCATCCCTACGGTGCTTCCCTCCTGCTCTTACTTTTTAAACATTCCATATGCTCCAGCAAGGCAAATGATAAATGCTGGACTTCCAGTAGCCATGGCTACCGATTACAACCCAGGTTCTACTCCATCTGGTAATATTCCATTCTTATTATCTTTAGCTTGCACTAAGCTTCGACTCACACCAGAAGAAGCTATAAATGCCGTCACCCTTAATGGAGCACATGCAATGAATATTCAAGCCACACATGGCTCTATAGCCTTGGGTAAAGCCGCAAGCTTTATCATTACCAAAGAGATCCCTTCTTTAGCCTACATTCCTTATGCCTTTGGATCAAATCATATAGATCAAGTTTACATACATGGAAAAGCTCAATAAATACTTACTCTTCTGTCTTCTTTTTTTGTCTCAAACCACATTTGCTCAAAAGAATACCAAATCTGTTCTTTTAAAGATTGATGGAATCACTAGTATTAAAGGAAATTTAATGATTGAAGTCGTTGACAAAGATGAAAATGTGCTTGAACAACTCATGTTCAAAGTCACCCAATCAGAAATGTCGGTTCCCTTAAATGTTCAAAATATTCCTTGTATGATCCGCATTTATCATGATGTAAATGCAAATAACGAAATGGATGCGGCTTGGTATGGCAAACCAACTGAACCTGTAGGCTTTTCAAACAATGCTACGGGAAATATGGGGCCACCTTCTTTCGAGGATGCTAAGGTTTCCATTCAAGCAAATAAATCAATTAACATTACTTTAGTCACATTCTAATACTAAACTTCTCTATTTAAAAACAGTCTCATATGAAAGTTTACATCTACGCAATGTCTCTTTTAGCTGCTGTAATGGTTTTCTCCCCTATCCATCAGCTAAATGCTCAAACCAGTGATAGTTTGAAAAGTAAAGCATTACCTGAATGGAAGTACAATCTTCCTATTTATGGAAAGCAAGCAACGGAGAGAGGATATAAACTTCAATTGCCGTACGGAGCAAACTTGATGTACATTAATACTCGAGTGCAATTAGAGTTGACTGAGTTTGAATTGAGTTTGGGTGATGGTAGTAAGGATGATGTAATTGCAGAGTATGTGAATGTAGAAACATTGAACTTTACACGATGCGAAGCCTACTTTAATGGATTGAACTTTAGACCTGACTTTTGGCTCTACCCATTTATGAATGTTTATGGCATCGTTTCTACCGGAGCAGCGGCTACAGAAGTAGCTTTAGAACCTAAAATCCCTTATGGATCTGAAGGTGACGTTTTGGAATTACCAGAATTTTCTTCAAGAGTAGAGTTCCAAGCGAGCACCATTGGTCTTGGAAGTACCTTTTTTGCGAAATTAGGACAGGATAATTTTGTGAGTTTAGACGGAAACTACAGCTGGACAAAAAGCGACATGTTACAAGACAATGTTGGTGTCATGACTCTTTCTGGTAGAGTTGGGCAGTTGTTTGAATTTGGAGAAAAGAAGCGTATGCTAGCAGCTTATGTAGGGTTTATGTATCGCGACTTTACAAATGCAAATGGAAATGATGGAGCTGTAACTTTAGATGAAGCTATTCCAGGTTTGCAAGACCAAGTTGAAAATGGGATTGATAATAAAATTGCCACAAATACTGACCAAATTGCCGAGAACCAAGAGAGAATTGATGAAATTAATGAAACACCTCCAGTCCTTCAATCACCTGAAGAAAGACAAGAAAGAAGAACTTTAGAAGCAAAAAACACACTCCTTGAAGTTTCTAATAATGGACTAGATGAGTTAGGGACAACACTAGAAGAAAATGGATTTTACGATACCAATATTGGCTACTTCATAAAAAAAGAAATGATCAATCAATGGACTGTAGAATTCGGGTTTTCTTACACCCACAATGAGCATTGGGGCTTCAGGTCAGAGATAGGCTACTCTGAGGAGCAACAAATGATTTTAGCTGGTTTGGTTTACAGGTTTGGGCTGAAGAAATAAGCCCTGCTTCTATCAAAAAATGCAATTACTGCCCTGCGGTAGAAGCATTAAAATATTCGG
>CBFHSD010000102.1:0-4166 GCA_965658375.1 Salibacteraceae bacterium
GCGGTTAAAATCCGGAATTTTTCTACTTGTATCCATAGGTGCACTTTACCCTGGCGTGCGTCACTTGCTCACCCTTAAAGAAGCCAATCTCCTGTATTTTGGAGAGGGTGGAAATATGTATAGAAGTACCTTTATTTCTCTAGCCCAAAGCTACAGCGATGCACATATAGATCTTGCTATTTATCTTTTAATGGGAGCACTTTCATTCTTGCTTATTCTATTCGCTACGCAATTGAAAGAACTGACCAAAAAACCCTTCCAATGGAATTCGTTTCAAGTGACCTTTCTGCTCCTTTTCGGGTTAATTGCAATGCGTTTGATTCAGTTTTACCTGCTTGGAGTAAAGTTTCCTGTGTTTAGAGGGGCGCTTCACTTTCTTTTGATTTTTCATATGGTTTTGTTCTTCGGGTTCAACCAAATCAAAAACAAAATCTTTCCAGCAGTAGCTTCTGTTCTTTTTGCCTTTTTTGTTCTTTTTGATACCCATTCAACAGCCAACCTAGATTACACACGCGAATGGCGCTTAAACCACTTTCCAAGGTCTTTTTTTAGCACTGTTTTAGAGAAGCAAAAGGTGAGTAAGCAGATACTTTTAACAAGTGGTTCTGGCCACTACCGCATGGTGTGGAATTTTTATAACCTGCAAAATGATTTTGCCCTCAACCCGTTGTATTCCGATGACCAACCCAATTACAATTGCCATTATATTGTTGGCAATGAAGACTTGGTAGACACCATCAATCATCCTTTCTCAACCATTGAGAAATCTGCCTATTCTGACTTGCGCTTGTTCGAACGACAAGAAAATATATCCTATGCACTCCTTTCAAAAGAAGAGCACACTTCAATCCAAACAGATAAAGATTTTATCATCTTGCATGAAGACAGCACTATACTTCAGCAAGAAAGCCACCTTAAAATCAAATGGAACGCTGCCTTAAGATCTGAAGAAAAAGAACACCTCCTTCACTTCGTGATCAATCTAGAGAACGATAAAAAAGACCGATTGTATTACAGGCTTATTAGTTTAAACCGAGACCATTTAAGTTTGAATGAAGAACTGCAAACCATAGAAATAGAGGTTCCCACAAATCAAATACAAGCAGAAAAAATAAAGTATACCGTCTATTTATGGAACCCAGATTTTGTTCCCCTTTATTTGGAAACAAGTGCGGTATGGGCATATGAAAAACAAAGATAGCCTCGTTACTAGTTCTATATTTGGAAACTCTCTAAACCACCTTCAACCTAAAATCTTATGGTTCAATCAAAACAAAGAACAGGTATTTTCTTAGGTGTTGTAGGAGTTATTCTTGTGCTCTTTTATGACGGGTTTTGGTCAAAACCTCCTCAAAACATGCACCTATGGCGACAAACAGATTGTTTAAGCCTTACCAAACACTTTTATGAGGGCAATGGATTACTTTCTCCAGAAATGCATACCCAATTGGGAGATGCTTATGATTCGGGGAGATCTGCAGGAGAATTTACAGGCTACTACTATGTGGTTGGCCAAGTGTGGAAAGTTTTAGGAGGAGAGTCTTTGTTGGCCTACCGCTTGATTGGTTTGTCTTTTTTATTGACGGCTTGTTTCTTTTTCTACAAAGCCATTAGAGTACTCTTACCCCACTCTTATTGGGCAGAACTATTGACACTATTCTTACTTTCTTCTCCAGCATACCTCATTTATAGTGTGAGCTTTTTAACCGATGCCCCGAGTATTTCTTTGGTGATTATTGCCTTGTATGCCTTGTTGCGCTATGTCAAGAGTGAGAAAAAAACATACTTGGTTTACACCTTTGCCTTGTTTGCTCTAGCCGGGCTTTTAAAGATTTCTAGCCTCATTGTTTTTATCTTTTTATTGGGTATTTGGGCACTGGAGCTGTTAGGAGTTCAAACCCTAAAAAACAAAAAAGTTTTCGCTCACCCCTGGTTTAGTTTTAGTTTAGTTTTCTCAGTGCTAGCAAGTGTTGTTAGCTGGTACCTCTATGCTGCTGAATACAATCAACTACACGGATTTAAATATACTTTCAATGCCATTCATCCCATTTGGATTGTTGACGCTCAGAAAATCCAGTCCATTTTAAACGAGATTGCGACCTTTATGGTACCTCTTTTCTGGGGCTGGCCTGCCTTGGTTATGATCATGGCTGCATTCTTCATCAACCTTTTCTCATTCAAAAAACTGCCATTGTTTGCCTGGTTGGCTTCGCTAATTGTATTTGTTGGTGGTATTGCATATATGCTTCTCTGGTTCCCACTTATGGGTATTCACGACTACTATTACGTGGTGCTGATAATTGTATTTCCAGCTACAATTATTCCAATGATTTATGCACTCGGCCTGCAAGAACATCAAAAACTAAAGTCCTTTAATTTCCTTATTCCAGCGGTTTTGATTGCGTTTATACTCATCAACAATTACCCAACCATTCGTGTAAAAACTGGAGCAAACAAGCCGTTCGAACCTGTTTTAACAGCATCAAACTTCTTAGGAGACATTGCTTGGTTTAACCAAGACTACAAAGACAAGTGGAAGCCTCTTTATCAAATGAGAAAAGATTTAGATTCTTTTGGGGTTCATAAAACGGATAAGGTTATTGTTCTTCCCGATTTTAGTTTTAATACGGGCTTGTACATGATAGACCAAAAAGGCTGGTCTAGTTACTTAGAGCCGAATGCCTCTTTGGTTCAAGCGTATCTAGAACATGGGGCAAAGTTTCTTTTCATACTGAACAATGATGAGCAATACTACGCTATTTTTGAACCTTACATCGTTAGAGAAATTCCCACACCAAACAATGTAAAATTGTACGAAATTGGCGCAACACAAACAGAATAATTATGGCACTTGATAAAAACGGAATTGCACAACGTATTGCTCAAGAACTTAGAGACAGGTGGTATGTCAACTTAGGAATTGGCATTCCTACCCTTGTTGCCAATTACATTCCGGAAGGAGTAAACATTGAGTTTCAAAGCGAAAATGGTGTTCTTGGAATGGGGCCTTTTCCGTTTGATGGTGATGAAGATGCTGATTTGATCAACGCTGGTAAACAAACCATTACCACTTTAGATGGAGCTGTATTTTTCGATTCAGCAACAAGTTTTGCTATGATTAGAGGGCAGCATGTGCAGTTGACTGTTTTAGGAGCTATGGAAGTTTCACAAAATGGCGACATTGCCAACTGGAAAATTCCTGGTCGCATGGTAAAAGGAATGGGAGGCGCAATGGATTTAGTAGCAAGTGCAGAAAATATTATTGTGGCCATGATGCACACCAACAAAAAAGGTGAAAGCAAATTACTCCCTTCTTGCACCCTTCCTATCACAGGTGTAAAATGCGTTAAAAAGGTAGTTACCAACCTAGCTGCATTGGAAATAGACGAAAGAGGTTTTGTTTTGAAAGAACGTGCTCCTGGAGTGAGTATTGAAGAAATAAAAGCAGCAACGGCTGGAACACTCATCGTAGAAGGAGAAATTCCTGAAATGCAACTCTAAGCGGTGAGAAGCAAACTGATCAACACTATTCCTTTTGGTGCTTCACTGATTTGGATGCTCGCAATTATTGTATTAGGTCTGCAATCAGAATTTCTTAGTGGAGGAGCAGACAGCTACACCCATTTTAACATGGCCAAATGGTCTTTTGAGCATCCTCAACTTTTTCTAGATCAATGGGGTAAACCCCTCTTCACCACTTTTATGGCGCCTTGGGCTCAATTTGGTATTGATGCTGTAGTCATAGCAAATGTAGCATTGGCACTAGCAGCACTCTTTTTTACCGCCAGTACCGCTAAAAGGCTAGGCTTATCATTGCCTTGGTTAAGCGTTATCTTTGTTCTCGCTGGCCCAATATATTCCGAGGTGATGATCTCGTCCTTAACCGAAATCATTTTTGCGTTCACTTTAAGCCTGTCCGTTTTTTTTGTTGTGAATAAGCAGTATGCCCTTGGGTTTATTTGCATCTCTTTCATCCCTTTTGCTAGAACAGAAGGTATCATTTTTCTACCCCTTTTCGCGCTAGTAGCTTTACTTGTTAAAAAACCCGCTCACATTCTTTTTCTTGGTGTTGGCTTCACGAGTATTAGCCTTATTGGTTTAAACTTCTACGATGATATCTGGTGGGTCATTCACCAAATGCCTTACGGTCATAGTAATGTATATGG
>CBFHSD010000103.1:0-4162 GCA_965658375.1 Salibacteraceae bacterium
AATTTTTATTCCTTCCTAATGGTGATATCAAAATCTTACATAGCAACTTTTGTGTCTATCAAAAACACGTATATCTTTTGAACCCTTGAAGCACCTGAAACTTTTTCTGTCTCTTTTTATAGCGCTGTCTCAACTCCAAGCCTTGAGTCACTGCCTTGAAGGCAATTGTGAAAATGGGTATGGGGTTTTCCAATGTTCTTGTGGTTACTTGTAGAAAGGAGAATTTAAAGACGGCAAGAAAGTGCACGGGAGCCAAGAGGCCGAAGATTAATTCTACCAAGGAGACTTCAAAGACGAAATGGCTCATGGAGAAGGAGAAATCCATTACCCAGACAGCAGCTGGTATTCAGGAGCTTTTGAACAAAGCTATCCGCATGGTGTGGGAAAATACCAATTGGCCTCTGGCAAAATATACCGTGGCGAAATGGTTTATGGAGACTTCCACGGAATCGGATCTTTGTCATGGATCTCTCCAGAAAAAGATACCCTAGCCATGATTGGCTTTTTTAAAGACGATTTTTTAAGCGGCTTGGGCATCGTACTAAGAAATGGACAAATGACAACTATTGGCATCTACACCGAAGACCAGTTGAATGGCTTGGGTGTAAAAAGAATTGGCAATGAACTTCTTGTAGGAACCTTCAAAAAGAGCAAGGCCAAAAACACTGAAAAACACTCTTTTCAGTCTGCTGCTCATCTTGAAAAAAGTGTTGAAAATGAACAGTGGAACATTCATGTATCTCCAGACTCAAACTCTATTTACTGGAGAAACACAGAAATATCTCAGTTTGCCAACGTAGTGTTCAAAGAAGAAATCATAGAAGTAACTAAAAGCTTTTCTGGTTATGAAAAAATCTGGAACTTCAGCCCTCAAGGAAAGCTGCTCGAACACGAAATCCTACTTCATTAAACGGTCTTTTCACTTTTGAAAAAAGAAATATTTGAATCGTGACTTGAATATTCATTAAATTGCGGTATTAATCTAAACTTTACTAAATGAAACAATTCTTACTCTCTGCGGCTTGCATTGCAATGTCTGCGTTCTCTTTTGCTCAAGTAGATCTTGAGGTAGTCTCAATAGACGATCCAGGCAGTGACCTGAAAATTGACGAACTGTACACCATTGCTGTTACAGTGATGAACAACGGAACTGCAGATATACCTGCAAATAGTGGTTACTATTTCAATGTTACTCTGGATGGTTCAAATGTCCCTCACCCAGTTCAAGGACAATGGGTCTCTCAACAAACTATTCCAATTACTGCTGGCGGAACTGCTCAGTTCATTCTTGCACAAAACACAGACTTTGAAGTAACAGCTCCTCAGTCGTCTAACTTGTGTGTTTCTTTGAATACAGTGTTGCAAACTGGAAGTATGATTCCAGACCAAAACCAAGATGCTAATCTTGAGGCTTGTGAAACAGTAAACTTTGATTGGGCAAACTCAGTAACTGAAATTGCGAAGTCTGACATTCAAGTGTATGCAGCAAACAATTTATTGAATATTGATTTTGGTGCTGGAAGTAACTCAACTTCAGACATTACTGTTTTGGGATTGAGTGGTCAAACATTTAAAAGTGAGCAACGCGCAATGAGCGGAATGCAACAAATGAATGTTTCTGATTTGGTACCAGGTCTTTACTTGGTTCACATCAAACCAGAGACTGGAAGTTCTATCACTAAAAAGATTGTTATTAAGTAAACACTTAATAATCAACAACTAAAAAAAGCGAAAACAATTGTTTTCGCTTTTTTTTTTGCCTTCGCCCCAACCTTTTCTCTGTTTTGGGCGTTATCCCTTATGTACTCCAATCGAAGATTTTAAAGAAGCATCAACAACCCCTTAGTTGATGCTTCTTTTTTCTAAAGTTTCCAATCAACTGCAATAAAGTTTTTTGCTTCAACCATTAAATCATGCAGTACAACATCATTGGAAACAAAAGGAACTTTCTTTCTAAAATCACTTACAATACCTTCCAAATACTCAGAAGATTTTAGTGGCCTTCTCAGCTCTACCGCTTGTGCCGCATTCATTAATTCAATTCCCAAAATCTGCATTAGATTTTCTGCCACGCGGTAACACTTGGTTGCGGCATTGGCTCCCATACTCACATGGTCTTCTTGTCCATTTGAAGAATCAATGGTATCTACACTTGCAGGAGTGCACAGTTGCTTGTTCTGACTCACGATTCCAGCAGCTGTGTATTGAGGAATCATGAAACCACTATTTAATCCTGGATTGGCTACAAGAAATGCGGGTAAACCACGATCTCCAGAAATAAGCTTATACACTCTACGCTCAGAAATACTTCCTATTTCTGCTAATGCAATGGCCAATTGATCCAAAGCCATAGCCAAAGGTTGACCGTGGAAATTTCCGGCAGAGATGATTTGGTCATCTGCAGAGAATACCGTTGGATTGTCCGTTACAGAATTGATCTCGTTTGTGATGATTTGCTCAACAAAATTGATCACATCCCAACATGCACCATGCACTTGAGGCACACATCTGAAAGAATATGGATCTTGAACTTGAACCTTCTCTTCTTTTTGAATTTCGCTTCCTTCAATGGTCTTTCTTACGTGTCTAGCCACACGCAACTGACCGGGTTGTTTTCTTACTTTGTGCGGTAATTCTGAGAAAGGCTCCAGCCTACCCATAAAACCGTCTAAAGAAAGAGCCGCTAGTGTGTTAGCTTTTTCTATCAATTCTTTTCCTTTCAAAACCAACCAAGAGCCGTAAGCACTCATAAATTGAGTTCCATTCAATAGTGCTAAACCTTCTTTAGATTTTAATTGAATAGGTGTCCAACCCAATGTTTCCATTGCTCTTTGAGAAGCTACAAGCTCGTTTTTAAAATACACTTTTCCTTTGCCAATAAGTGGCAAACACATATGAGCCAATGGAGCTAAATCTCCAGAAGCTCCGAGGGAACCCTGCTGAAAGACTTGAGGAATAACATCGTTGTTGTACATCTGTATCAAGCCCTCAACAGTGCTCAATTGCACCCCTGAATAACCATAGCTCAAGCCTTGAATCTTTAGTAAAAGCATCAATCTCACAATGTTTCTCGGCACCTCTTCACCTGCTCCACAGGCATGAGACATAACCAAGTTTTCTTGCAATTGACCTAGCTGATCATTCGATATTTGGGTATTGCACAACGAACCAAAGCCTGTATTAATCCCGTAAATAGGAGTTTCTTGAGACTCCATTCTACGATCTAGGTATTCGCGACACTTCGTAATGGCTTGTACCGCTTGCTGACTCAGTTTTAGCTTTGAACCGGATTCAAGAATATATTTTACCTGCTCAAGATTTAACTCATCATGATTGATTTCAACGTATTCGGCTTTCATATTAGTTCGAGGTTATTTCAACTTGATCGATGGACAACTCTTTTTGTTCACCAGTTGCCATATTCTTAAGAGTTATTGTATTGTTCTTCAATTCACTTTCTCCACAAAGCGCCACGTAAGGAATAGAAAGAGCATTGGCATACTTCATCTGCTTTTTCATCTTGCTGTTGTCTGGATAAACTTCTGTTGCAATACCCTTTGTTCTTAACTCAGCAGCTTTAGAAAAAGCGTAGCTCGCTTCTTGTTCTCCAAAATTCACAAACAATACTTGTGTTCCTTCTTTCGTTTCTTTCGGATAAAGATTGAGTTGGAGTAATAGGTCATAGATGCGATCTGCACCAAACGAAACGCCTACTCCACTTACATCAGGCATTCCAAAAATTCCAGTTAGGTCATCGTAACGGCCACCACCGCAAATGCTTGAAGGAAATTCAGGGTGTTGAACCTCAAAGATGGCTCCCGTGTAGTAATTCAATCCTCTTGCCAATGTAAGATCCAATTGCACCGACTGAAAACCGAGTACCTCGCATTGATTCAAAATAGTCTCAAGCTCAGAGACCCCTAACATTCCCACTTCTGATGAAGCCAAGAAATTCTTCAGCACTTCCATCAAGTCAGCGTTAGAGCCACTAGCTTTTACTATGGGTTGGAGTTTTCCAATGGCCACTTCGCTGAAGTCTTGCTTCCGCAATTCATTCATCACTCCCTCTTCTCCAATTTTGTCAATTTTATCTAAGGCAACTGTTAGTGGAATCAACTTATCTGTAAGATTTAGGACTTCGGCAATTCCGGTTAACACCTTT
>CBFHSD010000104.1:0-4083 GCA_965658375.1 Salibacteraceae bacterium
AAAGTCTGCCGCCTCCAACGCGTCTCAGCACATCCATCTGGAAAAGACGGTCTTTGGCATGTGTATAGCCCAAAATTTTGAACGCATCTTCTTTGTTGTTCGAATAAATGTGGGGAATACCATAAGAATCATACAAAACCTCCCCAGAATCATTCAACACATCCAGTTGCACATGGGGTTCTGTTGTTGGCGCATGTGCCAAGTACAAATAGCTGTAAAGGCCAGCAACAAGAAGGAGGAGTGAACCGATGATGATGAGGGTAATTTTCAATGCTTTCATAGTCTTCAAATTAACGAAAATTAATTCGTGAAGAATGCAGGCGAATCACTAACAAAGCTTGTTGAAAAGTAGCTTTTACACGCAGTGAAACAGAGCCCCTCTTCTTTATATTTTAGCGCATCGTATTCATCACAATTCAAACATTCTCATGGCTCAAGAAGTAGATTATACAGACGATAGTATACGCTCGTTAGATTGGAAAGAACACATACGTCTAAGACCAGGAATGTACATCGGAAAACTGGGCGATGGAACCAGTGCAGATGATGGAATTTACATCCTCATCAAAGAGATACTGGATAACTCCATTGATGAATATGTGATGGGAAATGGGCGAACCATTGATGTGAGCATCAAAGAAGGAACAGTGCGCGTGCGTGATTATGGTCGTGGCATTCCACTGGGGAAAGTTGTTGATGCGGTCTCCAAGATGAATACAGGAGGAAAGTACGATTCAAAAGCCTTCAAGAAATCTGTAGGATTGAATGGGGTAGGTACCAAAGCGGTAAACGCCCTGAGCTCCAGTTTTAAAGTAGAGAGTTTTAGAGACGGGCAGGTCAAGAATGCAGAGTTCTCTCAAGGGAATGTGCTGGTAGATTCAGATGTGGAAGAATCTTCTCAACGCAAAGGAACACGCATCAGTTTTACACCTGATGAAGCCATTTTCACGAATTACCAATTTAAAATGGAATACGTGGAAGAGCTTCTGTGGAACTACGCGTATCTCAACAGAGGCTTAACCATCAATTTCAACGGAAAAAAGATTGCTTCTGAGCATGGTTTGAAAGACCTCCTTGGACAAAAAATCAACGGTGAACCTTTGTATCCCATCATTCACATTGAAGATGAAGATATTGAAGTGGCTATCACAAGCTCTCAAGCCTATGGCGAAGACTATTACAGCTTTGTCAACGGACAATACACCACCCAAGGTGGAACCCACCAAAACGCCTTTAGAGAAGCGTACATCAAAACCATCCGCGATCACTTCAATAAAAACTTTGATACTGTAGATATTCGCTCAGGAATCATTGCCGCTATTTCTGTACGAGTGATGGAGCCCGTGTTTGAAAGTCAAACCAAAACAAAGCTGGGTTCGCAAGATATTGGCCCAGACGGCCCAAGTTTGCGTGCTTTTGTCAATGAGTTTCTTTCTAAAAAACTCGATAATTTCTTACACAGAAACCAAGAAACAGCACAAGCCATTCTCAAACGCATACAGCAAGCAGAGAAAGAGCGTAAAGATTTGGCGGGCATTAAAAAGCTGGCAAAAGACCGCGCTAAGAAAGCCAACCTACACAATAAGAAATTGAGAGACTGTCGCGTGCATTTCAATCAGAAACACGAGCGAGCCAACGAAACAACCATATTCATTACCGAGGGTGACTCTGCTGCGGGTTCCATCACTAAATCTCGTGATGTTAATACCCAAGCGGTTTTTGCGTTGAAAGGAAAGCCGCTGAACTCTTTTGGGCTCACCAAAAAGATAGTGTACCAAAATGAGGAGTTTAACCTCATGCAGGCAGCTTTAAACATTGAAGATGGCTTGGAAGGCTTGCGTTACAACCAAGTGGTGTTGGCAACAGATGCCGATGTAGATGGTATGCACATTCGGTTGCTATTGATCACCTTCTTTTTGCAGTTCTTTCCAGATTTGGTAAAGCACGGGCATTTGTATGTGCTTGAAACACCTTTGTTTAGAGTGAGAAATAAAAAGAAAACCTTCTACTGCTACTCTGAAGAAGAGCGCCAAGCGGCTGTGGAAGAGTTGAAAGGGAAACCTGAGATTACACGCTTTAAAGGTTTGGGTGAAATTAGCCCAGATGAATTTAAAAACTTCATAGCCAAAGACATTCGTTTAGAGCCTGTAGTTATTGGGCAAGACACACCCATCTCGCAATTGATGGAATTTTACATGGGTAAGAACACACCAACCCGTCAAGAATTTATCATCGACAACCTGAAGGTAGAAAAAGACATTGAAGAAGAGATTATAGCCTAAACCCATGAAATACCTTATTGCTATAGGAATAGCTTTTTTTGCTTGGAGTGCTCAAGCCCAATACTCACCAGCTTGGCAAAGTGGAGATACCATCCTTTTTGCCTTCAATAAAGACTTTAAAGTCATAGATAACATCAGAGCAGCTACTTACGCGAGAAAGGCGGTTCAGCTGAAGAAGAATAAGTTTTGGATTCAAGACTGCTATGCAAGCGGTTCACCTTACATGCAGGCTACAGCAGAGTTTGGGGATCCCGCGTTTTACAAAAACACCTTCTATGGTGAGCGGACGTACTTCTTTGAAAATGGTGACACCAGTAAAACCATGATGTACGATAAGTCTGGCAGTTTGATAGGGAAAGAGGTGAGCTATTATTCGAATGGACAAGTAGAATATAGGATAGACCGATCTCAAGAACCAGAAAAAAGAACCTATTACCATAAAAATGGTCAATTGCAGAAAGACTACCTCAGCAATGGCTATAAAAAAGAAGGGGCTTACATCGTTTACGATTCATTGGGTGCTGTGAGCCAAGAAGGTACATACGCTGCAGGGAAAAAGGTAGGGGAATGGAAAAGCTATCATAGGAATGGTCAACGCTCTTCTGTGATGGAATACAATGCAGAAGGGAAGTTAGTTGGTGAGGAAAAACATTTCCATAAAAATGGAAAACTACATTATGCCATCAACTATATAGAGGGTTCACCGCAGGGAGAAGTACAATACCGCCACTCAAACGGAAAATTGCAACAAATTAAGACCTATAAAAACGGTGAACTAGAAGGGCAGGTGCTCGCCTATGATTCTACTGGGATGCTCGTTGCTGAAAATAACTACAAAAAGGGTAAAGAAGAAGGTGTTCAAAAAGAATTCTATGCCAATGGTCAATTGAAATCTGAGACCATGATTGAAAATGGAGAGCAGGTTTCTTACTTGCTGTATTACCCCGGTGGTGAAATCAAGCAGGAGCAAGTGCTCAAAAAGAAGAAAATGAGCCTTCATTATTACTTGAATAATGGAGAAGAAATAGAACATTCAGAATTGCAGATTTCTCCATATATCAAGCCCGCACATGAAGAGGCATTAAATGCGTTGACTTTAAACGCAGAACTCAAGCCAGAAACAGATCGGGTGATTTACACTTTTAATGTAAAACAAGATGGAAGCATCGCAGACATTGAGCTGTCAGAATCTGCGAATGACTATATGGATAGTGTGATTTACCAATGGTTACGCACCGTTGACTTTGAACCAGGTTCTTCATGGAAAATGCCTTCTGCTTTTGTGGGAGGGCTCAAGGTGAGCATTGAAAATGGAGAAATAAATGGAATGGAAATGGGGAATTTCTCACCCATCCCAGCAAAGGAAAAAGTATTTGAAGGTAGCTATATGATTGTAGAGCAAATGCCCATGTATCCTGGAGGAGAAGCGCAATTGTTCGCTTATTTAGGTGGGAACATCATATATCCAGATGAAGCAAAAGATAGTGGAATACAAGGTGTAGTGTACGTCAACTTCATTGTGGATCGTGCAGGGTTTATTTCAAAGCCCAAAATCATTCGTGGGGTTCACCCATTGTTAGACAGAGAAAGCATTCGAGTAGTGAGTGAAATGCCAGTTTGGGATCCCGGAAAACAAAGAGGAAAAGCGGTTAAAGTGCAGTATAACTTACCGATTAGATTCAGTTTAAAATAAAATTTAGCAATGAGCGAAGAGCTAAATAACGACAACGAAGAAAGAGACGAGGAGTTCGAAAAAGAACAGGGTACGGAAGATGATCTCGGTAGAGTCATTCGGGTATCT
>CBFHSD010000105.1:0-3714 GCA_965658375.1 Salibacteraceae bacterium
CTTGGAATACTTTTTTGGCTTCCATTAAATTATCAATGTAGTAGTAGTTTCCATTCCCTTTATCAGCTAATATTTCCATGTAACCATCTTGAAGGTTCCCAAAGCCAAAGCCACAAACCGTTAAAAACACTCCCGACTTTCTTTTACTTTCTATCAAACGCTCTAAACCAGTATTGCTCGAAACGCCAACATTAAAATCGCCATCGGTGCAAAGTATTACTCGGTTGTTCCCATTTTTGATGTAATGTTCTTCTGCCAATTGGTAAGCGCGTTTAATTCCACCTTCACCATTGGTACTTCCTCCAGAAGACAGGCGATCAATTGCTGAGTAAATCTCTTCTTCCTTAGCGCAAGATGTGGGTTTCAGTACGGCGGCACTTCTTCCAGCATAAGTAACAATGGCTACTTTATCTTCCTTGTCAAGTTGGTTCACCAGCATTTTCATGGACTTCTTTACGTATTCCAATTTATCGGCAGAAGCCATAGAGCCAGAAACATCTAGTAAGAAAACCAGATTGTTATTTTCTACATAGTCAGGATTTAAATCTTCTCCTTTTAAAGCGATTTTAACAATCTTGTTTTTGCTCCAAGGAGAATTCCCCAATTCGTAATCAACACTAAGAGGGTGTTCGCTGCTAGACTCTTTGTAATTGTATGAAAAGTAATTGATCATTTCTTCAATACGCACTGCGTCTGCAGGAGGGATGCTTCCTTGGTTTATGTGTCTGCGAACAATAGAGTATGAAACGTGATCCACATCAATGGAAAATGTCGATAGCGCCTCAGAATTGACATCTATGAAGGCATTTTCTTTAAATGCACCATAGGTATTCCTACCCTCTTCTTGTTGGATGTAGATACCATCCTGTGGGGCCTCATGATTGCTAGCTTCCCATTTCATGGTCTTTCTGTCGATACGTCTATGAGGTGTTCTTCTTATTTGATTTGATTGGACGGCTACAGCTGTTGAGGACTTATCTATGAGTGGAGCATTGTGCGTAACAATCTCAACACAATCCAATTCTAGGGCACCTGAGCCCATCTCAATATTTAAGGTTGTCGTCTTATTCTCCTTTACTTTAACATCAGTGATTTTGACACTCTCATATCCAACCATTTTAGCTTCTATAGAATAACTTCCTGCTTCTACATTTTTAAAATTGTATTTTCCATCGAAGTCAGATGTGACGCCTTGGACGAAAACTCCTTCTTTCTGGAGGATAACATTGACGAAGGGGAGTTCTTCTCCATTCGCTTTTTCTGTTATGGTTCCTTGGAGAACTCCTGACGGTAGTTGTGCCATTGTAGCACTACAAATGATACTGAGAAATAAAAGTACTTTTTTCATAACGGTGTTTTGAGGTGAGATGCAAGCGAATAGAAAAATCCATAAACACCATTAAAAAAGACATGCTTTGCCTTTATTCATAAAGGGTATAAGACAGCATTCCTGAACTGCATGATGAATACTATGGGTAAGAAAAGTGCGGAATCAATGGAATTGAATAACATACGCTAAAAACGATTCTTTAATCTTCAATTGGTTTAGGCTGTCATACACAAGCCTACAATAAAAAGTTGAACGTTTTGCAGACAGATCTATCGAGAAATCCACGATTCTAGAGGATTATCAACAAGAGCAGAACTGAACTATGACCACTTTGAAATTCATCTCTTTGTAGATGAGCTCTCGGATAATTCTGTCCATACTGTACTCCAATTCTTCAGCTTCCTTTTCTAGAATTAATTGTTCTTTGTATGATAGGTTTTTAGCTTTTACGTAAAGAGCGTCAATCTCTGCTTGGAGTTGCTTTTTCTCATTTCTAATTTTCAATTTAATGGCGTCAAAATCTTGAACTTTTTCATGAATAAAAATCTGCCAATTGCACAAATAGCTTCCAATCATAAAAGTGTCTTGCACAGGAGACTTGAACCAGGTGGTGTCTTCAATAGAATGGGTGGAGCCAAAACCTTGTAAGTACCCGAAATCAATTTTACTTAAGCATTTTACAGAGAGTACTTCATGTGATGGAATAGAGCCGAGATCAACAACGCCATAGAGCACAGCACTGTCTGTACTCATGTAAGGCAGGTAATTGTAGCTAATCAAATGACTGTAATAGTGTAAAGTGTCGTTGTTGATACCATCATATTCAATATCTAGCAATCTTTTGAAATAGGAAGTGCTTTGCAATGAGTCTTGCTTCACATAAACTAAAGCTCTGTAGATAAATGCGTTGAACTTTTGATGGCTCTTTGTTTCTATTTCAAGAGTAAAAAACACCCCGTTGTATTCCGCAATCGAATGTTTGCTCATAAACATAA
Organism: Salibacteraceae bacterium; assembly: GCA_965658375.1. Classification (GTDB taxonomy): domain Bacteria; phylum Bacteroidota; class Bacteroidia; order Flavobacteriales_G; family Salibacteraceae; genus CBFHSD01. The sequence continues at coordinate 2,326 of CBFHSD010000105.1, forward strand.
ATAAAAGAAGAACCAGAGTGAGTCTTTTGCGCATTTTTCTTGGTTTAATCTGTAATTTCAATAAATCGGGTTCCGTTAAAAAGGTAGTGTTTCGTGATTTTTAATGCAGCAGCAGATTCATCGTACCAGTCATATGTACAATGCAACTGGTTTGTTTCTGGAAAAAACTCCATGTACACTTCAGGCTCATCGGATTCAGTATCTTCTGCTACTGCCAAGTTAGAAGTGTAAGATCGGATCACTTGTAGTTCTTCTTTTCGAATGGATTCTACGTGAACCACTGCAAGGGCTTTTCCCCAAATTCCCTCAATGCCTCTAGGGCGAGCACTTCCTTCTCCAAAAGCAAGATAAACACTGTCATTTATTGGAGAAACACTGTCCACAGAAAAGCTGAACTCCGTTTCAATATAAATCACAGAATCTCCTTTAACCTTTACTATGCTATAATCTAAGGGATTGCAATATGCTCCACAACTTTCACCTTCAAACTGAAACACTTCTAGCTTCTCATCTGTTGAAACAATGTGCCTTGGACTGTACATCCGAATGCCGTATTCTAGTTCGTGTTCTTCTAAATACTTGAATGCTTGAGATGCAGCTAAGGTGTCATTGTTCAAAGAGGTGAAGAATTTGACCAAGTCTCTATCTTCTAACTCTTGAGCTAAAAGTAGGAGTGGAAAAGGAACCAATAAGAGAAGGAAAAATGCTTTGCCCATAACAGTGCTTAAAAGTATTGCAAATTCAATTACACCAAAGCATGATCATTTCAAATTTGATGCCTTCTTTTGAAGAATAAGCATGGAATCATTTGCGATAGTAGATATAGAAACAACCGGAGGAGCTCCTAAGAACTCAGGAATCACTGAGCTAGGAATAGTGCAATGGTCTCCTGGAGGAGAGGCTGTGGCCTACCAAAAACTTGTAAAGCCTAAGTACAGCATCCCGTTGAACATAGAAAAATTGACAGGTATAAGCAATGAGATGATCGCTGATGCCCCACCGTTTGATGTTGTTGCACCAGAGGTACTTGAACTATTAGAAGGGAGAATTTTCGTTGCCCATAATGTTCATTTCGACTACGGTTTTATACGTTACGCGTATGAACAACTGAACCTAAAGTTTAACCCTTCATTGTTGTGCACGCGTAGGTACGCTAAAGCACTTTTCCCAGAGTTGAAATCTTACAGTTTAGCTAATCTCACGAGGTATTTCAACTATGTGAATCCGAATCCACATAGAGCTTTGGCAGATGCAGAGGCCGCAGCCTTCATTTTGCAGAAATGCCTTGAACGTGATGAGGATCGCACAGTACTCAAACATCTTTTAAAGAAAAGAAGTGCAAACTACTTTTTACCAGTATACATTACCCGAGAAGAAATTGATGAATTG
>CBFHSD010000106.1:0-3671 GCA_965658375.1 Salibacteraceae bacterium
GTTTTGAGTGTACTGAGCCGCATGGTAGTTCATGTCACTCGGAGTAAATCCAATAAGCGTGTCGGTGAACGTCTGTTTGAAAATGCTGGGGAGGTAAAAGAACTACAAGTAATTTCTCTGGATGGAACTGTTGTTTCTAACGAAGTGCTATCAAACACGACCAAGCATCAGTTGATTATTGATGCTCCTGGTATTTACATCGTTCAAATTGCTAGCTCACAGGGAACCAGCATCAAGAGAATCATTGTTCAATAAGCGTATTACATCAAACTATTCCGATAGTCTCTTTTGAATCTATCCCTTCTAAAGGAAAAGTTCCCAAAAAGAGAGTGTTAATTTCTATTCTTTAAACTTAAGTTGTTGAGCAGTAATCGTGTAGGTTTCGGCTCAAAATTTGTACCCCGCGCTTTACAATTAAGGAGAAACTATGAAGATAAATAAGATTATACTGCTCGGTACACTGCTAGGTCTATCAGTTACAGGGTGTAAGAAAGATTTTGATACCGATGTGTCTTCGTCAAATGTGAGCTCTAAAGAGTTTAGTTATTCTACAGCTGGAGCGGTAGAAATGAACTTAACTGGTAAATAGCACATGGCCGATGCAGTTTTTGAAATTTATACCAATGATCCGTCTCAAGGTGGAAAGAAAATTGGTAAAGCCAAATTGGATGACCAAGGAAATTTCTATGGAGCATATGTGATTCCTCACATGTTCAAAACGGTACACATAAAATCACTCTCTCTAGGAATGCCTTCTATGGATGTTCCTGTAGAGAACGGACGAATTTCTTCCTTGATGGCACATGGCTCTGCTTCTGGAAAAAGTGGACAAACAATTTTCCCAGGAGCTTCTTCAGTTGCGAATGCAGTTTACACCTACATGGGTTCTTACAACACGGATGTTGTTCCCAATTATTTGACAACTCCAGATGTTGTTACTGCAGCGTTCATGAGTGATATCAATGCCTCTCTTCCAGAATTTCAAAGCGTACCTTCGAACAGACCTCATTACATTGCTACTGCCAACCAAAGTGAAATTATGATTCACGATTGTGGTGATGTTTGAATTACCTTCATTCATGAAGGTGCTGCTATGAGAAATACTTTGGGATACTTTGTCTACAATAAATACAACCCGCCTCAAACAGTAAATGATATTGACAGTGTTCAAGTTGTATTTCCTAATGCTTCTTATTCAGGAGCTGGCTGTGGTTTAGCTACTGGAGATAAAGTATACCTAGGCAAATTCAATCCTGGTCAAGTAATTGGATGGGTTTTGATTCAAAACGGGTACAATACTACAACGCAGGCGGTAGATTTCGGAAATACGAAGTTCTATTCAACTCCTGATTGGAACCCTGAACTAACTGCTGCACTTCAAAAGCACAATGTTCTTCTTTGGGATAACATGAGAGAACGTATGGTACTCGGTTTTGAAGATGTGGCAAGAACACAACCATCATGTGATAACGATTTCAACGATGCACTTTTCTATATTACAGCAACGCCTACGAGCTCTATTTACAATCCTGGTATTCCTAGATTTGTAAATGGTAGAGTTTGTCCGGATACAGATGGTGATGGTGTAAACGATTGTCAAGATGATTTCCCGAATGACGATGACAGAGCGTTTAAAGTGTATACTCCTTATGATAGCGGATTTACTTCAATTGGTTTTGAAGACTTATGGCCAGCAAAAGGAGATTGGGATTTCAATGATCTATTGTTAGATATCAACTACATGCACGTTACAAGTGCAGAAAACCAATTGGTTGATTTTGAATATACGAGTGTAGTACGCCACGTTGGAGCAACTTTCCAAAATGGTTTTGGAATTGAATTTCCGTTAACATCTAGTAACTTGTCTGGTGTTACTGGTACTGATTACACAAGTAATATCATTACAAATACGGCAGCGGGTGTAGAGGCTGGTCAGTCAAACGCTGTTGTTGTGTTCTTTGATGATGCACATGACCAGTTATACGATACCATGGTTGTTAGTGCTTCTTTAAACTCAACTGTGAGCTTTGCTCAATTTGTAGTGAATGAATTAAATCCATTCTGTATTTCTAATGCTACAAGAGGAAGAGAAATCCATTTGAAAGGGAAACCAGCAACAGATTTAGCTTCTGCTTCATTCTATGGTCAAGTAGATGATATTACAGACGGTTCCTCAACTTGGTATCAAACAGTAGATGGAGAGCCTTGGGCCATTAGCGTAAGTCATGAATATGCTCCACCAGTAGAATCTGTGAGTATTGAAAATGGCTACCTTAAATGGAGTATTTGGGTTGCTTCTGGCGGTGAAACTTACCCAGATTGGTACCAGAATGATCCAGGATATAGAAACTCTGTCAACTTGCAGTAGTTTGCTAGGAAAAACATAAATAGTGAAAGGTCAATCGGAAACGGTTGACCTTTTTTATAGCATTAAGTGAACTCCAAGGGCAATCATCAGTATTCCAAAAATGCGTTCAAACCAAACGCCATACTTTAAGAATTTCTCTCTCACTTTGAGATTGCCGAAGAACAAAGCCATAATACTGAACCAAATTCCGGTAGCAATAGCCATATAAACGCCATAGAATACCTGATTGCCTAGCGAAGTAGCACTATTGATGATAGCCGAATACAAGCTTAGAAAGAAGAGTGTAGCTTTTACATTTAGGAGGTTTACGAATAGCCCTTGTTTGAAGGCCTTCATGTTGGAGATAGGGGCTTGTTGACTGAGCAGTTGCTTGAGTTGAAAGCTCTTGGCACGCAGGCTCATTACTCCAATGTATATGAGATAAGCACCTCCAATGATTCGCATTGCTAAGTAGGCATATTCATTTTGACTGATTATCAGGGCAAAGCCGAAAACAGCAAAAAGAATATGGGCGAAAATGCCAGATCCAATGCCTAAGGCAGTATAAATACCTGCTTTTTTTCCGTTTGCAACGCTTTGCTTAACGGTTATGGCAAAATCAGGGCCCGGGCTTGAAACTGCCAATAAGTGTGCACCTGCAATGGTTATGAATTCAATCCAGTCTATTTCTGACATGGCTTCAAAACTGCATATATTCTTTCAATTTCAAGAGGTGATTTTGGGATTACTACATTGACTTGCATTACCGATATTTGCGCCCTAATAATTTTAAGCATGGCACAAAAACCTTCCATCCCAAAAGGAATGCGCGATTTCGGACCAAAAGAGATGAGCCGAAGAAATTACATTTTCTCTTCCATTAAAAATGTATTTGAACAGCATGGTTTTCAGCCGATTGAAACACCTGCGATGGAGTTAATTACAACATTAACTGGAAAATACGGTGATGAAGGAGATCAGTTGCTCTTTAAGGTGTTAAATTCTAGGCCACATGAAGGGCGCCCTGAAAAGAAAGAGCAAATGCGTGAAGCTTTTCAACAGACGCTAGACCGAAATACGATTGCTCCTGTTTTAACTGAGAGAGCTATGAAGTACGATTTAACTGTGCCTTTTGCACGCTATGTTGTACAACATAGAAACGATATTACTTTTCCATTTAAACGTTACCAAATTCAACCGGTTTGGCGTGCAGATAAGCCACAAGCGGGTAGGTATAGAGAGTTTTATCAATGTGATGTAGATGTTATAGGTTCTAACGGCTTATGGAATGAGGTAGAGCTCATTGAGATGATTGAACAGGTAT
>CBFHSD010000107.1:0-3578 GCA_965658375.1 Salibacteraceae bacterium
GTTGGTTGTGTAAGTGTAACCGAAGAACTGTCTGTACAGCCGTTGGCATCTGTAATGGTTACGCTATACGTTCCTGCACTCAAACCAGTTTCCGTAGCTGACGTTCCGCCTGTGTTCCACGAATATGTATATGGACTTGTTCCGCCCGTTGCGCTTGCCGTAGCTTCTCCATCAGATCCTCCGTTACATGTGACGTTCGAAAAAGAATTCAAACTACTCGATAAATTACTCACGGTGACTGTTATGGTATCAATACAGGACCCCATACTATTCGAAGTAGTAACCATGTAGTCTGTACTCACGGAAGGCGTTACAGTTATGCTTTCTGTTGTGTCACCCGTAGACCAGTTGTACGCGTAATTATTGAAAGGATTTACCGGGTTACTAGCTCCCGCTCTCACCCAAATTCTGTGAATAGTGCTTCGGCTACTATTATTTGGGTAATCATCTACCTCCCATCTAGATCCCGCACCTCTAATTCCCCAATGGTATGTGCCAGCCAACCAGAAGGGGAATTGAGTCATTGCGTAATTACCTTCATTGGTAAAATAGTTTGCCGTAGAATTAGGCAGGTTTGCAGTATGACCAGAAAGTGCCGTATATGAAGAACCTATGCCAGAACAACTTCCTGTTCCTGTGTTAAAGTAGCTAATGGTATTTACGTGGCTAGTTTTAAAGTGCATGATGCGAGTATGACCAGATGTTTCACCGTAGAAGCGAATTTCATCTGGGTTCAACGCATTCATCAAGCTGTTTGAGGCATGCCCCCAATAAGAAGAGCTGGTAGATTCATTCGTACCCAAAACGCTCGACCCCTCCAACGGTAAATCTTCTGTAAATACATTTAGTGCAGGATTTGTGTTTCCTTGATGCACATAATTGAGAACCAAAATCCAGCCACCTCCATCAGTTGTTCCATCTACTTGAATTTGGAAAGTATCTGTGCTGGTGCGGTACCAGTATATACCTGAAGGTATGTTATGTACTTGGTTTAAGTTGTAGAATGCCAAAGCAGGAGTAGAACCATTCACACCATTATCAGGTCCGGAAAGCTCTATTGTTGCAGAGGCGCAAAGAACGGTGTCTGTAAACGGAACTTGTTGAGGAATAACACTCACGGCCACGGTATCTATGGCTTGGCAACCATTACCATTGGTTACCGTAACGGTGTAAATACCTGTCGAACTAATGTGAGAAGATTGAGTAGTATCTCCGCTAGACCAAGCATAGCTAGCCCAGCCTGTGCCAGCATCTACCAACACAGAGTCAACACCGCAACCGGCTATAGTGTCTTGTGTGAAGCTGAAGGTCGCGTTAACCACAGTGACCGTAACGGAATCAATGCATGAAGCTACTCCATCTGTAGCAGTTACCGTATATGTTGTATTCGTAGCAGGTGACACGTTTATTGAAGATGTATGCGCACCGGTAGACCAAACATAGCTAACATTAGCTATTGCATAAAGAGAAGTGAAGTTAGCTCCATTATACAGTGTACCGTTATTTGCTGGACTAACTATACTTATTAAGCTTTGGTCAGTGGTGTTTTCAATTGGTGCGTAAAAAACAAGACCATTTTCAGTCCCTGATAATCGAACATCTTTAGTGCTATTGATCTCGGCTGCTGTTCTTGCATAATTCCACAATCTAATTTCATCTACCTCACCGTCTAGGATTTCGCTCAAATTATTACCCCTCTTACCAATAGTGTATTGATTCAGAACGGTATTAAAGCTTTTGTTCGCTGATTGAACTAATTGACCATCAACGTAAATTTTAAGTGTACTACCATCATGTGTAGCAGCAACATGATGCCATTGATTGTCGCTTATTGTTGTATTGGTAGAAAGGTCATTGGATTGACCCACATAGTAGATTTTACCATTCACCACCAATAAACCACTGCGCTTATTACTTGATACGGTTCCATATTCAAAGATTGAACCGTTACTTCCAGATTGGCTTGTTTTAACCCACGCTTCCATTGTTCTTGATTGGTTTCCTGATGGGAAGCCTGAATCAGAACCCGAAACATATTGATTCGTACCGTCTAAACTCAAGGCTGCCCCGTTTAGAGTACCTCCTGTGGTAAGGCTGATACTATCGCCCAAACAAATTGTCGTATCTGAGTTAAGAATATCGCCATTAATTACACTAGCCAAAACTGTATCACTAGCAGCACACCCATTCCCATTTGTTACCGTTACTTGGTAAGAACCTGTGCTTGTTGTATAAATAGACTGAGTAGTATCTCCGCTAGACCAAGCATAGCTATCCCAACCGGCACCTGCATCAAGGAGGATACTATCCATTCCACATGATGTAACCGTATCTTGACCAAGGCTTAAAATAGGAGCGTCATATGTGATTACGACAGAGTCTACTACAGAAAAACCTGCTTCAGAGATGGTTACATAGAAGGTACTATCTGATGTGATAGTAGGAGAGATGCTTGGGCAAACATCGCCTGTAGACCATAAGTAAGATAGCGGACTTACTGTAGGAACGTTGGTTGAAAAGTTAATGGTGTTAACCGTGCTGCTTGCACCGGTAACTGTATTTTCGGTTGATGTGCCAAAACCTTCGCTGAATGAGTAATTCATCAGCAAACCGGAAGCGCTGTAAATGCTCTGGTCTTTTTGGCAGCTAATTTGGGTTGCAGTTCTTGCATGATCCCAAACACGTACTTCATCTAATTGTCCATCTAAGTATTGGAAATAGCCGGTAGCTGTGCTGTTTGATTTACTACCAATTGCTCTTAAGAGGCTGTTTGTTCCAACCGACCCTGAGAAGGAGAAAGTGGCATCCAGTGTTCCGTTGATATACATTTTAATGGTAGTACCATCCCATGATACAGCAACGTGTGTCCAGGTGCTTAATGGCACCGAAGTAGTACTGTTCCACCCGGTATTCCATGCAGTACCTGAACCAAGGTTGAAATGAAGTTTACCCGTACTATTGATTGCCATGGAATTCACAAATTCCTTGGTATTGATTTCTGCATAGGCTGATGGGTAAGCATCAAGCCGCACCCAAGCTTCTTGTGTGATCGCATTAAACCCTTCAATTTCATCACCTACAACCACTTTGTCCGTTGTACCATTGAATATTAAAGAGCTGTTATTGGCACCGCTATTGGTAATGGAAAGGTTAGCGGTAGGGCTGCTTGAACAGATCAATGTGCTATCCGTCAAGGTATAGCTCGTACAAAGTTGGTTAGCTCCAGTAAGCGTAACCGATGAACTGTCTGTACAGCCGTTGGCATCTGTAACAGTTACAGAGTACGTTCCTGCCGCAAGGCTGTTGATGGTGGCTGATGTGCCACCTGTGTTCCAAGAATAAGTGTAAGGTGATGTTCCTCCAGAAGCCGAAGCCGTTGCTTCACCATCTGCACCTGTAATACAAGAAATAGCGCTTGACTCTGTAGCTGAGGCTACCAATACGGTTGGTTCCGTTACGGTAATCGCAGTTGAATCAGTACAGCTATTTGCATCGGTAATGGTTACACTGTACGTTCCTGCGGATAATCCCGTCTCAAGAGCTGCTGTTCCACCTGTATTCCAAGAATAGGTGTACGG
>CBFHSD010000108.1:0-3556 GCA_965658375.1 Salibacteraceae bacterium
AGTATGCAATTGGCTTTGTATGTGATTGAGAACAATTACATCACTGGTCAGTCTGATTACGGTGCGAACCCTACTTGGGTAGATGATTACGTTCATAACTATGTGTTCAGATCAGCGCCAAGTGGCATTTGGGGAAAAGCCATCACCATGGCAGATCCAATGGCGAATTATTCTTTTGATTTAGCTGATGGCATTAATCCTGATAACGTACAGTTTGTTGCTGTGCTTTATGCTGTAGATGGCAGTGGAGAACCGATGGGAGTAATTAACTCTCAGCGATTAACGAGATAGATTTTCGTGTAACGAATAGAAGTGAAGGCCGCTCATAGAGCGGCCTTTTTTTGTGGATTTTGTTAGTAGAGTATTCCGGGGCTACCATTCACAATAAAATATAGAAGGTTCATACCATTCTGTGAGCAAACGACATCATTTATTGCGGCTATCCCCATCATTTTTATTACCCTTGTGATTCGAAACAAAATCAATTTTTTATATGAAAAAGTTTATTGCCTTAGTACTTGCTACGGCCTTTATGCCTTTCTTATGGGCAAATGAGGGAATGTGGTTGCCCATGTTCGTTTCAAGACTCAATCAAACCGATATGGAAAAGATGGGTATTCAGTTAACTGCAGAAGAAATCTACAGCATCAACAACTCATCTCTTAAAGATGCAATTGTTATGTTAAGCGGGGGTTCTTGTACGGCAGAAATCATCTCTAAAGAGGGTTTGACCTTAACCAACCACCACTGTGCTTTTGGGGCTATTCAAGCCAACTCAAGCGTTGATCACGATTATTTGACAGATGGTTTTTGGGCCATGTCTAGAGATCAAGAATTAAGAGCTGAAGGAATGACAGCTTCTTTTTTAGTAAGAATGGAGGATGTTTCTGCCATTGTGAACGGCAAATTGACTCCAGATATGGACGAAGCTACACGTGCTAGAACAATTGGTATGGTTGCAGATTCTATTGAAACAGCTTCTACTGAAGGAACCATTTACAACGCGAACGTAAAGTCATTCTTTGAAGGCAACGAATTCTACCTATTTGTATATGAAACTTACCGCGATGTTCGTTTGGTTGGAGCTCCTCCATCAAGTGTTGGTAAATACGGTGGTGACACTGATAACTGGATGTGGCCAAGACACACTGGTGATTTTGCTATGTTGCGTGTCTATGCCAATGAAGAAGGCAAGCCAGCTGATTATGCTGAAGGCAATGTGCCTATGAAGCCTCGTCATCACTTACCAGTTTCTATGTCAGGTGTAAAAGCAAACGATTTTGCTATGGTAATGGGTTACCCAGGATCTACAGATCGTTACTTAACTTCTTACGGAGTAAACTTGGCTTTGGAAAAAGACCAACCTGCTCGTGTTAAAATCAGAGGGAAGAAACTGGAGTTGTACAAAGAAGATATGGACGCTTCTGATAAAGTACGTATCCAATACGCATCTAAATACGCAAGAGTTTCTAATTATTGGAAGTATTTCATTGGTCAACAGGAGCAATTGAAAGCCAACAATGTATTGGAGAAAAAGCAAGCAGAAGAGGAAGCTTTTATGGCTTGGGTTAATGAAGACTTAGCGCGTAAAGAAAAATATGGTGAAGCACTCAATATGATTGAAGAAGGCTACAAATCTTTATTCGATACACAATTGGGTTACACCTACCTCACAGAAGCTATTATAGGATCAGAAGCTTTGTTGAACGCTTACCGTGTTTCTGCTGGCTTATCTCGTGTGCTTGATGTTGAAAAAGGCCAAGATGTAGACCAAGAAAAATTGAATGCAGCCATTCAACGTTCTAAAGGCATGATGGCATCTTTCTGGAAAGATTACAATGCACCAACAGATCAAAAGGTTACTGGAGCTATGTTGGAGATGTTCTACAATGATCTTCCCGCAGAAATGCGTCCGGAAGCATTCACAGAACTAGCGAAGAAATACAAAAATGACTTTGATGAAATGGCTGAAGATATGTTCGAGAAATCTGTGATGACAGATGAAGAGCGTTTCAATGAGTTTATTTCTGCACCAACTAAAAAGATGATGGACAAAGACATGGCATTTACATTGGCCAATGCTTTCATCAACAATTACAGAAAAACCGTTCAGCCAGCTATTGCTGAGGCAAACACTGGAATTGAAAAAGGAAACAGACTATTCGTTGCAGGTTTAAGAGAAATGAACCCATCGAAAAAGTATTATCCAAATGCCAACTCAACCATGCGCTTGACGTATGGTCAAGTATTACCCTACGAGCCAAGAGATGCTGTTTCTTACAACTACTTTACAACCCTTGAGGGTGTAATGGAGAAAGAAGATGCAAGCAACCCTGAGTTTGTGGTTCCTGGAAAATTGAAGCAATTATATAATGCTAAGAACTACGGACAGTATGCTGATGAAGACGGCACATTACATGTATGCTTCTTGACGAACAATGACATTACAGGAGGGAACTCAGGTTCGCCAGTAATTAATGGAAAAGGACAATTGATCGGTACTGCCTTTGACGGAAACTGGGAAGCCATGAGTGGTGATATTTTCTTCGAAACTGAAATTCAAAGAACCATTGTTTGTGACATCCGCTACGTATTGTTTATTGTAGACAAGTACGCAGGTGCCGGACATTTGGTAAAAGAAATGGATTTAGTTTGGGACGAAGAACCAGCTGAAATCACAGAAGAACCAACAGCATCAATGACCAATACTGCTGAGCCAAAGAAGATGGAATCAGGTAAGTAATAGGGAAACTAATTTTTAAGAGAAGCCGTCTCACTAATTGTGGGGCGGCTTTTTCTATTTTCGTCCTATCCGAAAGATCAGAATTATGAAAAATGTAATTACCGCTTTACTTTCTATATTCTTTGCGAATGTGGTGTTCGCGCAGAACCTCAATGTAATTAGTTCAGGGAATTACAACAATCCCAATTGGTTGGTGCAAAATGTTTTTGCCGGACAAGGAGTGAATATACAGAACATCTCTTTTTATGGCGATTCCAATCAAATTGGATACTTCTCACAAGGAATCAACTCTGTTCAAATGGATTCTGGAATTGTACTTTCAACAGGCTATGCCACAGAAGCTACAGGGAACTTTGGGGGGATTATTGCGGGTCCTAATGCGGCAGGTTTTGGTCCTGCTTACTTTGGCAATGCTTCTTCCAACGCGTTGTTATCTGTTTCTCAATCGGTGCCAGCTTTACTAGGTTTAAATTTCACTTCAGCTTCTTCTGTCAATGATGCTGCTGTGCTAGAATTTGATTTTACACCAGAAAGCGATACCATTGAGTTTGTATTCTCTTTTGCATCTGATGAGTGGAATACTTTTCCATGTACTCAATACAATGATGTTTTTGGCTTTTTTGTTTCTGGACCGGGAATTACAGGAACCTATGCAAGTCCGGCTGCCTATCCAGGTGGCGCAGTAAATATTGCCAATGTTCCTGGATCCACACCCGCTGTTCCTATAACTATTAGCTCAATTCATCCAGGGAGCAACAGTTGCGGTTCAGCCCCTTTAAACAATCAGTTTTACAATACTGGCAACATTGGAGG
>CBFHSD010000109.1:0-3547 GCA_965658375.1 Salibacteraceae bacterium
TCAAGAGTGGGTAAGAGATGAGATGCTAAAGAATTTAGGGATGTGCCCCCTTCGAGAACCTCTGGATAGACCTTCGAGAGCCTGTTGGTGCAGCTTTCTCTTATTCTTCAGAAATCACTTTTACTCGTCCAACTTGTCCGTCTTCTAAACGCACTTTAATGCCGTGTGGGTGCGATGGTGATTTGGTGAGTATATCTTTCACAACGCCTTCGGTAAGTGTACCGCTGCGTTGGTCTTTTTTGAGCACAATTTCTACGAGAGCACCCGCTTTGATGTTGGCACGTATGGTTCCAGAAAGTGTTGACATAAGCTTATGCTGGGATCAACCACTTGTATTGATACGTTGTTTTAGGAATCGCAATGCGATCTGTAACGCGTTGCATGCGCTCTGGTAATTTTAAGAGCCAATCTCTCGCTTTCTCAGCATCCTCATTCAAGCCGCGTACATTTTCAATGTCCCACATCTTGTTCAATTTTCTTAGGATCTCTACATAATCAGATGATGTGTACACTCCCAAACGTTGCGCTGAGATAGAAAACTGATCGAATGCATGGCCTTGAACACCGCTCGATTCTCTCATGTTTACTGCAGGCATGGTGATTTTAAGCTTCATCATGTATTGGAAAGCTTTCATCATTTCGCTTGGATCCCACTCGAAAATGTGCTTTACAAACTCTGAATACGCCAGGTGATGACGCATTTCGTCTCCAGCAATCATCTTAGACATTCTAGAAAGCAGTTTATGTCCTTTTTTGCGAGCAATGTCTCCTAAGTTATTATGAGACACATAAGTAGCAAGTTCTTGAAAACTTGTATACACGAAGTTCTTGTAAGGGTCTCTCGCTGTACCCAGATCAAAACCATCTGTAATAAGGTGCTGCGTTGAAATTTCAACTTCTCTCATATTTACACGCCCAGAGAGGTACATGTATTTGTTGAGTACATCACCATGTCTGTTTTCTTCAGCAGTCCATTGTCTGATCCACTTGGCCCAGCTGTTGTCTTCTGCCAACTCGTTGCTTTGCTTTACACCTTCTACCTGCATCAACCAAGATTCATAGGTGGGGAGTGCTTCTTCGGTAACGGCATCGCCAACTAAAACAGCCCAGAAATCATCTTCTAGCTCTTTACCTAGCTCTTGAATCTCTTTGATTTCATCAATGAAATTAGGATGCTGTGAGTTTGGAAGAAAATCAGACGGTTGCCAGATTTTCTCAATAGGGGTAAGGAATTTATCTACAAATCCTCCAATTTGCTTCTCTAGATGAAGCATTACGTCTAGGCGGATGTTATGTAAGGTTACATTCATTGATGTCATTTAATATCGCTCTTTATGGTGGTTTCTATTTTATCAAATAATTCTTTGAACTCATACTCAGAAGCGCGCAGTGGCTCGTGAGCATGAAGGGTGAGTTTCAGCCCTACAGGCATAGGAAAACCACCATGATTGTTCAATTTGTAAAAGTTGTTCAAAGTTACTGGAACAACAAGGCAGTTCGGCATGACTTTAATCAGCATTTTCAGACCGCTTTCTGCAAAACTTCGAGGTGCACCTGTTCGGCTTCTGGTTCCCTCTGGAAATATCACCGCACAACGATTGTTGCTGGAAATCTCTTTTCCAAATCCTAAAATGGCTTTGATGCTTTGCTTACCATCCTTTCTGTCAATCAGTACAGATCCACCGTGGTTCAGGTTATAAGAAACACTTGGGATCCCTTTACCCAACTCAATTTTAGAAACGTATTTGGGATGGTTTTTTCTAAACATCCAACCCAATGGAGAAATATCATGCATGCTTTGGTGGTTTGACACTACCAAAATGGGCACATCTGTAGGGAAGTTTTTATGACCTGTATAAATGGTGCGATTGCCAAGAATGAGGTGCGATTGAATCAAAAGCCATTGCAAGACATCAACTGATTTCTTGTGGGCACTGTAGCCGCCAAGTTTTAAGCTGATACGCTGAATGATATCGAATAATACCAGCCAGAGCATGTAGAAAAAATAATAAATGGGTGAAAGCACCACACTCAAAATATACCTCATCAAACCGATTCTATAAAGCGTTAAAACCTCCTGTAAGAGGATTGTGCCCAACGCAATTTCGGCTGCAAAGCTAGTTCTTATGAACCGTTATTTCTCATTGCTATAAATTCGGTTGCCAACAAGCAGTTGGGAATAAAAAAAGAGGCCCTCTCAGTAGACCTCTTTTCCCTAAAACTCGAACGTATAAAAATATACTCGAAACGTGTTTATTTTATCTTATTCCGAAGGCTCATCCAAGAACCGCCATTGTGCACCTGCTCAAAGCCTTGAGCACGAAGCATGGCTTTGGCACTCCCACTGCGCATTCCAGAGGCACATACCGTAATGTATGTTTTGTCTTTTTCCATCTTGGCCATTTTAGAGCCTAAAGATTGTAGCGGGTAGTTGACCGAGCTCTTGATGTGTCCGCCTTTGTATTCCGCTGGTGTACGCACATCTATGATTTTAGCTCCGTTATTCACCAATTCGCGGTAGTCAACTGACTTAATACCGAATAAACGTTTGAGTAGTTCCATACTTATCCTTGTGCATTTACATCTAACCAGCTACCACCGTTGCTGCAGTCAACACCTTGCGCTTGCAAGTAGTTAGTCGCTTGTCCACTTCTGTTACCGCTGGCACAGCATAAAACAATAGGAGTAGACATGGCCTTGAATTCTTCCACTCTGTGAGGAACTTCGTTTAAAGGAATGTTTTTACTTCCGGCTACGTTTCCGCCCATAAATTCTTCTGGGGTTCTTACATCTACAACTGTCATATCGTCAATTTTAATTTTGAGCAAAGAAAACCACTTCTTTCTGTTTGCACTGTGACTAAAGCTACAAAGCCATTGTAGGGAGGAAGGCTTTCATCAATTTTTCGGGAAAAGCTTCTTCGGATCGATGGTCATTTTCATAGCGCCAAAAGTGACAATGGCCTTGTCTTTATCAAAGCCAACCACATTGCCTGCAGTATCTACGCCATCCATTTTAACCAAATCTCCTTGTTTGGGCATTTTCCATTTAGGCTTTGATACCTTCTTTTTCAATTGTTGCTTCTTCACTTCAATAGGTGCGAGCTTGAATTGCTTCTTGGCTTCTTTTTTCTCTTTGGCACTTTCTTTCTTTGCATGTTGCGTTTTAAAGAACTCGATGATTTCTTTCATCACCTTCTTATGCGTTCTAGGTTGGTATTGGTCTTGCCATTTCTTGAACTTTTTACCCAGAATAATCCATTGGTTATTGAGTTCTTGGGTAGTGTGGGTGCGTTCTAACTTATCTTCTAGCTCTATT
Organism: Salibacteraceae bacterium; assembly: GCA_965658375.1. Classification (GTDB taxonomy): domain Bacteria; phylum Bacteroidota; class Bacteroidia; order Flavobacteriales_G; family Salibacteraceae; genus CBFHSD01. Next base: position 3,319 of record CBFHSD010000109.1, read on the forward strand.
CTACGAACTTCTAAATCATCTTTTGCTTTGGTGGTTTTTTGTTTTGCAGCGTTGAGTTCTTCTTCCAACTTCGCAATACGGGCTTTTTCTTTCTGTAAGCGTGCAATGCTCTGATCTAGCTTAATTTTCCCGCCTTTCACAAGGGTTCTGGCTTTGCCAATAAGTCTTGATTCTATTCCGTTTTTCTCGGCCACCTCAAAGGTGAACGATGATCCTGGTTCGCCAATAG
>CBFHSD010000110.1:0-3297 GCA_965658375.1 Salibacteraceae bacterium
TCAGAACTTGAATGAAGGACTTCCAGAAAACAGTATCCTAATCTACGATACCCATTTTGGAAACGAAAGAGGATTGCCATTAGACAGCCTTATTCAGAATCAAGACTTCACGCTCAAAAAAGCTTTTCTAAAGGCTGATTATCAAGAACAATTGGGCGAACACGACTACGAAATTTACATTTTTAAGTTGAGTGATTCTTAAAAAATCATCTTAGCTTAGCGGCCTGATCAAATTCCGATGAATTTTAATAAACTCAGTATACTTATTCCCGCGTTCAACGAAGGGGCAACCATTCATCTTATCTTGGATAAAATCAAAGCTGTTGAGCTAATGAATGGTATATCCAAAGAGATTGTAATTGTAAACGATTGCTCTACTGACAATACAGTTGAAGCTATTGAAAATTACATGCAAGAGAATGCCTCGTTAGACATTAAGTTTTATCAGCAGCCAGTTAATATGGGAAAAGGTGCGGCTATTCATCGCGCAATTGACGAAGCTACTGGAGATTTTGTGATTGTTCAAGATGCAGATCTTGAATATGATCCGAGAGAATACAATGCCTTGATTCAACCCATTGTTGAAGGACATGCAGATGTGGTTTATGGATCTCGTTTTGCTGGCGGAAACCCACACCGTATTTTGTTCTTTTGGCATTCCATTGGAAATGCATTTTTAACCTTCTTAAGCAACATGTTTACCAACCTGAACCTTACGGATATGGAAACGTGTTACAAAGTGTTTGAAGCGAAAACCATCAAGCGCATTGCGCTAAATGAAAACCGTTTTGGATTTGAACCAGAAGTAACTGCCAAAATAGCCCGAATCCCAAAAATTAGAATTTATGAAGTAGGTATTTCTTACTATGGAAGAACCTATGAAGAAGGGAAAAAAATAGGCTGGAAAGACGGCTTTAGAGCCATCTACTGCATTTTAAAATATAACCTATTCTCTAAGCGTACATTCAAATAATGGCAAAGCTGCAACTCAGAGCATCATACGGGTGGCTGCTGAGTGCTGTAGTACTGATCTACGGTAGCTTCAATTTAGCAAGGTGGAATAAACAAGATGTGCTTAAGCATGATATGTTTGTCTATTACAGCTATTTACCGGCTACTTTCATCTATCAAGACCTCAACTTTACATTCTATCAAAACTTGCAAGAACAAGGCGAAAAAGGTGAATTTTGGACCTTAACAGCCCCGAATGGAAAGCCGGTTCAAAAAATGAGCATGGGTGTTGCTTATTGCTATGTACCCTTTTTTCTTTTAGGACATGCAGCAGCAGAAATTGGTCCATGGGAGGCAAATGGCTATACCGTTCCGTACCACTTTTCTATAGCTATGGCTGGCTTATTTTATAACCTTCTTGGCTTATTCATTGCTAAAAAAATAGTTCTTAAATACGTCTCAGAATCCAGTGCTTTTTACACTGTTCTTGCACTTGGGCTGGGAACCAACCTGTTCTATTACAGCACCTCAGAAGCTGGTATGAGCCATGCTTTTAGCTTTGCGCTCATTGGTAGTTTTATATGGCTTACTATGAAATGGTGGACCTATGCCAATGTGAAAAACAGTATTCTAATCGGCCTTATTTCAGGACTTATTGTACTCATTAGACCCACCAACCTGTTGCTTGCAGTGCCCTTTCTTGTGTACGGAGAGCATTTGAAGCAAGGTTTAAAGCAAACGCTTTCTTATGTATTGGCACATAAAGTTCAAGTAACAATTCTTGTGATTTGTGCTTTGGCAATTTGGATACCTCAATTGCTCTATTGGAAAACCCAAACAGGCGATTGGTGGTATTATTCTTACCAAGGAGAATCTTTTTTCTGGGGTGATTCTCGCATTCTTCAAGGGTTATTTAGCTACAGAAAAGGCTGGTTGATTTACACTCCAGTTATGGTTTTAGCCTTATTGGGATTGGTACTTTTAATTTCAAAACAAAATCCTTGGAAATGGGCACTCATCATCTGGCTACCTATCCAATTATACATTACCTATTCTTGGTGGTGTTGGTGGTATGGTGGTAGCTTTGGACAACGCGTAATGATCGATTTTTATACCTTATTAGCCATCCCATTGGCACTTTTTATTCAATACATTCTTAAAAAGAAAAGAAAAGGCATAGCAGCCCTTCTTATCTTCATGTTCGTAAGCTTCAATCTGTTTCAAACCTTTCAATACAGGAAAACACTTATTCATTGGGATAGCATGACAAAAGCCGCTTATTGGGCTGTTTTTCTCAAGACGAATTTTCCAGAAAATTATGGCGAACTCATAGAAACACCCGACTATGAAGAAGCTAAAAAAGGACAACGGTAATACGCTCTACTTCAATATGACAAACCAAACTATTATTGTACTCAGCACTTTAGTATTTCTTATTCAAAGCATCGCCTTAAGTTTAAAATATACCAATCAAGACGCTGTAAGCCACCAAATGCTTCTTATAGGGGCGGTAATTATGGCCATACCAATTGTTCTATTAGGTATAAAATACAAGCAGTACCTCACACCAGTTCGTATAAAGAAAGTAATTATTAAACGTAAAAAGAGGAATTAAGACCTCATACCCTTAAAGGCATTTATAAGTCCATTGGTGCTGGCATCAAAGTGGTTTGTATTGTCTTCACTCTCTAATGTAGGTAAGATATTTTTTGCCAATTGCTTGCCGAGTTCTACTCCCCATTGATCAAAAGAAAAGATGTTCCAAATTACACCTTGAACAAATATTTTATGCTCATACATTGCAATGAGAGCACCTAAGTTATAAGGAGTCAGTTCTTTGATTAAAATACTGTTGGTTGGCCTGTTTCCCTCAAACACTTTGAAAGGCAATAAAGCTTCCACTTCTTCATCACTCATTCCTTGTTTTCTCAATTCAACTTCTACTTCAGCAGCTGTTTTACCTTCCATTAAGGCTTGAGTTTGGGCAAAATAGTTAGCCATCAATTTGTTGTGATGATCACCCAATGGGTTTTGAGAGTTCGCAATACCAATAAAATCGCATGGTATCAACTTGGTACCTTGGTGAATCAATTGGTAAAAAGCATGCTGACCATTGGTTCCTGGTTCGCCCCAAATAATTGGTCCGGTATGGTAAGTCACTTCATTTCCATCGCGATCTACTTGCTTTCCATTGCTTTCCATATCTCCTTGTTGAAAATAGGCTGCAAAGCGATGCAGGTATTGATCGTATGGTAAAATAGCATGGCTTTCTACTTGAAAGAAGTTGCCATACCAGATACCTAATAAAGCAAGAGTGGTAGGCAAACTCTCCAGTGGATTCGCTCT
>CBFHSD010000111.1:0-3196 GCA_965658375.1 Salibacteraceae bacterium
TCAAAAGTATCATTTTAGCTCTTCAATTTTTTAGAATATGATAGACGCAATAACTGTTCTGGCTCTTGTCCTCTTACCTGCCCTCGCACTGAGGGTTCAAAAGAAATACTCATGGGCAAGTGCCATCTTTATTTGTTACGCCATTGGCATCTTTATTGGCAACACAGCTGGCGACTCTTTAAATGCTCCTTTATTAAAAAACACATACGAAGTTTGCGTGATTTTGGCCTTGCCCATTCTTCTTTTCTCCACCGATATAAAAGCTTGGTTCCAAGAATCTAAAAAAGCTCTTATTGCTTTTGGAGGAGCAATTCTATCAACCCTAATGGCCGTAGTTGTCGCTTTCTATCTTCTAAATGAAAGCACCCCTTTAGCCGCAGAAATGTCTGCTCTTATTACAGGTGTATATACTGGGGGAACCGCCAATATGAGCGCTTTACATATTGCTATAGAAACTCCAGAATCTCTATTTGTTACGCTTAATGCTTTTGACATTGTTCTGAGCACGAGCTATTTTCTAATCATGATCAGCGTTGGGCAATTCTTGCTCAACAAGTTCCTGAAGCCAAGCGATAAAGGAAACTCCGACTCATTCGAGGCAGAATCCCAAATCTCTTTTCAATGGTACATTCACTGGAGGCCTATACTTATCACATTGCTTTTGGGCATTGTTGTTTTTGCAGGCTCTCTGGGTATAAGTCAAATGATCTATGGTGAACCGAATGGTTCATTTATCGTTATTTCAGTGAGCGTTTTGGGTTTAGTTCTCAGCACAATAAAAAGGGTAAGAGAGCTGCCTTTGACTTACGATTCGGGAAATTATCTGCTCCTCATCTTTGCCCTAGCGGTTGGTTCATTTGCGAATTATTCTAGTATTACAGAAAGCTCACTTCCAACCTTAAAATTCATATCGCTGGTGTTTTTAATCATGATCTGTATTCATGTGATTATTTCCAAAATCACCAAAATTGATACTGACTTACATTTTATAAGCTCAGCAGCAGCAGTGTTTGGACCACCATTTATTGGTCCTGTTGCACAAGGCTTAAAAAACAAGAAATTGATTGCTCCTGGAGTAACTATTGGAATAATAGGTAATGCGATAGGAACGTATTTAGGATTATTGATTGCAGCTCTTTTAAGTGCATAAAAAAGGGTGCCACCGCATTCCGCTAAGTGACACCCCCACTAACCACCATCTTCAATATTGTTTTCCAATGGAAATTTTTTCGATTGCAGGTTTAAAAAAGGGCGCCTCAGTAAAAAAAACTGACGACACCCCCCACTAACCACCTACTTATAATCGTTTGTGTTTTTGTGATTTCGTAGAACTTACGCAAATATAATTTCTTTATTTAAATGAACAATCAGTTTCTTTAAAAATTCTTAAGAATTCCTTGATGATTAATCTTTATTGCGCGCATATATATCTGTTTGAATTCGAATGGATTCATGATGAATAATCTGCATCATCAATTCTGCAAAGGACTGATCCAAGTTTTTTCTTTGAGCATACGGAATTCTTTGTTCAATCATCTCTATCCACCGCTCTACGTGAAAGATGGTGAGGTCATTCGAGCTTTTCAACTCACCCATAGAGTGCACCAAATCCATACGTTCTGCTATTTTGGAAATGATTTGAATATCAATTTCATCCAATTTACTTCTTAACTCCTCTAGTTGGCCCGTAACGGCTGAAGTTTGAGAGGTCCTTTTCTTAGGTTTTAATCTGCCTAAAACAAGGTCTAAAGTATGAGGAGTTATTTGTTGTTTGGCATCACTCCAAGCTTCATCTGGATTTGGATGAGTTTCAATCATCAATCCTTCAAAATCTAGATCAAGGGCTCTCTGGCTAATGCTTTCAATTTTCAATCGATCGCCACCAATATGACTCGGATCGCAAATCAAAGGCATGTGAGGCAATTCTGTCTTTAGCTTAATCGGGATCTCCCAATTCGGAGCATTTCTATACTCACTATCGTAAGCCGTAAAGCCTCTATGTATGGCCGCAATTACTTTAACCCCTTTCGCCTCGAATCTTTCAATAGCTCCTAGCCACAATGCCAAATCTGCATTTACCGGGTTTTTAATCATGAGTTGGGCATCTGATCCTTCTAATGCCAATGCAATTTCGTTTACTGCAAAAGGACTCACCGTAGTTCTTGCACCTATCCAAAGTACCTTAATATCATTTTCTAAGCTGAGCTCAACATGCTGCGCATTTGCCACCTCTATGGTAGGTTCTAACCTAGTTTCTGCTTTCACTTTACGCAACCATTGAAGCGCCTGTGTGCCATTGCCTTCAAAATTATTTGGGCGCGTTCTAGGCTTCCAAACTCCAGCTCTAAAAAGCTTTACGCGCTCGTTTTTCTCTAGTGCTTTTGCAGTTTCTATCACCTGACTTTCAGTCTCTGCACTACAAGGTCCGGCTATTATAAAAGGGAAACCTCCTTGATTATTATTGACTTCGATTACTTTCACCTAAACTATTTCTTAGCTATTCAACAAATGAGAAGCGCTTCAGTTTTACTCTTTCCACTGCACGACCAACTTTCCCATCGTTGATCGACTTTCAAGTGCATTATGGGCGTCCATAAACTGCGATGGTGAATATACATCATGGATATGTGGCCGTATAGCCCCTGCCTGATACAAAGCTATGAGTTCTGTCATACACTGCCTGATCAATTGGGGTTTACTTTGGGCTACATGTAACATATTTACTCCTATTACTCCTATTGATTTCAACAACAACTCAATAGGGTGCATGAGTCCAAAATCATATGCTAACTTAAGTTTATCTATCGTGCTTCCTCTTTTGTGGCTCCAAGTTGAAACCCCGAGAAGAACCATTCTCCCTCCAAAACTCAGCAAAGCTTTGTCTTTTTTAAATGTTTTACCACCAATTGGATTGAAACTCACATCTACCATTTCTTTCTGGGATGTAATTTCTTTTTGGTAATCTTTACTTTTATAGTTGATCGCAAGATCTACTCCTTGACTTTTCAAGTATTCTAATTTCTTTTCAGAACTCGCGGTACCAATCACTTTACAGTTTTTCCATTTGGCCAATTGAACCAAGGCTGTTCCTAAACCACCTGCAGCAGCATGCACCAAAAGTGTTTCTCCATCTTGAATGTTAGCCATAAGAATAGCTGAATAATAAGCCGTGCAATATTGAGTTGCTAGAGCAGTT
>CBFHSD010000112.1:0-3145 GCA_965658375.1 Salibacteraceae bacterium
AGCCTATGAGTGGTCTTTTTTGCAGTTCTTCTTTGGGATTGTTGCTGTCTTTCAGCGCTTCTCCTTCTTCATTTTTGGGCTCTCTAAGCCACACAATCTTCCCGTAGTATTTCTCTCCTTTTTTGAAGATTTCAATATGACCTTTTTTGTCGCCACTTAACCACGTTCCTAGTAAATCATCTCCACTGTTTTGGCTATATCCGAAACAAGCTAAGAGTATGAAAATCAAGAGAGAGATTGCTATTTTTGCTTTCATTTAGATCTCTTATTTATTGATGATAGCTGTGTAAATGCTCAGCTCTTTTTTGTCAGCATCGTAGCGCGTCCATATTGGGCGAACCTTGCCGTTGCTGGCAGTAATGTTGGTGTAATCGCCAAAGAAGACCCAATCTTCAGGAATAAAAGGTTCTTCACTTATTTTTTCATCTGTCCATGTTTCTCCGCCATCTGTTGAGGTTGCCAAGTAAACATCCGTACGGTTGTCGCTGTAATTTCTACGATCATAAAACACAGCGTATAAATGACCAGTGCTTTGGTCAATGGTCATCCAAGTGAAAAACTGCTGTGCTTCACCGTCATCACCGTTCACTTTAATGGGGTCTGAAAAAGTCTCTCCTCCATCAGTAGATTTAGCCACAAATACATCGGTATTGTTTGCGCCTCTGCGTTGGTCAGTCCAATTGATGTAAATGGTTCCATTGTTTGCTCCACCGCTAATGTCGCACAGGGTAACAGGTAGGCCATTACAGCGGTTAATGCCTGGTATGTCTTGTGTCCAACCACCAGGTTGACGAGCTACTATTTTGTTTTTTGGCAGCCATGTTTTTCCTTGGTTTTTAGAGCGGTTGAAGTAGATTTTTTCATCAAAACTCCAGGCTACATAAATCTCGCCATTGGGACCTACTGCGGGAACCGCTCCTTCTGCCGTGCTATCGTTATCTAGGCACAAGCCTGCTTGATCGTTGATGCGCATGGGTTCGCTCCAAGATTTTCCTTTATTGCTAGAAGAAGAGAATAGGATAATTGAACTATCTCCAGATTGTTTGCTGTCGTACAAATCAAACTGGGTCCAAGTACAATAGATATTGCCAGTACTTGGATCTGCAATGGCCCATTCTTTATCTTGATCTTTTGGGTGGTCTAAACCAATTGAAGCTCCTTTTGACCAACGTTTGCCATTGTTTTTAGAGCGTTGAACCACAATGCGATCGAGCAGCTGAGTGCTTGCCCATCCCTTGCCTTCAGGATCTGATAAATGGAAATAGTAAAAGTCACCATTGGCATCAGAAATTATGCAGGGATCGCCATACACCCCGTATTTCGATTTAAGCTGAATGGTTTCCCATGTATGTCCAGTATCAGCACTCAGAAATACTTCGTTTAAAATAGCTCCTCCAACCAAAACATTGGGTTTTGTTTGAGAAAAAGTAATGCTTGGTTCGCTGGGTCCCCCAAAGGCAGAGCCGCTCGAGATTTTCACATTTTTATACTGTGCAAATGCCGTGCTTGTGATAAGCAAAAGCGATAGAATAATTTTCATAGATTTTTCAAGATTAAATGCAATTCACCTAAAATAAGAGCGGTGGCTCCCCATACCACTTCGTTCTGCAAATCGAAGTAAGGGACTTTCACTTTATAGCCTTCTTGCAATTCTAAGAGTTTGTCCTTTTGCCGCGATTCATCCATCAAATCTGATAGTGGAACCTCAATGCGCTTTTTCACCTCTCTAGGGTCTATGTTAAACCTAGGTGCTTCTTTTGCATACCCTACAAAAGGCTTTACAAGAAATCCGCTTGGCGGTATGTATACTTCAGAGATCTTTCCCAGAATGTGCATCTCTTCTACAGGCACGCCAAATTCTTCATTGGTTTCTCTCAAAGCTGTGTACTCGAAGTGAGGGTCGCTCTTTTCGTGTCTTCCACCCGGTAAACTTACTTGCCCGCTGTGGGCACCTTTGTAGGTTTCTCTTAACATCAATGAAAAAAGCGTTTCGCCATTTGCAGTGGGATAGAGTAAAATTAAAACAGCACTCAGTTTAGGTGTGGGTGGTGCTTGGTACAGCTTGCCATTAACAATGCGTTTGTAAGGCGCCATGAATAAACGATCTTGCTCACTGGGTAAATCGGCAAGACTCAACTGTGTTTCTAAATGACGAATTACTTTTGAGAATGAGTATGTTTGATTGCTCAAGGTGTTTGTTGCCTATTAATTGTTGCAAATGCGAATCTAATTTATTCTAACATGCGCGTAAAACAATTCGAAATTTTTGATCTGCACAATTTCGAAGCAGTCTTTGATATGGCACCAGATATGGCTCTTATTTTTGGTGATAGGCACGCCCTTCAAGTGGCCGAAATTGGTGAGCAGATCAAGAAGAATTATCCCAATTGTATTTTTGGAGGATGTTCTACCGCTGGCAATATTGCGGGCGATCACATCTCTGAAGCACAAATCGTATTGACAATAGTTTCTTTTGATTTTACCGAGCTCAAAGCCATTTCTGTGGATGCAGATGGTACTTCTGCTAAAGAGGCAGGGATTCAGATGGCTAAAAAGTTGAATCGACAAGATTTAAAGCACGTATTGCTTTTTACCGATGGTTTACTTTTAGACAGTGCAGGTTTTATTGAAGGAATGAAAAAAGCGATCAATAGGGAGGTATGTATAACCGGTGGTATGGCGGCAGATAACACCTTGCTTAAAAAAACACTAGTCTTTGACCAAAATGGACAACTGAAAGAAGGCTACATTACCGCCATTGGGTTTTATGGAAATGGTTTCAAGGTTGATTTCGCTTCAGAAAGTGGTTGGAGAAATTATGGTATTCAGCGCAGAATAAGTAAGTCAAAAGGAAATGAACTGTTAGAGATTGACGGTATTCCCGCTTTACAATTATGTAAAGAGTTTTTAGGAAGTAAAGCGGCAATGCTTCCAGCGTCAGGCTTCCTTATGCCCATCAGTTTTCTAACAGATGAAAGAGATCCATTGATTCGAACGATTATTGACATCAATGAAATGAATAAAAGTTTAATTTTTGCTGGAGATGTTCCCGAAGGGATTGATATTCAGTTTATGAAAGCAGATGCTGGGCAGTTGATTGATGGTGCTTCGCACGCGGCAAAAAAGATTAAACAAAGAGACCATA
>CBFHSD010000113.1:0-3014 GCA_965658375.1 Salibacteraceae bacterium
AAGATGCCATACGCTTGGCAAAAGCTGGAAAAGGAGAAGATGAATACGGCTACCGGGCAGAATTCATTCGTTTAATGGAAATGTACAATACCATGTTCGCGCAGAATTAAACTTAAACTTTAAACAAATAAAAACGGGCTAACAAAATCTTGCTAGCCCGTTTTCTTTAGAGATATGTTAAAACTTACTGTATCACTAACCTTTGATGAGCTTGTTGCCTTTTAGTAGACAAAGTAACAATGTAAATTCCTTTTTGAAGCTCGTTCAATTGAAGGAAATCGTTTGTTTCACCTGCAGGGTAATTTTTAGAGAAAACTTGCTTTCCGGTTAAATCATGAATCAATAGTTCAGAATTGCTCGCTCCTGTAAATCCAACAGTAACGTTTCCGTTAGATGGGTTTGGAGAAACAGCAAAGGCATTGATCATACTTTCTTCAGAAATTGAAGCTGTTGCACAAGTTTCGCAAGATTCCCAACAAACAGCGGCTAATGCACTGTCACCAGCAGGAACTAGCATTCTATTTGTGAAAGCTCCATCCGTTTTAGTACAAGACATTCCTTCAGTAAACTGCTCATCAACATCCCAACCATCAAGAGTAAATTTATACTCAATAGTATCGTTAGGTACGTTTACAGTCACTTCATAAATCATGTCATTGTCGGCATCTGTCATTTCAGTACAGCTACCACACCAGCCATTAAATGTTCCATTCAAATAAACTCCTGTATATGCTTGACCAGTATATTCAGACATATTTACAGCAAATGTGATGTCGCTAGAAGAACCAACAGCTCCACAAGCAACACAAGAACCCCAACAAACTGGATCCAAAGTTTCATCTCCAGAAACAGTATAAACGCGGTTTGTAAAGTTTCCTGAAGTCATCGTACATGGTGAACCAGGTGTTAAATTTTCTTGATCTCCCCAGTTGTCTACCGAGAATTTGTATTCTATGTCTGTTTGTCCAGAAAGATCTACAGTCACTTCCCAGATACCATCCATATCCGCATCAGTCATTGGTGCGCAATCTCCACACCAAGCATTGAATGTTCCATTCAATTCTGGTGTTGTGAAACCACCAGTAAATTCGCTCATGTCTAGTTGAAAAGTTACATTTTGAGCAAATAGAGTTGTTGTAGCTAAAGCCAACATAGAAAGTATAAGTCTTTTCATAAGCTTGATTTTAGTTAAAAAAAAGAGGCACCCCCTAACATCCAATGTAAAAGGAGGCGCCTCTAGTCATATTGTTTATTGATTAATAATCAATTTTTCTGTCCAGTTAGACGTTTGTGAAGAAACATTCACAAAGTAAATTCCTGGGGTGTACTCACTTAAACTAATGTTGTGATTGATCTCTGATTGGTTCTCTGTAGTGTTGTAAACTACTTTCCCTTGAATGTCAAAAATCTGTATTGTCACAACTCCTGAGTTTTGGTTCACACCTCTAAGTGTTACCGTTTCTTTTGCAGGATTTGGAGCCATAGTCATTGTAGAAGCTAAATCATACTCACCTACAGAAACTCCAACAGTTTCACACTCATCACAAGATTCCCAGCACAATGCAGGCATCGTTGTATCACCCATTGGAACCATCATTCTATTGGTGAAAGCTCCATCTGTTTTAGTACATGGTTCACCTCCAGCAAATTGCTCTTCAAATGTCCATCCGTCTAGTGTGAACTTGAACTCAATAGTATCCATTTCAGGAAGGCTAATTGTTAACTCATAAATTGAGTCGTTATCAGCATCTGCCATTGGAGCACACGTACCACACCAACCGTTGAATGTACCGTTCAAGTGTACATCAGTGTAAGTGTTTGCAGTGTATTGAGACATATCTACTTTGAAAGTTACATCTACCATTGTTGGAGGAGTTGTACAAGTAGCACAAGACTCCCAACATACTGGAGGCAATACAGTATCAGCCGTCAACACGACAAATCTATTGGTGAAACCACCATCAGTTTTTGTACAAGCTTCGCCACCAACAAAGTTTTCTTCACCAGTCCAGTTATCATAAGAGAACTTATACTCTGTAGAATCTGCAGTAATGGCAATTGTAGCTTCCCAGATACCATCCATATCAGCATCTGTCATAACATTACAGTTACCACACCAACCGTTAAACATACCATTTACTTCTGGCGTTGTAAAAGAACCAGCGTACTGATTCATATCAACTTGGAAAGTCACATTGTATGTTGCAGGAGGATTAGCACAAGAAGAACAAGACTCCCAACAAACAGCTGGCAATACAGTATCACCATTCAATTCCATAAATCTGTTGGTAAATCCATTCGATGTTTTAGTACACGCCATACCTTGCATTAAAGATTCTTCTCCAGCCCAAGAGTCATGAGAAAATTTGAACTCAATTGAATCTTGTGTTAAAGGAAGAGTTACTTCCCAAATACCATCCATGTCAGCATCGGTCATTGCGTTGCAGTTACCACACCATCCGTTGAAGGTTCCGTTTACTTCTGGAGTTGTGAAAGAACCTGTATACTGGTTCATATCAACTCTGAAAGTAACATTTGAAACTGAGGGCGTTGAACCAGTAACAAAATGCACGCTGTCTATTGCATGTATATTACCAGAACCTGCTACTCCAAAATTTGGAAAGATAGACATACGGTCGTATGATTCTGCTAAGTTAATTGCTAATGGGTTGGGATGCGGATTTGAAAAATCAAACTCCAACCATTCCCATGCACCTGATGTAGTGGTTGTATCTGTTGTTTCAACAAAAATTCCTGGATTTCCGTCATCTTCGACTTTCAATAAATAAGCCGCACCAGCAACTGCTGACCATACTTTTACCTTAACCATAGTTTCAGTTGCAGTAAAAGGTACTGGATTTGCCAAACCTGTGTTACCTAAAGTAACGCCAGCCCAAGTTGGAGCACCCATTGGTTTGGTGATTTCAAGAACATTATCACTAGCATTTGTTGGGTTAGCGATAATTTGTGTTGTGATATTACCAAAAGGAGAGACAGTGTAGTCTACAGTTGCA
>CBFHSD010000114.1:0-2988 GCA_965658375.1 Salibacteraceae bacterium
ATGGTCTGAACCAGCATATATTGCCCGTCAGGAGAAATGCTAAAATTCTTGATGATCTGAGGTTTGCCCACCATTGTTTGAGAACCATCGAGCTTGATTTTTCTCAATTGAACAGTAGTGTAATACTCGAACAAAGACTCATCATAGCTATTTTTTAGTAAGTCTTGGTAAGTTCTTGATGGTGCTTCAGCTCCAGCGGTTTCTTGAATTACCGGACCCTTTGGTGCACGTGGTTTCACAGGTGCAGCGCCTCTTCCTTCTTTTGTTGTACTTACCAGAAGTGTCTGGTTATCTGGCATCCAATCGAAGGCAGATACATAGGCATTGTTTACAATTCCGTCAGTTAGCTTTTTTGCCGATTTTGTGGCAACATCTGCTACCCAAAGCTCAATACCGTTTGCAGCAGTGTGGGTAAAAGCCATTTTCTTTTCATCTAATGACCATGCCACGTTACCAAGTTGAGGTTTGGCTGGCAGTCCAGAAATTTTAAATTCTTCTCCCGATTTAATGTTTTTGAGGGTTAAACCCGTCATAAAAGTTCTACGGCTTCTTCCGTTTGTAGCAGGATTAATACGTGTACCGCCAATTCTCAGCTCAGGGGCTGCCACTTCTTCAATGCTTGGATAGCCCGGTCTCTCCATCAACAGCATCCATTCTCCTTTGGAGTCTATGCTAACTGATGGTGTAGAAGGTGCTTCAATTAATTTGGCAATGGCTTCAGGTGGTTTTTGAAAGCCATCTTGTGCTATGGCAGGAGTGGTTTGAAGCATGACCACTAATGCAACAAGTGCGCATATGTTAATGCAGTTTTTGAAAATCTTCATGTTTAACCTATTTAGAGAAAGGAATTTACCTCACAGATTGCAGAAAGCAAGGGGCAATTTTTAGAACCTTCAATTTTGGTTATGAATGGTTAGTTTAATGGAGATTCCTTGTTGGCATTTAGCCGATCTAGGTCAATGTGTATCATTCCATCATTGTCCTGATCAAAGATGGGCTCAAATTTTCTTCCCCAACGCACTTCCTCTGCCGTGTAACTCATTCTGTCGTAAACTTGCCGAGCATAAGAATCGTCAAGGGCTTTAAACATGACAATAATTTCAACTTCCTTTTCTTTAAAGTCTTCGTCATTCCAGCCGTAAATTATGCTGTCTTCATCTATGGGATGTACCACCGTCCAGCTTGTAGAGAAGAAGTTGATCTTAGCCCTTTCGAGCTTTACTCTTTTAAAGATTCTTCGATCACTTTTGGCGCTCCAATAGGTAATGGTCAGGTCAACTTCAGCTTATACCAATTGGGTTTGGCTCTTATTGGCAAAGCGAAACATCAACCCGTTGATATCCATGTAAGGGGCGATAAGTGCATTTTTAGAATAGACAATATTTCTTCTTGGCCGGGAAAATCTGGCAAACATTAAACCTGTAGCGAGCGCAAATCCTAGAAGGCCTAAAAAGGATTCAAAAGCAGCAATGATGCTCACAAAGTTTGAGCCCGGACTTAGCTTGCCAAAACCTACTGTGGTTATGGTTTGGGTGCTGAAATAAAAAGAGGAGAGAAAGCGCTCAATACTTGAGTTTACTTGTAAGCCGTCAATTCCAGCTTCACCCGCTAAGAAGTAGATAAGAGCAAAAAGGAGGTTAATGGCGAAAAAGCTTAGGGTGAGGATACCGATAAATTTCCACCATCTGATGGTAATTAATTCATGGTAAATATCAAGTTGTTGCCAAAAACCCATACCGTCTTTCTGCACATTGAATTCTCCATTTGTGGTAATAAGGCGAGTACCTTTCTGATAAGACTTCTGTCCAAAGCCTAATTCTCTGCTCTTTACGGTTTTATTCGCTTTTGCCATGAATGACTAATCTACAACACTTGTGAAAGGTTAAAAAGAAATTAAATCCTCACTTTCTATTTAATGCACTCAACGCCATTCAAAACTTAGTGAACCAAAACGAAGGCGAAAAAGCGAATGACTATATCGTAAAACTTTCTAAGCTATTGCGAACAGTTCTCGCTCAATCCGATGAGGCTTTACATGCTTTAGAAGAAGAGATCAACCTTTCTCGCTTGTACCTAGAGTTAGAGAATATGCGCAGTCCGTTTATCTTTAATATTGAGGTTGATTCATCGGTAGATTTGAATGCGCTGGTTCCCAATATGATTCTACAGCCTTATTTGGAAAATGCGGTCATCCATGGTATTCAGAATAAGCAAGCCACTGAAGTTACCTTATCTGTAAGCCAAAATGATGGCCAGTTGGTTTTGAGAGTCTCTGATAATGGCAAGAACACAAGCATTGCGTTTAAGGAAGGAACGGGAATGGCCTTAGGAAGAAGCAGGCTCGATATCATTAGGAAACAAGCTGGAGAGTCAGTAAAAGCTGGAATTAAGACGTCAGCATCCAGCGAAAAAGGATTTATTGTTGAAATTACATTGCCTACAGATTTATAGATGAGACAATTCACTGCCATAATAGTAGATGATGAAGCCAACAACCGTCAGAATTTGGTGACCATGCTTGCCAAGTATTGTGCAGAGATTAATGTGTTGGCCTAAGCCTCAAATGTAAAGGAAGCGCAACATATAATTAAGACTACCTCACCAGAGGTGGTCTTTTTGGATATTGAAATGCCCGGAGGGAATGGTTTTACACTTTTAGATTCTGGCGATATTCCATTCAAAGTAATATTTGTTACCGCTTATGATGCTTATGCTTTAAAGGCGATCAAATTTAGCGCGCTGGATTATCTGCTTAAACCAATAGACAAAGAAGAACTGGTAAAGGCGGTAGGTAGACTGAAAAGCAATAGTGCTCAGACTCAAGAGCAAAGAGTACAGAACCTTGGCGCCTTTCTTAATCAAGAAGAAAAGAAGATCGCCATTAGCCTTACTGATGAGATTAGGCTTGTTCCGCTAAAATCTATCGTGCGGCTGCAGGCAGATAACAACTACTGCAAATTCTTTCTAAGCTCAGGTGAAGAAATACTG
>CBFHSD010000115.1:0-2963 GCA_965658375.1 Salibacteraceae bacterium
TTTCGGGGTTGAGGTAAAAATAGCTGTGGTAAATACTTTCCGGATTAGAAATTAATTGACCTATAATCTGGCTGTTATACAAATGTGTTGGACCATCTAAAGTTGGGAAGTAGCTTCCTTGAAAAAGTGGTATTGTGTGAACTGCACAAACGAGGAAAAAGAGTAGGGGCTCAAGCTTAATTTTAGGAAACGGCATGCTCAAAGGTAGTACTTAAAAGTACAAATCTTGGGCTTGTTTAAATATTGGAAATTGGATGTCTCTTTCAGACAGGATCGCATTTTCAGTTTGCCACTTATGATCAAAAGAACTCCAAAGAATTCCTGCATCATGGGCAGGAGAATGCATAGTAGAGGTTAAATAGGTCATCATGGTATCGTCTTCCAATACTTCAAAGCCATGTGCACATCCAGATGGAATATAAACACCTTTAGATAAGTTTCCATTTAGCTCGATGGATATAGATTTCCGGAAACTTTTTGAGTCTTTTCTAATGTCCAGAATAACATCATTGAGCTTACCTGTATTGCAGTACACCAACTTAGCATGGTCAAAAGGAGGTTTTTGAAAATGCATACCGCGCACTACACCTTTTTGACTGATAGAATAAAAGCTCTCTTCAAAGGAAGAAACCAAGCCGTGTTTCTCGAAATCTCCTTTATGAAAAGGCTTTACAAACTTCCCCCTATCATCTCCTGCATTGAAAAAATGGACAATGAATACCCCATCAATATCAGTTTCCTCTAGTTGCATAAATCTAGGTAATTGTTAATTTGTGTATTCGTCAGTAACTCTCCATCAGTGTAAGCTTTGTACCATTCCATAGAGACTGCAATAGCAGATTTACTATCGTACTGTGGAGTCCAGTTTAACTCGTTTTTCGCTTTTTCGATGGCGAGCTTCAATAATCCTGCTTCATGTGGTTGTACATGGTTAGAAGGAACGGTAAAAGAACCGCTTCCCCAAACAGCAATCGCTTCTTCAACCAATTCTTTTACTGTCAATACATCGTCATTCTCTGGTCCAAAATTGAAGGCGCTGGCAAACTTTAAGGGTTCTTCCATTTGATGAGCAGCCAGTATCAGATATCCAACAACGGGTTCAAGCACATGCTGCCATGGTCGGGTTGCATTTGGGTTGCGCATTGTCAACTCTTTTCCATCTGCCAAAGCTTTTGCTGTGTCTGGTATGATGCGATGAGCACTCCAATCTCCGCCACCAATTACATTTCCACTGCGTACCACACTAATTGACTTTTGATGCTCTTGATACTTTTCTGGAGAGAAAAAGCTTCTTATGTAACTCATAGTCAATAAATCGGCACAGGCTTTAGAATTGGAATAGGGATCAAATCCACCTAAGCGATCATCTTCCTTGTAAGGGATGTCGCGTTCTAAATTTTCATACACCTTGTCTGTAGTGATGATAACACTAACGCAGGGTTTTTGAAGTCTTTTAATGGCGTCCAGCACATATGCGGTCCCCATCACATTCGTTTCGTACGTATAAATCGGGTCTTCGTAAGAATCAAGCACTAAAGGCTGAGCTGCCATATGAATCACCACATCGGGTTGAAAGCGCTCAATTTCTTCTCTTACTTTGTCTTTGTCTCTAATGTCTGCAATAACACTCTCGCACATTTCATCTCCTTTAATGAGATTATAATGGTCGTTAGCGTGCTGAGGATCAAGCGCATATCCTTTTACGGTCGCATTCCATTTGTTTAGAATAGCTAACATCCACGAACCTTTAAAACCCGTATGACCAGTTAGAAAAACCCTTTTCTTAGCGAATGCTTTTTGAAGTTGTGAAGCCGTCATGAGAGGAATATTACCAAACTTTCCATGCGGGCTCGTCTTCCCACATATGATTCAATTGTTGATTGTCTCTTAATGTGTCCATGCATTGCCAAAAGCCAGAATGTTTGTAAGCCATAAGTTCTCCAGCTTTGGTGATGTCTTCTAAAGGTTGGCGTTCCCACATCACATCATCTGCATCATTGTGTAAATACTTGAATACCTCTGGTTGTAAGATGAAGAAACCTCCATTGATCCAGTGGCCATCATCTTTTGGCTTTTCAATAAATTCATTGACTTGTCCATCCGGAGATAGGTCAAGATTTCCAAAACGCGAACCAGGCTGCACAATGCACATGGTTGCTAACTTGCCGTGCGATTGATGAAACTCCAATTCTTGTTTCATATCTACATTAGCTACACCATCTCCGTAGGTGAGCATAAATGGTTCGTTTCCTACATATTGCTCAACACGCTTTAAGCGCCCAGCTGTCATGGTCTCTAAACCTGTATCTACTAAAGTGACTTTAAATTTTTCAGCTTTGTTTTTGTGAACTTCCAAAGAATTGTCTGAAAGGTCTACTGTAACATCTGCATTGTGCTGGTAGTAATTTAAGAAATACTCTTTGATCATGTATCCTTTGTAGCCAAGACAGATAATGAAGTGATCATGTCCGTATGCTTCGTACATTTTAAGGATGTGCCATAGAATAGGTTTACCACCTATTTCAATCATAGGCTTAGGTCTCAAATGCGACTCTTCAGAAATGCGTGTTCCTTTACCTCCAGCAAAGATGACTACTTTCATAAAACAATGTGCTTTCAAGCAAAAATAGCCAAAGCGATTTGGCAGAGAAGTTTTCATGCAAAAGAGGTGGTAAGAGTTGTTAACAGCACTAATGAACCTTGATTTAAGGACCCTTTACCTTTATTATTTCATAGTGACCAAACATTTCATGAATTACATACGTTAACATGCATGTAACTTAAAATATTAACTATGAAACAATTTTTTACACTTATTGCAGCAGCATCATTTTTAGCTGCTTCTGCTCAATCGGGTCTAAACACTCAATTGTCTAACAGAACTGCAGAAGAGCACAAGTTGATTGAAACAACTGCTAGTCTGTCATCAAATAACAAAGAAGTACAATCTCTGAGAGGTACTG
>CBFHSD010000116.1:0-2900 GCA_965658375.1 Salibacteraceae bacterium
CGTTAATATTGCAGATATGCTTATTTTACCAGCTGCACAAGGAAATTCGGTAAGCGTAAATAGAAACTCATGAAAAAAATCTTAGTCTTATTAAGCGGTTTCGCTCTGTTGAGTTCTTGCGAGAACTTGAAAAAAGAGCATGTTGATCTATTGATTCATAATGCAACCATTTATACGGTTGACGAAGATTTTTCAACAGCAGAAGCTATTGCCATTCGAGGCGACAGTATTTTAGAGATTGGTGCAGAACATCAATTACTCAATAAATACCAAAGCAAACAAACCATTGATGCACGCCAGCAATTTGTTTATCCTGGCTTTATAGATGGTCACGCACATTTTTTTGGATATGCAAAAGGATTAAAATCTGTGAACCTTGTTGGCACCAAATCTTGGGAAGAATGCCTTGAACGCACCAAAGCTTTTTCCGAAACTTCAAACCAAAAATGGATTGTTGGAAGAGGATGGGACCAAAATGATTGGGAGAACAAAATTTTTCCGACAAATGCACAATTAAATGCCCTTTTCCCAGATACACCTTTAATGCTTACACGTATTGACGGTCATGCTGCAATAGCCAATGATGCAGCCCTGAGTTTGGCAGGGGTAACTCCTGAAACAATGATTGCTGGTGGCGAAATCGTTTTAGAAGCAGGCTCCCTTACAGGTGTTTTAATTGATAACGCAGTGGATCTTTTAAGCTCTAAAGTTCCAAGATTAACAAATGAGCAATGGGAGAAAGCACTTTTATCTGCCCAAGAAAATTGCTTTGAAAAAGGCATCACTTCAGTAGTGGATGCTGGTTTACAAAACCATCAGGTAGAGCTTCTCGAAAAACTCTATGCCGATAGCATCTTAAAAATGCGCGTATACGCCATGTTGAGCGACAATGACAAAAATCGCAGTGTCTGGCTAGAAAGAGGTCCTTATCAAGATGACTACCTTTCTGTAACAAGCTTTAAATATTATTGCGATGGAGCTTTGGGGTCTCGAGGTGCGTTGCTTTTGGAACCATACAGCGATGACCAAAAAAATATTGGTCTTTTACTTTCAACTGAAGAGCATTTTAAAACCCAAGCCGCGATTATGAATGAGTATGGCTTTCAAATGAATACACATTGCATAGGAGATTCAGCAAACAGACTTATCCTCAATGTGTATGCTGATGAGCTAGGCGGTGTAAACGATAAGCGATGGCGAATTGAACACGCGCAGATTGTCCATCCAGATGATATTTCAATGTTCGGTGATTATTCTGTTATTCCTTCAGTTCAACCTACTCACGCAACAAGCGACATGTATTGGGCAGAAAAACGCTTAGGAAATGAGCGCGTGAACTACGCTTACTCTTTCAACACCTTAAAAAATGAACTTGGCCTTATTGCTTTAGGAACCGATTTTCCTGTGGAAGGTATTGACCCTATTCGCACTTTTTACGCCAGTGTTTTTAGAGTAGATCAAGAAGGTTGGCCGGCAGGTGGTTTTAGACCTGAAGAAATACTCGACAGAAAAGATGCACTAAAAGGAATGACCATCTGGAATGCAATTGCCAATTTTGAAGATGATCGAAAAGGATCTCTCATTCCCGGTAAACTGGCCGACCTTGTGATTTTGAATTACGATTTAATGAAAGCTTCGCCAGAAGATATGTTGCAAACAAAAGTGAGTTACACCATTTCTGGAGGAGAAATCGTTTATTCGCGCAACAATGAATAGATCACTTAAAGAAACATTAAAAAAGCTTGTTCCTGATTTTATTGTAGACGCTTACCACCAAAAGCGCCTGAATAAAATTGAAGCCGAGCGCATTGCCTTTGAAAAAAACAATAGGGGAACCGCTTTTACATGCAATTTCTGTCAGGGATCTTATGATCGTTTTATGCCAGATGGCGAACATTTCGAAGTATTAAAGACACACAAAGTACTTGCTGCGGGATACCGTGAAAATTGCCTTTGTCCAAATTGTGGATCCAAAGACAGAGAGCGTAACCTTTATGCTTTCTTGATTCAAAAGACAAAGGTTTTTTCGAGTGCAATAAAAATGTTACATATAGCACCAGAGAAAAACCTAAAAGCTGTATTTGAGCAGTGTAGCGGCATAGATTATATAAATGGAGACCTTAACGATAAACTTGCCGACTGCAGAGTAGACATTACTGAGATTCCTTTTGAAGACAACACTTTTGACGTCTTGATTTGCAATCACGTGCTAGAACACGTACCCAATGATGCCTTGGCCATGCGAGAGATTCAACGTGTATTAAAACCAGGCGGCTTTGCCATTCTTCAGGTTCCCTTAAGTTTAAGCCTTGAAAAAACAATTGAAGATCCAAGCATCCAAGATCCTGTAAAAAAAGAAAAGCGTTTCGGGCAATTTGATCATGTTCGCATTTACGGAAAAGACTATTTCAGCAGATTAGAAAATGCCGGTTTAAAGCTTAAATTACATCACCCCGCCACTTTCTTAAGCGTTTTAGACATTAAACAACTCTCGATAATAAAAGACGAAGACATTATTCAATGCTTCAAGAACTAGCATTCCTATTATATTCGCATCCGTAAAAGAAAAAACATGGCAAGCACTTCAGACATTCGCAACGGATTATGTATTAAATGGAGCAACGATATTTACCAAATCGTAGAATTCCTTCACGTTAAACCTGGTAAAGGAGCGGCTTTTGTTCGCACAAAACTCAAAAGCTTAACTACTGGAAAAGTGTTAGACAACACCTTCCCTACCAGTGCAAAAATTGAAGAAGTACGCGTAGAAACTAGACAGTACCAGTACTTGTATAAAGATGATCAAGGTTTTCACTTCATGAAC
The DNA here is from genome assembly GCA_965658375.1 of Salibacteraceae bacterium. Lineage (GTDB taxonomy): Bacteria > Bacteroidota > Bacteroidia > Flavobacteriales_G > Salibacteraceae > CBFHSD01. The sequence goes on from CBFHSD010000116.1 coordinate 2,825, forward strand.
AATGAAACCTATGAACAAACATTCTTAGATGGTAAAATGATTGAAAATAATGATTTGTTGAAAGACGGATCTATGG
>CBFHSD010000117.1:0-2876 GCA_965658375.1 Salibacteraceae bacterium
TCTTGAACCGTCCAATCACACACATTGTCTTCGCCACTAGGAATGAGAAAAAAACCGGGGTGATAGAGCTGAACCATATCAGTATCTGAAAAAGATACAGAAACACTTGTCATATCGCATTGCGCAAAGCTAAATGCAATGCCACAGCTTAAGAATAGGGCGCAGATTGCTGCTTTCATTGTTTGATTTTTCATAGGTCTATTGGAAAAAAAGAGGAAGAATTATTCGAAATATTGATCGTAGGTGCTAAAAGATTTGCTTTGTGCTTGAGACTATTTCAATTCAACCCCATGAAACGGACAGAAACTCCAGTTCCCATTCATGGTTGCGCCATCTTCAGGGCAGGTCTTTGCAGCAATGCAAGAAGCTAAAGGAGTGGGAAAATTGTAATTGTCTTCATCCAGCTGCACTTCAACTTGTATGGCTTTTGAGGGATCCGCAATCCGATTTCCTTCTTCGTCCACATCGTTGTATACAAAGAAGTGCATATTCTTACCCATATCTCCCAACATGTTCTCTAACATAGGAGCCATCACAGATAAAATCATCTGAAGAGTGAAATCTTGATCATCTGTTGGAATGATTTCCATTTTTTCGCCATTGATCATAAACTTGAGGTCTTTCTCAAGTTTTTTGAGCGGCTTGTATTCAATATCGCCAAAGGCACCCATTTCACCATCAACAATAGCGAGTAGGGTATAAGGTTCAAAAGCAGCAATTACGGCTTGCGCATCTTCTTCAGAAATAGATGGGTCACTCGCCATCACACCCTTCCAAAACTCAACGGGAATCCACCATACAATCTGCATTTTATCGTCATCGGTATCCGTGATTTGCGTTTCTTGTATCAGCAGGTCAGTGTCTATCTGAACTTCTTGTGCTTGCGTAAGACTGGTGATGGAAAGTAGTAGGACCAATGCCAAAAGTTGAATGCGTTTCATAGCTCTTTTTATATGGGGTAAAAGTAGGCACAGCCTGGGGATTTTTAAAACAAAAAAAAAGCCGTTCTCCAAAGAAAACGGCTTCTATCATGTGAGTCGTAAAGACTATTTGTCCATTTCGCCAACAAAAGGAATGTTGTCAAGAATTTGGAAGCGGATTGCAGTAGAAAGGTAAGTCTCTAACTGAATGAATTTGGCAGCAGTCTTTGCAGATGTTGCTTTTTTCATTTTAGCATAGTACTTCTTTCTTAGCTTTTCTCTGTTTAAGCTCATAACAAGCGCCTCTTTCATATCAGCGTCTGTTTGCTCTTCAGTCAATGTGTCGTATTGCTCAGCGTACTTTTCTAAAAGTGCTACTCTTTGCGCACCCAAAGCTTTGCGCTCTGTTTCGTAGGCCTCGTAAACATCCCAAAAAGCATCTTTCTGAGAATCATCCAATTTCATGAAATCTGTTACTAGAGCGCGTTTTTCAACTCCGTACATTTTTTGAATAATCCCAAGCTCTGTGTTTTGTGAAAATGATACAGAGAATAGTGATGTGCTCAATACCAATAGTGCTAATAATTTTTTCATAGTTATTGTTTTTTATGAGGGCGTAAAATTAATTTCTTTTCAATCTCATTGCCTATCTTTCATCGGTTTTTTTTGGAACCGGATCATAGCCATTACCACCCCATGGATGGCAGGTACTGAAGCGTTTCAGGCCCAGCCAGGTTCCCTTAAAAGGACCCCATTCATTCACGGCTTCTATCATATAGCTAGAGCAGGTAGGCGAGTAGCGGCAGTTGTTTCCTAAATAGGGAGATATTGCTCCTTTGTAGAGCTTAACCAACAAGATAATGACTTGAGACAAGAGCCATTTCATGGCAGGCAATTAATGATCGAAATCTTTGTAAAGTAAACTAGGCTGAATGCCTTTATTGTTCTGGTATTTTCCACTCTTGTACAGGTCGTATTCGCCTTCTATGCTGTGGTAAAAGATTTGACAAATCTCTACCGAAGGGTAAATGCGAATGGGTTGCACACAGAAAATCTCCAATGTCCAAAAGCCGTTGAATCCAACATCACCAAAACCAGCTGTTACGTGAATGAATAAACCCAAACGCCCAATCGAAGAGCGACCTTCTAGCATGGGAACAAACTTATCGGTGGCGGTACGTTCTATAGTTCTGCCTAGATAGAGCTTATTCGGTTCCAACAAAAGGCCTTCTTCCGGTATGGTAATGCGTGTTGTTGGATTGGGGTTTTTCATGTCCAAAACAGCATTGTCATAGGTCAATAGCTCGTTGAACAAGCGGAGGTTGTAAGAGTTGGGGTTGAGTTGGCTTTTATTGAAAGGAGTGATGTCGATACCGCTACCGAGTTCTTTCTCTATCTGCTTACCTGATAATATCATGCAAAGGGCATTATTTCGTTGACTGCAAATCTATGTAAATGGGCAAATGGTCGCTGTATCCGCCATTGTATTTAAAGCCCACAAATGTTCTGTTTGGCTTTTTACCTAAATGCGTGGCATCGTCTTCAATTAAAAAGTCAGCCTTGTATACAAGGTCTTGGTTGGGTGGGATGGAAGTACTGTTGCTTTCTTTTAAAAGAGAGTGACTCACAATGATTTGATCCAGTACTCCCCATTGGCCTTGGTATTTATGGGTTCCTCTGTTTTTGAGTTGGGTAGAAAGGTTGATCAAAGATTTACCTTCTTGATTATTGAAGGGTGCAGCCTCGAGGTGAATGGCCAAGCTCTCGTCAACGGGCTCATCGTTAAAATCGCCCATAATCAGAATGCGTGCATCGTTTTGAATTGCCAAAATGCTATCCACAGCATTTCTTACCGTTTTTGCTGCTGCCTCTCTGGCTGGCATAGAGCGCATTTGTCCTCCATAGCGCGATGGCCAATGGTTCATCATCACATGCAAAGTATCTCCGTTCGCAAGG
>CBFHSD010000118.1:0-2823 GCA_965658375.1 Salibacteraceae bacterium
TCGCTCCGTAGTAAGCCAGTTCAATAGAATCTCTGTAGCTCATCTCATCAATAAGAACCGTATTCTCAAATCTCCTAGGGTCAGCATTGAGTACCCCTGGAACATCTTTCCAAATGGTGAGGCTATTCGCGTTTAAGGAATGTGCAAAAACAGCAGCCGAATAGTCAGATCCTTCTCTACCTAAGGTGGTTATGTTTAAGGTATCGGCTCCGCCAATAAATCCCTGAGAAATGGCTACACTCCCCTTTCCCCATTCCATGTATGCTCCAATAGAAGTTTGAATTAAGGCTTCTGTTCTCACCCAATCAATCTTGGCCTCTCTAAAGGTGTAATCAGTTTTCACTAAAGTTCGGGCATCAAACCACTTGTTCTCTACTCCTAAATGGTTCAAATAATGAGACACGATAACCGTAGAAAGCAACTCTCCAAGACTCACAATTTGATCGTAAACGTAGTTTGGTTTTGGAGGTAAAAAACCTTTCAATAAGTTCTCTACTTGTTTGAACAGATGCTCTACCTCTACTCTAAGAGGGGTTTGTGATTCATCAAAAAGTGCATTGATGATTTCAAAATGAGCAAGTTTGATTTTGTCAAGCAATTCAAGAGCTAGAGGCACTTCCTTTCTCTGCTGTGCTTGAAATACTTCTTCTAAAGCGTTGGTGGTTTTACCCATTGCCGAAACAATAACCACCAAGGGTTCATTCTGAAACTTTCTTACAATGGTTGCCACATTGGCAACCGATTCAGCATCTTTAACTGATGCTCCACCAAACTTGAAAACTTGCATGGCGCAAAGCTATTCTACCCAAAGCTCTTGGTGAAAAGAAATTGCGTTAATTTCTTAACTGCGCCTCTTGAATTTGATGATAAGTTAAACGACCATTGAGCCACTCTTCATCCAACTGTGCATTGTATTTCTTGTAAAACGCAATGGCCGAAATGTTCCATTCTAAAACTTGCCACTCCATCCTTTTTACCTTTAACTCTTTCGCCTCTTTTAACACTGCTTCAAATAAAAGTGAACCAACTCCTTGGTTTCTGTATTCTTCGTTCACCACAATGTCTTCTAAAAAAAGACATTTGCCTTTCCAAGTACTGTATTTCCAGTAATAGAGGGCAATCCCTATGATAGCTCCTTCTTTTTCAGCTACATACAATTTAAATCTCGGGTGTTCCCCAAAGCCGTCTTCTAGCAACTCTTCAACGGTAACTTCAACCTCATTAGGTGCCTTTTCATAAATGGCCAACTCTACAATTAATTGAAGTACAGAGGGAATATCGGTTTTAGTACCTTTTCTAATAGAAACGTTCATGTTTCAAAGAAACCCAAAATGCGCGAAAAAATTAGGGTAAACCATGTACAATGTGCGATATTTGTCAAAGACAAATAACACATTGATGGACGCAAGACCTATTACCCTCGGAGAATACATTGTAGAAAACCAACAAGACTTCCCTTATGCCACTGGTGAACTCACACAATTGCTCGGCTCCATTCGTTTGGCTGCCAAAGTGGTGAACAGAGAAATTAACAAAGCTGGTTTGGTTGATATTCTGGGTGAGCATGGTGCGGAAAATGTACAAGGAGAAGTGCAACAAAAGTTGGATGTTTTTGCCAATGATAAATTCAAAGAAGCTCTAGAGGCTCGTGGTGAAGTTTGCGGAATGGGAAGTGAAGAAGAGGATGATTTCATCTCTTTTGACAACAAAAACTCTATTCAATCTAAATATGTGGTATTGACTGACCCTCTTGATGGAAGCTCAAACATTGACGTAAATGTTTCTGTAGGAACCATCTTTTCAGTTTTCAGAAGAGTAACAGATGCAGGAACTCCGGTTCAATTGAAAGATTTTTTACAACAAGGAAACAAGCAGGTTGCTGCTGGCTATATTCTCTATGGTTCTTCTACCATGCTGGTATTTACTACCGGAAATGGAACACATGGATTTACATTAGATCCATCTATTGGGGTTTTCTGTCTTTCTCACCCAAATATTAAAGTCCCACCAGTGGGAAAAATCTATTCCATCAACGAAGGAAACTACATCAAATTCCCTGACGGGGTAAAGAAATACATCAAGTATTGCCAAGAAGAAGACAAAGAAACAAACAGACCCTATGCAGCTAGATACATTGGTTCATTGGTTGCTGATTTCCACAGAAATCTTCTTAAAGGTGGTGTTTACATTTACCCCACCACTTCAAGTGCACCTACTGGAAAATTGCGTTTAATGTACGAGAACAACCCAATGGCATTTCTTATTGAGCAAGCCGGTGGTTTGGCCACAGATGGCACTACTCGTATAATGGATATTGAGCCTACAGAGTTGCATCAACGCACTCCATTGTTCATAGGTTCTCTTGATATGGTTGAAAAAGCCATGGAGTTTATTGAGGCTAATCCATAAGCGCATCGTATTTTAACATTTTGAAAAGGCTATTTTCATTGACACTGTAAATGTGTCAATTCACCAGCCTTATCGAACGGTTAGCATTCTTTTAGCCCATTTAAGCTCTGAACCTCAGTTAGTTTTGGATTGTAATTCAAAATTAACAGACATGAAAAATTTATTTGTTTTAGGAGCTTTCGCACTTGTTGGACTTTCATTAAATGCTCAACCTATTGAACCACAAATGTTAATCAATAACAGTGCACGCCACACTGTTCATCTAGAAAAACCGAATGGAATTGGCGAACTTCCAGGAGGACCATCAGGTTTTGCAATTCGTGGAAAGCAAAGCATGAAAACGGTTTGCGTAGCTAGCATCCCACAAAACACAGAAGTACGCATAAAATCATTGAATGGTAAAACACTTTACCG
>CBFHSD010000119.1:0-2822 GCA_965658375.1 Salibacteraceae bacterium
AGAAGAAGCCTTTCAAGGAAATTTCGAAAGCTCATTGCGCATTTACGAGCGCATTCTGAAGCACTACCCAGATTACATTAACGCGGGAAATGTGGCTTTCATGATTGCTTTCACCTACGATGCTCATTTGGGCGACTTTGGAAAAGCACAAACAGCTTACAGCGAATTTATTGAAGCTTATCCAGATCACAGATTGGTAGAAGATGCTAAAGTGTCTATGGAGCACCTAGGGCTTTCTGACGAAGATCTTTTGAAAAAGCTGCAATCGCAAAACAACGAAGAAGCAGAAAGTTAGTGGAACACCTTTTCCCCTGCGATAATGGCCAAGCTTAGCTTATTCACTTCTGGTGGAACCGGACAGCTGAATTTATAATTGTAAGCGCAGTAGGGATTATACGCCTTATTAAAATCTAACGAGGCTTTATTCGACTCTGGTATTGGTACGTCTAAGTAGCGCCCTCCTCCATAGGTTTCTTCACCATTGGTGAGATCATTAAAAGGAATAAATAAGGTCGAGTCTGGATCCTCTATGTTGTAATACCCGTGAAGTGATGCTTTTTTCTCACCAAGAGTGAAATGGTAAATCCCATAATCAAGCATTATCACTTCTCTCTCTGTTGACGTAGCCATAACAACAGTATCAAGCTGTTGAATCCGTTCAAAATCACAACTCACTTTAAAACTCTTATTAATTGGATAAAAATTGAGGGAGACAAACTCAGCTCGATCCTCCTCTAATAAGGGGGAACTCTTACCCGCAAAGTATTTGTTGTTTTCCTTTCGCTCTTCTTTTAATTCAGTTGAGTAAACATCTACCTCCTTGCTATCGCATGCGGCAAAGCCGATCAGAAATATGAGTAGTATTCTGGATAATACGGCATCAGCTTTTAAACACTTCCCTTTCAGCATAATTCTTTTCTCTAAATCCATGTGATACGAAGATAGCGGAATGGTAGTAAACAATTTTTTGTTAAAAAGGCAAAGAGCGCTTTACCTGAGGTCTATTTCTCATTCGTATTTCTTAGGTCTTCAATTGAAAAGAATGAAGAAACAGTACACCACAGTATTGATTTTGATGATTTTAGGTGTTGAAGCATCCGCAAGCAACCCTCCTCCACCTCCAGGTAGTGGAAATGCCCCAATTGATTCACTCATTTATATTGGAATCATCATTGGTAGTCTTTTTGGTAGCACATACATGAACCACAAAAGAATATAATTCGGCCTACGACTCAGAAAATATAAGAAAATCAGGTTTTCTTATAATGCCCATCATTCTCTTATATATTTGAGGGATTTATAATTATTTCCTATGTCAGACGATAAGCAAATCATATTCAGTATGCAAGGGGTAACCAAAGTGTACCCCCCGAACAAAGAAGTTCTAAAAAACATTCATTTATCCTTTTATTACGGTGCCAAAATCGGGATTTTAGGATTAAACGGTGCTGGGAAATCCACGCTACTTAGAATCATTGCTGGTGAAGAAACCAACTATCAGGGAGATGTTGTCTTTAAGCCAGGTTACAGTGTTGGTTACCTAGAACAGGAACCACAACTAGACGATGATAAAACCGTGATGGAGATTGTAAAAGAAGGAGTTCAAGAAACCATGGACATTCTTACTGAATACGAAGCCATAAATGACAAGTTTGGACTACCCGAAGTCTATGAGAGCCCAGAGAAAATGGAACAACTCATGGAGCGTCAGGGAAAGCTTCAAGACCAAATTGATGCCACCAATGCATGGGAGATTGAAACTACTTTAAGAAGAGCCATGGATGCTCTGAATTGCCCTGATGAGGATGCAAAAGTAAGTGTGTTATCTGGTGGTGAAAGAAGAAGAGTTGCCCTTTGCCGTTTACTACTGAAACAACCTGACGTTCTCTTATTAGATGAACCTACCAACCATCTTGACGCAGAGAGTGTACTTTGGTTAGAGCACCATCTAGAACAGTATAAAGGAACTATTATTACCATTACCCACGACCGTTATTTCTTAGACAATGTTGCTGGATGGATATTAGAGCTAGATCGTGGTGAAGGTATTCCTTGGAAAGGGAACTACTCAAGCTGGTTAGACCAAAAACAGCAACGACTGCAGAAAGAAGAAAAGCAAGAAAGTAAACGCCAAAAAGCCTTGAAAGAAGAGCTTGACTGGATTAGAAAAGGATCTAAAGGGCGACAGGCAAAAGGAAAAGCAAGACTCAACAACTATGAAGCGATGCTTCGCGAAGATGTAAAAGAGAAAGAGTCTAAACTTGAATTATGGATTCCACCAGGGCCACGTTTAGGTAATGAAGTCATTAATGCTGTAAACGTAAAGAAAGCCTTTGGCGATAAACTGCTTTATGAAGATTTAAACTTTAAGCTTCCACCCAATGGTATTGTAGGTATTATTGGACCCAATGGTGCTGGTAAGTCAACTATTTTCAGAATGATTATGGATCAAATTGAACCCGATGGCGGGAAATTTGAAACGGGATCTACAGTTAAAATCAGTTATGTAGATCAATCACATGAAGATTTAGAACAAGACAAAACCGTTTGGGAAGTTGTTTCTGGGGGCCATGACATCATTGAACTTGGAGGAAAGGAGATTAACTCCAGAGCTTATTGCGGAAAGTTCAATTTTAATGGTAATGACCAACAGAAAAAAGTATCTGCCCTTTCTGGAGGAGAAAGAAACAGATTGCATTTAGCCATTAGCTTAAAACAAGAAGCCAATGTGCTATTATTAGATGAGCCTACAAATGACATCGATATCAACACTTTGAGAGCTCTTGAAGAAGCCATCAACGGATTTGCAGGCTGCTGTGTAA
>CBFHSD010000120.1:0-2786 GCA_965658375.1 Salibacteraceae bacterium
GATGAGCATAGCAATGGTTTGAACGCTCTAAGATATGCAATTACTTAAAGCCGCTTATAACAGATTACAATTGAAGGTTCATAATTTTGAACGATAAATGATTAAAAGCGAATGGATTTTACGAAAAGAAAAATAGACTGGTCAGAAATACAGTTTCCACCGGTTATTTACAAGTACCGTAGGTGGGAAAATGAAAAAGAGAAAAGGTGGATAACACATCGTGAAATTTTCATGGCCCCACCAAATAGTTTCAAAGACCCTCTGGATTGTAATATACCCACACGGTACGAGCTAATGACAAAGAAACAGCAAAAATTGTTTTTCCTTAAGCTATCTCATCTAAAAGAACCTAACATCAACAGAAAAGAAAGAAGAGAATTGATAGAGTCCAATGTGAGAGAGAAAAAATTCAGGAATAAGGAAAAAAGAAAAACGTTTCAGGAAGAGTATTATGATGGCTTTTGTAAACGAAGCGGCATTTTATGTTTGGCAAAAGACCATACAAATAACCATTTATGGGAAAACTACGCAAGTAACCATAGAGGATTTTGTATTGCATACAACAGTGATGTTCTGCTTCGTTTTCTTCACGGAGGAGGGGAAGTTGTTTATGATAATACTCCAGTTATTCATCCCGAACCAATTATGAATGGAGGATTAATTCGTTGGTTGCAAATTTATTGGAAGGAAAGAAAGTGGAAGGAAGAGGATGAATATCGTGCTGAAATATTCAATTACAATGGATTGAGTGCACAAGATCGAGTGATTGAGCTCCCGAAAGAAGCGTATCATTCTATTACTCTTGGTCGCAAAATGCCTGAGCATCATAAAAATGAAATTAAAGAGGAGATTGCCGGGAATATAGCAAGTATAAAAGTCATGGAATTTTAATTATTTTTACTTCAAATTGGATTAAATCCACAGTTTAAATAGAATTACAATGAAACCACTAACAATACTATTCTTTACTTCCATTTTCTTTGTTTCGATTACACTTGGTCAACAAAAGACCTTTATCCGTGAATATACCTATCGAGCAAGTGATGCAGATAGTAAAGTCAGTTCAAGAGAAAAGGCACTTAAAGAGGTTAAAGCACTTTTATTAGAAGAGCTTGGTATTTACGTAGAGAGCTATGTGAACTATGAAGTACAAGAAGAAAACGGTAAATTAAACAAGGACTTTTTCACTAACGAAATAAAGACCATTAGTGCAGGTATTTCTGAGGCAAAAATCTTAGAAGAGAAATGGGATGGCTACAATTATTATGTGAAGGCTGAATTGCAAGCTGACCCTGACGATGTTGTAAGAAGGATAAATCAAACATTAGATAAAAGAAGAAGTAGTGCTGTCATTGATAGTCTGCAAATACTAATTCAGTACTCTGAGGTTGAAATTAAGGCTCGTAAAGAAGAACTTTCACGTTATAAGAAAAAAGTCGATCTCACCAATGCTGAGTTATCTACATTGAAAGTTGAAACAAGGCAAAAGGAGAATAGCATAGATTCTTTGACCAAAGAGGTATCTGAATTAAAATCGAAGTTGTCCATTCTAGATATTCAAGAAAGTGAGCTTTCAGAAGCTCAAATTCAATTGATTAAAGAATTTAATGAGATGCAATCTGAAGCTAGACAATTCGCCAATAACGTATTAATTGGTCAGGTGGTAACGTTTGAGCCCCAAATTCAGATTGAAAATGGTACACGAACTACTCTTCAATCGTATCGAAGAAATGTTTATTATCGGCCGAGAAGTGGTTTGGTGTTATTTTCCTATGAGGATTGGTATGATTTAAAATGGAGATATTCCAGATATATAGGTGCATTCAAAGATGAGATTGCTCAGGAAATAATAGACAGTGGAGACACGGATAAAGCACTTCGTCTAATTAGATATACTTACTCTTCTCAAAACTTAATAAAGCACAGTTTACCTGGTTATTGATTACATTCCTAGGAACAATTATTTTCTCAGAATACTACCTTGAATCTATTTCAATAACAACCTGTTTAGACTATCAAATAATGAAAATTACTACCTTTTACCAATCACTTGTAATTGGCATAGTAGGTCTCATAATTTAGATGGTCTTCCTTTTACGATTTTTTATTATCCGAGCTAAGTTTTTTCTTGATAGGATTATCTGTACTTACCTTGCTTTTTCAGTTCTTCAAAAATTTGGAAGAAAAAGGTAGGATCAAAGAACAATCGGTAGTAGAAATGGATAGAAAGAACAGAATTGAGAATGGCTTTGTAGCTCTCTGTAACAGTACATAGGATTTAATTCTGGAAGGACTAAAAGGTGCTGAAGGACTTACTGGTGCTCAGGTACTTTATCTTAACAAGGTCATAAAGGTTCTTTAGGAGCTTCTTGTTATTGAAGTTGAATTTGTTGGGTATTACGCTCCTTTCGATGGCAATTCAGACAAGAGGTTAAGTTATTTGTGGAAAAGCATTACTCAGGCTTAAATCATGCTGAGAAGCATATAGTTTGGGGTTTTTATTTATATAAGGAAGCTTTAGCCTATGGACAAGGAAATGGTATTGCAAATATTAAGATGTTAGAGGAGTTACAAAATGAACTATTACTGCTAAAGATGCACATTGCGGCTGAGACTAAAAGTGAAATAAATAGTAACCCATAAGTTTATAAAGCTATTTTTTCGGTGTGGTAATAGTTTTAGACTTATTTACTCAAAAATTACCTTTTCGATAAGCCCAATAAGAATGTGAATGACTTTGATGTGAATTTCTTGAATACGATCGGCATAGCCAAAGTGGGCTACCC
>CBFHSD010000121.1:0-2753 GCA_965658375.1 Salibacteraceae bacterium
AAACAGGCTTGTCTGGAGCGCTTTGAATTTTGAGTAAAAGTTGCTTACGAAGGGCTTCGTTTTGCGCATTGTCTTCTTCAAAATCAAAGTTTCTGTTGAGCACATTCAGCACAGTTTGCTGGTACCCGCTGTTTTGATCAATCAAATCAAGGTACATCGCAATCATGTCGTCATACCTTCCCATAAGGCCATAGACTTCTGCAACTTCGTAGTTGAAGCTGTAAAAGCCATCAATCAACCTTCGGCCTCTATTATAGGCATCAATGGCATATTCATATTCTCCAGCTGCAGTAAATGCACGCGCTACATTGGTAATCATTGACTGATTTGCCTGCATGTTTTTTATCGCACTTTGAAAAGCTTTTTGCGCTTTCTTATCATCACCATTATCACGATAAATAGTTCCAAGTTTCACATACAGTTCTGGGCTATTAGAATGACGAGAAATTTGCTTTTTAACCAGCTTTTCGGCATCGTCTATTCTGTCAAGAGCGAGGTAGCAATCTGTAAGTTTTTTAAAATAATAGTTTCCCTTGCGTTCGCTAAAGAGTTGCTCGTAGTAAATGACCGCTTTATCGTATTCTCCCTCAACAAAATATTGCTCCGCCAATTTGTGATTGGATGGTTGCGCAAAGGCACTTTCACTTACCGTGAATAGCACCAATAGAAGAGAGAACCTCAAAATCGCTTGGGTCATCCTCAATTATACCCCCTTTTTTTCAAAGAAATAACGATGCTGTCTACTCTCGGACGCAATCCTGATTCTTGTCGCTTTACGTTTTCGAATCTTTGGTTCAACCCAGCCAGTTCTTTTTTTGTTGCTTCTACACCTTCAATTTCAGATGAGAAGGCTTTCTCAAAAGAGAGCTCACCCAATTGGTCTGCGGCAAGAACGCTTTTTAAATCGCTTAGTTGCTGCTTGGTGTAGCTGCAATTTTCTGAGATAAACTCGTAACTAGCATCCACGCTTTTTAAGCGTTTAAAGGCTTTTCGGTACTCACCTAAGTGCGTTGCAAGAGTTTTAGGCATAGAATCAGGATAGTTCTCTTGAATGAAATCTATCTTGGAGCCTACTTCACCTTTTAAAGTTGAAAGTTGCTTTGGGTTCAATGAGTCAATAGCTATTTGACAGCTATCTAAAGCATTTAGAGCTGTTTCAATTTTCTGAATTTCATCGGAATATTTCAAGTTCCCGCAACTAAACAAGCCGAATGAAATACATGCAATGGCGAGCTTTCTTTTCATCATCAGTGAATCGTTTTAAACCCAGTGAACGGAACAAGAACATCGGGTATGTGAATACCATTTTCTGTTTGATTGTTTTCTAAAAGCGCTGCCAATATTCTTGGTAATGCCAAGGCAGAACCGTTCAAGGTGTGTGCCAAAGCTGTTTTGCCTTCTGTGTTTCTATAACGGCATTTCAAACGGTTGGCTTGAAAGGTTTCAAAGTTAGATACAGAGCTCACTTCAAGCCATTTGTCTTGTGCTGCACTGTACACTTCTAAATCGAAAGTAAGGGCAGAGGTGAATCCAAGGTCTCCGCCACAAAGGCGAAGCGTTCTGAATTGAAGACCAAGTCCTCTCAGCAAACCTTTTACATGTTCCACCATACTGTCTAAAATAGCATAACTGTCTTCAGGTTTAGCTATTTGAACCAATTCTACTTTGTCGAATTGATGGAGTCTGTTGAGACCACGAACATCTTTGCCGTAAGAACCCGCCTCTCTTCTGAAACAAGGCGTATACCCCGTGTGTTTTACTGGGAGATCCTTCTCATTGAGAATGACATCTCTGTACAAGTTGGTAATGGGAACCTCGGCTGTTGGAATAAGATACAAATCGTCTTCTACCGCATGGTACATTTGACCTTCTTTGTCTGGCAATTGACCAGTGCCTAAACCACTGGCTTCATTGATCATCAAGGGCGGTTGAACTTCTACATAACCTGCTTTAGACGCCTCACTCAAAAAGTAAGAAATCAAAGCGCGCTGAAGCTGAGCTCCTTTCCCTAAGTAAACTGGAAAACCAGCACCTGTAATTTTAACACCAAGTTCAAAATCAATGAGCTTGTATTTTTTTGCCAACTCCCAATGTGGAAGCGCATTGGCCGGAAGATTAGGCGCACTGCCTTCTTCGTTTTCAATGATGTTGTCTGTATCAGAGTTTCCTGCAGGAACACTAGGATGAGGAGCATTTGGAATTTGATATAACACTTGGGTCAACTCACTCGTGTGCGCAGCAAATGCATCATTTAAAGCCTTAATCTCATCTTTAAGTTGAGATGTTTTTGCTTTCATCTCATTGGCTTCCTCTTTCTTTCCAGCTTTGAAAAGCTCGCCTATTTGCTTTGAAAGGGCATTCATCTCAGCCTTTTTCTCATCGGCTTTTGCTTGCTCTTCTCTTCGTGCTTTATCAGCAGTAAGTGCTTCTTGAATCAATTCTTCAGCATTTGCTAGATTCCTTCTTTTAAGGCTTTCTAAAAGTGCTTCGCTATTTTCTCTGATGTATTGAATTTGCAACATGTGTCTAAATCTATTGAGGTGCAAAATTAAGTCGGAAAGAATTGGGTAAAAAAAATCCCGAACAAGAATTTTGCTCGGGATTACATTTTTAAAGTTTTACGTTTCTTAGTTGTTCTCTACAGGAACGATTGAAACGTAAGATCTGTTGTCTCTTTTTCTTCTGAATTCATCAGTTCCGTCAACCAATGCGAAAATTGTATGGTCTTTTCCAAGACCTACGTTATCACCTGG
>CBFHSD010000122.1:0-2711 GCA_965658375.1 Salibacteraceae bacterium
GAAGATCCGGAAATTCTAATCAACGCGCCAAACCCATTGTCCAATGCTGATACAGTGCTTTTTACTGCAAGCATTCCAGGTGGTGTTTGGAGTGGCGCGGGAACCTTGAATGCCCAAACCGGCAGCCACTCTTGGAAGGGCTTGCCTGCAGGAAATTACCCGGTGTATTACACTACAACAAGTCCCTGTAATGCTGTTGATACTGCGTTTGTAGACGTACTTGATGGTTTGCAGCCAAGTGTTATGAGCTCCCCCAGTTTTTGCAGTGGAGATACCATTCAACTCAATGGAATGGTCAATGCGCCAGGTCAGGCGGGGGTAGATTATTCCATGTGGTGGTCTGGCTTTGGGGTTTTAGATAGCAGTGGTTTGTTCTCCGTTCCCTCGGGAACCAATGGTAATTTTAATGCTGTTTTCACAGCTTCCGCACTTGATGGATCATGCCCAGAAGTGGTTGTTGAAGTTGTAAGCGTTTTGCCTTTGTCATCTTCAGAATTTACTCCTACACGTTTTTGTGATAACGACTTCAGTCAGCAAAGCTTAATTGCTGTAAATCCGAATGGGCTGTGGAACGTATCACCTATTTCAGGTTCAATGAATACGCTGAACCCTGGAGGGTTTATTCCAAAAAACTTAGGATCGGGCTCTTGGCAAGTAAACTACACCTTATCTGATCAAGCGGCCCCAAATGGTTGCGGGAGTTCTTTTACAGATACTGTGGTAGTTTCTGCGAGTCCTTCATCGCCAATAGTCACGAATGCAACTGTTTGTGAGGGGGATACCGTACTGTTAACAGCGCAAAGCTCTTCTTCAAGTGTTAAATGGTATAATGCCGCTCAAGCTTCTGTTGTCTTGCATGAGGGGCTGAATTTTGAGGTTCCGAAATCATTGTTGAAAGCTCCAGGTTTGGAATTGCTTGTGCAAAGTTTTGTGGGTTATTGCGGTTCTGATTTCGATACAGCTGTGATTAATGTGAATCCTATACCTAAACCTTATGTGGTTCAATTAGGTGATACTTTTGAGGTTCCCGCATATGTGCTTTTAGAAGGTAGTGCAGGTGTTACGGGTACGTTCTTCTACAATTGGAATGTAGATGGTTCAACTGGGAATGATAGTCTCTTCGAAGTTCAAGTAGAAGAAGCGAGAATCCTAATTTTACCAGTTTCGTTTACGGTAAGTTCTGACTTTGGTTGTGAAGCAGGTGTATCAGGAAAAATTTTCACTAAACCTGCTAAAATTCGAGTGTTTATTCCCAATGCTTTCAAGCCTAATGGAGATGGGGTGAATGATACGTTTTATCCTGTTTTTCAGGAGTATGTGGTATTCAATCGCTATGTATTTTCAATTTTCAATAGGTGGGGAGAACAGGTGTTTTACACCCAAAACCAGTCTGACTCTTGGAATGGCCTTATTGATGGGGAATATGCACCAGCGGATATGTATACCTATAAAATCCTTTATGGTACGGGCGGTCAAGAGTCCATGGAAACTTTTATTGGAAAGGTGCAGCTGTTGCGCTAAAGATCTAGGTTGTTTCAACCTCATTGCTGGGTACTTGTTCTTCGTTGACCCAAGCCATAAATAATTCGTAGCCAATTGAGAGTACTATAGCTCCTGTAAACAATCCTAAGAATCCTGTAGTCATAAACCCTCCTAGTGAACCTAAGAATACTACGAGCATAGGAACAGATGAGCCTCTTCCCATTAAAATAGGCTTGAGAATATTATCTACTGAACCCGCTAGAACAATAAGTACTGCCCAGAGAGAGGCAACCAGCGTTTCGTTTACAGAAAATAAGTAGATAACAATGGGAATAGAAATAAGAGAGGGAGGTAATTGCATTACTCCTAGAATAAGGCATAAAGTGGCCCACACTGCTGCGTATGGAACTCCAGCAAATGCGAAAATAACCCCTAGCAATATAGCTTGAATAAAGGCAACGCCTATCACTCCTTTGGTTACACTTTTAATGGTGTCTTCAGACATTTTAGCAAATGCGGATCCGTTTTTTCCAAGCAATCGGGTAAAAATCTTAGTATTTAGACTTTCTGTGCCTTTGATGGAAAGTAGTACACCTGCAATGATGATGGATAGAATGAACATGCCGATGGTTCCAGAAAGACTTAATATAGAGCTTAAAACTTTCTTTCCAGCCTGTGCAATCTCTCCTTCGTAGTTGTTGAGTGCATCTTCAATATTGGTGTAGAAGCTAGCCCATATATCGTAAATTTTTTCGCCAATCAAGGGCCATTCACGTACACTTTCATTGGGTGGTGGAATGGTGAAGGCTCCTTGCTCCATAGCATCTATTAACGGACCAACTTTATTGCTCATACTAGACACAACAAAGAATGATGGAACAATGATAAGTGCAAGGAAGAGCAGTGCCAATAGGGCAGAGGTCAATTTAGGGCGGTCGCCCAAAACCTTATTCATTTTTAAATACAAAGGTGAAACAGACACCGCAATGATGATTCCCCACAACACGGGTTCAAGAAATGGTAGAATGAGGACGAGACACCAAGCTACCAAAAGGAACATGAGGATGAGTCTTATGCTAACTTCAACAGAAGTTTTTACCGTTTTGTCTATTGTGTTGTTTTCCATAGCTATGTAATAGTAAGTGAAAAGTAAACATTCAGGTTCGTTTAAGCAGATTTTCGCAGAAAATTCAAGCGCCAAGCGGCAAAAGCCACTCCATTTCCCAAGA
>CBFHSD010000123.1:0-1862 GCA_965658375.1 Salibacteraceae bacterium
ATTTATCTACCCCTAAAGAGGCTCCGTTATATTGTAAGAGTACCTCTTGCTCCTCCTCACTGCGAACAACATTCTCTATTGTAAAATCATACTTTGTACCATCTAATAGTTGCCAAGAAATGGTTCTTTCTTCTCCGTTTTGAAAGGCTTTTAATACTTCTTTTACATCTGCAGAATCTGCAAAATCTGCCGTGTTGAGCGATCCTTTAATCTGGAGATTGGTTAAATCTGTTTTATCGTAAGGTTCTTGACCGTACACATACACTTCATAATTTTGCGCAATTATTTGAAAGCGCATTGGGAACTTCTTAAATGCATTGGGAACATCTAATAGCTGCGACAAATAAAAATCTCCATCATAAATTTCTCCTGACTCCAGAGGTTCACTTGGAATAAAATGAATGGTGTATTCATCTTTAAAAAATGCTTCTCCGTTAATGCTTGGAGAAAAATCAAAAAGTTCATTACTAAGCGCTTCATTCATATCAAGTTGTCCTTGATATGGTTCACTCAAACGAATTACAATAGGATCTTTACTTGAAATTATTCCCGATGTAAAACCAGAAATATACTCGCCAAAAGCAGGATCTACATCTAACTTTTCTTCTTTTGAATTGCAGGAATAAAAAGTGAAGGAGGCTAAAATTGCCACCGCAATAAGGAAATAGGATTTTTGAAGCATGTAACGAGGAGTTTAAGAGCGTAAATATTGATTGCGCAACGCTCCGAAAGTTAATTCATTGTTTATAATCTGCAATGATTAACACTTGTTAGCAGACTATCGCTTTTTATCAACTCTTTTTCCATTGATTCTTATCAATTGACCTTCTTCATACTTCATGGTCATAAACAATAAACCATCTGGGTGATAGCGCTTCCAGTCTTTGATTTTCTCACCTAAATTGTAAGATCCTTCTAAGCTTTTTCTACCATTAGGATGGTAGTAAGTATGTTTACCATGAGGCTCTCCCTCGATGTATGATCCTTTGAAAGCAACTTTATTATTGCTGTTGTAGTAATGCAACCATTCTCCTTGTTCTAAGCCATCTACATAGCTTCCTTTTCTTAAATAATCGCCTTCATCAATAATCCATTCTCCGTCTTCTAAACCATCAAAATAGCTTCCTTTCAATACCACTTTTCCAGTATCGTTGTACTCGGTAATTTCTCCTTCTGGTTTACCTCTTCGATAGCTCATTTCTCTCAAGAGTTCGCTATCATCATAATACCATACCCATAATCCATGCGGACGACCACCTTCTAGATACTTTCCTTTTTGTTCTAGTGTACCATTTTCATGAATAAAACGCCAATTGCCAAAGCGCGCACCATCTTTATAGTTTCCTTCAGCCCGTACCTTACCATCTGTATAATACTCTTTCCAATCGCCTTGCTTAATACCAGATTGATCTACAATACCCTCTCCTAAAAGCACGCCTTTTTCATATACCTGAGAATGAACGATGGCTCCTGTATCGTTATATTCTTTCCAAACTCCGTGTGGAACACCTAAGAGGTATGTTTTCTCCCAATGCACCGAGGCATCTGGATAGAAGGTTCTATTCACTTCAACTTCGCTGAGTTCTTCTGCATTTTCAACTACTTCGCCATTCACATACTTGGTGGTACTAAGTAGATTTCCCTTCTTATCATATTCTCTAAAATAGCCATTTTTAAGGCCATTCTTATACCTGCCCTCCAGAGATTTTACCTTTCTATACCCTTCTATATCTTCGAAATATTCAATCCATATTCCAGATTTTTCTCCTTTTGTGTTGAATCTGTTGATGCGTTGACGCGCCACTAAAACTCCTTTTTCGTAATTGGTTATAGAGGTGATTCTACCATCCAACTCATAACCA
>CBFHSD010000123.1:1870-2707 GCA_965658375.1 Salibacteraceae bacterium
GTTGATGCGTTGACGCGCCACTAAAACTCCTTTTTCGTAATTGGTTATAGAGGTGATTCTACCATCCAACTCATAACCATAACTGGTACCATTGATCAGGCCATCATCGTAAGGGAAAGTTTGATATATCTTGCGCTGTTCGGGGTAGTATTCTTCTGCAATGCCTACGAGTGTATCATTGCTGAGTACCTCTTTTCGAATCAATAATCCTTCTTCATTGTAAATGTAAGAGGGGCCGTTCTTTTTATTCTTTTTATAAGTGATTTGTTTCTCTAGCGCTCCGTCTTCACGGTAGAACAACCACAAGCTATCTAATTTATGATCTAGTCGGTTTCCCTCACTCTTTAAAATACCGTTTTCGTAATACGTTCTCCAATATCCTTCCGGTTGTCCTTCTTCAAAATAACCCTCACTCGATTTAGCTCCATTTGCAAAATAAAAAACCTTGTACTCCTTGGTTTGACAAAGAGAAGCATTAAAACTCAAGATTGAAATCAAAAGGAGAGAAAAGGTTCTTAACATCCTATAGATATATATAATAATTATTTAAATAAAGTATGATGTTATTATTATCCGGTTAATACCGTTGATAACCTTGCAATCATATTTTTGTTTTTTGAATTAAGAGCAAAGTAGTAACATTTCTTACAGTTAAAAGTTAAAATTAACTTGCTTAGCTGTAAGCGATTGTTGACTTATAAACACACTGTTTAAAACAGTAAAGGTGAATAAAAATTGGATGTAATACAATCAATTTTGATGTGTATATCTGACCTATAACAAAACATAACTAAGTGCTAACTTCATTTGCTTTTCTCGACTAAAAAATCAATTTAT
>CBFHSD010000124.1:0-2705 GCA_965658375.1 Salibacteraceae bacterium
CTGGAGATGATGTATTTCTAGTTTTCAGCGCACAACAGAGGGGAGCATCTATTGCCTATCAGCATCAACTCTCTGCTGCAGTTTATACTAAAGCCAATTCGAATTGGAGCGACTTTTTTAAGCAACGAAGAAAATGGATTTCTAAACTTAGACATTACCCCACCAACCTAGCGAATTCTTTGGCTTGGTTTGTACTTCTTGCAAACTTTTTCATGGCGTGTGCTATGATCTATATACTCTTTGAATTCAGCGGTTTACTGCTTTCTGGTGTTTTGTTAAAGCTCTTGGCTGATGCTGTGCTTGCTTGGCCACAAAGGGTATTGATTTCTAAACCTCCAAGCTTTTTTGCTCTTCTTTATTACGGACTTCTCTATCCATACTACTTGATTGTATTAGTGATTTACAGCACAATCAAAAGAGAAGAAGTGCCAAAGTAAAGACCAAGGCACCTAATAAAAGAAGTAAAACGGTAACCGGCAATGTTTCTTTTGCCTTTAAGCCTGTAATACCTAAAAGTGGCAAAGCCCAAAAAGGTTGCAACATATTGGTGAGTTGATCCCCGTAGGCCAAAGCTAAAACTGCCTTTCCAAGAGGAACATTCAATTCCGTAGCTGCTTTAATTAGAATTGGACCTTGCACAGCCCATTGTCCCCCGCCACTAGGCACAAAAAGATTTACAACTGCTGCGCTGAACAGCGTGAAAATAGGGAAGCTTTCTTTGCTTGAATTGCTTACAATCCAATCGGAAAATAAATTCAATATTCCACTATTCACGCACAAGCCGATAATCCCAAAATACAATGGGAACTGAATGAGAATACGAGCTATGCTTCCAATTCCTTGCTGAATGGCATTTAAAAAACCTACTATTGATTGATGAGCTAATAACGCCAAACCAAGCAGAAGAAGGTTGATATTGTTTGGGGTGAAATAGGATGAGAACCCCGTAACAAAGAACATTTTGTAAAGTGCATAGCTAAGAATAATTCCTCCCACTACTATTCCGCCCCACTTAGAGTGATCCAACTTCTCAGCACCAATAGCTTTGAATTCTGCTGCCTCAACTTCTTGTGATTGTATGCTGTGATTTCCTTTTTGAAATGAACGAGACATCCAAATAAGCAAAGTTGGTATAAGCAGTAACATGAGAAAGAAAACTGTAAGATTCATTGAGCTAAAAATAGTCTCGTTGTAATCTAACTGAATGGGTAATACCTCTGAAATTGCTGGGCTCATATTCCCTACTAACTCTTTGAGATGGCCAGGTTCATTCACTTTAGAAATTGAACTACCAGAAAACCCACCATGCCAAATGAGTAATCCACTGTAGCCAGCCGCACCCAGAATGGGGTAATTGAAAGGTATGTTTTGTGCCGTAAGGTGCTCTCCCATTTTTCTTGTCAGAATTGCGCCAAATACAAGACCTAAGCCCCAATTAAAAAATGCCATTAGCAATGTTGGGACAGCCACAAGCACTATGGCTTGGGTATTGGTTTTTGCTAAGCCCACGAGTGTTAGTATGATCTTTTTTGATGATGGTGCCAATGCAAGCACATAACCCAGCAAAAGCATCATCATCATTTGAATGGTAAATGCCATTAGACTTGTGGTCCACATCCCTTGCTCCCAAAATTCAAAAAGCTGAAGAACCTTTGACTTTTCTGAGTGAAACTCACCAAACTGGAAAGCCAACACAAAGCTTAACAGTGTAAGAATAATTGCCAAGCTAAAAGGAGAAGGAAAAAGACGTTGAATGAAATTTGCCATAGCACTAAAAAGTCTAAATAAAAAAAGCTCCAAAAAGGAGCTTTCAATTTTTAAAACGGTAAGTCATCTGCCCCATCAGATTCACTTGCTGGGGGTAAATCATTCATACTAGGGGGTGGTGCTTGACCAGCTGCTGGTGCTGCACTCGCACTACCTTCTTTTTCTAGTTTCCAAGCACGTAGGTTTACATAATACCTTCCATTGTATTCATTCCCACGAATATCAAAAGCTACTTTCACCATATCGCCTGCGGCATATCCGTCAAGAGCAGCCACTTTATCTTGAACCAATTCAAATTTTAGATCTTGAGGATATTGCTCTTGCGTTGTAACAACGAATTCTCTTTTTTGAAATCCACTATTGAACGTTTGAGTGTCCATTAGCACCTTAATTTTTCCGCTTAAATCCATGTGATTTGTTGTTTTATCTATCGTTAAATGTCAGAAGGGTTTTCCAAGCATCAAGTACTTTACCTTCTTCCAATTGCTGTTTTGCAATTTTATGCAATTCTATTTCTAGCTCAACCGGATTTTCCTCAAAATTCAGGAAAGTCTCACTAAGTTCCATCAATTTCCAATCGTTCACATCGGTTTCGTTAGGAATTGTCTCAACATTACCCAATTGTCCCAGATTGTTTCCGGTTAAAATGGTACTATTCCTTATTTCACTTGGTATTTGGTCTACCCCAATCCCCAATTTGGCAAGCGGCTTCGCAATTTCAAACATGGCATCACCGTTGGCCCTTACATACCAATTGCCGCCACAACGGCCAACCGCATCTAATTTAAATGGATCAATTTTTCCGCTTTCATTCAGTATTTCTTCACTCACATGAGCCATTACAACTTCACAAATAATTAAATTACCAGCGCCTCCTTCTTGACCCAATTCTACGATCTCTTTTACCTTACATTCAAACTGAACAGGAGCTTCCTTTA
>CBFHSD010000125.1:0-2704 GCA_965658375.1 Salibacteraceae bacterium
AGTCTTTTAATCAAGGCAAGTAAATATGGCAATGCGACAGGGAATAAAACACCTGTCGTATTCCAACAAAAAAACCCAATTGGCTAAAAATATTGATATACACCTGCACTTGGTGAAAGAGGCTCAAAAAGGCAGCAATAAAGCCATGAGCAGCTTGTATCAAAATTACTGTGATACCATGTTTAATGTTGCTTGGCGGTTTTTGAAAAACGACTTTGAAGCCGAAGAGATTGTGAAAGAAAGCTTTCTTTCCGCATTTCAAAAGCTGCATACGTTTAGAAACGACACTTCATTTGGAGCTTGGCTCAAGCGCATTGTCATTAACAAATCGCTTGATTATATCAAGAAGAAAAAGCTAGAAACTTCCGAATTGGATGAGCAATTATTGGATGTTCCTGAAGAACAGGATGATAGCGAGTTAATGTATTCACCTGAAGAGGTTCAAAAGGCCATTGAAGCGCTACCAGAAGGTTTTAGAATTATGGTTACACTTTATCTCATTGAAGGCTATGACCACGAAGAGATTAGCCAAATTTTAAACGTAAAACAAAGTACTACCAGAACGCAGTACATGCGTGCGAAAAGAAAATTAAGATCACTGAAACAAAAAGAGCATCATGCAAGATAAATTAGAACAATACATACGTGATAACCAAGCGCAATTCAAGCAACGGAAAATGCCTGATGGACATCAAGATCGCTTTACAAAAAAGCTTGATGCGATTGCAAAAAAGAAGAGTTTCCCGTTTACAGACGTTTTGAAAATTGCGGCCTCTATTCTAATTATTCTTGGCTTTGGCATGGGAATGTTCCAATTGGGACAAAATTCCAATCCATCGGTTCATATGAGTGATTTGCCAGAAAAGCGCACAAGTATGAGCTCTGTCAATTCTGAACTTGCAGAGGTAGAGGGTTATTATCAGCGAAAAATTCAAGTAAAACAAGAGAGTCTTTCGAAAGAACAAGATACAGAACACCTTTTCGCCTCTTTCAATACTCAGCTTCTAGCATTGGAAGAAGAATATGCACTCTTAGAGCGCAACCTCTCTTTAGATCCTAGTAAGCAACACATCATACAGTCTATGATCATGAATTACAAATTGAGAATAGAAGTACTTGAGAAACTAAATGCCACCCTAGAAAAAGACAATATCAAACGATTAAATATACAGAAAGATGAAATCAATGCTTAAAACAAATGCAGCTTTATTGCTCATCTGCCTTTTCACCTTGCCGTTTTCCGCGATTTCACTGGATAAAGAGGAGTATTCGAAAAGCTACTCTAAATCTTATGAAACCAGTGAAAATATTCGGGTAGAAATCAGTAACAAGTATGGGAACGTAGATGTTATTTCAAGTGACAACAAACAGGTATCTATTGAAGTTAAAGTAAGCGTAGAAGCTTCAAGCGACTTTAAGGATAAGAGCTCTTAGAAGATATTTTAATTGAAATTACTGGGAACTCAGAACGTGTAAGTGCCTCCACTACTTTTAAACCCAAATCGAATTTTAAAAACTTACAGATTGACTACCTCATAAAACTCCCTAAAAATGCTGAGCTCAAGCTGATGAATAAATTTGGTGATGTGGTGCTCAATCAGCTCAGTGGCCCAACAAACATTGCAGTGGAATACGGTGCCTTCAGGTCTGGGAATTTAAACAACACTAAGAATATAATGTCCATAGGATTTGGGCAATGCAGCATTGCATATGCTACTCACTTAGACTTAACTCTAAAGTATTCAGATAAAACTTACATCACCAAAGCCAAGTTGCTCAACGGGAATTCACAATTCTCTGAAATTACCATTGGTGCTGTAGGGCGTCTCAACATCACTTCAGCTTATGATGAATTGGAATTAACTGCCGCAGCAGAAATGCTTGGGAGCTTAAAATTTACAGAGGCAGAAATTAACACGATAACTGATAAGATTGATGTAGACGTACAATACGGAGGTTTTGAAGTTGAGCAAGTGAGCGAAAAGTTTAGCCTTTTTGATGTGAGCTTAAAGTTTTGCGATGCGCAATTCAACTTCCATCAAAATTCCACTTATTCCATTGAGGGAAGAGTGAATTTTGGAGATATTGACTTCGACAAAGAGCACATGCTAGTAAGCCAAAAAGAAGACCACACCTCCATCAGCTTTAACGGCAATGCGAAGAAAGGTGCTGGAAACTCGCGGGTAATTATCAATTCTAGCTATGGAGATATTGAACTCAACATGTATTGACACAAAAAAAGGGAAGCGCAAAACGCTTCCCTTTTTAAAATATCCTAATTTCTTTTTAATTCTCCATGATCCAAGCTCCTGGATTAAGCTCCTGCTGAATAGAAGACAAGTTGTTCACTGCATCACTCTTACTTGGAAAAGATTGCGCTGAAACTCTATACATCCCATTACCTTGGTCTACTACCTGTGCTGAATATCCCTGCGTATTCAATTTCTCTACCAATTTATTTGCATTGTACTCACTGGTAAACGCTCCTACAATAACATGAAACCTTCCATTAGATAGCGGCACATCTTTATACTCTGGTTCAGAAACCTCCACTATTTCCACCTCATTGTTGGTAGAATCAACGTCCTCTTCCATTGGCGTTTCGTTCTCTACAAGTATTGAGTCATCTGCAAGTCCCTCATTTTGATTAGACACCACTGGCTCGCTTGGACTTGAAGAAAAAGGCAACAAATCAGATGCCTGA
>CBFHSD010000126.1:0-2649 GCA_965658375.1 Salibacteraceae bacterium
AGTATGCTGATGGTTACGGCCCCACGCAACCTCGCGTATTGATTCCAGCCTTTTTAGCTGCGTATTCAGGAGATAGTCCAGATAAAATTAGTCTTTCGCCAACCAATACGGCTATAAAACCAAACTGGAGAATTACATATACTGGGCTCACAAAAATTCCATGGTTCAAAGAGCGTTTTAAAAATGTCACTTTAAACCATGCCTATAGAGCATCTTACAATATAAATAGCTACCGTTCTAATGTGCTTTATGGCGATGATAATCAAGATGGTTTTAGTGATGTTAGAGATCCATTGTCAGGAGTAGATTTTGTATCGCAATACGAATTTCAAAACATCACCCTAAGTGAGCAATTCTCACCTTTAATCAATGCAGATTTCCAATTCAATAACACATTAAGCTTCCGCGCTGAATACGCTAGAGATAGAAACCTTTCCCTCAGTTTAGCCAACTCTCAAGTTACTGAAATTAGAGGAAGAGAATATACGTTTGGTTTAGGTTATACGTTTAAAGAAATCAAATTTCCTATTGGGGGAACCCCAGGTAAACCAGCTCCAACAAGCGACTTGAAAACGAGGTTAGACGTAACCATAAGAGACAACTCCACCATTATTCGAAAACTAGATACAGAAGTCAATAGAAATGAACCAACTGCTGGTCAAAATGTGGTTACTATTAAGTTTACTGCCGACTACCAATTGAATCAAACTTTGAACCTTCGTTTTTACTTCGATCGTAACGTGAATAACCCAGTTATTTCTACATCTTTCCCTACCGCAAACACAAAGGCTGGTTTGAGTATTAGATTTGCCATTACAGGATAATCACAAACGAACAAAAAACTATATTTGGAGCCTTAAATCATGCAAGGATGAATATACCTGAGAACTTAAAATACACCAAAGATCATGAGTGGATCAGCATTGATGGAGATGTGGCTACAGTGGGTGTAACAGATTTTGCCCAAGGAGAACTTGGCGATATCGTATATGTTGAAATCGAAACTGAAGGTGAAGAGTTAGACAAAGAAGAAGTGTTTGGAACTGTTGAAGCAGTAAAGACAGTATCTGACTTGTTCATGCCTTTGTCAGGTGAAGTGATGGAAATAAACGAAAGTTTAGAAGATGCACCCGAAACGGTGAACCAAAGTCCTTACGAAGATGGGTGGATGATTAAAATAAAACTTTCTAATCCGTCAGAGGCAGAAGAATTACTTACGGCTGCTGCTTACAAAGAGTTGATCGAAGGATAAGGTAAGTGATCAAATCACTCTATAAACCGGTATTGTGGACACTAATCATCGTGTTCCTCTCAACATTACCGAATAATGAGTTTCAAAATAATCAAATGGACAACCTTGATAAGGTGGTCCATTTTTTTTTGTATGCCATTTTAAGTTACCTGTACATCTACGCTTTTGTATTACTCAAACAGGTAAAGTGGATCAATAAGCGCCCCTTAAAGGCCGCTGTAATTGTGTGTTTTTCAATTGGTATGGGTCTTGAAATAATTCAAGGCACGGTCTTTGCGTCAAGGTCTTTTGAATTCAAAGATGTATTGGCCAATACTTTAGGGATTCTGCTGGGTAGCACCGGCTTTTACCTGATTTATGGAAACCCTTTAAAGTACACACATTATGGAGATCAAAAAAAATCCGAAATTCGACATTGAGCGGAAAAGAAACCACTTTTTTCTTATTGGTTTAGTATTCGCTACAAGTTGCACACTTTTGGCGTTCGAGTGGAGAACAACAAAGAACGAGTCACTTCAATTGAGCACTGATATTGAAGAAAGTCGGTACGAAGAAGATATGATTCAAACCGTGCGCAAAAAGGAGGTGAAAGTTCCTAAACCAAAATTCCCAAAGAATAAAGCTGTACAAATTGATCCAACAATAAATGATCAATTCAAAGTAGTTTCAAATCAAATTGATGTAACAAAAGGCTATGAACCAATTGACTTAAACAGTTGGGATGATTGGATGCACGAAGGCGATTTGATAGAAATAGATACCATTGTTGATTTTGCCGAATTTGCGCCTGAATATCCAGGTGGTGATGCTGCAATGTTAAATTTCATTGCAAAAAGAGTAAAGTATACTCCAAGAGCAAAAGATGCTGGTGCCGAAGGTTATGTTGGTGTTTCTTTTGTAGTTGAAAAAGATGGAAGCATCAGTAACATAAACCTAGACAGACCATTGCATAGAGATTTGGATAAAATGGTTATAAAAGCGGTAGAGGAAATGCCACATTGGAAACCAGGTGTATCTCAAGGGCAACATGTAAGA
Organism: Salibacteraceae bacterium; assembly: GCA_965658375.1. Taxonomy (GTDB): domain Bacteria; phylum Bacteroidota; class Bacteroidia; order Flavobacteriales_G; family Salibacteraceae; genus CBFHSD01. The sequence goes on from CBFHSD010000126.1 coordinate 2,288, forward strand.
ACTAGATTTAGACTGCCTGTTAAATTTCAATTGGACTAGTGAACTCAAGTGGTATAAATCATTATTTTAGCAACCGAAATTGGTAAAGACCTATGGAAGTAAAGAAAAATCCAGAAGCAGATGTAAACAATAAGAGACCAATGTTCTTTTTGGTAGGACTTGTGTTTGCACTAGGAATTGTTCTTCTCTCTTTTGAGTGGAAAGCTTATGAAGCTGAGATTCAAGATCTTGGGAATTTAATTGTTGAATTGGAAGAAGAGGAATTGATTCCAATCACGCAACAAGTACCTCCTCCCCCTCCCCCACCTCCCCCCCAAACTACAATCATTGAAATTGTAGAAGATGATGAAGAACTTGAGGAA
>CBFHSD010000127.1:0-2645 GCA_965658375.1 Salibacteraceae bacterium
GACGCTAAGTTTGGGCCGGCCATACAGCCTACCCTAACCACAACACTTTCCTGTTTAATGACTTCACTCATGGTAAAGACGTGATTACGGTCTAACTCAAAATCACCACCTTTTTTCTTAGGTTCTTTTAGGTCTAGTCCTTTTGTGCCATGTATGAGCATATGATAAGGCCTTAAGTATGGGGCCAAATCTACCATCATGTTTCTAAAGTTAGCGGAGGGGACTATTGGGAAAATTATGTTACAAGAAGAAGCTACTTCTTCTAGACTATTAGTAATGGCGATGTTGTCTAATAGGGGTTGTCCAGCTGAAGCTCTTTCTTTTTCTATGCGTTCAGCACTCTCCTGTGATCTTACGTATAGGATAACCGAGCTGTTACTAGCCAATTTGTTTGCTACCGCTGTGCCAAAGCTGCCGGCCCCAATAACACCAACTTTATTCTTCGACATACTGCTCAAGGTTATAGCCAACTAATCTGTTATGATAATAGAATAACAAGTTGATATCCTGAGTGGTCAGGTCAACTTCCTTGTTCAATAACAAAGGTCTTTTTGCGTGGTACATTCCCACGTTTTTTAATCCTTGCTTAATAATGTCTTCTGGGTCTCCAGTTAAAGAAGGCGAAATGCTGACTTCTCCTTTATTATACATCTTGTGAACCCGTTTCAATAACTTCTCAAAAGTGTGATAGAACTGCTCCTGTGGAATGATCAATTCATCTTCTGGTAATCGCATTAAGTTGTAGAGATCCAGCTTCTTGAATTTATTTTGTAGAATTACGAAGCCGCAAAAGGCTACTAAATGACTTGGGAATACTTTGTTAATGCGATGAAATTCATGAACGATTTTCTCACTAAGCATTCGTGTATATTCATCTTCACGCTGTTGATTATGTGAAACCTCAGAGCCGTCCTGTGTGAAGTATTCTTTGGTATCTATAAGTCTTCCGCTCTTGTCATAACTATTCCCTTCTGTATCTACATAGTTGCCCAACACATCCATTGCCTTGCCTATGGATACAGAGATTTCAGATCCTTTGGTGAAGAACTTTACTAAGAAAGCGGCAATTTTATAAGAGGTTGAATACTCATCGTTCTCAGTATAGTATCGCTCCTGACCCTGAAGTTTAAGGTACTGCCGTATTAGACTTGGAGCCTCCAAAACAAAATTGTAGTTCAAGGTAACGGGTACTACAAAGATCTTCTGAGCGAGCTCATCTGTTTCTTCTTCAAAATTTAGTCTTTGAGCTTCTATGGCGGTGCTTAAAAGGCCAAGTTTCAGTCTCTTTTCAATTTTGCCAGATCGCGATCTTGTGCCACCAGGGAAGAAGAGTGAATGGCAACCTAGTTGGATTGCCTTTCTGGAGTGTGCTTTTAATGTCTCTAGATATAATAAGTTCTTTTTTCTTCGGTCTACTTTGTAGGCTCCAAGACTATTAATGAAATAGGCTACAATTCGAATGTTGAATAAATTCAAGCCAGCACCATAAATGAATGCAGGCAGCCCCAAGGCGCTAATTACCCATCCTATTAAAATAGAGTCTAGGTTACTAAAGTGAGTCGGTACCATTACTATGGTGCCTTTGGTGGTTAATGACCTTAGTTCCTCGGTTTCACCTGTAATATGAATTTTGTCTTGAAGTGTGAATTGGCTACTGAATATTGAGCCGATACCTCTAACCCTAGAAGCATTCAGAAGCCGGGCAAAACCAAAGGTCACCATGCTTCTCACCATTCTGTAACGCGTTTTCACAAAGTTGCCAGCAATCTCGTTAGAATATCGAATAACGATTTCCTCGAGCATTTCCTCAAGGTCAGCTTCTACGGTGGTTTTGTCTTCCACTTGAGAGATATCTAACAAGCGAGCTTTAATTCCACTTAGAAACCTTTCTTCATCTTCAGGGTCTACAGCCCAAGGATTTCGCTTAATTCTGAGTTTTTCTCTAAATACGGTAGTCTCAATTTCTTCAATGAGTGCTTCTGGGGTAGGAGCAATTTTGCGTATTTGTCTGATACTCTCTTCGGCTACCTCCTTAACAATCTGTTCTCTGTTTCTGCTAAAGTTTACAACCGGCCATTGGTTGATTCCTCCAGGGAGTACCGGCTTGTATCTTTTCTTAACGTAATCAGGGGAAATTTTATCCATCCAATATAGATTCTCAGCTGAATTGCTCTGGGCGTTTCAATTCGAGTAAGTCACAAAGAAAGTCAATTTCTTTTTGAGTATTAAAGCTATGAAGGCAAATCCTTAAACGTTCACTGCCTTCTTTTACCGTAGGGCTTAAAATTGCGCGCACGTCAAAGCCTTTTTCTTGTAGTTTTTCGCTTGCCTCCTTAGTCTCCGTATTTCCTCCAATTACCACGGCTTTAATAGCTGAGGGAGAACTGAATCTTGGGAGTCTTCTGTTAAAATGATCGATAAGTTGAAATAAACGTTGCGCAGGTTCTGTCTTGGACTTTCTAAATTCAAACGCCTCTCGAATAGAAATAACTTCATGGTTGCTTGGGGCAGTGGTGTAAATAAAAGGCCGGGCGAAATTAATAATAAAGGATTTCAAAGTACTAGAGCCTGCAATACACGCTCCGTGAATTCCCATGGCCTTGCCGAATGTGTAAATCACAGCTGAGACTCTATCTTTCAGCCCT
>CBFHSD010000128.1:0-2630 GCA_965658375.1 Salibacteraceae bacterium
TGCGCATCAAATGATCGTAAAATGGTTCTGCAAGTTTTAAATCTTGAACCGTAAGCTGTATGTGATCTATTCTAGGAAGCATCTTTTTTAGAAACGGGATCCCAATTCAATTGAGAGAAGGTACGATTGCCTTTCGCGAAGAAGGCCCAAACCAAGCTTTTTTGCATCACGCCAAAATCATTCGCAGAACGGGTTCTTAGCTTTGAAACAGTTTTACGTTTCTTACACCAAAAACCAAAGCGCGAGAATAGGCTCCATTGTGCGCGAATAACCGCCCAGCCAATTTTGAAGTCTCCATTTTTAAACATGTTGAGCATGGCTGCCCAATCTAAGAGCACCCTTAACGGAATTAACCAAAGCAAGGTGCTTAAGGGAAGGTTTTTGATAAGCAGAACTCCATTGTTTCTGAAATTCTGAAATGTCTTAGCTGGTGAACCGTACTTAATCACAGATCCTCCCATGTGGTAGACCACACTTTTGGGTTCGAAAAGAATCTCATAACCCATTTGTCTCAGTCGCCAACACAGGTCTATTTCTTCCATGTGGGCAAAGAAGTCATTGTCAAATCCACCAGATTTTTCCCAGGCTTCGCTCTTGATGAAAAGGCAGCAGCCAGAAGCCCAAAATATAGGGCGTACATCATCAAACTGACCTTGATCTGTTTCTAGAGAATCTACCAAGCGGCCTCTGCAAAATGGATAGCCTAGATAGTCAATGTATCCTCCGGCTCCCCCAGCATATTCAAAAGTGTCTTTTTTATCCCAGCTCATTACTTTGGGCTGAACCGCAGCTATAGAATCATCACTTTCTAACAAATCTAACGCGGGGAGTAACCAGTTTTCTGCAGGTTCTACATCTGCACTAATGAGCACGTAATTTTTCGCTTTTACTTCAGGCAATGATTCTACATAACCGTTGGTAAAGCCTTTATTGATAGCTATTTGAACGAGCTGTACTTCTGGGTAATTTTCTTCTACCCAAGTATCGGTTCCATCATTTCCTGCATTGTTTACCACAGCAATGTGGTAATCTTTATGCTGTGGAATAGTTGCTTTAATAATGGGCAAATATGCTTGCACCAGGTCTTTGTTGTTGTAACACAAAAGAACAATGGCAACTCTAGGAATATGGGCTGTTGAATCCGTCAATGCACTGGTTTGAGATGCAAGAATAGGTTTTTATACTTACCTAGGATTGTTATAATAATCTAAAGCGCGACTTCCGTAATAGTCGGTAGCTTCGGTTTGGTCAATATTCCCGCGCTCTTCGGTTCGTATATTCAAATCGTAATGCCAACGTGGATTATTGATTTCGCCACGTACATTGGAATGAAGCATTGTGTATTCATTACTCACCAAGTCTGTGGTATAGAACACGTATTTGGCATTTGATCTTCTTGGGTGCTGGTAATAATGCCAGATCATATATGGGTAACTCGCAGGTTCATTTTCTCTTTGTACATATTGGTTTGGCGCTCCATACCGCAAGTAGGTTATTCCAGGATCTGTCTCGCAACCCGGGCGTATGGAGGTAGAGTAAGATTCATTGACTATATCCATGGTCGATTTATACTCGAGCCATTTTTCTTCGGTATTTACGGGGTCTTGGTCATGCCAGAATTGCACAAGAAAGGTTTGCATTTCTGGTACTTGACCTTCCTTTTCTAAGGTGCTAATCCTGCGCTGTTCAGCATCTGTTGCGATGGGTCTTAAGCAGGTCATGAACATGCGCAATTGCTCTTGGTTTTTATAGGTTTCAAATACCGACTGCGCCAACAAGTCTTCTACTTGAATTTCCATATTCGGATTGCTTCGTTGCACAAAGCGCGATAAGGAAAGCAAGCTATTCTTGTCACGATCTATCAAGTCAATTACCAAATCATAGTTTCCCGATGGTAGTTTTGTGATGTCAAACTCACTGGTAATCACATTTACCTTGGCACCTTGAAGTCTTTTAAAGCTTGTGTATTTTGATAGTACTTTTCCGTTATCCAGATCTCTGAGGTAGTAACTGGCTAAAAATTGTCCAGAATCGCCTACTACCATGTTGCTGTTGTACACCTCTGCATAAAACTTAAGGCTATTACTGCCATCAGGAAAGAAGTTACTCATATAGGGAATTACATCAACTCCACTTTTAGTGAGAAAAGTACCGCTGGCCGGAGCAAAACGATCTACCAATTGAATGTCTGAAGAAAAGATGGTTGGAATGGATTTGAGCTGAATGGACCTTTCAACTCCTTTCTCGATACGATCTGGATCTCCAGCATCGGAAATGGTAATTTCTACATGCCACATTCCTGAAGGAACTGGGATGCGCTGCACATCAAGCATTGAAGCGTAAACTCCTGTATCATTTACTGATTCTTGTCTGAGATCGATGCGTTCAAAAGCTACGATAGAATCAAAATCATTGATGATGGAGTAGAGAATGTTGGCTTCTACAAATTGTTGAGCGCCTTCCATTTTAGGTGTTAGGGTGTTCCCATTCACTACTAAAGCAATTTCTATATATGGGCCCATTTCCTCTGTAAAGAAGGTGTTAATGGTGTACTGACCTTCAATTCTATTCTCTTGTATTTTCTCTTGAGCTAGACCTACACAGAAATAAAGTAGGCCAATAAGTGTTAC
>CBFHSD010000129.1:0-2570 GCA_965658375.1 Salibacteraceae bacterium
ATCTGATCGCAATAGAAACCCCAACAATGCCGCCAATGCACAAGAGTTGGAGTACATTATTAAAGCGAAAGAAGAATTGGCACAAAGCGGGAAGATTACACCCCAATTGCTAGAACAGAATGGAAAAAAAATAGGCTACTACCCTATTTTAACTAACGAGATGTGCTTGCAATGCCACGGCAAAGTTGGTACAGACATCAACGAAAACACCTTATTGGCCATCAACACAAATTATCCAGAGGACAAAGCAATTGGCTATGAATCAGAGCAACTGCGTGGTATTTGGGTAGTGATTATGAGCAACAAGCAGTAATTGACATAGCAGTAGAAGCGTTAAACTTTGACAGAAATGCAGCCCTGCAAGGGCGGTAAAAAATAATTTACATGGAATTGAAAAGAAGGCCTATTGCCTTCTTCCATTCATAAGTTATTCATTTCTAAGCGTATGAAAACGACAGTCAACTTTATGTACTTCGCGTACACCCACACCACAGAACACAGCGATTTTCTTTTTGATCACCTTGAAACAGGCCACAAAGAAGATTATGAAAAGCAACTAAAAAAAGCCAAGGGCAAACGCGCCTTTGGCTTTTTAAATTATTTCATGGCCTTGTCCCTTCCACTCAAGTTTAAAGTCATTTCATTGATTGACGAGTACTTCTTCTGCTACTCTAAAGAAGAAGCCATGAAAGAAGACAAAAACTCAGAGACAATGCTATTCGGCTTATTTCTCGCCATGGAAGAAGAAGATTGTAAAATGGCACTCCACTTGTTGCTCCCTAATGTAGAGGTTTCTCAAACAAATACTTCTCTAGAAACGTAGCGCTCCACCCACTTGCAGGTATTGGTATTTGTGCGCTTGGCCATTGATGTTGGCAGCATCGAATAAACCCCAATTGTAACGGGCTTCAACCGCAACAGGCCCTAATGAAGCACCCAATCCCAATTGTACGGGCAAATCAAAAAACCGAGTATCGCCTACTACATTTGGGAAATCTTCTCTGTTATCTCCTAGCTTAAAATTTAAAGCGAATCCCGCGGTACCGTATAAGGGTCCTAATTTAGGCTTGATGTAGAAAGGCAAACTGATGATATGAGCTTTGAAATTTTCTCCACCACTGGTAAATCCATTTTGAAAGTACTCTAATCCAGAACCGGTATAAATCAACGCACTGGCTTTGTATTCAGAATTTAAACCAAAGTAAAAGCTGTTCAAGTTGTCGAAAGATTGCGATCCGTTTCTAAACATGCCTGAGTAATGCCACCCTGCACGAATGCCCTTTTTAAAGCTGCTTTTTGAGTCTGATTGTGCCATTGCACCTAAAAATCCGATGGTGCACAGCACCGCTAGAAATGTATTTTTCATGAGACAATTAATGTTTGGTTTGAACGAAAGTAAGATGATTTTTATATTGAACACGTCCCAACTATCATTTTTATCCATGCCTTTATTCAGTCTCAATTCAAACAGAATGAAATATTTTCGAAGCCAGTTATCTGAACTATGAAAAAAGCAATTGCCAGTATCTCTTTCTCTTTCATCGTATGTACATCTTGGGCTCAAGTGCTTAGTATTAAAGCCAGCAGAACTTCGGCAATGATCAATCAAGTGATTGAAGTGTCTTATGAGATCAATGCTGCAAGTGACTCTGCTAAGGCTCCTATTTTTAAAGGTTTTGAGATTGTAAAAGGCCCTTCGCAACAACGCTCAACTTCTTTCATTAATGGCGAAATGAGCAGCACTACTACCTACGTTTACCGCTTGCGCCCTATAGAATCAGGACTTCAAACCATTCCTTCTTTGAGCTTTTATGTCAAGGGTGAACCCATTACAGGAGAAGCTTTAACGCTTGAGGTGACAGGAAAAAGTCTTTCTCCAGAAGAACTCCATAAAGAGGCTGTTTCATCGCTTAAAAACGGATCACGTACACCCAAAGGAACAGTGCGCATTGTCTACCATGACAACATTGGTTACATCGAAGAATGCAATGGATTCTTTTGGGGCAAGCAAAGAGAACTGACCCAAAAAGAATTGAAAAAATTGCGGAAAATCGCAGATCAATAACGGCTTTACTCGTCTTTCGAATTTCTTGTGTGACTTTTCTCACATTCATTTTAAAATGAAAAGTGTTTTTTCACGCCCTATTTTGAATCTCCCCCTATTGAACCTGATATGAAAAAACATTACCAAGTCCTAATTGTAGGCGGTGGTACTGGCGGTATTATGACAGCTGCCATGCTTTTGAAAAAGAACAAGTCGATTGACATTGGCTTGATTGAACCCGCAGATTCGCACTATTACCAACCCGCATGGACCCTAGTCGGTGCAGGAGCGTTTGATTTTGAGGCGACCAAAAAATCTATGGCATCTGTCATGCCTAAAGGTGTTGATTGGATAAAAGATTTTGCAAGCACAATTTCTCCAGAAAACAACAGTCTATCAACCCGCACCAGCGGAGATATAACTTATGACTACCTCATCCTCTCACCAGGTTTGGTTATGGAACCTTCTATGATTGAAGGTTTGGAGGAGTCTTTAGACAAAGGCGTGGTATGCAGCAACTACACAG
>CBFHSD010000130.1:0-2561 GCA_965658375.1 Salibacteraceae bacterium
AGGTCCAAAGCGACCTGCACCAACCACTACTGTTTTCTCTTCAAAATCACCTAAAGTACGCGGCAGCTTGAATAGTTCTAAAGCCTCTTCTAGGGTAATGGTGTTGATGGACATAGGAGCTTTTACAGAGGCGAATTTCTTTTCTTCATCATCTGCTGCTCCAATTTGAACCATGGGCCCAAAACGACCAATTCTAGCCAAGACAGGTTTCCCACTTTTAGGGTCTTCTCCTAAAGCGCGCTCTCCTGAAGCTCTTTCAGAATTTTCTAAAGTGTCTTCTACATTGTGATGAAATGGGCTATAGAATTCTTTGAGCATTTGCTCCCAATTCACCTTGCCATTTGCAATGTGATCAAAATCTTGTTCTACGCTTGCGGTGAAATTGTAGTCCATGATGGTGTTGAAATGATCTACTAAGAAATCATTTACTACAATTCCGATATCAGTAGGAAAGAGCTTATTCTTTTCTGCACCGTGGTTTTCTTTGAGCTCTTGATTTGTCAAATTCCCATTCTCCACTTTTAGATAATGGTATGCGCGCTCCACACCTGGTCTTTCTTCTTTCACCACATACCCTCTTTTTTGTACCGTGGAAATTGTTGGGGCGTATGTAGAAGGACGACCAATACCAAGTTCTTCCAGTTTCTTTACTAAACTGGCCTCCGTATATCTTGGAGGGTGATTCGAAAAGCGCTGTGTGGCTTCTGTTAATGTCATTTCAAGCTTTTGACCCACTTTAAGTGGTGGCAAAAGTGAATCGTCTTGATCATCCTCTCCATCTTCATCGGTTCCTTCTTTATATGCCTTTAAGAAACCATCAAATATGATTACTTCACCTTTTGCAACAAACTCATGCTCGTTGTTATTCAGTTCAATTGTAGCTGTTGTGCGCTCCAATTTTGCGTCTGCCATTTGAGAAGCAGCTGTTCTTTTCCAAATCAAGTCATACAAGCGCTGCTCATTGCGCTCGCCAGTAACTGTATGATTTGCCATGTAGGTTGGACGAATGGCCTCGTGAGCCTCTTGAGCACCTTTGCTTTTGGTGGAGAATTTTCGAGGGAATGAGTAAGCCTCACCGTAAGAAGAAGTAATCTCTTCTCTAGCCGTATTCATGGCTAAATCAGAGAGATTTAATGAGTCAGTTCTCATGTAGGTAATCTTACCCGCTTCGTACAAACGTTGCGCCACCACCATGGTTTGTGCTACCGAAAAACCCAGCTTTCTTGCTGCTTCTTGCTGTAAGGTAGATGTTGTAAAAGGAGCAGCTGGTTTCCTTTTAGATGGTTTAGTTACAATATCTTTTATCTGAAACTGTGCTGTTTTACAGTCTTCTAGCAATGCTTCTGCCTCTTCAATGGTTTTCACCTTTTTAGACAACACGGCTTTCATGAGTGTTCCATCTTCTAAAGCAAAGGTGGCTACTACTCTATACCAGTTTTGGTAAGTGAAATTCTGAATTTCGCGTTCTCTTTCAACAATCAAACGAACGGTTACACTTTGAACACGACCAGCTGAAAGGCTTGGTTTTACTTTTTTCCACAATACTGGAGAAAGCTCATAACCCACCAATCTATCCAGCACTCTTCTTGCTTGTTGTGCGTGAACCAAGCCTTCGTCTATTGGTCTTGGATTCTTAATCGCTTTGGTGATTGCATCTTTAGTAATCTCGTGAAAAACAATTCTATTTCTATTGTCTTCTTTCAAACCAAGAACCTCTGCAAGGTGCCAGCTAATGGCTTCTCCCTCGCGGTCCTCATCCGTTGCCAACCACACTCTGTCGCTCTTCTTTACCAAACCTTTCAGTTCTTTGATAACATTCTTCTTGTCTGGAAGAACCTCATAATCTGGCAAAAAATCATTCTCCACATCCACAGATATACCTTTAGAAGACAGATCTCTAACATGGCCATAACTGCTTCTCACCACATAATCCTTCCCTAGAAAACCTTCTATCGTTTTGGCCTTAGCCGGGGACTCAACAATCACTAAATTCATAATCAGTATTCTCTTTCAGCGGTTAATTTTACACCTGCAAAGAAATACAAATGAATAGGAGACTCGCAAAAATTGATTAGATATCACCGAAACTGACATTTTGACACTGGTTCAAATGAATGGTTATTTTTGCAGCTCAATAGATAAGAAAATGCACACAGAAGGCGAAGACGTAAAGGTTATTGACGAAGCTAGACAAGGAGAAGCGATTGTTCTAGAGACTGAAAATGTAGATGGAAAAAAAGTGTATTTGGAGAGCTACGGCTGTCAAATGAATTTTGCTGATAGCGAGGTGGTTGCTTCCATTATGACCAACAAAGGCTATCAAACCACTAAAAATCAAGACGAGGCAGATGTTGTACTTATTAATACATGTGCTATTCGAGACAATGCCGAGCAACGTGTAAGAAATAGACTCTCTCAATTTCAAAAAACGAAAAGAGAGAAGCCCAACCTTGTGGTTGGAATGCTGGGTTGCATGGCAGAAAGGTTAAAAGAGAAACTTCTAGAAGAAGAGAAACTGGTAGACCTAGTTGCCGGACCAGATGCTTACAGAGAGCTTCCCG
>CBFHSD010000131.1:0-1799 GCA_965658375.1 Salibacteraceae bacterium
GTTTAGACCAGGATATGCAATTGAATACGATTATTTTCCGCCACTTCAGCTGAAGCGATCGCTAGAAACTAAGCTCATACAAGGTTTGTACTTTGCTGGCCAAATTAACGGCACTACAGGGTATGAAGAGGCAGCTTCGCAAGGTTTAATAGCAGGGATCAATGCGGCATTAAAAATCAAAGAACAAGACCCGTTTGTATTGGGCAGGGATGAGGCATACATTGGTGTATTGATTGATGACTTAATCACCAAAGGCACAGAAGAGCCTTACCGTATGTTTACCTCAAGGGCTGAGTATAGAATTTTGTTGAGACAAGACAATGCCGATGTGCGCTTAACACCGCTTTCTCATTCCATTGGTTTAGCTTCAGATGAGCGTTTGAAAGCACTGGAGCACAAGAAAGAGGACGTGAAGAAAATTGTTCGCTATTTGTCTGATACCAGTGTGGCGCCAGAAAGTGCTAATCCAGTTTTAGAAGGGAAAGGGTCTACCCCTTTGAAGCAAAAAGTGAAGTTGAAATCGGTATTAAGCCGTCCACAAATCAATATGGGTGACATGATCGTCATGCAGCCAGGAATTAACAGCATTGTGGAAGAGGACAGCAGCGAATTATTGGATCTCGCAGAAACGCAGATCAAGTATGAAGGCTACATTTTAAAGGAGCGCGAATTGGCTGATAAGGTGAAGCGTTTGGAGGAAGTGAAAATCCCAGAAGATTTTGACTTCAACAAAGTGAAATCGCTCTCTTCAGAAAGCTTGGAAAAAATGATACAAGTTAGACCGGGAACGGTAGGTCAAGCATCACGCATTAGTGGGGTGTCACCAGCAGATATTTCAGTGCTTTTGGTTCACTTAGGACGCTAATTCAATAAATGCAATTTTGAGTCGTTATGCACTCACAAAGAATGATTTTATGACAAAGGAGAACTCCTTATTTCTAAAGGTGTGTGGCCCTTTACTCATTGGGCTTTTATTGGTTCAATCGGGTATCTCTCAAGAGGTGCCTGTCGGTTTTTGGCGCGACTATTTGCCTTTTGGAAATGGTGAATATGTAGTAAAGGCAGAATCGTATGTGTATGTGGCAACCAATGATGCGCTTTTAGAGTATGCCAGTTTTGAACAGTCTTTTGAGAAACTGAGTAAAGTCAATGGGCTCACAGAAACAGGTATTTCACACATAGCTTACGAAACTGATTCTCGCACTACCATTGTAGGTTACAATACGGGGAACCTGGATTTACTGGTAGATAACAGAATCATCAATGTGGCCGATATTAAGCGCTCAAATATTGTTGGGAATAAGCGTATCAACCGCATTCGGTGCACCGGAGATGGTTTTGCGTGGATGTGCACAGGCTTTGGAATTGTTCAGTTCGACCCATCAGAAGAAAATCGACACGTGGTTCAAAGCTTATTCTTGGGCGAAAACGAATCGTACATCGAAGTGTATGACATCGCTTTTTTAGACAGTTTCGTGTATGCTGCCGTAGATCAAGGAATTCTGCGCGCATCGCAAAACAGCAACTTCATGTACGATTACCGGGTGTGGGATACCGTGCCAGGCTATACCTATAGTAAGTTTCCAGATCGCTTAGAAGTATTTAATAATCAACTACTTGCGCGTTTTAAATATGCGATACAACGCACAGATACTGTCGTGGCCTTTAGCAACGAGACTTGGTCTGTTGTTGATAGCATTAGCGGAAGAGTAGTCAATGAAATTACACCTGTAGACGATACTTTATTGTTGGTTGCACACAGTGGAGATGTACAGTTTTACAACCAATCATTCGAAAAG
>CBFHSD010000131.1:1808-2535 GCA_965658375.1 Salibacteraceae bacterium
ATTACACCTGTAGACGATACTTTATTGTTGGTTGCACACAGTGGAGATGTACAGTTTTACAACCAATCATTCGAAAAAGGACGTAAGGTTTTCTCCTACAATACGTCTGAATTTATTGCCCCCAAAGAAGCCATTTGGGTAGACGGGACCCTTTTTATTGCTGATAATCAAGAGTGTTTGGCTGTAAGCGAAAGAGAATTTGACTACCTCGTGATTAACCCCGGTGGTCCGTGGTCAAAAAATGTACAGCAGATAGAAATTCAAAACGATAAGATCTGGATTGCCGCTGGGACCCGCACCAACAATTACAACCCCACCTTTTCATCAGAAGGATTGTACCTCAACCCTGCACCCAATGAAGAATGGGAACGCGTAAGCCCTTTTAATATTCCAGCAATGGAAAATACCTTCGACTACATTACCGTAGCGCAGCATCCAAACAACGAGGCTGTGGCATTTTCTGGAAGTATCATTAGTGGTCTGTTGGAACTTGAAAACGGCCAACCAAAAACCTATTGGGGAAAAGACAATTCATCCCTTCAGCCTAGAAATACAGCAGACAGCTCTGTGATGATTACAGGATTGGATTTTGATCCTGATGGAAATCTATGGGTATCAAATTCACGTGTGAACCAGGCCTTAAGTGTATACACCGCAGAAGGTGAGTGGTATGGTTTTGATTTTTCTGATGTTTTAAATAGTGAGAATACCGGAGAAGTACTCGTTG
>CBFHSD010000132.1:0-2504 GCA_965658375.1 Salibacteraceae bacterium
TAAAACTACCTTAAGCAAGAAACGGTCTACCTGCGCTTCTGGTAAGGGGTAAGTGCCTTCTTGCTCGACAGGATTTTGAGTTGCTAGCACCATAAATGGATTGGGCAGCTTGTGAGTTTCATCACCAATGGTAACTTGACGTTCTTGCATGGCTTCTAACAGTGCTGATTGCACCTTAGCGGGAGCCCTATTGATTTCATCTGCTAATACAAAATTCGCAAAAATCGGACCTTGCTTAACAGAGAATTCGTGTTTGCCAGCGTTGTAAATTGTTGTTCCTACTACATCTGCTGGCAATAGATCTGGAGTAAACTGCACACGACTAAAAGCCGCACTAATGGTTTTACTCAATGTGTTAATGGCAAGCGTTTTTGCCAGACCAGGAACCCCCTCCAGTAAAATATGCCCGTCACTTAGCAATGCAATAAGTAGTCTGTCAGTCATATGTTCTTGACCAACAATGACTTTGTTCATCTCCATTCTGATCAAATCGACAAAGGCGCTTTCTTTGGCAATAAGGTCGTTAATGGCCTGGATATCAAAACTTCCAGAAAGTGGTTTTGTTTGCGTTGTATCTCCCATATTCCTCGCTTCTAGAAAAACTCAATAAATACTTTTCGGGGCAGTGGTGCAGCAAATATGTTTGATTTGACATGACGCGCATTTCAAGCCGAGTTAAATTATGTTAAGAAGGATTAACACTTCACAATAAGCGGCAACCGGGGTGTTTTGAATTCAATTTTAACGAAGGAAATTTGAAAGGATCTAGTCATTTGATTAAGTGCTATTCAATACATTCGCTTTCTTAAAATGATGAATATGGGCAGTAAAAAGTTGATTGATGTTGTTGGAGATGTAGGTGCTTTTCATGATGCTTTTGGCATCAAGAATAGGGCGAAGCCAACTGGACAATTGGAACAGAAAGAGTGGATGCTGAGGTATAAACTCATGAGAGAAGAGAACGAAGAGTATTTAGAAGCTGCAGAGAATGGTGATTTGGTAGAAATTGCAGATGCACTAGGAGATATGCTCTACATACTTTCGGGAACAATTCAAGCACATGGGCTTCAAGATCTCATAGAACCTGTCTTTAATGAAATTCACCGAAGCAATATGAGTAAGCTTGGCGCAGACGGAAAGCCAATATATCGAGAAGATGGTAAAGTCTTGAAGGGAGAAAACTATTTCAAGCCAAATATTAGATCAATACTTGGTGGCAATGAATAAACTTAAAAGATGGGCTTTAGAAAGTCAACGTTCTCCATTGAAGAGATGGATTCTCAATAGTGTTTTATGGAGGAAAATACCATTCAATAGGCCACATAAGCTTACTCTAGATCACTGCACAGAAAAGGAAGTGGGTATACGCATCCCTTTCATCAAGAAAAACAAGAATCATTTGAATGGCCTTCATGCATGTGTTATGCTTACCGCAGCTGAATATGCCAGTGGAATGATGCTGATGCTAAAGTCTAATCAAGAATTCAGAATTATCATGAAAGACATTTCGGCCTCTTACCATTATCAAGGTAAAATGGAGGCAAGAGCACAGTTTAGTTTAACAGATCAAGAGTTTGAAAACCAAGTTGTGCGTCCTTTACAAAAAAATGATAAAATTGACTTTCAAGCGAATGTGCTCATTCACGATGTGAAACAAAACAAGCTTTGCGATGTCAGAGTAGTCTGGCAATTGAAAAAATGGAATAAGGTTAAAACGAGTTTATAAAGAATCCTATGATTACAGTATTATCGCCCGCAAAGAGCTTAGATTTTGAAAGAGAGATTCAAGTAGATCAAACTTCAGAAGCAGTTTTCTATAAAGAGGCTCAATCCTTGGTGAAAACGCTAAGAAACAAACCACTGAAAGACATCAAAAATATGATGTCCATTTCAGATAGTTTAACCAAGTTGAATCTAGAACGTTTCAAAAATTGGAGTCTTGATCATCAAAACGGAAGTGCTAAGGCAGCTGGGTTTGTTTTCAACGGAGAGGCGTATAGAGGGTTGGATATTCATTCATTTAGCAAAGAAACTTTGGATTTTGCACAAAAGAATCTCAGAATTTTAAGCGGTTTGTACGGTATTTTAAAACCTTTGGATTTAATCCACCCATACCGTTTAGAAATGGGGTCTAAATTGCAATGGAGATCCAAAAAGAACCTCTATGAGTTTTGGGGAGATAAGATTACCAATGAAATCAACCAAGAGCTCAAGAACCATGAGCACAAGGTTATTGTGAATACCGCTTCGGTAGAATACTTCAAAGCGGTTCGCCCTAAAGCTTTGAATGGCGAAATCATTACTCCGGTGTTTAAGGATGCAAAAGGTGGAGAATATAAAGTGATTCAAGTTTACGCTAAAAAGGCAAGAGGATACATGGCCGCATTTATTGCTAACAATGCCATTGAAGAACCAGAATCAATAAAAGCTTTTGATACAGACGGTTATGTTTTCAATGAGCGACTTACTTCAGGCAATGAATGGGTGTTTACCAGAGGGTAGCT
>CBFHSD010000133.1:0-2431 GCA_965658375.1 Salibacteraceae bacterium
ACTGTATGTCTTGTTCAATCAATTTTTGTACACCCATGGCCAAGGCATTGTTCATGCTTTGGGCACCGAGGCTTCCGCCTATGGCGAGTATTGTTTTCTTTTCTGGGTTCAAACCAAAGTGCTCGATGGCCTCTGCCCTGTTCAACTGACCATCAAAAAGCTCCTTTCTAATTGGGTTCCCTAAGTCGGCTATGGAAACACCTGGAAAAAAAGACTCCATATTTGGGTAAGCCGTAAATACCTTTTTTGCTGTTTTACTCAACAAGCGATTGGTTACTCCCGGAAATGCATTTTGCTCTTGCACAAAAGTTGGAACTCCTGCAGAACCCGCAGCTTTTAAAATAGGACCACTTGCAAAACCACCCGTTCCTATAGCTGCATGTGGCTTGAATGATTTTACAATTTTCTTGGCCTTAAGCATGCTCTTTAACAGCTTTACTGGGAAACCAAGATTTTTCCAAATAGCACCTCTATGAAAACCAGCTACAGGAAGACCTTCAATGGTATATCCTGCTTTTGGCACTTTCTCCATCTCCATTTTACCTAGAGCACCTACAAACAAGAACTCAGCATCAGGATGCTTTGCTTTCAATGCATTTGCAATGGCTACTGCCGGAAAGATGTGCCCTCCCGTTCCACCACCAGATATGATAAACCTAGGCTTCATTGGGCTGCTTTATTTTATTTAAATGTTGTTCTTTCTCCTTGCTTTTCACCTCAATAGATCGGCTCACGCTTAAGATAATTCCTAAAGAAAGGCAGGTGAACCACAAACTGGTTCCCCCCATACTCATCATGGGTAAAGGCTGGCCAGTTACGGGCAGCAAATTCACATTTACCGCCATGTTGATGAGGCCTTGAAACACGAGGCTAAAGCTGAGGCCAAGCACCACATAGGCACCAAAACTCTTTTCTACTTTCGTAATGATTCGAATGCTCCTGTACAGTAGTATCATATACAACATAAGCACTCCAAAACCTCCTATAAAACCGTACTCTTCAAGCACAATAGCAAAAATAAAATCTGAATAAGGGTGAGGTAAAAAGTTACGCTGTGTGCTTCTTCCTGGTCCTTTACCGGCAAAGCTACCGGTGGCAATGGCAATTTTAGCCTGTTCTACTTGGTAGTTCCCGCTTGAACTTTCTTCTGCATTAGCGCCACTTACATAGCGTTCTACCCTTGCCTTCCATGTTTCATACCGTGGAAAGAGATCGGGCTTGGCTTGCGCAATTAGCACAATAAATGCAATGCCAATAAGACCTACGGGAATAATAGAAGCCAAGAATTTAAAGGGAACCCCAGCCATGAACATCAACATCAACACACAGGTAAAAAGCACTGCGGCTGTTGAGAAGTTGGCGGGTAAAATCAAACCACATACAATTATTGCGGGTAAAATAATTTTGAGAAATCCCTCTTTGAAATTGCTTAAGTCTGTTCTTTTTAAAGCCAAACTCCGCGCTGTAAACAGAATCAATGCAAGCTTTGCAAAATCTGATGTTTGAAAGCTTTGATTAATAACGGGGATCATTAACCAACGGGATGCATTGTTCAAATTTTGACCTGTAATTAAAGTCAACACCAGTAAGGGAATCGCTAACCACAGGAACAAAACAGAAAGCTTCGCAAAGTATAAGTAATTGATCTTGTGAACAATATATATCAAGAAAAACCCAGACACGATAAACGTACCGTGCTTGATAATATAGTAGAAGGTATTGCCGCCTTGGTATTTATATGCCAAGGTAACAATAGAGCTGTACACCAATAAAATAGACATCAGTGCCATAAAGAGCACTACCATCCAAATGGCGCGGTCTCCATCCAATCTACTCCATATATTGTTCAATACTGCTTTCATCTATTACAGTGCTCTCACTACTTCTTTAAATTGGTTTCCGCGGTCTTCATAGCTATCGAATAAATCGAAGCTGGCACATGCTGGCGACAACAACACTTTATCTCCTTTACGAGATGTGCGGTAGGCAAGTGCAACGGCTTCTTCCATTGACGCTGCGTCTAAAATCATTTCTACTCGTGAATCAAATGCAGCATGGATCTTCGCATTGTCTTTCCCTAAAGCAATGATCACTTTCACTTTGTCTTGCACTAAATCGTACAATTCGCTGTAGTCATTTCCTTTGTCAACACCACCTACAATCCACACAATATTTTCGTGAACGCTTTCAAGTGCATACCAAGTAGCATTTACATTGGTTGCTTTAGAATCGTTGATGTACTCTACACCAGAAACAGCTGTTACGCTTTCCATTCTATGCGGAATGCCATCAACATCTGCAAGGCTATCTCTTACAGCCTCTTTTCTAATTTCTAGAATGCGCGCTGCAATTCCGCCTGCCATACTGTTGGCTGTGTTGTGCTTGCCGTGAAGGGCTAATTTTTGAATTGACATATTGATTTCCCCGTTTA
>CBFHSD010000134.1:0-2419 GCA_965658375.1 Salibacteraceae bacterium
TCAAGACCCAGATTTCCAATCTGCTTTTACAATTAAAACCTATTCCAGTGAAAAGTCAGTTTTGCAAGACTCATGGGGTCACACATCTGTAGTTCTGCGACCGAACTCATTCGATGAGTCTTATAAAAACATTGTAATTACGGAAGATAATTCTGAGGGCTTAAGGGTTGTTGGCGAGTTCGTACGTATTCTAGAAAATAGTGAGAAATAACAATAGAAAAAACTACTAAAACCCCTACCAAACCTCCTCCACCTTCAACTCCACTTCATTGAATACAAAGACTCCTGAGCGTCCTGCTTTTTGCAGGGCTTGGCCAATGGGGCTGGCCAGTGAAATGCAATACACTTCTTTTCCAGACAGGCTTATTTTTCCTAAAGGTATGCTGAGGTAAAAGCGGTACTCCCCTGCTTGTATCAAAGCGCCAGGTACAATAGCGTTGCTCTTCTTTTTGGGAGCAATCTTGCTTAAGAACACCAAGTGCTGTTGCAGCAAGGCTTCTTGGGCTCTGAGCTTGTCCAGCTCTTGGCGCGCCATTTCACCGCTGGTCTCGTACTTATCGCCCATGGCGCTTTTGCCGTTATCTGCTTGTCCAGCGCGCACCTCTGCAATCTCTGCCTTGATGTTGGTCAACTTTTCTTGCTGCTGCAGGCGCAATTGCTCATGCAGGGCTTTCTTCCACTCAAATGCGTCCATTACAGTCCTAAGCCAAGTTGTTCTGGCTCATCAGAATCTGGATCTGGTTCTGCTGGTGCAGGTGCTTCATACGGCAAAGGCTCTTTTTCATCTATGCTCTTCACCTTGTCTTGTGTTAAGCGGTTGCCGCGGGCTGCCAGGCCTTTTACAGAAATGAATTCTTCTACATTCACCTCTTCATCGTCTTTAGAAACGCTGCGTTGATCAAATGCAATGTTGAGTACAGGGCGCCATTCATAGCTCACCAACTCCAACTTATTGCCTTCTGTATCGCCAATAAAGCCCACTTTTTTATCTGAGGGTTCTACCAAGAAACGCTTGATGTTGAATTGCTCTTTCTCTGCATCCCAATACACGGCAGTAATGGGCTTGTATGGATTCCATTTTTCAATGATGAGGTAATTGTCTTCAAAGCGGTTGGTCAACTCAAAAGTCATGAGTTTGTATTCTCCGTTGGCAGTAATTTGTATGATCTTATCCTCTCCCCTAAACTCACCCAAGAAACGCCCGCGTTCATCTGTGTTCAGGCGGTTTACGGTTTCGTCAAACCATATTTTACGCGCAGACAAGGTGCTCACACCTTCTTGCTTTAAAACAACCTTATTGATGGGATGGCGGGTCAAGATGTTTCCTCCTGCTCCTCTTCCTTTGATGTCCAATTCTGCAAAGTCGAAATCCATTTTCAACTTGCGCACCCTTCCTGTATTTCTGTGGAGCACTTGCACCACTTCTGCCTCACCATTGGGGTTGGCAGTCAAGTACAAGACTTTAGATTTGGGGTTCCCCTTGGTTAAATCGTAGTCTCTATCTCTGGTAATGGACTTTACGTTAAAACGCTTGACACGTATAGGCCCAGAAACACCATCTTGATAAATCAAGTTGTAGGTGGTGCGCTCATCGCCTTTTTTCCAAACGCCTACATGCAAGAGGTCTTTGCCCATAAAGGCCTTGTCGCTTACACGAGAAACGCGCAGCATACCCGCACTGTTAATGGCTATGATGTCATCAATGTTGCTGCAATTGGTTAAGAATTCACCTTCACCACGTTTGAAGCCGATGCCCACAAAACCTTCTTTCATGCTTACGTAAAGCTTTTCGCTCGCCACAGCCACCTTAGAAGCTTCGATGTTTTCGAAACTCTTGATTTCTGTTTTGCGCTCGCGGCCTTTTCCGTATTTCTTCTTGATTTCTTTGTAGTAGTTGATGGCGTAATCTACCAGGTTGTCGAGGTTGTGCTGCACTGCAGCCATTTGATCCTCAAGCGATTTGATGAAGTTATCTGCATCTTCAGCATCGTGCTTGGTGATTCTGCGCATTCTGATTTCCATCAATTTCTTGACGTCATCATCTGTTATGGCGCGCACCAAATGCTGGATGTGTGGCTTGAGCAACTCATGGGTAATCACCATGGCTTCTTCATAGCTCTTGCCATCAAACTCAATGTATATTTTTTGTTCAATAAAAATCTTTTCCAAGCTAGAGAAGTGCCACTTTTCGCGGAGTTCGCTCATCGCTATTTCCAACTCTTGTTGGAGCAAAGCAATGGTTTGATCGGTGTTGTGACGCAGAATTTCTGACGTACCCATAAACTTGGGCTTGTCATTCACAATCACTGCCGAGTTGGGTGAAATACTCACTTCGCAATCGGTAAAGGCATACAAGGCATCTACCATTTTATCTGGAGAAACCCCACTTGGCAGGTGTATCAAGATTTCTACAAACTCT
>CBFHSD010000135.1:0-2415 GCA_965658375.1 Salibacteraceae bacterium
TTTGCCCAAACCATGAATGATCTCCTAAACAATTACACTGCAAAAACCGAACTGGCATGGCTGAATTAAGCGAAACACAAATAGAACTTGTGAGTGCATACATTAAACAACACGGTATTGCTCAAGAGGCATTGCATGATGATTTACTCGATCATGTTTGCACCAGCATAGAATATAGAATTGGAACAGGTCAATCTTTTGAAGATGCCTTAGTAGATACAATCAAGCTCTTCGGACCTGGGGGCCTTAAACAGGTTCAAAATGAAACATTTGAATTATTAACTGAAATGAATGCAACTATGAAAAAGGTAACATTTGGTTTCGGGCTGACTTCAACTTTTCTTCTCTTGGCGGGGACGATTTTTAAACTCAATCATTGGATGGGTGCAGAAACACTGGTACTTTCTGGTGCAATGCTCTTGGTACTTGGGTATTTACCCATGCTGCTCTTTCACAAAATAAAAGAGAGTCCTAAAAATGAAAGGCTCTTACACATCTCTGGTTTTATTGGCTTAAGCCTAACTGCCATGGGCGTGCTATTTAAAATCATGCACTGGCCAGGAGCGGCAGTTTTACTGAACGGTGGAATGGGCATACTCGCCTTTGCCTACGTACCCATTTATTTTGTGAAACGCTATAAGGTTAGCCCGAATAAATCGGTAACACTTTCCAGCTCTATAGTAGCTACAGCAAGTATCATTCTCATTTTCGCTTTGATGAAAAGCGGTAATAGCCAATGGTATGAACATGCAGTAATGCAGGTGCAAGAAGAACTTGACAAGAGCGAAAAGCATGCTGCAAGCTTGAATGGGATGCTTTATGAATCTGCTGAATTTGACGGATCTACAGATTTGCAGCAAGAAACAGAAGCCTTGGTCAATTACTTAGAAGATGCAAAGCTGCACTTGATTGCCACAGCGCAAAAAACTACAAAAGAAGAAGCTGCTCAAATGCCCTTGGAAGAAATAGGATTAAAGCACAACATGAATATCTCTTCAGAAATGTTTTTAAGCGAAGGAAGCTACAGCGGAGCAAAGATTGAAAAAGAGCTCAATGATTTTAGAGCCTTCGTAATTGAGCATTATCCCCAAGAATTGAAAGCCACATTAACAGAGACCCTTCCTTTCAAAACAGCAGTTGATTTTCAAACCCCACAAAACCAGTCGCAAAACTGGATTGAATACCACTTTGATCAAGTGCCCATATTCACGGTATTGTCTCAGCTTACTGCCTGGCAACTAGAAGCACGCAATTTAGAAACCAACTTACTGATGTACAGATATAGTCAGCCTAGGGTTTCAAACCCGCCAAGTTGAAACCTGGCTAAACCAAAGCCCCGATCAGAAATGGTCGGGGCTTTTTTCAATATTTAAACTTCTAAAGACTAAATAAAAAGCCTGTACGTTTGTGCCTCAAACATTGCCTTATGAAGACTTTTTGGACCGTACTTGTTCTTGCCTTTACCTCTTCCACTCTATTATCAAGCTGTCACCAACATAAGAAGTCGAGGTACAGCAGTGCAGTAACTATAACAGACAGTGGAAACCAGCAATCTTTAGGCTTATATGCAGAAGACCGTTACGGCTATGCAGAAAACAAAGAGTTTGATAAAAGCGAACGTAAAATTCTCTTCTCTGCATATGTCACCATCAGCACCAAAACACCAGATACAGCTGTTGCACATTTAGAAGAAATTGCCCAACAATTCAAAGGCTACATCAGTGAATCTGGCACAAGCCGCAATGTATTGAGGGTAAAAAGTGAATTCCTTAACGAAGCTTTAGAAGCTATTGGTCAATTGGGTGAAGTGACTAAGCTCAGTAAATCTGGACAAGATGTAAGCGAAGAGTATTACAACTATAAAATACGCTTAGAGAACGCACAAACCGCCAGAACCAGGTATCTAGAATTATTGAAACAGGCAGAAAATGTAGAAGCCGCTTTGTTGGTAGAAAAAGAATTGGAACGCGTAAACGAAACCATTGACATGCTCCAAGGCCAAATGAACCGGATAGATCATTTAGACCAGTTTTCTACCATTACGGTATACGTACAAGAAAAAAAGAAGCTGGGTCTTTTGGGTTATGTTGGAGTGGGAATTTACCAAGGAGTGAAATGGTTGTTTATTCGCAATTAAATCAGTCTTAACTGTGCTGTAAGGTTCCCCGTAAACAGTCTTCTTTGCATTTCCTCAGATCATTCTTTCACTTGCAAGGCAATTTTCTATTTTAGCAAGAATGAAAAAAGGTCTATTCCTGTTTATTCTCTCAGTGATTATGAGTCTTTCTCCTTTGTTTCAAGGAATGGCTCAGAGTGAGATTTTATCTTCAGATTCTCTGTTAAAGCTCAACATTATTCCGCTTGAGCAAATGAAAACTGAGCTGAGTATTACCAGCGAATTCATTGAAAATCATA
>CBFHSD010000136.1:0-2161 GCA_965658375.1 Salibacteraceae bacterium
AGTTATAGCCGTTGGAGTAACAGCACTTGGTATTCGTTCTGGAGTGTGAGCGATGCCACCGTAAAGGAAGATGAAGTTCTCAGTCTGTGGTTGAGTATTGACAGCACGAAGGATTGGACGTATAATGAACTTAAGACATGGACGGCTGAAACCGTTCTTGAGAACTACGAGAGCATCACACAAGCGGAGGCTGAAGAAGCCCTTGAATACATCAAATATTTTTTGGAAGACGTAGAGAAGGAATATGACACTACCAATTGAAAGAACAAATGCAGTTCTAAATGTAGAACGATTTCTAATGGACCTGCGAGATCCCAAGAAGTATCCGCGGGTGCCCAGTGCTGTTCGCAAGCAGGCAAGTAGCCTACTCAAGCACTATCCCCGCAAGTATGACATGATGTATCCTGCGGAGAGTTTTGAAGCCATTGAAGAATGGTCATATGAGGATGGTGCTTAGTGTATGCTATTATGGTATGCCTCGATGGTGAGGATGATTGGATCTTTGTAACCGAAGATACGGGCAAGTGTGATTGGAATCTCAAACCCTTGCTGTTTGAAGAATTAGAAGATGCCGTGACAATAGCAAAAACATTCGCAGTTCCAGGAAAGGAAGAAAACGTGCAGGTGGTGGAATACAATGAAGACTGATAAAGTCACTCGTGTTGAAGTAATAGACGAAACGGGTCGTGCATATGTAAAGTATCTTGAGGATGATCAAGAAGTTGTATGTGGTTTACAAGATGATGAAAGAACGCTGAAAGTGTTTATCAATAGGAAACAGGACAATGAAGATTAAAATTTCAAATTATCCCAGTAGACTTATGTCTTTGTTTCATACTCGCTATATGAACAAGAAGTATGGCTACGTAGATTGGCCTGAAGAACAAACACGATTCGAACGCAGTCTTGAATGGCTGGAGGATCGTGTGCAGGACTTTTATAATGTGTTCAACTGGATTTGGTTTGATCGCAGAACACAACAGATAAAGGTGCGCATTGATCGTTGGGACACCTGGAGCATGGATCATACCCTTGCACCCATCATCCTGCCCATGCTCGTTCAACTTAAAAAAGAAAAGCACGGTGCTCCTTGGGTAGCCGTTGTGGATGTTCCAAAAGAACTGCGCCCTTCCAAGAAGGATATTTTAAATTACGAAAAGGATGGTTCCACTGATCCTAAGTTTTTTGAGCGTTGGGATTGGGTGCTTGATGAAATGATATACGCATTTGATTGCAAGGCAAACAAGGACGATGTGTATATGCGTTTTGATATAAAAACAGAACGAGCCGCAATGGATGCTGAACAAGATCGTATTTCAAACGGCTTCCGTCTATTCGGAAAATATTATGAAAATTTATGGGATTGAGCGATGAGTGACTTTTTAAAACCACACAATCAACTGATAGAAGATTTAGTTTCAATTGCTATGGAAGCGGAGATTGCTGACCCTATTGATTGGGGCGAACTAAACATTTCAGAGGAAGAAGCATACAGAATGTTTGCCGCAACCGTGTTGGAAATGGGCAACGACCCCATGGCTGACAAGGCAATTATTGTAAAACTTTTAGTTGAAAATTTTGTTTTGAATTTAAAATTGCTCGGAAAAAAGTAATTTCGCTTGACAAATGATATATATCATCATATACTTTAATTTTGTTGAAGGAGCAAACTAAATTGGCCGCTAGAAAAAAAGCAAGAGCAACACCTCAAACACGACGTGGAGCGAAACTCAAGGCACCTGAATGGACTGGTTGGGAAACTTGGTCTGGAGATGAGTATGCACGTTTTAGGCAAGGAACCCATCGCTGGTATTATGACAACTACCAGGCTGCTGATCTAATGCCTGCTGTATGGGTGTGGATGGAAAATAACGGCTACGGCAAGGAAGACATTTCCAAATGCAAGGCTGCTCCTTCCTATACAATTAGTTCTACGGCGGCAATACTATGTAACATGCTGAATGCAGGCATGCCAGACTTTAATCCCAAGCATGATGAACATTGGCAGACACTTCCAGGCACCATGGGTAACGTAAAACCTGCGAGCGAATTTATCAAGAAGCGCATTGAAGAAGCACTTAACCGTGGCGAGAAGGTCATAGAAGAAAAGAAAGAAGAGGAAGAAAAGGCCAAGGTATTGGAAAAATACGTTCCTACTATA
>CBFHSD010000137.1:0-2143 GCA_965658375.1 Salibacteraceae bacterium
TGTGGTGAAACACTCAAAAATTGAAAAAACATAAAGGCTTAGACGCCTATACCCCAAAGGAAGAAGTTGCCAATGCCATAACCCATGGGCTGGGCATTATCGCTTGCCTTATCGGGTTAATTTATACCATTATTCAACCCAGCACATTAGTTTTTAATATTAAAGCTAGCGTTTCCATCTTCTTTATTTCTGGAATAACACTCTATACGGCCAGTACATTATATCATTCTGTAAAATCGAAAAAGCGTAAATATTTATTTAAGAAGCTAAACCATATCTCAATCTACCTACTCATTGCTGGTACATTTACTCCTTTTGCTTGGGGTGTTTTGGGAGAAACGAATTATGGTAGAAACATGTTATTGGGTGCATGGTCCATCGCTTTAGCAGGCATTATCTTCAAGATCTTTTTTACCGGTAAATACGAAGTCATTTCACTTCTTTCTTATTTAGGAATGGGTTGGCTGGGCTTTCTCATGTTTGGTAAGATTAGTGATGAGATTGGTAAAGAAGCTGTCAATTACATGCTATATGGAGGTGGTGCCTATACCCTAGGCATAGTATTTTATCTCATGCGCAAGGTTAAGTATCATCATGCCATTTGGCACCTATTTGTATTGGTTGGCACTGCGTTTCATGCTTACGCAATACTAGAGTTTGTCCTGAATTAATCTAGCTTAACGTAATTCCTCCACTTTTCCATTACCGCTGTAAAGTCTGCTGGTAATTCAGAATCGAATTGCATGAATTTTTTAGAAACTGGGTGGATAAAACCTAAGGACTTTGCGTGAAGTGCCTGTCTTGGCATTAATTTAAAAGCGTTATCCACGAATGACTTATACTTAGAAAACTGAGTGCCTTTTAAGACTCTATCCCCTCCATACGTGGCATCGTTGAATAGTGGGTGACCTAAGTATCTTAAGTGTGCCCTAATCTGATGTGTTCTACCCGTCTCTAGGTTACACTGAATCAAAGACACGTATCTCAATTCTTCTAAGGTCTTATAATGAGTGATGGCGTTTCGGCCTCTGCTGCCATCTTCAATAGCGACAGTTACTCTTCTGTCCTTTTCGCTTCTTCCTAAATGAACATCAATTGTTCCATTCTCCTCTTTGGGTACACCCCAAACCAGCGCGTGATAAGTACGCTCGATACTATGATCAAAGAACTGCTTAGCTAAACCAGACATGGCCTTTTCAGACTTTGCAATTACAAGAAGTCCTGAAGTATCCTTATCAATTCGGTGAACCAAACCCGGTCTTCCTTCATTGTCCTTCATGGTTGGCAGCTGCTTAAAATGATACGTTAAAGCATTCACCAATGTGCCTGTCCAATTATTGTAAGCTGGATGAACCACCATGCCTGCCTCTTTATTCACAACCAACAGGTCGTCATCTTCATACACAATATTTAAGGGAATATCCTCTGGCAAGAGTTCGGTTTCTCTTGGAGGTTCAGGTAATGCAACTACTACTTCATCGTTCGCTTTAACCTTAAAGTTTGGCTTCACTTCCAGGCCATTCACCTTAACAAAACCATCTTTGATTCCTTGCTGAACTTTATTGCGGGTCACATTCGGGAGCCGATCCATTAAGAACTTGTCTACTCGATAAGGCTCTTGACCTGGGTCGCAAACAATTCGATGGTGCTCAAACAAATCACCTTCTTCCAAGTGGTCTTCCATGTTGCAAAGATAACAGGATAGATATGTCTAAATTGCCAATATGGAAATAAAGCCAACTCCTTTAGTTGAAATCCACAACGACTTACTGACCGCTAAGCAGGTTCAATTATTTGTAAAAAGAGAGGATTTAAATCACCCAACCATTTCAGGTAACAAAGCGAGAAAACTGAAATACAATCTATCAAGAGCAAAAGCGGAAGGTCATGATACGCTTCTAACCTTTGGCGGTGCCTTTTCCAATCACATTTATGCAACGGCTGCCGCAGGTAAAAAATATGGTTTTAAGACTATTGGTATTATTCGCGGGGAAGAAACCTTGCCGCTCAATCCTACGCTTCAGTTTGCTAAAGATTCTGATATGGAGCTTCACTATATCGATAGAACAAAATACAGACTAAAAAACAGTCTCATTTTCATGGATGAGTTAAAAAAGAAGTTTGGAGAATTTTACACTATTCC
>CBFHSD010000138.1:0-2047 GCA_965658375.1 Salibacteraceae bacterium
ACAGCAGCACTTGCTCCAACTTTTCCAAAAGTATACAACTGTGTTAATGCAGAAGTTAATTTACCAATTGCTGATTCTTTAACCACATCTTCGGCACCTGGTTGTATTTTTCCAAGAACAGTGTCTCCAAAATATTTTTCTACTTGAGCAACATAACTTTTATCTACTGGTACATTTTCTTCTCTTAGCGCGTCAGCAATCTCTGCTGATATATTAACTATACCTAATGGTATTTTAATAGTTCCATCAATAACTCCTGCAACAAAACCAGTGTAAGGATCAACATCTCCAATTTCAGTTAAAGGCTCTCCTGTTACTCGCTCCTTGATTCTTCTTCCTATTTTTCCAGCAGCTAAAAAAGAGTCTCCAGCTAATGGAACATCAGGACCAAAAATAACATCAGTCGCAGTAAGGTCTTTATCCTTACCGTTTGGTATTCGTTCTCTAATTTATTGTTGAAATACTTTTTCTTTTTTTGCTAGTCTTGTTTTCTCTTCTACTAGCTTTTCTTTATCTTCTTTTACTTCTGTAGGTTCTGGTGTGAGATCAAACTCATCAATGTAAATTTGTTCTTCTGCCATGAGGCCTCCTATTTAGTTGGCCAAACTTTTGTAAATTTCGCCTCTGTATTTGATTCGTTAAATCCATCAAAAGTATATATTGCTCCATCTGCTGGATTAATAAATTTTTCTCCCGTTCTGTAACCTTTAAAATCTTTAGCTTCTGCAATACCGTTATATATTTTAACAGGTGAAGGGTTTGCAACAGGGGCTTGTCCTTTAAATATCTCTGCTTGAGTTCTTGCTACAACTAAAGCATCTCCTGCTCCATAACCAAGTCCTGGATCATCTAGTAATTGTTTTTGATAACCCGCAACTAAATTTTCTTTAGTTAAACCTTTTGGTGGTGTACCTTTTAAGTAACGATCTAAAAATAATTTATATGCAGCGCCCTCATCCATTCCAGTTCTTTTTGCATATTCTTTTGCATATCTAAACAACTGATCTTTTTCATCATCCGTTAAATTTTTAAGAATTTGTAGGCCTGCTTCTTTTCTAAATTGTTGAGATGTTTCTTCTCTTTTCTTTTCTAATCCTCTTGCAGCTGCTCCTGCTTTACCTAATACTTGTCCAAATGTTTGTAATTTAGTTGGATCATCTGGTGCAGTTGATGCTATTGCAGCTAATGTATCTGACATAACGTCTTGACCTGTAGGTCTCATTGATTCTTCAATCGCACCCATAATCCCCATTTGAGCTGCGATATCTTTATCTTGTGGTCTCATAGCTCGTTGCGATTGTTGATAAAGTTTAGGATCATAAATACCAGGTCTTATATCAGTTAACATTTCTGCTTCTGTTTTAGGAGTAGGCATAGCTTTAATTCCAAAAGCATCTCCTCCTGGTGAAGTACCTAGAATATCATTAATATCTGGTCCATCTGCATATTGTTTTCTTTCAGTTAATCCAGAAGTAATACCAACACCTTCAGCAGCAGAACCACCTTTTCTAAACATGGGTCTTTTTAAAATATTAGGCATGTTAAAACCCAAACAGACTTCCTAGTCCGCCTTGTTGTGCTTGTTGAGTTGGTCCTTGTAATAAACCATAAGTACCTGCTAAACCTTGAATACCTGCGATTGCTGGATTTGTTAGTAAAGGTTGACTTGGTGCTTGATAAGCTGCGTATCCTGATATTAATGGAGAGAATATATTTGTCGCTGTTCCTAATCTTGAAAGAGGATATTCTAAACCTAAAACATTTCCTTGTCTTTGTGCTTCTAATAACGATTGAGAAAAAGCTTGAGCACCTGTTCCAACTTTACCTAATTGACCTGTAACACCTGTCTCTAAAGCTTGTTGTTGTCTTGCTAAATTTAATTGATTTGCAACTTGTTGCTGAGCTGCTCTTTGTGCTTGTTCAAAACCTGCTTGTCTAAGTTGAGATAAAACTCCAACATCAGCAATATCTCTTTGTCTCTCATATTCTGCTTGTGCAATTTGCCCTCTTCCTTGTCCAAATGCACCTGCTTCAATTTGTTGAGGAG
>CBFHSD010000139.1:0-1948 GCA_965658375.1 Salibacteraceae bacterium
TTGATAGCGGTTTCTGTCTATGTCAGGCACAACACGGTAACCCTCGGCAGTGTGACGTCGTGCTAGCATTGCTGCACGAGCATCATTGTGTCCTTTGGACCAAGCAATGTATTCTGGAGTGCCTTTTTTGTTAGGATTGTCGTCGTAACTTATCTTTTTGGCGACTGCTTTTCTTCCGTTTTGATATTCTACATTTTTTTCTTCGTCTATTCCTGGCTTGAGAGCAGCTCTAGCACTGGGATTGCTCATGTTGCTTGAGCCTGTGCCAAACCCTTTCAGCTTGACTTTTTTTTGTAAATCACTGTATCTAGGACCTGATTGAGCTCTACGGTGTGCCGCTGTCTGTGGAGCAGAAACATTTTCTTCAACTTCATTTTGCATGCGATTTTCCATCAATCCAACATCTTGCAGTATGCGGTAAACCAGTTCTCTTGGTTCAGTGTCCATATCCTGCAACTTGCGGTTGAGTCGGCTTAATATTTGTCCTGCCTGTAGGACGTTGATTCTGCCAATTTGGCCCATCATCTTGGCCACTTCCATGAAGTCAGCTTTGTCTATACCACCACTTTCTTGAGCATACTTTATTAGCCTTGCCTCTGCACTTTGGAATTTTTCCTGGTCAACGCCTTCACTCATTTTGTTTTTGTGTGCTTTGTATTTTTCACTGAGCTTGGTTTCGTAAGTATCTTCTTCTGGTTCTGGATCTCTGATTTTGTCCAGGCCTTCGTCGCCGAATTTATCAGCCATTGCCATCATTTTTTCAATAGTGCTTACATTTAGGCCAGTACGCTTGTTGAGATCTGCAATATGTCTTGCTCCAGTAGGAGTTCCAAACTTGGTTAACTCACTGCCCAAGACTCCCATAGCATTACTTAGAGATTCATCTTTTTGAGTTGCAGCCATGTTCATTAGGATACGTCCCAAACGAACAACTTCCGAATAGTCGTTGGCTTCTGTTACTGACTCTGCATTGGTTCTTCTTTTGAATGCAAACTTTGCAATCGCCATGAATCCAGTTCTAGTGTCAATCATGCGTTCAATTTTCTTTTTGTTTTCGTCATTAACAGCATTGTAAACCTGCATAATAGCACTAGCAGTATACATGTCGATCTTGCTTTTACCGTCTGAGAATTTTACCACGCCTGCACTGTTGTTATCAACGATTCGTTCCAACGCTGCTAAAACATTGGCACCTTCCATGCGACCTTCACTTACTGGTTCCATGGTAGCATATATACTAACTTCTTTGTTTGGATTACGGCTTCTAATAGTTGCGGCTGCTTTTTCGGCTCGTGTTTTACTGGAGAAAACCTTCCAATCTCGACCATTGATTGTGATCTTATGATTGTTCATGGCTTCTTCGTGGCCCAGTTCATGTCTAAGCTCATCGCGTTTGAACTGGCTTTTAGACATTTGTTCAAGTGTGGTTTCAAATAATTTATTAAGGTTCATGTTATGCTTCTTCCGCGTAGTCGTTTGGGTCTACTAACTGCTTGGCACGTTTTTCCATAAACATGCCGGCTGCTAGTTCTGCTTCTTCAAGATTGTTAAATTTAGAGTTGCTTTGTTTTGCATCTATTTTAATTCTAAAACCATCGCCCTGATTGCCGTGAATGCTTACAGTGTGGCCATCATCTGTTTGATATGTCTTGACTGTGTCGTCTTGTGGCACTACCAACTCTTTGTCGTCCACTGTGTCGCCTACACCTTTTAAAAAGTCTGCGAATTTGTTTTTTAAATCTGGAACTAAATCTTCGTTTTGTAATATTGTGCTAAATGATTCTACGCTGGCCACGTCTTCTACCTCTTGATCTTCGCCGACGAGTGTGCCTTTAAATGGATGTTCTGTGCGTCCAGACTTGGCGGCTGGCATAGGTTCGTTGCCTTTTACTTGATCAGCTGGTTTTTGCTTTTTGCCTTCGCTTACGCTGTTGAAGCTTTCCATTAT
>CBFHSD010000140.1:0-1929 GCA_965658375.1 Salibacteraceae bacterium
ATCTTCTCGTTTACCGCATTTCTTCTACTAAATTCATGTTAGTTGTGAATGCAAGTAACATGGACAAAGATTGGGAATGGGTAACGAAATTCGCGAGTGACTTTAGCTGCGAAGTTACAAACCCTTCTGATGATATTTCATTATTGGCTGTTCAAGGACCCAAAGCGACTGAAGCAATGAAGTCATTGACAGATATGAACCTTCGAGATATGGCGTACTACACCTTTCAAGAGGGTAAGTTTGCCGGAGTGGATGATGTATTGATTTCTACCACAGGGTATACTGGTGCTGGAGGCTTTGAAATCTATTTCAGAAATGAGCATGCTGAAATGATATGGGACGCAGTAATCAAAGCTGGAGAACCATATGGAATGAAAGCTGCCGGGCTTGGAGCTAGAGATACCTTGCGACTTGAAATGGGCTTTTGTCTTTATGGCAACGATATAGATGATACAACTTCTCCACTAGAAGCAGGTTTAGGTTGGATAACCAAATTTGTAGATGGTAATGATTTTGTTGACCGTGAACGTTTACAGAATCAAAAAGCTGCGGGACTTACGCAGAGACTTGTGGCTTTCGAAATGGTAGATAAAGGGATCCCTAGGCAGGGATATGAAATT
The DNA here is from genome assembly GCA_965658375.1 of Salibacteraceae bacterium. Classification (GTDB taxonomy): domain Bacteria; phylum Bacteroidota; class Bacteroidia; order Flavobacteriales_G; family Salibacteraceae; genus CBFHSD01. Next base: position 621 of record CBFHSD010000140.1, read on the forward strand.
TTGAATGAAGAAGGTGAGAAAATTGGTCGAGTAACTTCTGGAACCATGTCTCCGAGCTTGAAAAAAGCCATTGGACTCGGTTATGTAACAATAGATTACAAAGGACTCGGTTCTGACCTTTATATTGCAGTGAGAAAAAAGAAGTTAAAAGCTACAGTGGTTAAACTTCCGTTTTACAAAGGATAAGGAATTTATTTATGGCGAAAATTGAAGTTTGCTTCACACCCGATACCTATGGTGTTTACTCCAATAATGAACATATTGTTGTAGTAACCGATATTTTGAGGGCAACCTCTGCTATTTCTACCGCGCTTCATCATGGCGCAAAGGAAATCATACCCGTTTCTACAATAGAAGAGGCAAGAGCTTACAAAAAGAAAGGATATCTGGTAGGTGCCGAGAGGAATGCGGTTCAATTGGAAGAGTTTGATTTTGGAAACTCTCCTTACAGCTACATGAATGACGACATCAAGGGCAAAAGCATTGTGTTAACCACTACCAATGGAACCCGAGCAATTGATTTAGCGAAGGACTCTTACCAAGTAGTGATAGGAGCCTTTACTAATTTTGATGCTGTGGTAGACTATTTGGCTGCCTCTGGAAGAGATATACTTATTTTATGTTCTGGATGGAAAGGCAGATACAACTTAGAAGACACTATTTATGGCGGTGCCATTACTCAAGCTTTAGAGCGTAAGGGCGTGTTGACAGAGATTGAAGACAGTGCTTTATCTGCAATGTATTTGTATGAAATGGGCATGGATGACCCTTATAAGTTTCTCATGAATTCTTCTCACAGACGAAGATTGAAGAACTTGAACCTAAAAGAAGATATCCGCTATTGCTTGTCTTTGAATAGAACGGATGTGATTCCTATTTATAAAGACGGGAAGCTTATTCCCTTAAGAGAAGTGCAGTTAATGGATAAGAAATAAGGCTAAGGTCAAATAGGATTTTAGCGAACTCTATTGAACTAAAAACCCCGTAGAATAATGTCTACGTGGTTTTTTATTATCAATTTTCTCTTTCAAGGGATTAGACATAAAAAAAGCCCCAGTCCATTGACTGGGGCTTTTTTCTTACTATGTTGAGCTTACTTTAAAGTTACTCTTTGTACAGATGTTTCACCATCCATCATAACCTTAACTAAGTATACACCTTTTGCCATTGCAGATAAATCAATGTTGTTTTGAACTTGACCTGATACATAACCGAAGTTTCTTGTCATTACTGTTCTTCCTTGTAGATCAACTACGTCAACATTCAATTCAGTTCCTGCAGTGTTTACCGCAACTGTCAAGTTACCTTG
>CBFHSD010000141.1:0-1192 GCA_965658375.1 Salibacteraceae bacterium
AATGTAGTGTCTGCTCCGCAATTTCCAGAAATCGTATATGTGATCGGGTGATTACCAGACCCTGCTACCTGAGGGTCAAATACACCTAGAACACTATCTATTATTCCTGCTCCAGAATACACCCCACCGGCAACCAAAGCTGTTGCATTTACCGGATTTGAACCTTTACACAGTGTATCAATCAAATTAAAGGTAGGGTTGTACTGAGAAAATGTTTGCACCACAACTGTATCTACCACCGTTGAGCAGGGCTGAGTAACACTTACATAATACGTGCTTGTATTGGCTGGAAATAGCAATGCCGAATTTCCCATTGGTATGATGTCTGAACCCGTTGACCAAATGTAAGTGGAGCCCGCTGCAAATGAAGGAGCCTGTGCATTTAGGGTATCACCCGAACACAATGTTTGGGTGACTTGAAGTCCAGGATTGGGAACAAAAGGGCAAACGCGATGGATATTCGTGGCTCCCCCAGTTGAAGAGGTGAAACCATAATACACATTGGTGTTTCCATTCAGCTGATTTGCCGCAATATTACCTGTATAAGTGATGCGTAAGACACAGTCAAAATACACCTTAATTGTTGAAGAACTGGCATCCCAAGTTACCCTGAATGTATGCGTTTGATTGTCTTCTATATTTGTAGATGTTGAAGATGCTTGCACTGGAGCGATTAAGCCGGTGGGTGCATTATGGTCCGCAACGCCATTGGAAATAATGGCTAAATGATCTGCTGGAATATCTCCATAGTTACCATTATTCCAAGTATCTATTTCTATACCCAAAGTATTTTGAATACCTTCATAACCAATACCTCCACCTCCTGTACCCGAGCCGGTACTGTCTGCACTAAGCACAAAAACCATCCCATCAGCCCCAGCATCATTGGAACCGACAAAAACCTCAAAATTGAAATCAAAATCTTGGTACAAACTAATGGTAGAAGTAGACCACATACTTCCGTTTTGAACGGGAGTATTCTGTGTAAGTTGAATACATGAGCCCATTGCAGAACTAGCAGAACCCACTAAATTGTACTGCCCAAACAACGGCATCTCTAGAAAGAGCATTACAATGAAAACGATAGAACGGAGCAATTGGAATTTCAAATCGAACCAAAGGTACTAATTGTTATTTTAACAATAAGTGCCAAATTGATTCGCTTAGTCTTTGATTTACTTCATGTTGGCGT
>CBFHSD010000141.1:1202-1859 GCA_965658375.1 Salibacteraceae bacterium
CCAAAGGTACTAATTGTTATTTTAACAATAAGTGCCAAATTGATTCGCTTAGTCTTTGATTTACTTCATGTTGGCGTTAGGTTAGGAACAAAGAAAATGATACATTGATGTGATAAAGAACAAGTGCATTGCGGGTAAACGATGCCGCCAAGAAATCAAGAGAAACATGAACAAACCCTGCTCCTTACACTGCTTTTTATCAATAGTAATTGTTGGATTATTTGCACAAGGCCAAGCACTTAAAGCTGATGAAAATAGCATAACAGTACTAAAAACAATTCAAAAAGAAGACAGCAATGCCAGCAATCAAATCATACAAGACACGGCAATCTCTTACCAATCTCAATCTTGTGTCTTAGACTCGGCAAAATTCTCTTAGAAAATGGGCATTGGAGTAGCCAGCATCTCTTTTAAAGTGGAAAATATCCCTGTTTTCAGTGCTGCCAATCGAAACGATTCTAGAGGCTTTTTGCATCTAAAATGGCATGCGCTTACACTTCATTTGGGCAATGATAGCATCAATGTAAAATGGTTCTTTCACCCTACCGAATACAGAAACGGAAGCGTGATTGCTTTAGAAAGCAAAGGAGATTTTATTCGAATTAAAATCAATGCGATAGGAAAAGAATTCTGGATTGAATCCCCTATGCCTAAATG
>CBFHSD010000142.1:0-1851 GCA_965658375.1 Salibacteraceae bacterium
GCTAGATGGTGCTATTACGAGATTGAAGGAGTACCTAGTGTAAAGGAAATAGAGATCACCAATGTAGCTTTAATGGAAATCTTTGAAGACCAACAAAACATTGTCCATTTTAAAACGAATGGAAAAATGAAAAGCTACAAACTAGATAGAGACACCAAATTCACCACATTCAATTTTTAATTGTGAGAAAAAGAGGATCTAATAACTTTGACGAAACTGATCAAAAGAAGCATTTTGTTGAAACGGCATCAAGCAAGGTGTATACCCTTGAATCCCCTAAAAGGGTAATCAGTTCTCCCCTTCAGGGGTTGAAGGCATTTACTTGGAGAAATCAAAATCCATTTCTTTTAACACTTTTCAATTTAGTCTTAGGAAAACCAAGATCCATCTCATTAATCTTCCTTCCTCTTTTACTATTGGTAAATGCTTGTGAATTTGGTCAGCCAGAAAAAGAACAGGCAGTAGAAATTGAAGAGCAACCCATTGTCAAATTTGTGGATTATGAAGTAGTGACCATCAACGAAGATAAAGGCCCTTGTGTGACCGATAGCACTGCTCAAAACTGCCTAACATTTAGATTAGAATATCCCCGAATAAAAAGCGGGCTCACTAATGAGGAAGCGCTCAACGCAATTAATGGTTCTATCAAGTCATCAATTTTCGATTATGCGTTTGTCAATAATAAGCCTACATCTTTTGAGCAGCTTATTGAAGAATTAAAAACTGAGTATAACGATGTACTCTCTTCTTTTCCTGACTATAAAACATCTTGGAGTATTGAGATAAACTCTGACATTATATATCAAGATTCGAGCTTTGTGAGTATAGCAACCACAATATTCTCCTACACAGGAGGCGCTCATGCAAATAGCAGCCAGGTTTATAAAAGCTTCAACCTTAATACAGGCGAGGCCATAACGCTTGACGACATCTTGGTGAAAGGTTATGAAGAGGAATTGAACGAGTCTGCAGAAATTGAATTCCGAATGCTGAAAGAAATACCGCCAGCCTTCTCTTTAGAAGAAAAAGGCTATGTTTTTGAAGGTGGTAAATTCAAATTGAATGACAATTTTGCCATTATTAACAAGAGCCTGCTGTTCTATTATAATCCTTATGAGATTGCCTCATACGCGGAAGGTCCTACCGAAATAGAATTAAAACTAACAGATTACGTTAACCTGATAGATCCTAACAGTGTACTCCATGCGATTAAGAATTAGCATACTCCTTCTTAGCTTTTTATGCGCATTTCAACTGAATGCCCAAGAAGCTAAAATCTCCTTTAAAATCAAGAATGCTGGCATATATGTAGATGGCACTTTTGATAGTATACAAGTCATACAGCAGTTCGATCCACAAGAACTTTCAAGCGCCAATTTTGATGTGACAATTCCCGTTTCAACGATTGACACGGGCATTAATGCTCGCGACAGGCACTTAATGAAGGCTAAATACTTCGATGTAGAAAATTATCCTGAAATCAGGTTTCAATCAACAGGCCTTGAGCAACGTGAAACCGGATATCAATTAAAAGGTAACCTTAACATTAAGGAAACTACTTTAGCCGTTGCCATAGACTTTGATTTAGAAAGTAAAGAGGGAAAGCTATACTATGTAGGCTCTCTTGAACTAGATCGTAGAGATTATGGCGTTGGTAAAAACCACCTAATTTTAGGCGACATTGTAAAAATTATGATTCAGGTTCCAGTTGAGAATCCTGGAATTTAAACTCCTTATAATCCAACCAGCTTTTGCCATCGTGTTTCAGTAGCCAAAACCCATCTACTTTAAACGCTGCTCTGAACTCCTGACCCTTGAAATACTCCCATGCCTTTGGAAAAACATCTTTCT
>CBFHSD010000143.1:0-1741 GCA_965658375.1 Salibacteraceae bacterium
ACGGTGGCGATGTGTATTTGAGTGTGCAGAAAAACGGAAAATGGGGCTGGGTCAATTGGCTCACCGGAGAAGAAATGTCAGATTTTGAAGGAGATAGCAAGGAAGATTTACCATACCGCAACTATACCCAAGAAATGTGGTTTGACGAGTAAAAGAATGCACACTTCGTCATCCAAAACACAAGTTCTAGTCCTGAAACAAACGTAAATTTGCAAGAAATTGAAAAACACATGAGCAAGCGCGTAGTATTGATGATTCTAGATGGTTGGGGAATTGCAAAAGACAAAGCAGTTTCTGCCATAGACAAAGCTCAAACATCATTTATAGATAGCCTCTATCACACTTACCCAAATAGTCAACTCCAAGCCTCTGGATTATTCGTTGGCTTACCAGATGGCCAAATGGGGAACTCAGAAGTGGGCCACATGAACCTAGGTGCTGGACGCGTAGTATACCAAGACCTAGTACGGATCAACAAAGCCGTGGAAGAAGGCGAGCTCAAAAAGAACGAAACCCTAATGAAAGCCCTCAATAAAGCGAAAGCAGCTGGAAAGAAGGTGCATTTTATAGGTTTAGTTTCTGATGGCGGGGTTCACTCCCACCTCAATCATCTCATTGGCTTATGTCAGGTGGCAGAAGAAAACGGCAATGACCAGGTTTTCATCCATGCCTTTACAGACGGTAGAGATAAGGATCCTACAACGGGCTTAGGCATGATCGAAAGGGTAGAAAAAGGCATTGCCAATACCAAAGCAAAAATTGCCTCTGTTGTAGGGCGTTACTACGCTATGGATAGAGACAAACGTTGGGAACGCGTTCAAATCGCCTATGATTTATTGGTGAAAGGAAAAGGAGGTCCAGCCCATTCTGCCAGTGACATTTTAAGCGCTTCTTACGCAGCTGGTGTAACAGATGAATTCATCAAACCCGCATACATTCAACAAGCGGATGGTTCGCCCATAGCTACCATTCAAGAAGGCGACACCGTATTGATGTTCAACTTCAGAACAGACCGTGGGCGCGAATTGACGCAAGTATTGACCCAAGAGGACATGCCTGATTACGGCATGAAAGCTTTGGATTTGGATTATGTAACCATGACACGCTACGATGAGACATTCAAAGGCATAGATGTACTCTACACCAAAGAAAACCCGACTAAAACATTGGGGCAGATTGTTTCTGAAGCTGGTAAAAAGCAAATTCGTATTGCAGAAACAGAGAAATACCCGCATGTCACTTTCTTCTTCTCTGGTGGACAAGAGCAAGAGTTTGAAGGCGAAAGCCGCATTCTCATTCCTTCTCCCAAAGTAGCAACCTACGATTTACAGCCCGAAATGAGCGCGCAAGAAATTGCTGACGCCATTAGTGCAGAACTTGAAGCTGGTAATCCAGATTTTGTGTGTCTTAACTTCGCTAACCCAGATATGGTGGGCCACACAGGTGTAATGGAAGCTGCTATGAAAGCCTGCGAAAAAGTAGATGCATGCGCAAAGCAAGTGGTAGAAGCAGGATTGAAAAATGACTACACTTTCCTCATTCTTGCAGATCATGGCAACAGCGACAAAATGCTGAATGAAGATGGTAGCGTAAACACGGCTCACACCACTCAGCCTGTGCCCTATTTCTTGGTGGGGAATGACACAAAAAAGTACAGTTTACAAGCAGGTAAGCTAGGAGATGTAGCACCAACCATCGCCACCTTAATGGGCATTCCCGTTCCAAAAGAAATGGACGGAGA
>CBFHSD010000144.1:0-1722 GCA_965658375.1 Salibacteraceae bacterium
GACGAAGAAGAGGTGATTGAATGGATTGATATTCCAGATGAGGAAGTAGTAGAAGAGCCAGAAATCTTTATGATTGTAGAAGATATGCCTACTTTCCCTGGTGGTGACAAAGAGTTGTTTACCTACTTAGGTAAAAACATCAAGTATCCAGCAATGGCGAAAGAAGCAGGTGTTCAAGGAATTGTTTATCTAGGTTTCGTAATTCTTGAAGATGGCAGTGTTTCTGATGTAAAAGTGCTGCGTGGACTTGACGGTATTGCAGGAGAAAAATGTAATAAAGAAGCCGTTCGCGTAGTTGAGTCTATGCCGAAATGGAAGCCAGGAAAGCAAAGAGGAAAAGCAGTAAGAGTTCAATACAACTTACCTGTAAGATTTAAATTGCAATAGGCAAAACACAATAATATTGAAGCCCCTGTCAAATGACGGGGGCTTTTTTTTGCCCTAATTTTACATCATGGGAAAATCGATAGAAGAGATTCTGCAACTGGCGGAGGCAGGGCTTTTGTTTAGTAAGCATTTTCAAAGCACTCAAAAAGTTGAGGTGAAGCCAAGCAATCTTTTACCGTTTATTGACTATACTACTTTAAAGGCAACAGACTCAGTTGAGAGCGTATATAATTTCGCACAAGAAGCTATAAAAAAGGCGCCAGAAGTTGCTGCCTTGTGTGTTCATCCAAATTTTGCAGAGGTAGTATCTGGAGTGCTTGAGCATTCATCCATTAGAACAGCAACAGTAGCAACTGCATTTCCAGAAGGGCAAACATTTCTTGAGGTAAAACTTCTTGAAACACAACTTGCAGTTGCTTATGGTGCAGAAGAAATAGATATGGTAATTCACCGTGGCATGCTGCTTTCTAAAAACTATCAAGGTGTGCTTTCTGAAATAAAAGAGGTGAAAAAGGCTTGCGGACATGCTCATTTGAAAGTAATTATAGAAACCTGTGATCTGGAAAATGAAATTCAAATAGCCATAGCAAGTGCCTTGGCCATGTTTGGCGGTGCAGATTTTATTAAAACGTCAACAGGAAAGGGAGCTCACGGAGCAACTTTAAATCATGCGCAAATCATGCTTTCGTGCATTCTAAAATTTAAAGAGCTAACCGGAAGAAATCTTGGATTTAAGGCGGCAGGTGGCATTTCTACTTTTGAAGAAGCCGAAGGGTTTTACCAGTTGACACTTTCTATTTTAGGTGAAGAATGGCAGACGCCAGCTTATTTTAGATTGGGCGCAAGCAGACTTCTTGATGTATTATTACAAGATGAAAAGCAATAGTTGACTAAAATCCGATGAAACCAATACGACTTGTCTTAAGTGTTCTTTTGTGTTTGGTGATCCAGCCCCTTTTTGGTCAAGATTTACGAGTTCCATTGAATCAAGAATTTGGTTGGGATTATGAACAGCATCAACTCAATAATGCAGAAATAGCTCCTTTTGCTTTGCGCTCAATGAGAATTTCTAGATCAAGTTTTGATAGCATCTCGGCCGCTCTTAGAAACAATAGTCGAATAAAAACTCATGATTCCTGGATAGGAAGAAAAGCCTTTAATGAACATTTGGCGAAAGTAGATAGTCCCAATTTTTATTTTCACTTAGATCCTGTATTCAATTTACAAGGAGGTCAAGATCTGAATGACCCTGACAGAGGCACACTTTTCACAAACACAAGGGGAGTTGTTGTAGAAGGCAACGTAACCGATAAGGTGATTTTCTTCACTTCATTT
>CBFHSD010000145.1:0-1704 GCA_965658375.1 Salibacteraceae bacterium
ACCAGCAAACTGTGCTGAATGTGCTCAACAGAAACTTTGATTTTGAAGAAGACAACGCACAAAACGAAGCCCTTCGTAAGCAACTTTTACTCAAAATTCAAAGCGCTCCAGACAAGCCTGTTTTCGCAGAAATGCTCATATGGTATTTCATGCAACGTGATCAATACCAAGCTGCGCTCAATCAAGTAATTGCATTAGACAGAAGGCATTCAGAGAATGGAGGTCGCCTCATGGTATTTGGAAATGATGCACTGAAGTCAGAAAAATTTGACGTGGCCATTTCGTCATACGAAGCCGTTGCTTCAAAAGGAAAAAGTTATCCTTTTTACCTTGACTCAAAGCAACAAATAATTGAGGCACAATACCAAAACTTACAAGCAAATAGAGCGAGTAAAGCGCAATGGATAGCATTGAAAGATGATGCCAATCGCTTTATCAGAGAAGAAGGCTTAAACGAAGAAACGATAGAAAGTGCTCGGAAACTAGCCTACCTTCAAGCTTACAAAGCCAATGAATTAGACAGCGCCATTTTACTGATGGAAAGTGCACTTGAAATCAATCACCTTCCAGAAAAAACAATTGCCAAGTGTAAAATTGACTTGGGTGATTATTTACTCATCAACGATCAAATTTGGGATGCTTCTTTATACTACATGCAGGCAGAAAGCATGTTTAAGTTTGATCCAGTAGGGGATGAAGCTAAGCTAAAGACAGCCAAAATTGCCTATTACACTGGCGAATTTGAATGGGCAAAAGCACAGGTAGATGTGTTGAAAGGTTCTGTTTCAAAGCTCATAGCAAATGACGCCATGAACCTTTCTAAGTTAATTACAGACAATACAACGGTTGATACCAATTTGGTTCCTCTACAAAAATATGCAGAGGCTGAGCTTATGCTCATGCAGAGTAAGTATGAAGGTGCTGAAAAATTGCTGAATGACATTATTAGTGAGTTCCCCGCACATTCAATTATAGACGAAAGCTACATGCTGAAATACAATCTTTACATGGAACAGTCTGACTTTGATATGGCTGCTACAAGTTTGGATTACATCATCAACAAAGAAAGTGATGACTTGCTAAAAGATGACGCCTTGATTCTTCTGGCAGAATTGAACCAATACCAGCTTGATGATCAAGAAAAGGCGAAAGAGCTGTATCTCATTATTCTTTCTGAACATCCTGACAGTTTACATACGGTAAAAGCCAGAGAGCAATACCGCATACTCAGGGGAGACCAAATCTAATTTTTGGGCAACAGCACTCTGTAAGTGTGCCTGGTTCTCTGCTCTATATATCTTTTACGATCTCCAACCAATTGATTCACCGTTTCTTTATTGTAATGGCGCACGGTTAGTAATTCCAAATCTACATTGTAACGCACTTCGTATTTCTTCTTAAGCTCTTCCATCAACACCGGAAGTTTATCTGTATCCGTATCCACACAAACAGAAAAGTTGATTGCTGAGCTTTGCATGATGTTCATGGTAACCCCATGTGTTACGAAAGATTGAAAAATATCGCTCAAATTTTCTTCTGCAATGAAGGCGAAATCTCGCGTAGCTAAAGAAATTAAAGTCTGATTTGGGCGCACAATAAATGCAGGAATATGATACTCTGTTTGAGGTGATTGATGAATCAGAGTTCCTGGAGCATCCGGATTCTCGAAAGACTTTACTTTCAATGGAATCTGTTTATCCTGCA
>CBFHSD010000146.1:0-1699 GCA_965658375.1 Salibacteraceae bacterium
GCCAAGCATCAAGATATTGTAGACGCCAACTTAAAGGTGTTGCGCTCTGGCTATTACTATGGAGAAACCAGCGAAGTAAGTGCGTACCGCTATGAGGTGGCTCCCGCTAAATTAGAAAGTGGTACTTACCGCTCTATTATGGGAAACCAAGCGGCCGCAATGGCCTTGGTGGCAGCTTCTAAAAAAGCCAACTTAGAGCTGTTTTATGGTTCGTATCCCATCACCCCGGCAAGCGATATTTTACACGAACTGGTGAAGCACCAGAAATTTGGAGTGAAAACTTTTCAGGCAGAAGATGAGATAGCTGCAGTGTCAGCAGCTATAGGTGCCTCTTTTGGGGGAGCCTTGGGCGTGACCGCTTCATCTGGACCCGGAATTGCATTAAAGGGTGAAGCCATTGGTTTAGCCATTATGTTGGAAATTCCCTTGGTCATTATCAATGTGCAACGTGGTGGGCCTTCTACAGGCTTGCCTACCAAAACAGAGCAAGCAGATTTAATGCAGGCCATGTATGGTAGAAACGGAGAAGCGCAGTTGCCTGTGTTGGCCATTCAATCGCCATCAGATGCATTTTTAACCGTTTACGAAGCCTGTAAAATGGCAGTAGAATATATGACTCCAGTAATGGTATTGAGTGATGGGTACATTGCCAATGCAGCAGAACCATGGAAATTTCCATCTTCTGCGGATTTACCAGAGATCCACCCGAAATATGCAGATAAGCAAAAAAAATATTTGCCTTACAAGCGCGATGAGAAATTGATTCGTTCGTGGGCCATACCTGGAGATAAAGGAATGGAGCACCGCTTAGGTGGTTTGGAAAAAGAATTGGAAACCGGAAATGTTTCTTATGATCCAGATAACCACGAGCAAATGGTGCGCATCCGTGCAGAACGCGTACAACGCATTGCGAATGATTTTCCGGAAATTGGATTAGAAGTTGGCGAAGAAAAAGGTGATTTACTCATTCTTGGTTGGGGCTCTACTCACGGTGCTATTCAAACAGCCACAGAAGCATTGATTGCCGAAGGACATGCTGTTGCGCATTGCCACATCAAACACATAAATCCATTACCAAGAAATTTGAAAGAGCTTCTTGATGGCTTCAATACCATTTTGGTTCCCGAAATGAACGATGGCCAATTGGTGCACCTTATCCAAGCTAAATTGCTCAAGGAGTGTGTGCGGATGGACAAAATCAAAGGCATTCCGTTTACTTCGTCTGAGATTGTAAACAAGGCCAAAGAATTATTAAACAAGAACGCATGAGCGAAGCTGCATTAAAATACAAGGCCAAAGATTTCACTTCAGATCAAGAAGTGCGCTGGTGTCCTGGTTGTGGTGATTATGCCATTTTAAAGCAGGTGCAATCGGCAGTAGCAGAAATTGGAGTTCCCAAAGAAGACATTGTCTTTATTTCTGGAATTGGTTGTTCCTCTCGTTTCCCATATTATATGGATACTTATGGCATGCATAGCATTCACGGAAGGGCTACCGCCATTGCTTCGGGCTTGAAAGTGGCTCGCCCAGAGTTGAGCGTTTGGATCATTACTGGAGATGGAGATTCACTCTCCATTGGAGGGAACCACCTGATGCACCTGCTGCGCAGAAATATCAACTCGAACATTTTACTCTTTAACAACGAGATTTACGGCTTGACCAAAGGACAGTATTCACCAACAAGTGTGGTGGGGCAGCA
>CBFHSD010000147.1:0-1679 GCA_965658375.1 Salibacteraceae bacterium
CCACAATGATTATAAGGGTTCTTAACAAATTCACGATTTCTCCAATTATCATTAACGACTCAAGTACAAGTTACGCTCTGAATATACTTTCTTGAAGAAAGGATCTCGCAGATGATTGATAAACTGAATTGCTTCGCCAGTTGATTTCATCTCTGGACCTAACTCCTTCCCTACATTTGGGAATTTATCAAACGAGAAAACCGGAATTTTTATAGCGTAACCTTTTAACTGAGGATTGTATTTGAAGTCTTTGACTTTCTTTTCTCCAAGCATCACTTTTGCGGCCCAATTTACATAGGGCTGTTTGTATGCTTTGGCTATAAAAGGTACTGTTCTAGATGCTCTAGGGTTTGCTTCAATCACAAATGCTTGGTCGTCTTTAACGGCAAACTGAATGTTAATTAATCCTTTGGTCTCAAGAGCTACAGCAATTTTCTTGGTGTAATCTTGTATTTGCTTCACTACTTTAGGAGACAAATCAAAGGCTGGCAACACAGCATAGCTATCACCTGAGTGAATACCTGCAGGTTCTATGTGTTCCATTTCACCTATCACCAATGTATCTTCTCCATCGCAAATGGCATCTGCCTCTGCTTCAATAGCGTTCTCAAGAAAATGATCTAAGAGAATTTTGTTGTCTGGCATTTCTTTCAAAATCTCCACAACATGATGTTCCAACTCTTCCTCATTGATCACAATTTTCATGCTTTGCCCACCAAGCACATAACTTGGCCTAACCAAAAGTGGGAAACCTAATTCTTTTGAAAGGTCAACAGCTTCTTCAGCAGTTTCTACCGATCCATATTTAGGGTAAGGAATTTCTAACTCTTTCAACAAGTCAGAAAATTGTCCTCTATCTTCAGCTTTATCTAAAGTCTCATAGCTGGTTCCCAGGATTTTAATGCCGTATCTGTTCAGTTTTTCAGCCAGTTTCAACGCTGTTTGACCTCCTAACTGTACAATAACACCTTCAGGTTTTTCGTGAAGTATAATCTCGTAGATGTGTTCCCAGAATACAGGCTCGAAATACAATTTATCTGCAATATCAAAATCGGTTGAAACCGTTTCTGGATTACAGTTGATCATGATGGTTTCGTAACCTTGCTCTTTCGCTGCCAACACTCCGTGAACGCAGCAATAATCAAACTCAATACCCTGGCCAATTCTATTAGGGCCAGAACCTAAGATCACCACTTTTTTGCGGTCTGTTCTTACCGATTCATTTTCACCTTCAAAGGTGCTATAGTAATACGGTGTTTCTGCTGGGAACTCTGCAGAGCAGGTATCCACCAGTTTGTAAACTCTGTTGATCCCAAATTCTTGGCGCTTGCTAAAGACTTCACTCTCTAAACATCTAAGGACATGTGCAATTTGTCTGTCAGCATAACCTCTTTGTTTCGCCTCTCTCATCAAACTCTCAGAGATGGTAGAAACCGTTGTTTTCTCCAAGGCTTTTTCCAACCAAATAAGTTCTTCTATTTGGTGAAGGAACCAAGGGTCTATCTTCGTAAGCTCGTGAATTTTCTTGAAAGGAATACCCAATTTAATGGCATCGTACAAGTGGAACAAACGATCCCAACTTGCATGACCCAAACTGTATAGTATTTTATCTTGATCTCTTAACTCTTTGCCATCGGCTCCAATTCCATTTCTTCCAATCTCTAAAGACTGCGTGGCTT
>CBFHSD010000148.1:0-1665 GCA_965658375.1 Salibacteraceae bacterium
TTATCACCCGATATTTCGTATCTTATACTTCTAAATATTCCCTATGAAAAAGACCCTTTACATCGACATGGATAATGTGTTGGTAGACTTTCAATCCGGCATAGCCCGCATTGATGAAGCATCAAAAAAAGCCTTTGAAAACGACCTAGACGAGTACCCAGGTATTTTTGGAATGATGGACCCCATGCCAGGAGCCTTAGAAGCTATTCCGAAATTGGCTCCACTTTTTAACATGTACATACTCAGCACAGCCCCTTGGCTTAACCCAAGCGCATGGATTGACAAAGTGAAATGGGTGCACCGCCATTTCGGAAGTGACAAAAACAGTGTATTCTACAAACGGCTCATCATTACCCATCATAAAAACCTCAACAAAGGAGATTATCTTGTAGATGATCGACCAGCTAATGGAGCAAAAGACTTTGGTGGAGAATGGTTGGACTTTAAAAACCGCTTTCATAACGATTGGGATGCTGTGATCAACTACCTGCTCGAAAAAGAAAACCTACACGCATAAGTGCACCTTGATTCTCTTTTCGAATTCATGTAAAATAGATGTTCTGTTTAACTTGAATTTTCTTAGACATGGTTAGAAAAGTTTTCTCACTTTTTATTGGAATTGGACTCCTTCAATGGTTGCTCGCTGCTTGCTGCACAGAACCCAATGTGATACAACACCGCATAACAAATGCGCGATTAGTAGCATGCAATAATCAAACAGAACTGCTAGATAGTCCAACAGTAATCCAAGACGATTTTCGTTTACAACCCTCCTTGAGTGAAGAGTCTTTTGTTCAACGTTTCAGACCTAGTGAATTTATCAGCTCAACTTATGCAACCACATGCAAAGATGAGTTTGCGGGGTTACAAACAGACATCTCAAAATTTTATATCACATGCAATGAAGAAGTGCTTGAAACACCTCCATTGCAAGCCATTGATCATAGCAAGTTCAGTATGTATTCATACAACTATGGAGCGGGTTCACCCAATGACCAGATAAGTATTATTGAATGGATCTACATTATGAACAACGGAGGCTACGAAATGACTTTTGACTGGTATTTAAAAGCTAATGAAGCTATTGTAGCTTCAGAATTCTTGAGCTTCGCAGTTAAGATTGAACTTACAGATAGCACATTTTTCATTGCCGGCTCTGAGCCTATTCAAGTGAAATAAAAGAGTACTTTTCGCTTTCAAATCAACAATAGTAATGAAACATCTCATCCTTGTTCTTATGCTTGGCCTCTTTGCTTTTCAGGTAAAAAGTCAAAATGCAACCCCAACAGCTACTATTACCTTTTTGGGTGGCAATTTTCAAAAAGACGCAAAGCTTGATATCAACTTCAACGGAAAATCCATTGGGTTTATGTCAAAAGGACTGGAAATGGTTTTCACCACAAATCAATTAGGAGAAGTACTTATCACTACTCAAGGATACAATATGATTGATGCCATGTACGGACCACCTGTTCAATTAAAATTGACTCTTGAAGCTGACAAAGAATACTTCTTAGATGCCAAATGGAGTAAATCAAACCACCTCACAATCATCTCTAAAGAAGAAGTAGCTAAAGCCACAAAAGGCGGCAAGAAGATTTACTCCACCATAGAGGTGCAGTAATATGCATAAGCTCTTTAAAAAAGTAAGCCGCTTAACAGCTA
>CBFHSD010000149.1:0-1648 GCA_965658375.1 Salibacteraceae bacterium
CACAAAAATACTTTTGAAAGCAAAGCGAATGTCCAATGGCCAAAAGAGCTGAGTTCCCCAAGTGGTATGCGCATCAAGCAGCGGATGCGTGAAATAGGCCCAAAAGAAGAGCCACATCCACCCTTTGAAGTCTTTGTACTTTTCATATTGAATGACCAACCAAGCAGAAAGAGGCGCAAACAAGAACGAAAACACCACAGAGTGTGTGAACCCGCGGTGCCACTCCAAGGCCTTGGTCGTATCTGTGAATTGGCGTGCCAAGACATCTAAATCGGGAATGGTTCCCGCAATGGCGCCATAGAGCATGGCCTTGTTGCCTATTTGTTTGCCCAGCACCACCTCGCCTACGGCTGCTCCAAGAATAATTTGTGTCAATGAATCCATGTGTGTGCGAAATAAGTCAAGAATAGCTTCACATTGCAAAAGCAGGGACAAAATCTAGGTGTATTGCTACACGCGTGCAGCCAAAAAGAAAAAACCAAAGAGCCATAGATGAAAGACCTATGAAACTCCTTGGCTTATTCGTATTTTTTACAAACAGAAATTACGCCAGCTAAATGGCATTCTTAGCTCTGAATAGCAGCATACTCCCAGCTGTCTCCGACTTGTACAATTGGAAAGGTAAAGTCAATCAGCACATTTTCTGTGACTTTTATGGGGCTCTTGCTATACCTTTTTAAAAAAGCGAAATGCATGGATAGAATATACAAGCCTTGTCGATGTACTCCAAAAAAACCCTTCTTTTGAGACCTATTGTAGCTTGCTATCAGTTCGGCATGACTTTTATCTCTCCATTCCTCTACATATTCTGTTATAATTTCACGATCCCCTTCTCTTGAAATGTATAAATGGCTTAGCATAGCGCTACCTCCATTTCTTTTTCAAATGCTGGTAAAAGCAATAACACCGGATAACTGCTGAGCACAGTAAATCTCGTGTTTGGTGAATGACATCTTGTTCTCGACTTCAATTCTAGATCATTGCTTAACCCAAACAGATAGGCATTCGGTATACCATCTAATACCAACGTGTTTTGCAGGTATGAATGGCATTTAATGATGAGCAAACCTGCGCCCTCTCTCAACACATCAGGACAATACACAAGGCCCTTGTCATCAAAAAGTGGTTTGATGAAACCGTTCCATGGAGTCAAACGACTCTGTTCTCTTTTCCAGTGGTAAAACCACTCTTGCAGCTGCTCTTGCGAGAGCTGACTCATTTGATTTTTGTTCATTACAACACATTTTAAATTGGTTAAAATGCATCAGACAACTACTCATTTGGGTTCCCTTTTTGTTTTTGGACGGGCGCCCCACATCGTAACTTGACCACCGTGCCCCAGGAGGGATCGGTTGGTACTCCAACATGCTGGAGTTCTTAATGCGAAACAAAAGTACATCTTTTACAATTACAGCAATGCCTGCCAATATAAACTGTGATTGGTCATTCAAACAGATGGCTTCACGCCTTCTTAGAAAAATACTTGTCAAGACTATTCCCAAGCAGCATCTTCCCCTTTCTATTTTCTTCCAAAAAGCATAGTTTTGAGAGCATGACATTTTCACTGCCATTTCTCCCAACGCAAAGCGCATATTGCAGAAATCAGAACTCTCTGTTTTTCCTGCATTTATGGAATGCTTTGATTCTA
>CBFHSD010000150.1:0-1583 GCA_965658375.1 Salibacteraceae bacterium
TGTTTTTAATAAATGGGATGGTGGTTACTGTGCTGTGGCCTTCTACCCATTGCACCGCTTCTTCAGAATTTGAACCCTGTGCCACTTGAAAACCTTCTTCAATAACCGTTTGAGCCTTTTCTTTGACCACTACGTCTTCGTTGAAGTAAAGCACGGTTCCCGCAA
This sequence comes from Salibacteraceae bacterium, assembly GCA_965658375.1. Classification (GTDB taxonomy): domain Bacteria; phylum Bacteroidota; class Bacteroidia; order Flavobacteriales_G; family Salibacteraceae; genus CBFHSD01. The sequence continues at coordinate 166 of CBFHSD010000150.1, forward strand.
TGATGCCAATGCCTATTTGCCCAATGACTTTGAACTTACCTTTAAGACCTTCTTTGTTCTTTTTAAAAACTTTGATGTAATCATCTATGAAGCCGATGGTTCCCAACCAGATGGTTGAGATGATCATGAGCCATACATATACGTTGTCTAGCTTAGCGAAAAGAATGGTCGGGATAAGAATGGAAGCGATGATGATTAAGCCTCCCATGGTTGGCGTTCCCTGCTTTTGAATTTGGCCTTCTAGCCCCAAATCTCTCACAGTTTCACCCACTTGCTTCTTTTGGATGTAATTGATGATTCGCTTTCCAAAGAACATAGAAATGATCAAGGAAGTGATAACCGCCAAAGAAGCCCTGAAAGAAATGTATTGAAACACCCCTGCTCCAGGCACATCCATTGAGTTTAAATATTCAAATAGGTAATAGAGCATGAATCAATTGTTTTTTAAGCGTTTGAACATTTCTTGTAGTGTTTCCATATCATCAAAGTGGTGTCGAACACCATCTACTTCTTGATAGGTCTCATGGCCCTTTCCGGCTACGAGTATGATATCGCCCGCTTGACTCATGGCCACTGCGGCTTTTATAGCCTCTTTGCGATCTACGATTTGCATGGATTTTTTAAAATGCACCGGAGAAACTCCAGCTTGCATATCGTTGATGATTTCTTGAGGATTTTCTGTTCTTGGATTATCGGTTGTTAGAAGTACTTTATCACTCCAAGTGCAAGCAATGTCTGCCATTACAGGACGCTTGTCTTTATCTCTATCTCCTCCGCAGCCGACAACAGTAATTACCTGCTCATTGCCTGTTCTTATTTGCTTTAAGGTAGACAAGACATTTTTTAGTGCATCTGGCGTGTGTGCGTAATCCACTACGGCAGAAATATTCTCAGGAGTTCTGAAATATTGGAATCTTCCACTTACAGGTTGCAGGTTAGAAATCTCTGTAAGCACTTCCAATTTATCTTGGTGCAGCTCCATCGCCACCGCGTAAACCGCCAATATGTTTGAAGCATTGAAGGCACCTACCAAATGGGTATGCACTTCTGTTTGATCAATGGTTAAATGCAAACCAGTGAATTGATTCTCAAGAACTTTTGCCCTGTACTCGGCAAGGGTCTTTAATCCGAATCCTTTTTTGATCCCATCACAGTTTTGCACCATTACCTCACCGTTTTTATCATCTGCATTGAAAATGGCAACGGCATCACTTCTTAAGCTGTCAAATAATTTCTTTTTGGCTTTGATGTATTCGCTGAAGGTTCCGTGATAATCTAAATGGTCGTGGGTGATGTTTGTAAAGACCGCCACATCCACATCCATTCCAGTAACTCTATGTTGGTCAATGGCATGTGAGCTGGATTCCATGAAAACAGCCATACAGCCTTCATCAACCATTCTTGCCATTAAGCGGTTG
>CBFHSD010000151.1:0-1548 GCA_965658375.1 Salibacteraceae bacterium
GCTGGTTATTTCTTTACCACAATCTTGGTGTCTCTTACATCTAATAGTTTACCTTTGAATTTTCCTTTCGTAATTTCGAAGACGTTTCGCTCTAACAATTTGGAGTGCTCTTCAGAGAAACTCACTTTAAAGGTTGTACCAATAAGGTTTTGATTCTTCTCGGAATACCACCTTTGATCAGACTTCGATTTAACGAGTTGAACTTTCATTACTAGGTTCTTAATCAAATGTAGTACGGCAAGGTCAACCAAACGTGAACCTATTGTCATGAAATATTAAACTTCTTATCGACCGCTTAACCTTCTGATGTAACCTTTTTTGATTCTATGAGTCTAAAAAGCATATCATAACAACAAATCAAGGTCAAATGAAAAAACTAATCATCACGTTAATGCTTTTTGGAACTGTAGCATCAGTTCAGGCGCAAAAGAAAGTAAAAGAGAAAGATCTCCTTGGAGAATGGGAGCTCGTTATCGATTTAGATGAAGTAAGAGACGAATTAGAAGAAGAACTGGAAGAGGAAGAAAATTGGTTGGTCGGCCGATTTGCCAAGAACATTTCAAATTTCGCTCTAGATATCGTTGAAGGAATTGATATTACTATGGACTTTAGAAGTAATGGAGAAGTAAAAATCATTGTTCAGGTAATGGGAGAACGCGAAGTAGAGTATAGCGAATGGTTTATCAACGATGATGGTGAATTGGTTATTGAAGATGATGATAACGATCGTTGGAGAAACAGCAGGAGCTCTAAAGTAGATATTGATAATGCTGACGTTTGGATGTGGGAAGACGGCAAACTACAGGCTTATGAGAAAGGCCGAAGAGGCAGGCTCGAAAAGAAAAAAGAAATTTATATGAAGAAGATGTAATTCCACTTAGTCGGGTGGAATTAGAAAGTCCTTCAAATTCAGGTCAAAATACGATAGACCCTGAACTAAATTCAGGGTGACGCTCAAAGAAATTAAAGCCCCGTTCTAACCTTAGAACGGGGCTTTTCATTTAGTGGCTGAGATATTTCAGTTTCTCGTATGTCTCATGATCCATCTGCGAAATTTTCTCCAAGTTGTGATTCTTAAAGAAGTGCTCTCGAATTTCTAGTAGCTCATCATATGGTCCTCGTGCGGCCATAAATTTGGCCATAATTGGTGTACATTCTAACATAATAAAGAGGGCAATAATAAAAATATTAGCCCAATAGATTCCTTCATTCTCATGTCCTAATACACGCAATGCCTCTAGCTGAGCAGCCATTCCATCCCAAGGATTTCTTTTGATAGCTGTTAAATCTTCAGTCTTTGTCAGCAGCATAGAATCTAACATTTGCTCTTTCTGAGTGATAAGCGGAAGGTTTGTAGCTTGTAATGCGGTGAGCTCTGTTTGCACTCTTTCGGCATCGGCCTTTTTAAGTTGGTAGATTGGCCCTGCGTTTCTTTGCATGGAACCACCCGTACCATCGGCTTCTTGTCTTGCGATTTCAAAAAGCGCATCCCGAGATTCAGACTTGGCTTCAATTTCTGATTTGAGCTGACCAATTTGTGTTTCTAGG
>CBFHSD010000152.1:0-1526 GCA_965658375.1 Salibacteraceae bacterium
TTGGAAATACTCGAGCGTATCGTGCATCCAACCCATCATCCATTTCATACCAAAACCTAAACCTCCTAGGTAGGTAGGTCTAGAAACCGCAGGCCAAGCTGTAGATTCTTCAGCTATGGTTTGAACACCTTCTAATTCTTGATAGACGTATTCGTTTAGTTCTTTTAAGAAGCTAATCGCCTCTAAATTCTCTCTTCCACCATGTTCGTTTGGAATCCATTCGCCTTCTTTTCTAGAATAATCTAGATAAAGCATCGAGGCTACGGCATCTACTCTTAAACCATCTGCATGGCAGATGTCTAGCCAAAACATAGCAGAACTGATTAAGAAAGCTCTTACTTCATTTCTTCCGTAATTAAAGATGTAGGAGTTCCAGTCAGGGTGATAGCCTTGACGAGGATCGGCATGCTCATAAAGATGTGTACCGTCAAAGTTGAATACACCATGTGCATCATTAGGAAAGTGGGAAGGGACCCAGTCTAAGATTACACCAATCTCCTCTTTGTGGAACGCATCTATCATTGCCATAAAGTCTTCTGGCGAACCATATCGAGATGAAGGGGCGAAGAACCCTGTTACCTGATATCCCCACGAGCCAAAGAACGGGTGCTCTGTTACCGGTAGAAATTCAACATGTGTATAGCCCATGTCTTTTACATATGCCACCAAGTCTTTTGCCAATTCCTTATAAGAAAGGGATTCGCCATTTTCCTTACGTTCCCAAGAGCCTAAATGCACCTCATAAACAGAAAACGGTTGGTCAAGGGCGTTTTTCACTTTACGCGTTTCTAGCCATTTCTTGTCTTTCCATTTGTAGTCTAGATCCCAAACAACAGAAGCAGTTTTAGGAGCTACTTCCCAGTGCATGGCAAATGGATCTCCTTTTTCTAGAATTTGGCCGTAGTTATTTGAATGTATTTTGTATTTGTAAACGGTGCCTTTTCCAATACCCTCCACAAATCCTTCCCAAATACCAGTGCCATCCCATCGTGGGTAAAGCTCGTAACCTTCGCCATCCCAGTAATTAAAATCGCCAATTACTTGAACCTTGGTTGCATTAGGTGCCCAAACTGAAAATTGAGTTCCAGCTTTACCTTCAACCTCAATTACCTTGGAGCCTAGCTTTTCATAAAGTCTGAAGTGCTTCCCTGATTTAAACAGGCCGCCATCGAAATCAGTAAAAAGTGAGTTGGCTTTGGTGTGATGATGCTCTTCCATTTCTTATTTTTCTAAAATTTGCTTGATCCCTGTAAGTGGTATAATTACCCAGTCGGGTCTAGCTTTTAATTCATAACCAATTTCATATACCGCCTTTTCAAGTAGGTGGTACTTTAGTAAATATCTTATTTCGGAGGCGTAACCTATATCTAGGTTGTCTTCCATGGCGGTTTCGATGTATTTATTCAAGAAAACACCAACTAATGCACTGTAATACCGCTCTCCAGCTTGAAACAGTTGTTCTTGGGGTAGAGAATACTTATTGTTCTCGTCAAAGATGGTAGCATAGACAGCATAATGGAAAGACC
>CBFHSD010000153.1:0-1517 GCA_965658375.1 Salibacteraceae bacterium
TGGATTCAAAAAGACCCGCAGTCAGAGGCGATATGTGCAAAGGCTTTCAAAAGAGGAAGTAGAAAAGAAGGCACTAGTTTCTATGAGTGATTCTGTAGAGAAGTTGGATCAAGCGAAGAAAGAGTTGGCAAAGCTAAATAAGCAGAGAAAGGAGTTGAAGACCAAAAAGAGCATGGGTGAACTGTCGAATAGAGAATTAAAAGAACAAAGGAATGCTATAGATCAATCAATAGAAAAATTGCAAAGAGAAGTGGACAATCTCCTGAAGGAACTGAAGAGGGAAACAAAGCAAGTAGATTTTGATGAGAATGATGAGCTTGAAGAACGTTTGGATGAGCTTTTAAATCCTGAGTTGGAAGAGCAGCTTAAAGAACTAGAAAAACTTCAAGATTCTTTAGGAATAGAGCCTAAGGAAAGGAAGACTTTAGATCAGTTAGAGTTAGACAAACTAGAGGATCAATTGGACAGAACGTTAGAGATGTTGAAGCGATTAGAGGTTGAGAAGGAAATGGAAAAGCTTCTTGAGGATTTTGAAAAGTTAGCAGAGAAACAAGAAGAATTGTCAAAAAAGGATGATGATGTTCTAGAAGATCAGAAAAAGTTGAACGAGGAGGTTGATGAGCTTAAGAAGAAATTGGAAGAGATAAACAATAAGAATAAAGAGCTAGAAAGTCCACAAGACATACCCAAAGAAGAGGATTTAAGCAGCTCTGATCAAGATCGAAAGGATGCTGAAGATAGTTTGGATAATGGTAAAACAAAGAAGGCAAATAAGTCACAGAAGAGTGCAGCGGAAAAAATGAAACAGGAAGCGCAGAATGCAAAATCAATGATGCAATCTGCTCAGGAAAGTCAGGAAGATGAGGATGTGTCACAATTAAGGTTGGTACGTAAGAGGTTGGTTGATTACTCGGTCAATCAAGAGAGGCTTATGGAGAATATGAAGATGCTTAAGGCAAGTGATGTTTCTTATACGGGCTTTGTGAAAGACCAGGAATTGATGAATCGTGAAATGAAGGTCATTGAAGATTCGCTGATAGCATTAAGCAAAAGAAATGTTCAAATTGAAGGTATGGTGTTATCGGAGTTGCGGAATTGGGAGTATGCGCGAAATGGCGCAATAGAGTTTCACGTGGAACGTAAGAAAGCCCAAGGAGTAGAGCAGCAACAAGGTGCTATGATGTCTGCTAATCGACTCGCTTTAATGTTGGATGAGTCAATTAAGCAAATGCAACAGCAACAGCAACAGAATATGCAAGGAGCTGCTGCATGTAAAAAGCCAGGCGGTAAGAACTCCCAACAAATGAAGTCGAGTTCCGAAAAGCAAGGAGAGTTAAACAAGCAAATGGAGAAGCTTAAGAAGTCTTTGGAGCAAGAGGGCGGCAAGCCGGATGGTGGTAAGAAGTCTGGAGGTTCTGAAGGGGGAAGTGAGTCTTTTTCTAGGGCTGCAATGGAACAAAAAAGATTACGAGAGAGTTTACGGAAGGTGATGGACGAAATGGGTTCTGGTACCGATG
>CBFHSD010000154.1:0-1508 GCA_965658375.1 Salibacteraceae bacterium
CTCTGTTATTTAACGGGGGCTTTTTTGTGCTTTACTTTGAGACGGTACCGTGCTCTTCTATCATCGCCTCAATAAATAGCAAGACATTGGCATTGTAGTTCTCTTCAAACACAAGTTCCAGTGAGTCTTGTAAGGCGTTGTACTGCTGAAAGCCCGTAAAGTAAACGTTGTTAGGGATGGTATCTCTTCGTTTTAAAAAAGTGTAGCTGCTCGCTCGCTGAAAAGAAATAGAATCTGCATCATCAAACACCTCGTGAATCAAAGCCGTTTTTAAGCTGCGTTTCTTGCTCAATTCTTCTATGGCTTCCAATGCACTGTATAAAGAGTCTAAACGCTTTACACCTCTGTTTAAATGAGCTGAGTACAGTTTTTTATCGTGCATGCTTGCCTGATATTTATGTAACTCCTCAGCGAACCGCAAGGTATCACTTGCCAAAAAGCGCTCTGCTCCCTTTCTTCCAATGAGCGTAGCAATGTTCTCGTTCAAGCGATCATCTCCTTTTACGTACATGCTTGCATGGGTAAGTTCATGAATGATCAACTCCGCCAAGCGCGCATCACTTCTGTAAAGCATATTGCTTAAAATGGGATCTGAAAACCACCCTAGCGTAGACCAGCCCGAAACCGTCCCCAAGTCCGTTTCGAAACCTAAATCACTCAATCGCTGGGCTTCATTCTCTGCCAACTCTTTTTCAAAGAAGCCTTTGTAGGCGAGATCACCCAGAATAGGGAAACTCCATTTGTAAGGTTCTAAACTAAACTCAGGACATGCTTCTACCACCCAAAGAATGGCTTGCCCTTTTTGATCGTATAATGTGGTGTAGTTCTCAGAATCTGCTAAGCCAAGTTCACTCACTGCGAATTTCCGAACCTCTTGAATGAGCTCAATTTTAAGCTTTAAAGAATCTGGGAAAACAGGATCTGCCAAAACCTCTTCGATGGGTTTTGCCTCGGTAATGATTTTGTATTGACCCGCTCCTTGTCTGAGCCCATACAAAACCAACTCCCAATTGTATCCGAGATACACTAAGAGTATGATTCCAATCCATTTTAGAGCTTTTTTCATAGCAAAAAAAAGTCCTGATGGATTCATCAGGACTTTGTGTTTATTGGTTCAATAATTCTTTTACCACTTGCGAAATGAGTTTGCCATCGGCTTTGCCTTTCAGCTTGCCCATGGTTGGCCCCATGACCTTGCCCATATCTCCAGGACCAGAAGCTCCTACTTGAGCAATTACTCCAGCAACCACTTCTCTCACCTCTTCCTCTCCCATTTGTTCAGGCAAGTATTTGGCTACTATATCAGCCTGGAAAGTTTCTGGACCTGCCAAGTCTTCGCGGCCTTGCTCCATGTACAGTGTAGCTGAATCTCTTCTCTGCTTCACTAATTTTTGCACAATGGCCACTTCTTTCTCTTCTGGCAATTCTCCGTCTCCACCCTTCTCTGTTTCTGCAAGAAGAATAGCCGACTTCACAGCTCTCAAGGCTTCCAATTTCTCTTTTTCCTT
>CBFHSD010000155.1:0-1506 GCA_965658375.1 Salibacteraceae bacterium
ATCAGCGCCGCCACTGTCTCCACCGCCGTCTCCGCCAAAGCAAAACAGCAGTGCCTCCATTGGATTGTCTTCAGGATGTAGAGCGTTGAGTCTCATAGGTCACCATATGCATATAGTCTTCCAACGTGCTTCCTGCGTCGGAGGATCTTTGCTGAATATCTTGGTCCATATTTAGTGCAAATGAACTTTCTGAACCACTTAATTGCTTCCCGGCAGTGTCCATATGGAGCCGCGAAGTCTATAAACCATAACTGCCCGTCTTCGCCTTCGAAGTCCTCGGGCTGTAGTTTGCGGGTACCTGTGATGTACCCATGCTCTGCTTCCGGGCTAAGAAACGCCCAAGTTGCGAATGCCACCGGACATCCGTCCTTCTCGTACAGGTGAGCTTTGTTGTTGTCTCGGGCTGGCTTGATTAGCCTGTGGAAGTCGCCCCTGTTGTAACTCCTGTGATACTCGGAGTCTTTCATTATCTGCACGAGCTTCTGGTAGAACTTTTGCAAACCGATCTCTCACTTCTTCGACTGGCATGTCAAGTGCGCGTGCGAACTGATTCACATCAACGCCAGCTTTAAGCATAACACGAGCGATCTCTTTGTCCGACTTGCCACGGGCAAACTTACGAATCTGTTCGTCACTGAAACCAGTTCCGCCAGTCTGGCCGAGGATTTCCTGTAGTGCCCTCTGGTATCTCTCCATCACCACTTAACCTTGTGTGACCAATATTTTGCCGATAGTTTACTCGACGGCTTCCCTTGCGCATTGTGCCTAGCGTAATAAGACCTCTTCCTTGCCTTATCTTTGGCAGTCTTCGGGGCTTTACCGGCACCCTTAACGCCCTGCTGACCAAATCGAACCAGTTTATACTTGTCCCCTTCCTTGGCCATAACAACGTGGCTCTTTGTTTTATGGCTCGGAGTTTTCTTAGGTTTATTGACCCCACTGAGACCAAGCTCCTTCATCTTGTTTTTGACGCGATCTGGAGTAGCCATTACTCGAAAAACATATCCGCTTCGAGAAGATTAGACATCAAGAAGTATGTGCCTAGCTTCGTGCTGAAACCGTTGCCGGGGACAGAAAATGCATTAGCAAATGAATCTCCCGCCGCCACACCTTTGCACATTAACCACCGCTTAGGATTTTTCTGATTCGCCCCGCTGTTGGCAACATAGTTGCATGCTGGCGTCCCTGTGATTGTGTCAGAATTCAACATGGTGATTGTGAATGTGTCTGCATCAACTACTGTGATTGAGTAATTACCTGATGTTGCGGTCCCGCCAGTTCCTGTTGCAAAACAAATGCCAACAATATCGCCAGTTGTTAGTCCGTGGTCAGTGTCCGTCACTGTCACTGTCGTTCCAGACTGAGCATAGGTCCCGGCTACAGGTGCTGTATCCGTATCGTATGCTGTAAATTTTCCTTCGCTGGCCGTACCTATCAGAGAAAACTCTTTAAGGCGATGCGGTCCAAGAATTGCAAATCCGCTTTCACGCTTACTGACCTGAAAGA
>CBFHSD010000156.1:0-1506 GCA_965658375.1 Salibacteraceae bacterium
TGTGTATATCTGACCTATAACAAAACATAACTAAGTGCTAACTTCATTTGCTTTTCTCGACTAAAAAATCAATTTATATTTTCAAGCAGAAATGCAAGAAATACTTGTGAGAGCCTTTACACACTTGTGAACACCCTTAATGAACAATTGGTTAATAAGCTCTTAATACACTGATTGATAATATTATTGATACGATATTAGGGGTATTTTCTTAGGTACTACCTTTGCTATTAAATAATTGATTTTACGATGAAAATAGCAATGAGCAGCGATCATGCTGGATATGATTTAAAAGGTGTTTTAAAATCATATATTGAATCTAAAGGACATGAAGTAAAAGATTTTGGTCCTGAGAATGACAGCAGTGTAGATTACCCAGATTATGGTCATCCAGTAGCTGAAGCTGTAAAGAGTGAGTTGGCTGAATTAGGAATTGTGATGTGTGGAAGTGGAAACGGTATTAACATGACCATGAACAAGCATCAGGAAATTAGATCTGCTTTATGCTGGACTTCAGAAATCAGTCATATGGCACGTTTACACAACAACGCTAATGTGTTAGCTCTCCCAGCAAGATACATTTCAGAAGACTTAGCTAAGGAAATAGTAGATCAGTTTCTAGAGACTGCTTTCGAAGGAGGTAGACACCAACGCAGAGTAGAAAAAATTGCCTGCGGTTCATAATACACACATTAAATCAGATACATAGTGCTTTCAAAAAAAGACCCTACGCTTACCAAATCATGGGAAAAATTGGTGGATCACGCATTAGAAATGCAAGTGGTTCATATGAGATCCCTTTTTGATAAAGATGGTCAACGTTTCAATACCTTTCACAAGCAATTTGAAGATATTCTGCTGGATTATAGTAAGAATAGGATCAATGAGAAAACCATGGAGCTTCTCAAAGATTTAGCTTTAGAAATGGGTTTACCAAGGGCAGTTGAAAGCATGTTTTCTGGTGAGAAAATAAATGAGACAGAAGGTAGAGCTGTTTTACATACAGCACTTCGAAATCAATCCAATACTCCTGTAATTTTTGAGGGAGAAGATGTGATGCCTGAGGTCAATAAAGCACTCTTACATATGAAAGAGTTCTCTGATCAGGTCATTGATAAAACTTGGAAAGGGTACACTGGAAAAGCTATTCGATCTGTTGTAAATATTGGAATTGGCGGTTCTGACCTTGGCCCTTTAATGGTTACCGAAGCTTTAGGAGGGTGCAAAAATCACTTAGAAGTGCACTACGTTTCCAATGTTGATGGAACCCATATGGCAGAAACCTTGAAAAAGGTAGATGCAGAAAGCACTTTATTCATAATAGCCTCTAAAACATTTACTACCCAAGAAACCATGACAAACGCACATTCTGCGCGATCTTGGTTCTTGGATCAAGCAAATGATGAAGCGCATATTGCCAAGCATTTTGTGGCAGTATCTACCAATAGAGAATCGGTGGAGCGTTTTGGAATTGCCAAAGAAAACATGTTTGTTTTTTGGGATTGG
>CBFHSD010000157.1:0-1444 GCA_965658375.1 Salibacteraceae bacterium
AACGCTTGACACAAGAAACTTTAAAACGCCAGCAAGATATTTTGCAACGCATGCTAGAAAGTGAAAAAGCAATGCGCCAGCAAGAAGAAGATGAAGAACGTGAATCAACTACTGGAGAGGATTTGAACGATGACTTAAGCAATGAATTGTTAGAGAAATATTTAAGGGAAAGAGAGCGCGAATTGGAGCTTCTGAAAAAAGAACCAGTAGAGTTAAAGAAGTACTATAAAAATGCATTGAATGGCTATTACAATTCTACAGGAAATGAGCGTTGATACACATTGGTTGGGCGGAGCAGAGTTTGTACGTGTAAACAAAGATCATTGGAATGATTGGTGTTTGAGACTAATTGGATCCTATCAGATGCAGCTTGGAACGCTTGTAGTTGTTTTTTGTACCGATGATGAACTTTTGAAGCTAAATAAGCAGGTTTTAGACCATGATTATTATACAGATATAATCACCTTTGATAAGGTGGTAGATAATCGCTTAGTGGGTGAGATTTACATTAGCTTAGAGAGAGTGATAGAGAATGCTGAAATTGCTCAAGTTTCTTTTGATGATGAGCTTGATCGGGTGTTTATACATGGAGTATTGCATTTGATTGGTTTTAATGATAAAACAGAAATAGAACAACAAGAAATGCGGAATCGAGAGAATCTTGCATTGGAAATAAGGTAATTGGTTTCACGTGAAACTTTAATGAATATGATGCAAACAGAAGAGTATGATGTAATTGTGGTAGGAGCAGGTCATGCAGGGAGCGAAGCGGCAGCTGCTGCAGCAAATCTTGGTATGAAGGTGCTCTTGATTACAATGGACATGTCTCGCATTGGACAGATGTCGTGCAACCCAGCGATGGGTGGAGTGGCTAAAGGACAAATCGTAAGGGAAATTGATGCTTTAGGCGGTTATTCGGGTATTGTGTCTGATCGGTCAGCTATACAGTTTAGAATGCTGAATAGGTCTAAAGGTCCAGCGATGTGGAGCCCTAGAACTCAAAACGATCGTCAGCTATTCAATTGGGAATGGCGTATGATGTTAGAGCAAACCAAAAACTTAGATTTTTGGCAAGACATGGTGGTAGAGGTGCTCTTGGATCAAGATCGTATTGCCGGTGTTAAAACGGCTATGGGTCTAGAATTTAAGTCTAAGTCAGTGGTTTTAACGTCAGGTACTTTCTTAAATGGGCTCATACACATTGGCCTGAAAAATTTTGGGGGAGGGCGTGCTGGAGAAATGGCAGCTAGAGGAATAACAGAACAGTTGAATGAACTCGGTTTTGAATCTGGTAGAATGAAGACTGGCACTCCGCCTAGAGTAGATGGACGAAGTTTGAACTATGCCGTTATGGAAGAACAAGCTGGTGATGAGAATCCCGGAAAATTTAGTTATTCCAATACGAAACATTTAACGAGACAGCGTTCTTGCCACATTACTTATA
>CBFHSD010000158.1:0-1421 GCA_965658375.1 Salibacteraceae bacterium
AACGATATTGCTTTGGGAGCCAAAAGCTTGCTCAATCAATTTCCCAATTGGAAGATATTGGTGGTAGATTTAGATGTACATCAGGGAAATGGAACCGCTGAGATTTTTAAGAATGAAGAACGTGTGTTCACCTTCAGTATGCATGGCGAGCACAATTACCCCTTGCAAAAAGGACAGAGCAACCTAGATATAGGCTTGCCAGATGGCACTAAAGATGATGACTACCTCAAGGTACTCACAAGCCATTACCACCAACTTATCACCGACTTTAAACCCGATTTCATCTTTTTTCAAACTGGAGTAGATATTATAAACACAGATAAACTTGGTCGCATGGCCATTTCAATTGAAGGCTGTAAAAAGCGCGATGAAATAGTACTTTCAACCGCAGAACGTCATCAGATTCCGGTATGCATGAGTATGGGTGGGGGCTATAGCCCAGATATCAAACACATAGTAGAGGCACATGCCAATACGTATAGAATAACCAAAGACATCTTTTTTTAATGGAAGTAAGAAACATCAAGCTCATTTGGGATTTTAGGGGGCAAGATGCCCATAAAACGGCCCTCCATCATGAAATTCATTTGAATGAATTTTTGGTAAAAAACACCTTGCCAGATTTTGAAGTGGGAGTGGAGCAAATCACGGAGATGCACAGCTTAGCGTATCTCATAACAGATCAAAGCAATATGATTGTTCTTAGAGATGCCTTGGTTCCTCACATAGGACAACAAATTGAAGTGTAATAGAATAAAGAAAGCTTCGTTTGTCTTCTATCAAACAAAATAGGCATTGAACATGTTTCATCTTTGAATTATGAAATCGATTAAACTTATCCCCTTAGCAGCAGCTTTCGTTTTATTCTCTTGTAATAAAGACGATGGCGATACAAATACATCAGGAACAGAACCCATCCCAAACGATCAGGTAGAAGCAGTGTTCTCCGTTGAACTCTCAAGCAATAAAGAAGCTTTTGTTGGTATAATCAGTCGCACCAACTGCGGAGCATGCGGCCAACACGGGCATCCAAATTTTGATGATGTAGTACACAGTCTAGAAGATGCGAACCCCGTAGCATTTCACTACAGCACATCAGATGATATGTACCATGAAGATGCTGCGAAGTTTGTAGACTTTGTTGGCATTCGTTTTACTCCAACTTTTACTTCAGGAACAAGCAATTTAGGTAACAAAAAAGGTGATCTAGAAAGTGCAGTGATGCAAGACCTTTCGGGAACACCAGAAGCAAAAATTGCTATGAACGGAGAACTCAAAGGCGAGAAGTCATTTGATATTACCATTGAATTAAGTGAAATTACCAGTACAGAAAGTATGCAATTGGCTCTGTATGTGATTGAGAACAATTACATCACTGGTCAGTCTGATTACGGTGCGAACCCTACTTGGGTAGATGATTA
>CBFHSD010000159.1:0-1411 GCA_965658375.1 Salibacteraceae bacterium
TAAATTGAGCTAGTAATCTAGCTTGAAGTATATTTTGCTCATATTCCTCATTCCGCAAACCTGAATCCTTATTCTTCAACATTGTATAAAAATGCAAGGCGATGTTAGTAAAGGCATCATCCTCAGGTAAATCAACGGTTTTTACTCCATCATTGGACTCAATAATCATTTGAGGATGAAAACCTTTTTTGGCAGTAAATAAACGGTTGGTGTGTAGCTTGCCTTTGGAGCCCCAAACCTCAATACCACATTGATAAAAGTTATCGAATCCAAAAGAAACCTGAGCAGCGAGTTTACCATCCTTTGTTATCAGCATACCATTCCCATAAATATCCACCTTTCGCTTATTATCCATCACCATTTGAGAAGCTACAACTTCAAGATTCTTTCCAAGAAATAACGATGCTACTTTCAAAGTGTAGGCTCCCGCATCTAGCAAGGCTCCTCCGCCTAACCTGCTTTGATACCGGATATTATCTGCATCCGGAAAGGGAGGAAATCCAAAGGATGCTTTGAAAGAACGTATGTCCCCGATAATACCTTCTTTGAGTGAGTCTTGAATGGCTTTTAGTTGCTTATGAAATCGAAATTGGAAGCTTTCAAGAAGTACTAACTCATTTTTCTTAGCCAATGTAATAAGCTCATTAACTTCTGCCTCCGTACTTGCCAAAGACTTTTCTACCCAAACATGAAGTCCCTTTTCCAAGGATTTTTTAACCCATTCAAAGTGTAAACCCGTAGGTAAAGGAATGTATACTGCATCCAAATCCTCTAATTCCAATAATCTCTCATACCCCTCGATGATAGGAATTCCACTAATCTCAGTCTCTTCATCTGTTTTTGACCTAGTTGCGATAGCAACAATTTCAAACTGATTGGTAAGCTCAGCTAATGTGGGCATTATTGAACGTAAAGCAATATTTGCCTTGCCTATTATGCCAATTTTAATTTTCATACAAAAGAAAAAGCAGCAATTAAACTGCGTGCTTGAATGTTTAAATAGTTGTTGTAACGAAGGAAATCATGTAATTGGCTTAAAGTCATCCAAATGTAGTTATCAGGTAATTCTAACGGAACTTCATCTCCCGCCATAACCGCCATGTTTCTATTTTGCTCTCTGTAAAACCTTCCACCCTCTTCAGATTGTAAACAATCAAAAATAATTTTCTCTTCGGACGCATTTAAGACATAACTTAAAAATGGTAGTGTATTGTCTTCGGTTTCCCGGTAATTACCTGTAAGACATTGAATAGTTGGTGCCAGTTCAATTATATCATGGTTCCCGCACTCTAATTTTGCTTGCACTGCAAAATGAAGCATCCCATCAATCTCGCGACAAACAAAAGCACATAAACCTTCTTGTGCAGGTTCTACCATCGGCTGACTCCAACTAACTACCTCCCTGTTTCCA
>CBFHSD010000160.1:0-1404 GCA_965658375.1 Salibacteraceae bacterium
CTGCTTAAAATAAACAGCGTACGCTTCGTTGATGGCACTAAATTGATCCATGTCCTTAATAAAGATGCTACACTTCACTATGTGCTCAAAGCCGAAATCCGCTTCGCTCAAAACCGCTTCTAAGTTTTTCATTACTTGGTGGGTCTCCTCCGTAATATTTTCATTAATCATTTCACCCGTTGCCTGGTCAAAAGGAATTTGCCCTGAAACATATAGAGTTTGCCCTGCTAGTACCGCTTGACTATATGGACCAATGGGTGATGGAGCATGTTCGCTGTTTATTATACGCTTTGTCATTATTGTTCTTTTAATAGAATAGATAGATTTGCCTGAAAGTACAAAGAATGGAAGTTTTAGTAATTGGCAACCAAGCAGAATTTGACGAATGTGAATTGAAATTTGGGAAAGACAACCATTTAATCTTCTCGAATGATCATTCGATCTTAGCCACAGACATTAAAATTGTTTGTGTTTTTGATTTTATAGTGGGAGCAAGCCCAGATGACTTTAATCTTTACAATAATTTTAGCGGACTGAGCATCTTTGTGAACACCCCAAAAATTTCACTCCAAGAGCTCTTGTTCTTTGTAGAAGGTGATTTCTCTAATAATTTATTCGGGTTTAATGGACTACCTACTTTTATCAATAGAGGTTTACTAGAGGTTTCAATATTAGCGGAAGAGCACAAAGCCACTTTAACTGAATTGTGCCAAGGACTCAAAACTGAATTTGAATTGGTAAATGACCGCGTTGGTATGGTTACCCCTAGAATCATTTTCATGATTATTAATGAGGCCTATTATACTGTTCAAGAGGGAACAGCAACGAAACAAGACATTGATTTAGGGATGAAATTGGGTACAAACTATCCCTTTGGCCCATTTGAATGGTGTGAAAAAATTGGGATCGCTCATGTTTATGAAACCCTTGAAGCCATATATGAGGACACAAAAGAAGAGCGGTACAAAATCTGCCCGCTCTTAAAATCTGAATATCTAAAATCTTAATTACTCTACTGTAACTGATTTCGCCAAGTTTCTAGGCTGATCTACATTACAATCTCTCATTACAGCGATATGATAAGATAGCAACTGCAATGGAATCACGGAAATTAATGGCATAAGCGACTCATGAGCATGTGGCACCTCAATAATATGATCTGCCATATCTACAATCACATCATCACCTTCAGTAACAATTGCGATTACAACTCCTTTTCTGGCTTTTACTTCCTGTATGTTGGAAACTATTTTCTCATAAGAAGAGTCTTTGGTTGCTATAAAAACAACAGGCATAGATTCATCTATAAGAGCAATAGGGCCGTGTTTCATTTCAGCTGCCGGATAACCTTCAGCATGTATATATGAAATTTCTTTCAACTTAAGGGCACCTTCCAAGGCTACT
>CBFHSD010000161.1:0-1329 GCA_965658375.1 Salibacteraceae bacterium
TCATTGAATTTAGCGGCACCATTAAAATAAGACGGGAGGTCTTCTTTTTTGAAAGATTGACTCATATGTTGTTCGAATTTTAATCTGAACTTCTTGACACAAAATCGTACACAAAGGTGATGCGGTCATCATAACCCAATGGATAGGCATGGGGTTTACGTGGGCCGCGAATGGCAATGTGCACATTCACATCTCTCCCGACATTTTTATCTTCTACATCTATCTGCAGCACATTGCTTTGTGTCCATTTATTGGGATACACCTTGTACTCTAAATCAGCATCTTCAGGATCGTTAGCTGTTACCACAAACTCCAACAAATCATCTACAGTTAGGGTAAGGTCTGTTCTAATTTTCTTTGGTTTTCCAGGAATCCACAGGTTACCGAAATTATCGCGTACACTTTCAATAACTGGAAAGCCTCTTTTGCCTTTTTCTTTCCAACTGCGGTACAGCGCAATCCGGTTTCTAATGGCTCCAGAAATACCGAGAATAAGGTGTTTCTGATGGGTCAACAAATTTCTATTGTGGCTATCTGGATCAAAGTATCTCGCAAGCACATTTAAGTAAGTGCTGATGGTTTCCCAATCGCCAAAGGCCAATTCAAAATCGCCTTCCCAATGCCGTTGTAAAATGGTTCTTAAGTCAATGAACTCGGTGTAATTCAACAAACTATTCTCTTCTTGAATAGCCGTGCGCTTTTCGTCAAAAAAGGCTTTACGCCCCTCCAACTGTTTCAGTCGTTTTTCTGATAAACCACTGCTGTTCAGCATCCAATCTTGACCAATATTGTTTTGCAGAATTAAATCAATGAAATCGCGCAAGGTACTTTGCGTGTCAAAGAGGGTTTGTCTGATATCCATAAACTACTTTTGAGAATCGGTGAAGATACAATTTAGCGCTTGTATACCTATCTGTGGAATATTGAAAAGAAAGCATCTACTGTTCATGAAACAACATGTATTCCATCCCTTCACTCTGCTCGTCATGCTTTTCATTCAGCCTACATTTGGGCAAGAATTCTCTATTGCAGGCGTTTACACATTTGCAGATTTGAGAAGCAAAAACGAGCATGAGCTTCGCCCTTTAGAACCAAGAAATATCAATGAGGTTTGCGTTCATTCTCCCGCTCGACACAAATTGATTGTGAAGGAAAAAAAAAGTTTGAATTCTTTGGACATTACATGGCGGCACCAGATTTTACACAATACAAAACTAAATTGACTAGTCATTATCAGCTTAGCAATGACACACTTACTTTCTACCATGAAAAACATTTAGTAGAAAACACCCGTAAACTCGCCTTTAAAAAATGGAAGAAGACAGAAAT
>CBFHSD010000162.1:0-1294 GCA_965658375.1 Salibacteraceae bacterium
GACCAGTGGAATACGCGTTCATCGTCTGCATTGACAATGAGGTGTTCTGCCTGTGTTTGTCCTATTGAAATTCTAAACTTGGCTTGAGCGTATTCTTCAATATTGTAGTTGTAGCGATCTAAATGGTCTGGAGTGATGTTGAGCAACATGGCAATGTGAAAATTGGTCTTGAAAATCCCTTCGAGTTGAAAAGAACTTACTTCAAGCACCCAATAATCATGGTCTCCTTCTAGCAGTTGAGCAGCTAAGCTTTTTCCAATGTTCCCCGCAACGCCTACATCCAAACCACCTTTTCTCAGCACATGTGCCGTAAGGTTGGTTGTAGTTGTTTTTCCGTTGCTTCCAGTAATGGCAATCAACTTGCCCTGGGTATACCTTGCAGCAAACTCCAACTCATCTATGATTGGGGTTCGCGCCTGCTTCAACTTTTCTACTATCGGAACACTCCATGGGATGCCGGGACTTTTAATCACTTCATCTGCCTTGAGGATTTGAGCTTCGCTATGTTGCTTTTCTTCAAAAGCGATGTTGGCTTGAGAAAGTTGTGCTTTAAACCTTTCGGCAATCACCCCTTTATCAGATACAAACACCTCAAAACCTTTGTGTTTTGCTAGCAAAGCCGCACCTGTGCCGCTTTCTCCTGATCCGAGTACTACAATTCGCTTATTCACAGCGTGTCAATGAACATTATCGAAGTTTGAGAGTGACAATGCTGATGATGGCGAGCATAATGCCCACAATCCAAAAGCGTGTTACAATCTTGGCTTCATGAATTCCTTTTTTCTGGTAGTGGTGGTGAAGAGGTGCCATGAGGAAAATCCTCCGTCCTTCTCCGTACTTTTTTCTGGTGTATTTGAAATAACTTACCTGTAGCATTACGCTTACATTTTCTATCAAAAACACACCGCACAACAGGGGTAGTATCAATTCTTTACGAATAGCCACTGCAAAAACAGCGATGACACCTCCAAGCATAAGGGAACCGGTATCTCCCATGAAAATCTGAGCAGGGTAAGAGTTGTACCACATAAAACCGATGCATGCTCCTACGAAGGCTCCAATAAAAATTACCATCTCGCCAGAGTTGGGGATGTACATGATATTGAGGTAGTCTGCTAATACATAGTTTCCTGAGACGAATGCAAAAATTCCGAGTGAAATCCCGATGATTCCAGAAGTACCAGCAGCTAGACCATCTAGTCCGTCTGTCATGTTAGCCCCGTTAGAAACGGCAGTAACTATGACCACCACAATAGGAATAAAAATGAGCCAAGCATATTTTGCGAAATCATCT
>CBFHSD010000163.1:0-1285 GCA_965658375.1 Salibacteraceae bacterium
TGACAAACAGACAAATGATTCTTTTTACATAAATCCTGAGCAATTGCATATTGTAGCGGGTAACCCGATGCGATATAAAGGAAAACAAAAAGTACAAAATGACGTGCGATGGAAGCAAGAGTTATCTGAAGATGATACTCTAAAAATTAGGCAAGCTAAAAGTAAATGAAAATAGTAGTCATCCGTGATACTCCACTTTTTAATGCGAATAGTGCCAATGCTAATCGTACTTTAGGTTTAATAAAAGAACTGAGGGCACTCAACGTTAAGACTGACATTGTGTTTACTGGCCTTTCAAATCAATCATTATCAAATTCAATTGAGGAGCAATATGGAGAGGTGAGGTATCTTCAAGGACCATTTGCATTTACTAAAAAATTAGCCTTCCTAAATAATTACCTTTATCCGCTATTGTATTCGAAGCTATTTGTTCGTAAAATAGGGATAATGGAACATGAACCTAATGTGATTTATTGGATCCAAGATTCATTAATCGGATTTAGGCTTGGGCGAATTTTGAAAGGATTAAATCCGAGGATTACTTTGTTTTTGGAGATGTCCGAGTTTCCAGATTTTTATAAGGAGCATAATCTTTCTTATCGTGTCAGATTTATCAAGGACTGGAAGTTAAGAGAGTACCTGAGAAATATAGTTTATTTACTAGACGGCATCGCGTTAATGACAAAAACGTTGATAAGAGATTTTAACAATCCCAAAAATATTCCGGTATTACACCTTCCAATGACTGTGGATTTTGAACGATTTAAACAAAAAGCAAAAAATCTAAATGAAAAATCCGACATTTATCTCGCATATGTAGGCCTTTTAGGTAATCACAAAGACGGCATAGATATTCTCCTAAAATCCTTCAAGAGTATAATAAATGACTTCTCACATGTTTCACTGAAAATTGCTGGTCCTAGGCATGAAGATTCACCTAAACACAAGGCAATGTTAGCTGATCTTGATTTGCAAGAAAAGGTGGAATTCGTAGGGGAAATAGAAAGAAATGCGATTCCAGAATTTTTATTGAATGCAAGAGTGTTATTGTTACCAAGACCTGCTTCTCGCCAAGCAAAAGGAGGATTTCCTACAAAACTTGGTGAGTACTTGGCTACAGGCAAACCGGTATGTGCAACTAAGGTTGGAGAGATCCCTGACTATCTTAAGGATGGAGAATCCGTTTTTTTTGCAGAACCAAGTGATGTTGAATCTTTTGCAAATGCAATGCGACAAGCTTTGAGCCATCCTAAAAAGGCAGACAAGGTTGGAGCTAATGGGAGAA
>CBFHSD010000164.1:0-1264 GCA_965658375.1 Salibacteraceae bacterium
AAGCCGAACGGGGCCTCAATGTTCCTTTCGTATGGATTGTTGATCAAGAACACAGTATCACAGTAATCCTCATCACCCCAACTGTCAAAAGGCCATCCATCCGTGAACATGATAAATTTTTTAGGTTCTATACCCTCGTCTTTCATGTATTTCCAATTACATTCAAACTCTGTTCCACCACCAGATCCTAGAACGTAGTCTTCTATCTCGTCTGCGTTGTCGGGAGTGAAAACTTTTGGATTGAACACTTCGGTATCAAAACTCCAAAGGTGTATGTTGAAATCTTTGTATTGATCCATTATGCCCTTAACTTCGGACAGGAATTCTTTGCATTGTTCCTGTGATATAGATCCGGATGCGTCTAGAGCCAGGCAAATGTCTATCTTGTCTGTGTTTAACATGCCGGGCAGTATTGCGTCCATATGCCAACTTCTTCTTGAAGGTTTCATGAACGTGTAATCTGATTTCATGGTGCTGACTATCTGTTGTTGTATTATTTCTCTCCAATTCATTTTTGGTTCGGTTAACTCGTCTATCATTCTTTTGATCGCTCCGGGCAAGTTGCCTGAACCTGTTGATTGTGCGGCAGAAATCATGGCCTCTTTCAACTCGTCTTTGATCTTTTTTAATTCTTCTTTTGACAGTTTTGGGGCAGATCCACCTGGACCTTTTTTGCCTTCTTTGTTTTTGTTTCCGCCTTGTGAATCTTTGTCCCAGTCGATGTGTTCGTCTAATAGCTCACCTAACTTTTTCAGGTCCTCCTGGAACTTCTTTCCATTCTTTTTTGCCTTCTTGTAGAGTTCGTCGTAAATGGCCTCCGATGCCCAGTCTTTGTATTTGTCGTCCTGGAAACCTTTTTCCTTACCTTTTTCGTCTTTTGGCATCTCACCTATTCTCTCATCAACCAGTATCTGGTTAACGGCATAATCCGCCGCCACGTTCCAAAGTTGTGGATCACGTTTACCTGCCCTCAATTGGAAATGGTCGAATACACAATGCAATATTTCATGACCAAATAAAAACTCCACTTCCTTAGGAGTCAGCGAGTCGATGAATCCTGTGTTGAAGTAAAAATGTCTGCCATCTGTTGCGGCAGTTGGACACCATTCATCGGCATTGACCATTTTAAGTCTGGTTGCAAGGTTACCAAAAAAAGGTTGTTTCAATAACAGAGCAATTCTCGCCGTTACCAGTTTATCTATTATTCTTGCGTCTGAGTTCATTATTTAGACTCCATGGCAGTTATGACATACTTGCCAAACTT
>CBFHSD010000165.1:0-1231 GCA_965658375.1 Salibacteraceae bacterium
TAAGCCTGCGAGGTAACCACCTATGGCAAACATCGCTGAGCCAAGGAAAGGACAGTCAGTTTATGCCTGTTGAGTCAGGTGCTGGTAGACTGTCGCTATCACCAAATGGCAAGCAAGCAGCCTATATAAAAAACGGAGATCTGTGGTTAGCTGACTTCTCTTCCAAAGAAAATCGCCAGCTCACCGAGCTTGGCATTGCCAGTCTCTCGAGCTTACGCAGTGGGCGCTACAGCCGTGCAGAGCGTGAAATCGGTCCGGGCATCTGGAGTGGTCCAACCTACAAGTGGTCGCCAGATGGCAAAACCATTGTCTTTCATGTGGTAGACAGACGCGAGATGCGCAAGGTACCCTTCCCAAATTACCTTGCAGAGGAAACTGACCCCAACATGCTACGCAGAAGTTACCAGCGCGATCCAAACGAGATCCGCAGAGTTGGCATTCTGAATGTAGAATCTTGATTAAGCTTCCAAAACTGAAACATAACCAGTGGATACAGTTTGTCATGGATCAAAATATTTTCGCATACCTCTACCAAAGAGTCAAGAGAAATATTTCGAAGCATTCACAAGAAAATACATTTACCGTAACTACTGGTCACCAATTGAATTTATTCACTGGCCCATTGTATGTTGTCTATAAAATCATGCATGTCATAAGGCTTGCAGCATCGTTAAACAAGAAAGACCCAAATTCAAATTACATCCCCCTTTTCTGGATGGCAACTGAAGATCACGATTTTGAAGAAATTAATCATTTGCACTTATTTAACGATACCATCAAGTGGGATACGGATCAAAAAGGGCCAGTTGGACGGTTTAACCTCAACGATTTTAATGAAGCAAAAAAAGAGTTGTTAGATAAGTTTCAAAACAACGAATCATTTACATCTTTTTTATCTAAGCACTATGGCGGAGGAAGTTTGGCTGATGCAACGAGGAGTTTCGTGATGGATCTTTTTGAAGACTACGATTTAGTTATTCTAGATGCTGATGATGCGCGTCTTAAATCTAGTTTTTCCTCTGTAATGAAAAAGGAAATCATTGAGGAATTTTCAGAACCAAGGGTAGAGCACAACACGAGTTTACTTAAAAGTATAGGCTATAATGATCAAGTCACTCCAAGGCCAATTAACTTATTCTACATTACGGATAATCAAAGAGAAAGAATCATTCCTTCAGATAAGGGTTATTTAGTTGGTGATGATGTATATAGTAAGGATCTACTTTTGGAA
>CBFHSD010000166.1:0-1219 GCA_965658375.1 Salibacteraceae bacterium
AAGAATGGTACTTAGACGGCACCATTGCTCCCCAGACAAAGACAGGTGACGCATTCAGGGAGTTGGAAGCCTCAGGTATTAAAACCGATACAATAGTGCACAGAAGCCTTGATTCAATAGGGCCGTACTATAAGGCCTTAAGGATTATTAAACGACTACCTTTGGTGTTTGGTCTTTTAATCGGGCGCAGAAGAGCTACAAGAAAGTTAGATTTAGCAGGAATACAAGTTCTTATGGGTTATGCAGCTTACAAACGTTTTTTTAAAGCTCATCCAAAACTAAAACCCATCCTTATCAGCGATATCAGTCCATTTCTTCACATGCAATGGACTGGAGCCTTAGCTGCTGATAATGAGATGATGTGGTGGCAAGATGATTATCATCATTTCAAAGGCTTTTCAAGTGAAAATTATTTGCCCTACCCATGTCATTACGCGGCTGTGCTCAATGAAAGAGGCTTTCAAACAGCAAAAGAAAAATGTCCTGAAAAAAGAATCTTTACTCGGAGTGAAACAATTATTAAGCCCTTGAGGCCCATACCTAAAATACCCAAGGTTGGTTTTGCTTCCAACGTTCTCTTTGAAGCCAGTGACGAGGATTGTGAGCTTATCGAGTATCTGATGAACAGTTTAGAAGCTGATTCGTTGTTGGTGAGATTGCATCCCAATTCGATACTACATGGAGCCAAACCAAAAAGAGACTGGATGCACTTTGCAAGGAGAGACCAAAGCATCGAAGAATTTGCGGATCATGTTGATTTAATCCTTGTAGGTAACTCAGCCGTTCAATTAAAGTTGCTTTGTTCAGGAATTCCAGTAATTCACATATCTGGGTTCGATCAGTTTGGTTTTGATTTGTACGGGTATTGCCGCTTGGGTCTTGTATATGGAAAGCTGAATATGGGAGAAATTCAATTGGAGGCTATACAGGCATTTTACAATAAAAGTGCGCATCACAATATGCTGAAGGAATATACACAGGTTGAAGATGTTAAACTCCCATCTCTTAATCGATTAAAAGATTATGTTTAAAGCCCTAATCCATAAACTTGTTCAACTTAGAAATTTTGCCATCTACAAGAAATACGATGTACTGGCACGTTTTACCAACAAACCCATGCCTGTAGATTTGGATGCAAAGTTTGTGGTTTCTATTGCGAGTTATCCTAAACGCGACCCATTATTACCTGCTGTTTTCCAGGCTTTATCCAAACAAACGG
>CBFHSD010000167.1:0-1195 GCA_965658375.1 Salibacteraceae bacterium
GTCTGATACCGGTAAGCAACCCTTCATCATCTACAAAAAAATCAGGCGTATGGTGAGGGGCAGCATTCGCAGGATTCATTCCTCTTGGCATACCACCAATAAAGAAATAGAGACCCGGTACTTCTTCTTGAAAGAAAGAAAAGTCTTCTGCACCCGTAACCGCATCCATAGCATTGTTTACGTTTTCTGAACCAGCAACCTCCATCAAGGTATCGTCCATCATTGCCGTTAATTCCGGATCGTTATAGGTAATCGGGTAGCCTTCGTTTATTGTTAATATCGCTTCGGCTCCATTTGACTCCGCTGTATTCTTAACAACTGCTTTGAATCTTTCGAAGAGGCGTTCTCTCATGTCAGCATCAAGCGTTCTTATCGTACCTTCCATATTCACTTCTTCCGGAATGATGTTGCTTCTTACCCCGCCTTCAACTTTACCAAAGGTGAGGACAGCAGCAGCTTTGGTTAGATTAAGATTTCGGCTAACAACTGTCTGGGCGTTATTAATGATCTGAGCAGCAGTTACAATCGGGTCGACACTGGCCCAAGGATAAGCACCATGACTTTGAACTCCTTTGATTTTTAGGGTGAAGGAATTTACAGCAGCCATGATACCAGCTTTTCTGTATTTCACTTGACCGACCTCTGTTTGCGAATTGATGTGAAGACCGAATATCCCGTCCATGCCGTTGGTCACACCTTCTTCTACCATCATTTTGGCACCGCCATTTTCTCCTGGAGGCACACCCTCTTCAGCAGGTTGAAATACAAATCTTACAGTTCCGCGGAGGTCATCTTTTACTTTGCTTAAGACTTCTGCTACGCCCATAAGAATGGCCACATGTGTATCATGTCCACAGGCATGCATTACTGGTACTTCTGCTTCTTGGTATTCACCCACTTGTTTAGAAGCCCAAGGAATATCAACGCGCTCTTTTACAGGCAAGCCATCCATATCTGCCCTCAAGCCAATGGTTGGACCAGGCAACCCTCCTTTTAATGTGCCCACAACACCAGTATGGGCAACTCCAGTTTCTACTTCAATTCCCAAGCTTTTTAAGTGCTTGGCGACATATTCGGCAGTTTTGAATTCACGGTTAGAAAGCTCAGCATTTTGATGTACCCAGTGTCTCCACTCCACCACTTTAGGCTCAACTTGCTTGGCCAATTCTAAGACTTTGTCTTTTAGGGCTTCTTT
>CBFHSD010000168.1:0-1194 GCA_965658375.1 Salibacteraceae bacterium
CATACAATCTCCAATCTGTAGAATAGTTGAAAACGGCATTATAACCGTAGGTTTTTTCGTTTTCTCCTTCTACTTGATTTCCGTGAGAAATAGAGAAAGATCCTGCTGGTAAAGCCGTTTTACTTAAGGCTGCCATTTCATTTGAAAAGCTTTTGGTTTGCTCGGTTAATGTGGGATCTTTTAAAGCAGGGTTTGGAATATCTTCATTTGTTGGGATGGGTTGTGCTCTTGAACCATCATCAATACCAAGCCAGTCAAAATTTCCTCCATCATAAGAAATGTATTCATTATTAAAAGTTTGGTTTACGGTATACCCCAAGCTACCCGAAATTTTTGTGGTTTTTTCTTCTGGGAAAGAAACTGTTGTAATGTCAATTAAACCTCCTGCAAAATCTCCGTAAAGATTTGGAGCAAATGTTTTGTAAACAGATACATTTTGAACAATGTTGGTAGGGAAAATATCTATTTGAACCGAATTTTTGTCTGGATCAAGACCAGGTATAGGCATTCCATTTACAGTAGTTTTGGTATATCTATCACCTAAACCTCTTACGAAAACGTATTTACCGTTTTGCACATTAACACCAGTAATGCGATTCATGGCTCCAGAAAGATCAGAGTCTCCTAGTTTTTTGAAAGAAGAGCTAGACATTCCGTCTACTACGTTAGAAGCATTCTTCATTTCCATGAGCATTCCTGCTTCAGAGCTTCTGTTGGCTTTTTCTGTAATCACTACCGCGTCTAATTGCTCGGCAGCAGATTTCAACTCTGCATTGATAGAGGTTACTTCTCCAGCTTTCACTTCAATGTCAGTAACGGTGATGGTAGCGTAAGAGATGAAAGAAATATTGATGGCATAGGTTCCAGGAGCTAGGCTAATCGAGTAATTTCCATCAAAATCAGTTACCGAACCGGTTGTTGGCGAGCTTACGAGTGATACCGTGGCACCAATCATGGGGCCGCCAAACTCACCATCGGTAATGTTACCGCGAATGAAACCTTTTTCTTGTCCAAAGCCTGAGACTGTGGCAAGAAGTAATGTCAAGAAGACGAAGATACGAGTCATGTGCTAAGTATTATTTATTAGAAATAAAACAACCCCGCATTTTGATGCGGGGTTGTTTAGATTATTTTCTCCTGAAACAGGTATTACAATTCACCTCTTTGAGCAGTAGCAGTCCAAGAGAATGCAGC
>CBFHSD010000169.1:0-1174 GCA_965658375.1 Salibacteraceae bacterium
TGAAGATGTGTTGCTGCCCAATCGTGTGCTGAGTGCTACGCATGCTTCTTCAAATGCAGCTTGTACAATAGCTGATTTGCTTTCTACTTCATCAGTAGAAGTGTTGTCCCACCATGCAGAGTTCTCAGTTCTTAAAAGTTTATCTACAGTATTTAGGTAGAGGAATGAGTGCATGAAATCATCAAATTCTGTATCACTCATCTCATCGTTCATCGTGTGTTTGAGCACCTGAAAAACCAATTGGTAGTAGGCTGCTGGTGCGCTGCTTTCCAGTTGGTGTTCTCCCTTCCAGTTTTGCAGCAAATCCAGTACTTCTTCTTCAAAAGAATCATTTGCTTTTATGTGGGGTAATAGGTAAGAGAGTTCACGTGGGTATTTTGTAGATGTATTGTGCATCTGCAGTTGTTTTACATCTTCAAGACTCCATTTGTCTTTAGCTTTCAATTGAGCACTTATAATTCGAGCGCGTTCCCCTTCATAGTAGTATCCTGGAATGTAAGTGCTATCTACCAAGCCGGGAGCGTTGTTTGCTGAGTATACAAAGCCCGAAGCGGGATTAACAGCTTTTGGGTTTGCATCGAAGCTGTAAAAGCCCAATGGATCGTCTTTGCCGCTTGCGCCATTTAATATAAGCTTCGCATTGACGTGTTCTGGTCTCTTGATGAGTCTAGCGCTTGCCCACCAAGCAATATTGCCTTCAGCGTCTCCATACATAATGTTCAGTCCGGGTGCTGCAAGTCTAGGAAGGTTCTCTTCGAATTCTTGGATGCTTTCAGCTTTAAAGAAGCCATGAGCGAGTTGCAAGAACTCCATTGGGAATTTGGTGAGTGTCCAGTAGCATGAAACCGAATCTTGCATGCCTAAATCTGGCACAATGCCGTTGATGATGGGGCCGTGTGGGGTATAATTTACGGTAAATTCCACTTCTTTTCCTGAACTGCTTTTCACTGTCTCAGTGCGAGAAGTCATGGCTACAGGACTTCCTTTATACCACACTTGGTTGCCTTCAATTTTTTCTTGATACAGATCCATATCATCATTTTCAAACATGGTCAAGCCCCAAGCATGATGTGTTGTGTGTCCAATTAAAGGATAGGGGAATCCGGCTAAAAAATTACCATACAAACGGAGCCCATCAGCCTCTACATGTGCCTCATACCATACAGAAGGTTGG
>CBFHSD010000170.1:0-1163 GCA_965658375.1 Salibacteraceae bacterium
TGTCTTTCTTATCAAACTGATACAACCAATCTCCCTTAAAGTAAATGGCATTGGCCAACACCAATCTTGTATCTGTTGTTACAGAGCCTGCTGGAAGCAGATCTTTGATTTTATTATTGGTATTGTCTTCTACCCAGCTATTGATTGCGCTGCGTTGCGCATCTGGACTTCCTTTAAAATCTACCCGATCTAAGGGCGCGTCATACGCATCATCTACCAAAGTGAGGTAGTCTTCTACAAAGCCATAGGTCTGTTCTCCCCACAAGCGGTTGGCGATACTCAGTGTAACATTGCCATCGGCATTGGCCTCAATCAAGCGGTTGTAGGCTCCAAAGTCTTTGTGAAACTGAGGGGTGTTTGGTGCAAAATGCAAGGCAGCCGCCATCTCTTTTTCATTGCTTCCGCTGGCTCCTCCGTAACACATTGCAAAAGCATTGGAAATGCTATTGGGAGAAAAGAAGATGTTGCCTTTGTGGGTTTCTGCCACTTTCTCGTACATGTCAAAAGCAAATGCATTGTTGGCCTGTGCTATTTGTTTTGGCTTTTGGCCATTTGTTCCAGCACTGAGCAATAGCAGGAAAGAGGCGGGGTAAAGGATGGATTTGATGTTCATAATCTTTGCTTTAAAGGGTTCTTATTCCATTAAGAGGGATCCATAACACGGCCCATAAATAGAATGGCTTGTGTTTCATTGTCAATGATGTAAAACAAGAAAGGCCTGTTGGCTTTGAATTCTTTTGGGAGTGGTTTGCGAATCGGTGCAGCACTGGTTGCTATGGACATTACAATAGCTGTTGCGGCTGCGGCCTCGGTTCCTTCTTCATCAATTTCTATAAATGCCTTGTGTATGGCAGATGAGATATACAGGTCGTTGCTGGTGGTCATCTTGCTAAAGTCGGCACCAGCGGCAAAAGCTTGTTTCATGCCCATTTGTTTCAGGGGAGTATTTAAACTTAAGGGAATGGTCATTTTAAATTTTGGAAGCTCCAGCTTCACAACTTGCATAGAGGTGTAAAGCAAGTTAGAAAAACCTTCTTTTCGCATGCTTTCCTCTGCCTGAGCCATAGAACTGTTTTCATGCGGCAAAACCACCACCATGCTTTGTTCGTTGCCTTTGTAAGGGAGCGCTATTTGTTTGAAAATGGCATTCTCGTTGTACAAGA
>CBFHSD010000171.1:0-1147 GCA_965658375.1 Salibacteraceae bacterium
GCCGTTGCTGAATCTTGAGGGAATTTCTCTGCAAATACTTTGTATTGGTTGATCAATTCAACTCCTGCCATTTTCCTTTCGTTCCCGGCAACTTTAGACAGATTGCCTTCTTGGGTTTCTATAAGTGCATAAAAATCTTTGCTTGTTGTTTCTTCTTGCTTTTTAGCTTCGGTTCCACATGAAAATAGGACCACAGAAGAAAGAAGGAATAAGATATATTTCATAATTATCTATTTTTTTTGGGGAATCTCATTTTGTAACTAGAATCAACAATACCCAAAGATATGTTAGTTAATTTCTTCTTTAAAAACCTCTTTTTAAGCGCACTGAGGTGGTCAGTAAATAGAACGCCATCAACGTGGTCGTATTCATGCTGAATGATGCGAGCTGGTATGCCCGTGTAAACTTCTTCTACCAACTTCCAGTCTTCTGTGAAATACTCGATGACTACTTCATCTTTTCTGAAAACCTCTTCTCGTATTCCAGGAATACTCAAACAGCCTTCTTCAAATCCCCAATCATCACCTTGTTCTTCAATGATTCTGGGGTTGATAAATGTCTTTTTGAAAGTTTTAAGCACTTCGCGTTCTTCTGAATCTAAATTCTCATCTTCAGCAAAAGGGCTGCCATCAACAATAAATAAACGGATGCTCTTTCCAATCTGTGGTGCGGCAAGTCCAACACCTTCAGCTTTGTACATGGTTTCATACATGTTTGCAATCAGCACCTTTAGATCAGGGTAATCTTCTTCAATTTCTTCTGCCATCCGTTTTAGAACTGGATCGCCATACGCTACAATTGGTAAAATCATTTTCGTTTATTCTCTCATTAAATGCGGCCTAGGTAGGATTGCAAAATTAATACAGCGCTCACTTTATCCACAGCACTTTTTTGTGCACGAGCTTTTTTCTTTACACCTGTGGCAATCATGGTCTGCACAGCCATTTTACTAGTGCCTTGTTCGTTTTGTCTTTCTAAAGGAATAAGTGGAAATTGTTTTTGGAATTTACGGATGAAGCCTACAATTTCCGGTTCAATTTTTCCTTGTGATCCGTCTGTACGTATAGGTTCACCAATAATCAATAACTCCACAGGTTCTTTAGCAATATAAGCTTCTAGAAATGAAAGGAGCTCATTAGGGTGAACC
>CBFHSD010000172.1:0-1116 GCA_965658375.1 Salibacteraceae bacterium
AGGGCAGTTTCTAAAGCCCGGTTTAATCCCGGACTATCACCAATAAGACCAAAACGCTGCTTTACCGATTGAATGTCCATTAGCTGAGTGTCTATCCGTTAACTACTTCACCCATTAAGGTGGCAGCAGTACAATCGTTTACTTTCACGTTTACGTACATTCCTGGTTTTAGGTTTCCTTTTTCAAAAATGACTACTGCATTTTGGGAGTTTCTCCCGAATAAATGTTGATCAGATCTTTTTGAGGTTCCTTCAACCAATACTTCAAACGTGTGACCCAAGGCCTTTTTATTACTCTCTAAATTGTGAATTTGTTGTTTATCTATGATTTCGGTAAGCCTTCTGTTTTTTTCTTTCTCTGGAACATTGTCTTCATACTTGCGCTCTGCAAGTGTTCTTGGGCGTTCTGAATATTTAAACATGTAGGCAAAATCATAGCGCACCTCATCCATTAAGCTCAAGGTGTCTTTATGTTGCTCTTCTGTTTCATCGCAAAAACCAGAAATGATATCTGTAGAAATTGAGCATTCTGGAATAATGGTTCTAATGGCCTCAATGCGGTTCATATACCACTCTCTTGAATAGCCTCTGTTCATTTTTTTCAAAACATCGCTGTTTCCTGACTGAACAGGAAGATGGATGTAGTTGCAAATATTCTTGTATTTGGCCATTACATGAAGCACATCGTCTGTCATGTCTTTAGGGTGAGATGTTGAAAAACGGATGCGCAATTCAGGAGAAACCTGGGCCACCATTTCCATCAATTGTGCAAAATTCACAGTTGGCTTACTCTCATCTTTAATTCTTCCTTTGCTGCTCATGTTCCAGCGGTAAGAATCTACATTTTGACCAAGAAGTGTGATTTCACGGTACCCTTTATCAAACAAATCTTGAGCTTCTTCAACAATGGTGTGCGGGTCCCTCGAGCGCTCTCTTCCTCTTGTAAAAGGAACCACGCAGAAAGAACACATGTTATCACAACCGCGCATAATACTTACAAAAGCAGTCACTCCATTTTGACCTAAGCGTATAGGAGTAATGTCTGCGTAAGTTTCTTCTCTACTTAAGAGTACGTTAACAGCTTTTCTGCCATCCATCACTTCCCCTACCAAGCCGG
>CBFHSD010000173.1:0-1098 GCA_965658375.1 Salibacteraceae bacterium
AAAATTAATGCCTTGCCTTGTGTCATGAACTAGAGGTTGACGCTCTTTCTTATAATCTGTGCCAAATCATTTGGGATCTCTGATTTGTGCTCGCACAATTTTGTTTTTATCTGTTCTCTCATTGACTTTTCGTTCTCATAAGTCAAATTAGACTTTACACAAGACTTAATCTTTTCTTCAAAGAGAGTCAGCGACTCATCATCTGCTTCATCGTCTAACACTAATTGCACTAGCTCCTTAAATCTAGTTTCGTCAATTAAGTTGCCTTTTTCACAATAGCAATTCTTAAATGTGTCTTTAAACCAATCTGAAAATTCCGCCATCTTTCTACTGTTTATTAAAACCCATTTCTTTGGCGTATTTCGCCAGCTTCTCTTTTAACATGTTTCTTGCTCTATGCAATCTAGACCTTACGGTGCCTATTGGAATATCCAATATTTTAGACATCTCCTCATAAGTAAAGCCTTCCAAGTCACTCAA
Organism: Salibacteraceae bacterium; assembly: GCA_965658375.1. Taxonomy (GTDB): domain Bacteria; phylum Bacteroidota; class Bacteroidia; order Flavobacteriales_G; family Salibacteraceae; genus CBFHSD01. The sequence continues at coordinate 481 of CBFHSD010000173.1, forward strand.
TATAATAACAGTTCTAAAATCTAACGGAATTGCATTTAGCGCTCCAGATATCTCATCACCAATCATGTGTTGAACAGTTTCTACCCTTAGGTCGGAAGTAATGTTCTCACCGGCATCATCGGAATTATAAAACTGCTCTACTTCATTGTAATCAACCTTTGCTGGTTGCTTACTTTTCTTTCTGAACTCATTGATGAAGCTGTTTTTCAATATGCGGAACAACCACGCCTTGGCATTGGTTCCTCGCTGAAAAGAATTGATAAAGCGGAATGCCTTCATATAGGTATCCTGCACCAAATCCTTTGCGTCATCTGCATCAAAAGTCAAGCGATATGCAAAAGAATACATGGAGTCGACATGAGGCATAAACTCAGTATCAAAAATCTCTGACTTTTCAACTTCAGAGTAATTTTGACGCTTTACCTCTTGTTCTTCTTGTAATGTTTCTGTGGACATAAGTCAAAATTAACAGTTTAGTTTGGATAAGCATTCTTGAGTTGAAGAATTGCCAAACCTAACTCGCACAGAACTGAATAAATGATGTTTAGTTAGACTTCAACCTCCTCGCTTCGCGCGTCCTCCTAAATCAGAAGGAATAGATACTTTTAGAGATTTAGA
>CBFHSD010000174.1:0-1080 GCA_965658375.1 Salibacteraceae bacterium
ATTTTGGATTTTCGAAAAAAAAATCAGGGTGGTCCAGAAAACCAATGGTAAAGAAGCACTCGACTGGATGAACGAAGGAAACATTCCGGATGTCATTGTTGCAGATTTGTCTATGCCTGAAATGGATGGGTATGAATTTATTCAACATATCCGTTCCAGTGGTTTTTACAGAAAGCTACCATTGATCATGCTATCTGGTAATGAAAACACCGCAGACAAAGTAAAAGCCCTCAAATACGGTGCTGATGACTATCTTGTTAAGCCTTTTAACCCTGAAGAACTAGAAGCTCGTATTGAGAACATCTTCAGAATAATCAACAGAAGCAAATAACATGGAGTCAGGTCAATACTTAGTTGCGCTCATTAATGGTGGGAAATATGACTTGCCCATAGTCCAAAGAGCTTAGCCTAACGCTCAGATAGAAGAATATAAAAACGGCTTTGAATTTCTTTAGCAATTACCTAAAGATCAGAATTACAACCTCATTTTAAGCAAAGGACATTACCGCGGACCCAATTGTTTTTCGTTAAGTCATCAAATCAATTCTATAAAAGCATTTGATAATACGCTATTGGTTTTTGATTTGGTAGATATTATTGATGATGAGATAAGAAAAGATGCCATGCGCTATGGTGTCTCAGAAATATTTGATCGAGGTACAACAGATGAAAGTAAAATCTTTCGCCTCAATTTTTTACTCAACAACCCTTACAACAGGCATAAGAAAAACGAAAACGAACAGCTTGTAGGATACAAAACCTCTATTATTAAACGTTTGTTTGATATTGCGGTGACGCTACCGCCATTCTGTTGGTTTCTCCAGTGCTAATTCTCGTTGCCATACTAATTAAATTAGAGAGTAAAGGGCCCGTTATTTACCATTCTCCAAGAGTTGGAACTGGATATGAAATTTTTAAGTTTTACAAGTATAGATCCATGTATACGGGTGCAGATCAGCGCTTAAAAAACCTCTCTCACCTGAACCAATACAACAATGAAGAAGAGCTTGTATTGGTTCAGGTGAGAGAGGTATTTTACGCGCTGATCTGCACCCGTATACATGGATCTAAAAAACCTCT
>CBFHSD010000175.1:0-1073 GCA_965658375.1 Salibacteraceae bacterium
TCATTTTTTAATGCGATCAAAGAGGAGAGTTCTTGGCAATTGCTCTCAAACTGTTCAAATTGGATTTTGCTCTGAAGAGGGAGTCCATTCTCAACAAGAGGAGCAGGCCATTTTTCAATCCATTTATTCTGGGTGCCAGTAGTGTTGAAATTGGCTGTATATGCAATGATTTGCTTGAGTAAGTCAGGACGAGATTGAAACGATCTGCGCAAAGCACGATTGACCATCAGCTGCTCTTTTTGATTGAGCTTGTGATAAGCTTCTAAAGCCTCTTGATGATTGAAAAAAGTCAGGTTCCACTCAGGTGCTTTCCCTTCATTAAAAAACTGAATCAACCAGCTTGTAATAAAAATGGGCGACTGAAACAATGCTCTTTCTTTTTGAATGAATTCAGTAACCAAAGCATGCTTGGTAGGTATAGGAGTAGTTAATTCTTCACCTTTTGTAAAAGATTCAACCTTTGCTTTTGCGCCTAGCAAAGGTAACTTCTCAAAGGGCTTTTTAGTTTCTTCTTCGCCATTGGAGAAATCATCAGCAATCGGCTTAGATTTAACTTCAGGGTCTATTTGCTCAATTTCACTTGGTTCAATTTCTAAATCGTCTATAGGTCCGGTTTCTAGAGTTTTTCCATCTTTTTTTTCCGCTTTATCAAAATCTTGGGTGTTCGCTTTTACAGAAATGCCAGCGGAGTTTTGATACGAGAGCCCTTCATCAAATCGGTTTTCTACATCTTTTTGATTGTTGCTGTCATTGTCAATTCCGGCATTGGCGTCATCCTCTTTTTGTCGATTTGATCTTGCCTTTAACTGACTCGAATACTTTCTGTTTTGAACAGTTATATCAAATGAATCGATAACTTCAGGAGAGTGCGAATCTTGACTATCCAGCTCATTGGATAAAGTTGATTTTGTTTTTTTATCAAAGCTTTCAGGAATCTTGAAATCGAAGACAGCTTGAATGAACCCTTTTTCAAACTCTCCCTTTAAAGAATTTGTAAACCAATCCCACTGATCTTGCGTGATAGAGGTGATGTCAAATAAGTGAAAGCCTTTTATAATGAGTTTTTCTATCTG
>CBFHSD010000176.1:0-1021 GCA_965658375.1 Salibacteraceae bacterium
TACTTCATGGTTTTTTTCTTTGTTACAAATTAAGTCATTCTAATGGATTCAAAGCAACTGGTACGCGTAGCTGACAATAAGAATCAGTTCCCGAGTATATAATATGTCTCAAAAAGAGACTTGTTGTCGCTCGAGAGCTTCATTAAAATTTTATATAATTTATTGATTTTCATTAGTTTACATGGTTCTCTGGTATTTGGTATGAAAATGACATACAGAGAGCAAAACAATAAGATATGCGTTTATTATTGATTTCACTCGTTCTACTCACCTCCGGAATATCTCAGGCAGCAACCTATTATTCAATAGGCAACTGGAATAGCAATTCTAGTTCAAGCAAATGGTCTACTACTCAAGGTGGATCAAATTGTGGATGCGCACCGAACTTCGCAACGGATGATGTGTATGTATACCACAAAGTGAGATTGAGATATGGAATTCAAGTAACAACGGGTTCATTTAACGTAATGGACGGTGCGCAGGTTTATTTGAACCAATGGGGCGGAAGTTTCTCAGTTGGTTCTAGCGCTTCATTGTTTATTGAAGATGGTGGGAAGCTTTATACGTATGCAAGCTTGAACAACCAAAGCGATGACTTTTTGGTAGAAGTGAAGTTTGATATGAATGGTGGAAGCACCATTACCAATTCAGGAATTATTTTAGTGTACGATGTAGCTGGGAGAATGGTTGATCAAACAACAGCTATCGGAAACACGGTTCGCTTCGAAGGAATTGAAACGGGAATCCATATCTTCCAAATTCAATACGCTGATGGAAGCACGGAAGTTCAAAAGTACTTTGTGAAATAAGCACTAACAATACGCATACAGAAGGGCCCCGAGAGATCGGGGCTTTTTTGTGTTCTATGGTTTGGTCATGAACTCAACCTTTCGGCTCAGGTCTTTTTCGATGAGCGCTCTATTCATGTGCTGTGGACGATAGAGTCCTTTTGTAAAGAGCTCTGCTTGGTCATCATAATGTGTGCTGAATGGATTGCCACTTTGGCCAGTAGGTAAAATAC